>CAZISM010000022.1:0-6719 GCA_964541895.1 uncultured Cytophagia bacterium
CCCAGCATCACTTTCGGATGACAGTACCATGCCTTCAGGCTGCCCTTGGGTTCAAAATTCATGCTCCGGATCCGCTCCAACAGCGCCAGGGCATACCCGATCGGAACGGCTGTGGAAGAATGTTCGATCCGGATCTGCGCCCCGCTCGCTTCAACAACGCCGTCGCCTGCCTGCAGGAGACGACAGCTGCCGTAGAGGATGTTCTTCTGCTCGTGCTCGTCCAGGAAATTGAATGCGCTTAACGCTTCCAGACTGGATGCCGCCAGCAGCGTACGATGCTCCTGCAGTACGTCCACGATCGAGCGCACGCTCCTGATCGGCCTTGGGGACAGGAACAGGAGCGAAAGGCCGGTTAAGCGATTGCGCAGGGAGACATCCAGATCAGCGCATCGCGCCAGCACTCTTTCCAAAGCTTGCAGCAGCGTTTCATCGCCGTAATAACTCTCCAACTTGTCGCAGAGCCCACTCCAGTTCCGCCAGCCATTAAAGGCCGACAAGACTTCCAGATACGATAGTACCCCCCAGCAGAGCACGTTTTCATCAGCGGTGTGCACGGCGAAAAACGGCAGCGCCATGAGCATGAAAAACAGGCTTTCCATTTCACCGGCATGGTTCATCAAAACGCCGCCACCATCCATCAAGCGAATAAAGTTATTGTTGCGCAAAAGCCGGTTCAGCCGCTGCAATAAATGGATTTTGGCACTATCCTCCTGCGGGAAGGAGACGAGCGCGTTGAGCAGGATCGGCTTTAGCCTGTTCTGAATATGGACCAGAGCGGAAAATGAATCAGACAGGCTCTCGTCTGGTACGGAGACAGGAAACAGCGAAGGATCGAACGAATGGTTTTCTTGTTTCGAGTGCACACCCCGGCCACGATCGACCGTGACAGTCGACTCCACAAGCTGGCCGGAGCCGGCAACGATCCGGCCGGGAGCAATGGCATACAATGCCATCAGGAACAATAGGTTGCGATGCATAACAGCCTGGCCTTGTCAAAGGGTGTCTAATCCTGTGCTGCTTGACTACCCCTGTGAGAGGATAGTATGGCCGCTGTCGGTGCGCCAAGGTGGCCGATTACGCGAAATTTTTACTTTGCTTTCATTCAGACACAATCACGGGGAAATAACGCCCCGGGTTATACCTGAAATATATCTGATTAAAGTCAATTTGTCAACAACGGTTTGTGCAATCCGGCAGCGGCACAGCCGATCACACCCGTTATCGCCTTCCGCTGTTTTCACTTGTTTTTTGATCTCCTGTCGATTAATTTAGCGAAACAGCCAACCTTTTACGAAACGACCTCCCTATGAATGCAAAATCTGTTACAATATCCTTCCTGCTCCTGACAGGTGCCCTGGTAGTGGCACAACCTGGAGAAACGTTGCGCCGACAACTGCCGCCGACGGCAACGGCACGAACCGCTTTGGTGCAAGCCCTGCAACATCAACCTTCGTCTGCATCGGTTTTTGCCATGGAACAATCTGAACAGATTCTCCTGGTTGATGCCAACCTGGCGGTATCGGCGGACCGCCAGAGTCCGGTCTGGAACGCCGTGTGGTCAGGCACTCCGGAGGTTGCCCTTTTGGCAGCGACATTAGCCGTGGAAATCGACAACAGGCTTTTAACGCTCGCGAAGGCTACAGCAACGATAAAACCGTTTCATGATCCCGTTGGTAGTGGCCAGGAACTGCAGCAGAAATGGAAAACGGACGGAATAGAGGTGGTTCGTGAATTGCGCGTCTATGACCACATGAGAGCCATCACCATCGGCGGACGAATCATCAACGACAGCAGCCGGGATATTACTTTGGGTACCATTCATAATATGGCGATCGACAGCAGCGGCCTGTGGCAACTGGGCGATGCAAAAGAAAAACCGGCGGCGATCTATACCCAAAACCACGCTCTGCTGCGATCGCTGCCGTTTGCGGAAGCGGGCGTCACCGCACAGCCGGAACAACACTATGCAAGCCAGGGCGTGCTGGCACTGGCCGCCCGCCATCCGTCCGCTGTGCTGGTTCTCGGCTTTGTTCGCGCTGATGATGCCAGTCCGGACATCAAAGCCACGTTCACCCTGGCCAAAGGCGGCACGCAGCTTTCAGCGACTTCCCGCTTTATCGGCCGTCTGTTAAAACCGAAACACTCTGTGGAATTGAATCGGTTGTATATCGCTTGCGGTCAGAATGTATTTCCGATGATGGAACAGTTCGGCCAGGCTATGGCCGATTTCAGCGCGCAGCCGGTGCATACCGGACCGACCGGTTTGTGGTGCTCCTGGTACGCGCATCGCATGGCGATGACGGAAGACAAAGTACTTGCCAATGCAGAGGTGGCAGCGCGCTATTTCAAACCCCTGGGTCTGGAGTTCATGCAGCTGGATCACGGCTGGCAACGCGGCGATATCACCGGCGATTGGACGGCCAACGAACGTTTTCCGCACGGACTGAAATGGCTGGCAGAACAACTGCGCCAACGCTATGGACTCAAACTCGGCGTATGGATCGCACCGACCGATGTGGCTGCGACCAGCGAGCTTTATCAGAAATACGCCGATTGGATGCTCACGGATGTGAAAGGAAAACCCAAAGTAAACTGGAAATGGTACTGGAAACCCAACCCCGACTGTTTTGAGCTGGATGCGACCCATCCAGCAGCGTCCGAGTTCATTAAAGACACTTTTCGTGATCTCACTCGACAAGGCGTCAGCTACTATAAAATCGATTTCATTGCCGCTGCCGGCGGCGAGCATTTCGTTCAGTGCGACCCCTATTCCACGCGCGGCTGGACCCCGCTGCAGCGGGCGATGCAGGCGATCAGAGCCGGAGCGGGCGAAAACGCGTGGATCCGCTATTGTCAGACGCCGCCGGTCCTGAGCGCCGGTCTGGCCAACAGCGTCATCGGCGGCGACGACACCCTGGACGCCGGTGTCCCGGGCCGATTTGATGTGCTGCGGGCAAACGCCGGCCACCTCGCATCAGGGTGGTGGCTGAATGACCGTCCCTATCATCGTGAGGTGTGTGACATGAGCGTGCGCATGCAGGCCGGCATTGAAGAAGCCCGTGTGCGGGCGGCTATTATGACGCTCGCCAACTGCTCGATCTCATGGAGCGATGAACTGTCCTTCCTGCCGCCCTCCCGCATTCGACTCATGCAACAGTGCATGCCGCCGGGCAACCCGGCCATGCGGCCGCTGGATCTGTTCGAACGCGACATTCCTTCGATCTGGCATATACACCTGGCCAACGCCATCGAGACATGGGAAGTGGTGGGATTTTTCAATTTTAATGCATCACCGGAACAACGAACTGTACGCTTTGAACAACTCGGCCTCGATAGCCAGGCCGAATATGTTGCCTTTGAATTCTGGCAGGAAAACTATCTCGGCAGCTTCAAGAACGGCCTGGAGGTGCTGTTGCCGCCGGAATCATCGCGTATAGTGGCTATCCGCCGCAAGCTGGAACGGCCGCAGCTGGTCGGCACGGACATGCACCTCTTGCAGGGCTGGCATGAGATTCGTGAAATGGAATGGCATGCGGAGAAAAACGTGTTGTCAGGCATACATCACCGTGCTCCGGGCCTGGCCGGTAAGGCGTTTTTTTATCTGCCGGAAGGTTGGACGCCAAAATTTGACTTTCCGCTGTCGCCGTCCTCGGCACGCCTGACACATGTGGAGGGACCGATCTGGATGCAGGAAATTTCTTTCAGCGAGGCAGATTGCACTTGGACCATTCCCTTCGAGGCTTTAAAACCACCGGCACAAAAAGAGCCGATTCAGCCGGGAACAAACCAATAAAGCTTAAAGACGGTCGTAAACAAGGGACCCCGGATGTTGCCGCGCTTTTTGCGGCAACTCCGGGTGTCCCGCTGACAAATAGGTCGATAAATCCGTATGCAAACATGCGGGGTTCCTGATGGTTTTGCCGCAGCCTCTTCAAGTCCAACATTTTTTGACCAGAAGGGCAGCTAGGATGGTGCCATCATAATTCCGGCGGTTGGCCGATGATGGCATACTCGTCGAATACCGCGTGCATGATCGTGGTTCGGCTGTTGGTCGTATAGATGATGTGGATTTTGCCGTCCCGGGTCTGTATGGCATAGGGATAGGCAAATTCATTGTCCCCGCCGCCGATGTGGCGCTTGTAGGGATAGCTTTTATCGCTATCTGTGGAAATCGTCACCGTCAGCGGCGTACGATCGTTCATATTGTCATTGTACACCAGCAGCAGATGGCCGTTTTTCAGTTTGATAAAATCGACGGCCGAATTGGGGTTTTTAAAAGAGGTCTCCACCGCTTCCGACCAGGTGTGGCCGCCATCGCGGGATTCGGAACGCAGCGTATAGCCACGATCGGTTGGTAAAAAATCACCGCCGCGACGGATATAGGCGACCAGGTAGGTTTCGGTAAGCTGAACGACCTGCGCCTGCAGATTGCCCATCGCCGAGGTGATGCGCCGGCTCTCTTTCCATTCTCTGGTTTTGGGATTATAGCGCATAAAGTAGGAACTCGTGGTGGCGATGGTTTTCTCCCGGTCCTGTCCGGTTTCATGATACATGGGCAACAGGTAATCGCCGTTGAACAGGACGATGGGCTGGCCGCGCACCATGGTTCCTTCTTCAAAGTTGAGCATGAAAGAATCCGACCAGGTCAGGGCGCCGTCATCAGAGATCTTGACCTTGACGCGAGCGTTGGACCAGGTCTCGCCATAACGGTTGACATAAAAGAGCCAGACCCGACCGCCAGGCGCTTGCCAGACCACGGGATTGCCCTCGCCACGGTCCGGGGTGTCGGCGATAACCTTGGGCTCGGACCACTGCGTATCGCCCGGCTTGAGGCGGGCGCCGTAAACGGCCGTGTCATCGCCATACTCACCGGACCCGCCATAATAGGCCAGATAGAGATCGCCGTTGTCCAGCTGGGTGATGGACGCCGGGTGTTTGTAGCGCCCGGGATGCTCAGGCCCGAATACGCGATAGGTCTCGATATTATAGCTGTCCGCTGCGCTCAGGGAGAGCCACAGACCCAATACAATCAGGATTACACGCTTCATACTCTCCTCAGTATTGAATATCCTTAAAAGCATTCAGCAGATCGCCGTTTTTGGGATATTTCTGCAAAAGCTCGATCAGCTTTTTCATCGCCTCTACAGGTTCCATGGCTGCCAGGCCTCGACGCAGCTTTTCAAAACCTCTGAACTCTTCCGGCTCAAACAGCAGCTCGGCGCGCCGCGTACTGCTCAGCGAGATATCGATGGCCGGAAAAATCCGGATGTTGGCCAGATCCCGGGACAGGGTCAACTCCATGTTGCCGGTACCTTTGAATTCTTCATAAATGACCTCATCCATACGGCTGCCGGTATCGACCAGAATCGTCGCAATGATGGATATGGAGCCCAGCTCTTCCACGTTGCGCGCTGCACCAAAAATACGGCGGGGTGCTTCCAGAGCACCGGCTTCGACGCCACCGGATAGCGTTCGCCCTTTACCGCGATGTTGTGCGTTGTGCACTCTCGCCAGACGCGTCAGCGAGTCCAGCAGGATCATCACGTGTTGCCCGGCAGCGGCCTCTTTGAACGCCTGCGCCAGTACGGTATCGACCATCTTGATATGATTTTCCTGGCTGTGATCCATGGACGAAGAATAAACCTTGGCTGTCACATTGCGCGTAAAATCGGTCACCTCTTCGGGACGCTCGTCGACCAGCACGCAGTAGACCTTCATCTCCGGATAGCCGTTGACAACCGCATGACAGATATTTTTTAAAAAGGTCGTTTTGCCCGAGCCGGCAGATGCCACCACCAGCGCCCGTTGGCCCATGCCGATGGGACAAATGAGATCCATGGCGCGCGCAGACAAATCATCGCTGCCTTTTTCAAGTATGATACGCGGCTGCGGATTTATGGCTGTGCCGGCGAGAAACTTTTTTTCGTCCGCAGAAACGACGCGGCGTGCGGTAGATACGGCTCCATGCTGCGATCGCGATGGTCTGTGGTGTGAAAATGTTTTTCTGGAATTCATCTCGTGTGCTCATTTAGATTAGTACGGATTTCTTGAATCCGTTTTATATGATGGACGACATGGTTGGCCTGAATCTGGATGGCCGCTCCCACCGGCACCAGCTCAACAGCACCGTCCGATTTGCGGAATTGAGCGTGCATGGACCAGGCTGCCGGTATTTTGTCCAATATCTGCATGATATGGGCGCGGTTTGCTTTAAAAAGCGCCAGCGACACGTCCATGGCACGATCGGCGTATAGCCAGTCACGCGCCCATTCGACCTGCGGTTTCGCCCAATACCAGGCCAGGTTGAACTCACCTTCCTGGTTGCCCAGCGCCATTTTAATGTACATGTCCCAGATATCATCTCCGTCCACGATGTGGTGGACGATCTCTCGGATCGTCCAGCCGCCTTGAGCCGGCGCAGCGTCCAGCTCGGAATCGGACAAGCCGTGCAGAGCTTGTTCGAGCAGATCGGGTCCCTGTTTATATAAATCCAGGAGTCCTTGCTGATCATCAGGAGGATTCATGTTACCTTTCCCTGATCCGGATAAACCGGAACAAAATGTAAGACACCTTTAGAGTTTGTCGCAAAACTGGAAAGCCCGGATGTTGCCGCGCTTTTTGCGGCAAATCCGGGTGTCCTGTTAGCCATTTTTAACCAATTATGGAACACCCGGGCTTGTGCACAAACCCTGGCCCGTCGCGTAGCGACGGCCGAAGGC
>CAZISM010000022.1:6819-57570 GCA_964541895.1 uncultured Cytophagia bacterium
GAACACCCGGGCTTGTGCACAAACCCTGGCCCGTCGCGTAGCGACGGCCGAAGGCTACAACCAAATTATAAGCCATTCTTTTTGAAGCCGGCATGCTTGCTCCGGTTTTTCCCGGACCTCGCTACCGGTTCAAAAACGCTTCAAGACGGAGTTTCCACTCCATAACAATCGCCTTGTCCGAAGCGCCTTTGAAAAAACGGCCGGGCGCGAACAAGGGGTATGATTCACCATTTTTCAGCGTCAAGATGAGGTAATAGTATCCCACAAAATTGGATCGTTTGCCCAGGTAGCCGATGCGCACGTCGACGATTTCATCAAACAGAATGATTCTTTTTTTTATGCCGAAACGAGTGCTGTCGGAAATCATGATACGCCGCATCCCGCTATCAACCTGCACCGTCTGCCGACCGCTGACGATAAAGCCGGCCAGGCCAAGCACAAAAAGCAGAACCCCGAGCCCAAATCCAGCCGCGCTGTTGGACGCCCAGGCGCCGAAATCACGAAATCCGACGAGCAGGACTAATCCGACCAGCATACATCCCAGCGCCAAAGCGGTCTGCCGGCTGGAATTATTTTGCGATGTCCATAGATTGAAATCTATTTGGTTATAACTCACAGCACGACCTTGGCGAATGAAGGTTCCATTCAGCATTCACATCATAGCATGCATTAGCTGCAAAATCAGAGCGGGAAGATATGCCATTAAGATAAGCAATTTCAAGCCAATACCAAGCTGTTTTTTCCAACCTCGGATCAGGGGGATGCGGGAAGTCGAAAGCGATTTTCAACTTTTCCGGATCAGAATAAATCCTAGCCCTTCCTGCACGGAACGACCGATAACAAATTCTGTTTCATTCGTGCGCGATTCCGCCGGATCCAGAGACTTGGAGTTTGTCGCTAAAAATCTTTGAACCCGGGTGTTCTATAACCGGTTGATAATGCGAGGCGGAGCACCCGGAGTTGCCGCAAAAAGCTCGGCAACATCCGGGGTCCCTTGTTTTGCGACACCCTCTTGATCTGTCAGGCGAACAAAATTCTCTGCTTGCATTATTGGCGGATTTGGAGTATACTTTATTTCTCCAGTTCGAACAGGCGAGGATTTCGCGCCGGTACATGGATTGAACAAATTATCCTCAAGAAACCAGCGTGCATGCCCAAGCCCCTAAAAAGTAATATACTGACAAAGGAAAGCATGATGATCACGATTCTGATGCTGGGATTTATTTTCGGTGCCATTCTCCAATATGCAGGATTGAACAAGTTTAATGTCATCAGCGGATTGGCTGTCAGAGAAAACCTGACAGTGGCAAAAGCAATTGCCCTGGCATTGGGAGCCGGTGCCATATTGCTGAATATCGAAATTGCCCTGGGCCTGGCCTCCTATCACGTCAAACCCTTTATCGCCGGAGGCTTGATCCTGGGTGGCCTGATTTTCGGAGCCGGCATGGCCATCCTCGGATACTGCCCTGGAACCCTGGCCATATCTCTCGGCGAAGGTTCTCTCGATGCCCTTTTCGGCATCCTCGGCGGACTGCTGGGCGGATGGCTCTATACGATCCTGCTCCCCTCCCTGCAACCGCTTCTGGGACCCGACCTCGGTATGATGTCATTGAACTCCTGGCTGGGGACGGGAACTCTCTTTTTCATACTCCTTTTCATCATCGGCGCTGTTTTTATCAGCGCTGCTTTTATCCTGCAAAAATTTGATAAGGACAAAAGCCGGAAATGGATCTTTTCAGGCATAGCCCTGGCGGTTTTGAACGTAATCGTTTTTTCCACAGCCGTAGCGAATCGACCCATCGGCGCCTCGTCCACCTATCCTTATTCAGCAGATGTGATAGCAGGCCTCACCGATAACGCCTATTTTAATAAAATCAAACCAGCCGGTCAATGGGAATTGCTCTTTTTGACAGGGGCACTCTTGGCCGGATTGGTTATTTCTCTGATCAAAAAAGAGTTTAAATGGATTGTGCTGCACCGAAATTGGAAAAAATATAAAGGCGGCTCTGTAATCGGCAGAATGCTCTGGGCACTGTTCGGCGGATTTATCATGATCTTTGGGGCGAGGATGGCCGGCGGCTGCACCAGCGGGCATGTGGTCTCAGGCGGCATGCAGCTGGCGCTCAGCAGCTTAACCTTTGCGGTATTTGTATTTGCCGGACTTTTGCTCACAGGCCAGGTTTTCTACAAGAGAGGTAAAATTGCAGCCAACTGATTCGTAACTCTGCTCTCCAGGTGTGGAACGCTCCGGGTATCCCGCTAGCCATTTGTAACCAGTTATGGAACACCCGGGATTCAAGACACTTTTGCGGCAGTCTCCAAAGGTCCGTCATCTTTTGTCCACGAAACAGCGGCAGGGCGAGCAACCAGGTTGCGCTGCATTTTTAATTAAACCTTTTTATCTCAAAAATGGTTCCATCAGGAAACGCCCGCTTTCAATGGCCGTGCATTACTATTGGCCGGGCCTTGCCGGTCTGGCATCGTCCCACAGACGCTGCAACAGCTCGTCCGGGATGCGATGCACTCGCGCTATCGTTTTTTGGGTTTCCGTAATATACAATCCGTCATCCCAGACAAAATCCGGATAACTGAAGCGGACCTTTGGGTTTTCATCGTATAAAATCGCAACCGGTTTGCCCCAGCTGATAACCCTGCCGTCGGGACTGTCCATTTCCACACCACCGAGAAGATAGGCCGGATTGCGGCCTTCATAGGTTTTACCGCCGTGGTTATGAAACCAGTAGATAAATCGGCCGGCGTACGGACCTTCTGTCAGCTTGCGCACAAAATTGGCAGCCCGCGGGTGATCGACGAATGTTCCATCCGGCCCATAGGTCATGAACGCCGGCGCACTCCACGTTTGGCCGTCATCATCGGAATAGGCGTGACAGGGATGCCCTGCCACGGTGCGATAGGTGCAGAACAGACGGCCGTCGGACAGGCTGGTGAGGTTGACCTCTTCCGCGATCGGACCCTCGGGAGATTTTAATCCCTCCTCCCCTTCGGGAAGCGTCTGCCAGACCAGGTTGGCCGGATCACGCTCGCTGTCGATGTTGCTGCAACGCAAAAACCAGGACTCGCTGACGGCAATAAAACTCTCACCCAATTTTCCGACTTTGGCAAATCCCAGATACATGGCGCCTTTATGCCGAATGGGTTTGCCTACACCCCAGAAAAAGCGGACACGACCCTGATAGGGATTGTTATGGTCGATGGTTGTTGCCCGTACCGGGATATACCAGCGCTGCAAAGACCACGTGCGTCCTCCATCATCAGAATATTTGAGCGCATATTCACCGAGCGTATCCACCCGCTTCCTGGCATAATCGTCATCGGCCATCACCTCGCGCAGGTTCATCGCATTGTAGGTGTAAAAGACATAGACCCGCCCGTAAGCTGTCAGAAACGGCATGCCCCACGACGCTTCCGGGCCGCTCGCCGGCTCAATGTCCACCAGGGGCGTCCAGGTCTTGCCGCGATCAGAGCTGGTGCACGAGACCACGTGCTGGCCGGTGTTGCCTTCCTCGCCCTTGCCCGTGGTCAGGGTGCAGAGCCAGGCGCCGTCTGGCATCTTGACGACGTAGGGTTGGTCGCAATAGCCCTCGGAAGGGATTTCCCATCCGGTTGTTATATCAATGGCCGGTGGTTGCTGTCGCTTTGCCGCTGCTAAAAGATCCTGGGCCTGCACAGTGAACGTGCTCCCCAGGATAACCAGAACGATGAGGAGATACAAACACCCCGAACTCTCATCTTTTATTTTCACAGACACTCCGCTATGGTTTTTTTGGCGTTACGGTGCGACAGGTAATGAAAAATCAGGTGCCGGCTGTGCGGCGATGGCTTGCAGTCTCGCAAAACAGTAATCAACCAGCATCTCGTGGCCGCCGTCAAAAATGGTGAGCGAAACCTGTTTTGTTTTTCGCAAAAAAAACACCTCTCGATTCTCTATCCTTTGCATATTATCCCTGTTGGCAACGCCTCTCGTCAACAGGTCGACGATAGCTTGCTGGCTAACAACAGCGCCAGCATCATAGCATTTGGCAATTTTATTGAAAAAAAGAATAGAGTGCGAGATGGGAATGCTGCCCGTATAGCCGTCATTCAAACCGGCATAGATTTCCAACAGACCTCTGGCTTGCGCCGGCATATCCCAGTGTAACGGTGATCGCGCTATGGCCTCTTTTTCATCCAGAGTGCCATTTTCAGAAATGCATTGCAGGATGTCGTTGCTGTATTTGGTTTGCCGCCGCTTGGATTGCCAGTACCACGCCAGCACATCGCTGAGCGGAGCCCAGGATAAAAACGCCCTGATCGTGTGACGCGTCTTCATATAGGTTCCCAGCACCGCATAGCCGCCGCCGGATACGCCAACCACAAAAATGGCTTCAGGGTCAACCGCGCCGTGGTCAAGCGCATACTGGATGGCGTCGTCGATATCCGCCAGCGCTTTCGGGCTCAGGCAGGCTTCCCGGCTCCGATTCGGCCCGCGAAAATCAGGGTGGATATAGTTCCAGTCAGCGGCTTTGGCTTTGGCCGCGAGGGGATCCTCCTGCTGATAGGTTCCGGACCAGGTGTGCAGGCTCACCAGCAACGGCCGTTTTTCTGAAGCGGTGCCGGCATAAAAGAAAGCCGGCTGCCGGGCCGTGTCGACGCTGCTGGCGATGTGCACCACCGCAAATCCCGGCGGCCATCCCCGGTTGACGGTATCGTCCCATTTGCTCTTTGGCGAAACTGGCGTCGCGCTCATGCGAGGTGAACAGTTGAATGCCAAAATGCCACATAGACCTGTCAGCCCTAGAACCACACACATTCTTTTCATCGCTTGCCTCTGATTGAAATCATGACCACATGATCCTGGACCAATATAGTTATTTCTCTCGCGGAGGTCAAGAGGTTATGCGGTGAGCATCTGCAAACAAACCGGCCACGGCGCGAAATCATCGCTATGCGGCTGAAATATTGCTCTCGCCCGACCGGAATGGTCGCCGCATTTCCCCCTTGCATATTATTGAACGGTTTACTACAATAGCTCCGAGACAAAGCCCAACGGTGATGCCGACAAACCAATAGAACCTGTTAGTGCTATCGAGGCAAAATGAGAACAGTATGGATTTTGTGTATAGCCCTGGCCGCTTGCGCCAGTGAGCCGATTGAAAAAACTGCAAACGCCGGTTCCACTGGTTCTTCTGCAGCTGATACCGAAAAATACAATAAAATCCAATCGACGTTCGCATTGGTTGATAAACTATTTCTCGATCTGGCCGAAACGCAACACCTTCCCGGTTTAGCCTATGGCGTCCTGGTTGACGACCGGCTGGTCTATGCAGGTCACACCGGCATGAGTAATGTTGAGCGACATATTCCGGCTACTGAGCAGTCGCTGTTCCGCATCGCTTCCATGACTAAAAGTTTTGTCGCCATGGCGATTTTAATTCTGCGCGATCAGGGCCAACTCAACCTGGATGATCCGGCTGCCAGGTACATTCCTGAATTAAATAAAAGTGTACCCTGGAGCAAAGATGCGGCCCCTATCACCATCCGCCATTTGCTGACACATTCTGCAGGATTTCCGGAAGACAATCCCTGGGGCGATCGGCAGATGGCCGATAGCGAGGACGAATTCACCCGGTTGCTGAATGGCGGCCTGTCATTTTCGACTGCAGCAGGTACAGGATACGAATACAGCAATCTGGGGTTTGCGATACTGGGTCGAATCATTACACGTGTCAGCGGGCAGCCGTACCAGCAGTTCATAAACGATAAAATTCTGCTGCCGTTGAAGATGCACGACACGGTATGGGAATACAGCCAGGCCATTCCCGAACGGCTGGCGTTGGGCTATACCTGGAGCGAGCGCCAATGGATCAAGGTCCCCATGCTGCACGACGGCTCTTTTGGAGCCATCGGCGGCTTGATCACGTCTGTCCAGGATTTTGCCAAATATATGCAGCTGCAGTTGGCGGCCTGGCCGCCGCGGGATGATGAAAACAGCAAAATTATATCCAGGAGCTCTTTGCGGGAAATGCAACAGTGCTGGCGCGTGTACAGCCAGGATCTATCGTTTACGACTGGCAATGGCAAACCTTGCCCGATGGTAAACGGCTATGGGTACGGCTTGCGCTGGGTGATGGATTGCCAGAACCGAATCGTCATCGGCCACGGTGGCGGACTACCGGGTTTCGGCAGTCATTGGCGCATCATGCCGGATTTCGGTATCGGCGTGGTGGTGCTGGCCAACAAGACCTATGCCGACCTCGGTAAAACCTGCTACGCTGTTCTCGATACAGTGATTACGCTGGCCGGATTGCAGCCGCACAAGCCGGCGATTTCGTCCATATTGCAGCGGCGAAAGATTGACTTGTTAAAGGTGTTGCCGGAATGGAAAATCGCCGACGCTGAACCCTTTGCCGAAAATTTCTTTCTCGATTTTTCCATCGATTCCCTGCGTCAGCAGTTTGGCCGCCTGTATCGGCAGGCCGGCAAAGTAAACAGGATTGGCGATATCACGCCACGCAATCAGTTGCGCGGCAGTTTTATCATATATGGAGAACTCGCAAATATCGATCTGTTTTTTACACTCTCTCCAGAGAATCCTGCACGGATTCAGCACCTGGAGTTCAGAATTCTATCCGCCCGAAAATAGGTCGGCTCAGGCCACGCCAGGCACGTCAGCCACCCGATTTACTATCCTTGGCGATCATGCAGCTATGCCCCATGGCCGGTCATCAACTATTTCTGTAATATCGGCTTACTTCTTCAGCTCTTTCAGTGACCAATTCATTACCCCATGCAGACCGATGCAGCGGCACCAGCAATTCCTTATTCGGACGTTCCAGGCTCCAGCTCGAATCCGATTTTCGTTTGCTCATTAAAAGCTCCAGCGCTCTGGCTATTTTCGGAGATTGGACGCGCTCCCGTTTCAACAGCCAGAGAATTTCCAGAAAATCGGCCCGGTACATATTGGGAAAAGTCAGAAAGGGAATGCTTTTGGCAAGGTATTCCGAAGCCTGGTGCGATCGAAAACACACCTCGTGCAGCAGTATGAAATCGACACACTTTGCGGCAAGTTGCTTCGCACGCCTGGATCGTTGACGTAGTGGAATAAAGGACAAACCCTTTAGCAGTTTGACGACGCCCCAGTAGCAGGTATGCTTGCCGTAACAGCTCTTGTTCGAACAGTATGGGAAAGCGGACGGCGTTTTAAAGTCACCGTCATCGAACCGTTGATATTCATTGAAAAAATCGATGATGCGTTCTGTGACGGCACGCTTTTCCCATCGGAAATATCCATGCAAATACAACATATTGCCGTTCAAACAGGGAATGGGGAAATGGCTTTTTCCGATCGAATAGATCCCGGCGCTATGGTCGATAAAATGGTTAGAGATGATGTTCAGCGGCTTGTGATAGTATGTGCCGCGAACAGGCGCCTGGATTTCCGCTAACGTGACCAGCGTCCAAAGTGTCGATTTAAAATTAGGCACATAATAGTTGAGATCCGGATAATATTTGTCGTCGGCTGTCAGAACATTCCAGCAACCGTTCCGATCCTGCTGAGCAAGGATCTGTTTTATATATTCTGCTTTCCAATCTGAACGCATAGACTCACCTGGCCTCCGTGTAAAAAGTAAATCTGACAAATTGGTTATCGAATCACGCACAGCCGGCAAACGTGATGAGATATCTGCCGTTCGGTCGCGGCATGTATCCGACAGAAATAAATACCACTGGCCACCTTGACTCCGCTGTCGTCCTTTCCGTCCCAGCACTGCCAGTGCCAACCCGCTTCCCTTTTATCGTTGACCAATTGGCGTATGCGCTGGCCTGAAGAGTTGAAAATTACCAGGTCGACAAAGCTGGGCGCAGCCAGACGGTAGCATAGAGTTGTGGTCGGATTGAACGGATTGGGATAGTTCGAGTAGAGTTGTACATTTTGCGGCTGCGCGGCACCATAGTCGGCCACAGCTTGCGCTGACGCGCCGGCCATGCCGGCATTGGCATTATCGTGTCTGAATTTTGGCCACGCTGATTTCGCCAGGCCCTGACTGCCGGTATTAAGGGCGAGCAACGCATAATGAACCGGATCAATTTTTTCATGGGTGGCCACGTACAAAGTGCCGTCATCGGCCAGAGCTGGAGATCCGTAATGCAGAGATGAGACATCTTCAATCCATGCCACCTGGCCATCGGGATTCATGGCATACAGCAAACCAAGTTCATTGCCGAAATAGATGCGACCGTTCGCATCGATGGCCGGTGAATTGTAAATATCAGGCGGATGTTGCTGCGCTGAAGGATGATCTTTGACATCATTAAACGTGTCATACTTCCACTTGATCTGCCCAGCCGGCGAAATAGCGAAAAACCATGCCGGTCTATTCAGCGGATGATGGGTCGTGCCGATGTACAGCGTTCCATCGGCGCCGATGGACGGCGAGGCTTCGGCCCACAATTGCATCTGCAGCGACCATTTGAGTGAACCATCCGGATAGAGTGCCAGGAGCTTGGCCTCTTGGGAGGCCGCGGTCCAATCGCTAGTGTCTGCGTAATTTTCATAGCGCCCGATAGCCGAATAGATGGTGCCGTCCCCGCCTATCACCGCTGCCGCATAGCCACCCAAATCATGTGTGCGCCATTTCAGCGTGCCCTGCGGGCTAAATGCATATAGCCCACCCTCCACTTGCGTGCGGCCACGTCCCCCCTGCATGGTGTTTACATAGATGGTGCCATCCGCAGCAATCGTTGGTGCGCTGCGTTGATTGCCAATCGCATCTATTGCCCCTGCCGGGTTGATCTGATCGACGAGTGGAAAATCATATTTCCACTTTATCGTGCCGCCGGAATCGAGAGCAAACAGACTATAGCGTCCAATTGCATATATCGTACCGTCTCCGGCGATGGCCGGAGTAAAGCCGGAATTGGGGTGTTCGGGCAGCCATCCTATGCGTTCGAATTTCCACCTGAGTTGTCCCAGAGCATTGAACGAATACAGCGCCGCATCCATACGGTCTGCGCTGTTGCCGTTGCCGGCCATAAAGTACAGGTTTTGATTTTGATCGAGTGCGATGCTCGAATGGACGGACCGGCCCAGAGCAACTTGCCATTTCAGAGTGCCGTCCCTGTGTACGGCATAGATTCCGTTAGTCGGCAGGCTGGTATCGCTCATGCCTGTGCCGATATACACGGTGCCATCCAAACCGATGCTGGGGGATTGAACGCGTGTCTTGTCGATAAAAAAAGCCCAGCGGCGATGCGAGGTGCCGGGCTGCGGATAGGCCAAAAAAGGAAGCAACAAAACGGCGGAAGCAATCCCCAGAGCTACAAATTCAAATTTTCGGGATCTGAAAACCATGCCATCTCCTTGCCACACGTGAATCGCCATGCGGTGACTAATGATGTACTGCTTCGCACTAAATTTAGCGTATTCCTTTTTCGCTGGCAAGCTCTTTTATCAAAAGGGGCGATTCTTTCACAATGGCTGTTGGTGATAATGTTCACATTGCGAGAGGCCGGAGTGGGGCAAAATATCCAGTTCAGGCATGGTTTTTTCTTGCATAACACGCTATTTTGCTGTAAACTGAATTATCGCATATTACCCTTCAGGAATAGCCATAACAGGACGGCCAGGAGATACCATTTCCTGCAGCTACGGACAGGTTGGCCTATTCAGTTTGCGCCTGCGCCGGTTTTAGGCAGCCTCTTCGATCGCCCTGAAAATGGATGGCAGCTCACCATGAATCCACGCCGGGAGAAAGTCATGAACACACATTTCGGTGTATGCATTCGGAAACATTGGCGGATAATATTGGTATGGCTGTTTATGTTGCGCATGGCCCCTTCATTGGAACTGTCGGGTGTGGCTGTTGCCAATGCCCAGGACCAGCGCATAGATGACGATGTCGTCAATGCCGAGCAAAAACTGCCGGCTCTGGCGGTGAACAAGGACCTGTTCACTATCGCCTGCTGGGAAGATTATCGGGAAGGTGCGTCACGAATCTATGCTCAACAGATCAGCGCCAAAGGGTTGCTTTTACGCAAGAATTTTAAAATGGCCGGCTTTTCCATGACCGCTGAGCAGTACCAACCCGATGTGGCCATGGACGACCTCGGTCATTTCGTGGTGGCCTGGGTGGAAAAGTCTGACAGCTTCAAGGTCTATGCCCGCCTCTATGCCGCCAACGCGGTCGCTATTTCAGACATCGTGCAGGTCAGCGAAAAAGCCATCAGTCATGTCAGCATGCAGCCGGTGGTGGCTATGAACGGAAAAGGCGCGTTCGTCATTGTCTGGAAAGGCGGTGACGTGATCGGCGATATCTATATGCAGCGCTTCGATAATGCAGGCCATAAAACCGGCCGCAATGTACGGGTCAATGACGTGACCACGGGTGTGCAGATGCGTCCAGGTGTGGCGATACACAGCGATGGCAGTGTTATCGTCGTCTGGGAAGACGGCCGCACCGTCAACAATTATGCCATTTACGCGCAGCGTTATTCCAGCAGTGGCACGCCGGCCGCAGGCAATGTACAAATCAGTCACCATGCCAGCAGCACACGCATGGCAGCCGGTGCCAGCGTGGCGGTGCAATCGAATCACGATGTTCTTGTCTGCTGGCATTACAGCGAAATCCTGGGGCAGGAAAAGATATACGGCTGTATCATGAGCGGAAATCTGCAAACGATCAAACCAGATTTTGCCATCAGCGACGGTACAGGCATTGACCCTGTCACCAGCAATCGCTATCCTCATGTCAGCGCCCGTGCGGCCGGAGGCTATGCGGTCACCTGGCAGGGCGATTTCGGCGGCGGCTCCAACATCTATCTGCGCCTGCTCACCAGCCAGGGCGACATGCCAAGTCAAAAAAGAATTATCAATCAAATCGAACTGAACAAGAACAAAACAGTGGTCGATCATGGCGACAGCGAGCTCGGTTTCATTTTGGCGGTCTGGCAGGATGATCGCAGCGGTCATAACGATATTTATGGGACCTGGTTGGGCCCAGTGATGCCGCTTAATGTCGTCGCCGGCTCGCGCTATAACCGTTTTGTGCCGGTGTCCTGGGATCCTGTGTTTGGCGAAGAATCAATCACCAAGTATGACGTGTATCGTAGCGCCGGACCTGGCACGGCCTTTGTTAAAATTGGCTCTGTTGATCTCGGCGCGCGCGGCCTGGCAGGCAGCTTGATGCGGGATTACCTTGACTCCACAGTGACCAATGGACAAACCTATTACTATAGCATCAAAGCCGATATTTCTGAACCGAACAGCTTTTCTTTGCCCGCGTCATCAACGCCATCTCTGACAGGCCATACCATCACTTCGGCATGGGCAAAAATCAAACCGGTGATCGACGGCCGGATTGATGCGGCAGAGTGGAGTGGCTGCAGTCCCTATGTTATATCGACCATGAACGGCATGCCGGTCGGCGACATAACTGTGCGCATTAAAAACGACGGGGATCACCTCTACATCGGTGTGGATGATCCCAACGACGCTACCATCGATCCGGCCAACCTGCTCAGCATCATTTATGATCGCAATCACAACCGGTCGTGGCCGGCGAAAGGCGCCAGCGACGAAGGATTGATCTCCATCACCCATTCCTTGACTACGCTGACGCCCTATTGGGGGAAATACCCAAACCAGTTTGGAGCGGACGCTCCAATTCCGGCTCCGCCGGGGATATTGACAAAAATATCTGCGGCCAGCGGTCATGTGCAATACGAGGCTTCGTTTTCTGTGCCGGCGGCCGCCGGCAAGATCATGGGATTTGCCCTTTCGCTCAACGATCCGGGCAACTTTTACCCGGCTCAATACGGCTGTGCGGCGCTCTGGCCGCCAGGTGCACTGTGGGAAGCAGCAGAAACTCTGGGCGATCTGGTCTTTGCCAGCGCAGCGGATACGGTCGTCGACCTGAACTGGGCAATGTACAACCAGTGCAGGGAAAGAACCTCGTGGGCGAAAGACGAACGAATCCTCAAACCGCCATTCTCCTTTAGCAGCGAACTGGATCTCACGCCTTACGATCCTATCGAATTCAGCGCATTTGGCGATCAGCTATATATCGGTACCTATGGCCCTGATTTTCAAAACAGGGCGCGCTATGCAGCGCATGACCTCACCTCCAAAACTCTGTTATGGTCCTTTGGCATTCCCAACTCTACCTGGAACGCACAGATGGCTCCGGCCGTCAACGATTCATTGGTGATCTGCAGTGGCCAGGATGCCAAAGGCTTGTATGCGCTGGACCGACGCACCGGCCTGCTGAAATGGTCCAACAACACCGGCTCGCCCATGGAAGGCCATCCCATTCTGGACGGTGAACGCATCTATTTCCATTTTCAAAACATCTATTGTATTAATGCCCGCAACGGGGCCACGATCTGGTCACAGCCCATGTCCGGATCTTCGGTGCTGACAGTGGATGATTTGAACGTATATCTTTCCCTGAACGACTATCTCAGAGCCTATGACAAGTTTACAGGGGTGTTGCGCTGGACAGCGAGCAGCCAATCATCGCGAGCTGTGGCCGTGGACGGGCAATATATTTATACCTTTCACAATAACACCGTGGTCAGTCGTGAAAAAGACAGCGGCAAGCTTCGCTGGGTGTATACGCCGCCCAATAACGCCAGGATGATGGACCGCTACAACGGCATCGCCATTCATCACTGGTATCTCTGCTTTACGACCTATGAAAATTCAGAAAAGAAGGGACAGCTTTTTACGTTGAATCTGCCGGAAGGAACCTATCGCTGGCACGTCACCTTTGACAGCACGGGTGCCGTCTGGCCCACCATTGCCAATGATGTGGTCTACACCTGCAACGGTTGGGGCTCGCAGGTAAAACCCAATTCAAAAACAGCCGCCCTGTATGGATTCGATCTGGCCACCGGGGCGCAGCTGTTCTGCGATGACAGCCGTCGATATATCGACCAACCGATTGTGGCCCATCATCGCCTGATGGCGATTTTTGCCGATCACATCAAGATATTCAGCAACTCGCCTATTACCGGCGTTGGGGCTCAGCAGGCAGAAAAACCACAGGATTATGCCCTGTGCCAGAATTATCCCAATCCATTCAACGCCAGCACAACTATCGAATATGATCTGGCTCAACCGGGTTTTGCCACACTCAAAGTCTACAACCTGTTGGGTGAATTGGTCGCCACGTTGTTTGCGGATGATCGGCCGGCAGGAAAGGGTAAAATGGTCTGGGACACCCGGGGGCTGGCCAGCGGTTTGTACGTCTACAGGCTGGAAGCGGGAGAATTTGTCCAGATCAGGAAATGCCTTGTAATCAAGTAGGAAGAACTGTTTTTCGTACGATCCGAATTAAAAATGCTGCGCGCGCTAAAGTGGTTCCGCCTATCTGGATATAGGCTTTGCGTCGGCGATTTTGTATTTCAGCATGCAGATGCCGCTGTTCAGTGGTTCGCATTCAACCAGCTGCAAAAGATGAGCTTGTACACCAAGGGCAACCATCGGAATGCCCTCGCCGAGCAGTATGGGCATGATAGCCACTTCGACCGTATCGACTAATTGAGCATCGAGCAGTTGGCGGAACAAGTCGCCGCCGCCGAACAGCCAGATGTCTTTGCCCGGTTCGGCCTTTAATCGGCTTACATATTCGACGATATTCTCATGAATGAAAAGCATTCCAGGCTGGACAGGCCTGTTTGAAGCGTGTGTTACAACAATTTTTGTAATCGAATCGAACGGGCTGCCGGACGGCTGGGCAGCAAGTACATCATATGTTTTTTTGCCCATTAACAGGGTGTCAAACCGCCCGAATAATTCAGCAAAATCGATGGTGTCGTCTTCGATGATCCAGTCAACGGAACCATCCGTGCGGGCGATAAAGCCATCCAGACTCATAGCCACATTATAGCATAACCGTCTCATCAGGAACCCTCTCAGACCGACGTTCGAGCGTCACTTTCCATCCCATTTAATCAGTTTTTCTTTCATCAGCTTTTGTATTTGCGGACGCGACAAAGCGTAATCAAAATCATAAGCCGCTTCATCCCAGGAGCCATATAGCGGACAGGGCAAGGCAATCCACTGTCGCCCCCAGAACGATCGATATGCTAAAAAAAGCCTGTCCCGTTCCTGATAATCAGATCTGGCGCCATCAACAAAATCCTCCAGATCGTTGCCCAGCAGCAACACAATGCGGTATTTATCAGCAATGACCTGTCTTCGTAGTCCCTTTTTAGAACTCCATTCCGGACGTTCATGCTTGAGCAATACCGTATCTTCGTGTTCGCCGATGACAAAACCTTCTGCTTGGAGATTTTTTCGCGTCGCCTCCTCCTGGGTATCAATACGATTGGAAATATAAAACACCTTTACATTTTTGGATCCGGCATAGTGGACGAAATCGACAGCGCCGGCAAGTGCTTTTGCTTTAGCCGACTGTATCCAACGATCCCAATCCGGCCAAAGATCTTTGTTATAGTACTTGCCGTTTTCCACCAACCAGCCGACAAAAGGAGAATTATCCAGCACCGTTTCGTCAATATCCAGGATAACCGCCGGCGGCTTGTCATTGAATTTTCCTTTTTGCTCCGCTGGCACTGCTGTCCAGTGGCGATCCACCAAAGCCTGATCCAGCCTCAGCTTGGCCAATTCGAACTGGGTCACCATGTTCGCCTGGCATTCCTGGGACTGTTGATACCACAGCGTAGCCAGCAGGTAATCGCTCCCCGTATCACCTGCATTCACCTGCGCTGCTGTTGGCATCATCAGGCTGCAAATCACAATTGCGATAAAGTTGATATAACGATAGTTCAAGACAGACTCCTTTAAAAGCATCTGATATATTATACGCCGAGAGGCTCCCGGATGTTGCCGCGACTTTGCGGCTGCTCCGGGTGTCCCGCTCAAATATCGTTCAAACTATTACAACCAACTCTTGATTAAAAAAAGTAGTTTCATTCGGGTACCCCCGTGGATTACAAATGACTCGCGTATTCCCTATCATATAATCTGCAAACGTATGGATATGACCGTGGATCCATAATGTGGCACCAGTCTGCTCAACCAACGAGTCGTCATACGAGGCAAAGGCGGCACTGAGTGGATCCGGCGCAAAATTTTCGGGAAGGGAGCGAGTGCTTGGCGAATGATGGGTAACAATCACGATGGTCCGTTCCGGGCATTGGGCAGATGTGGCGCGCAGCCAGGCCCTGGAGACCGCATGCATGACGATCGTATCTCTGGCGCGGAGTCTCCTGTATTTCGGGCTTGTACGTATCCTTTTGTAATCCGTCATTGAGAGTTCAGCTTCACAGGCTGCCAAATAAGGATTTTCAAACATTTTAAAATCCGTCCAGAGTGTGGCGCCGAGAAACGTCACTTGGCCGATTTCCATTTTGTCATTTTCAAGAATGTGCACGTTTGAATTTTGACAGGCAGAATACAGTTTTTCAGTGTGCTTCGGGATGGCTTGCCCATAATACTCGTGATTGCCCGGGACATAAAGTACAGGCAACTCTGGAAACGTACGCTTCGCCCATTCCACACCATGGCATTTGATATGAATATCACCGGCAAGAATAATTACGTCTGCATCCGTGCGCAGCGGCACAAAGGGAGCGAATTCCAGATGTAAATCGCTGAATACCTGAATTTTCATCTTTCCCCAAAACGCTTTAGGATTATTTTGTCGAAATGGGCTTTTTATAATTATATATCAACCTCCACACGATTTTGCACCCAACAGCAAATACCACAAAGGCAAGAATATAGACCGTCTGAAAATGAAAAGACCTGAGCCAGAAAAAACTCAACAGCGCCAATGGCAGAAAAAAGGCACCCCATTTTACGAGATGCCACATCAACCAGTCTTCTCCCCGGCATACCTTGGGCAGCCAACGATCGCGAAAGGCATCCAGGATGGTGGTGAGGAGAATTACAGCAACAATGATCCAGTTCATGGCCTAACCTCCTAAATTTTTTCAGAAAGCTATGGCAAGGATCAAAACGTAAATTGTGTTGGAGAAAAAAAAACTGATTGCTATTCCGGTCCAGCAGGGCAATCTGAATCGAACTATAGGAGAGCGCGCCATCTCCCTGTATCCCGCTCTGTCGCTAGCGCGTTGGCAGACCCGGATGTTGCCGCGCTTTTGCGGCATCTCCGGGTGTCCCGCTAACAAATCCTGTGTCGATAGATCTGATGACTAGGAGTGTCCCACATCACCTCATCCATCAACTAGTCGACGCCGCCTGCTTTGGCGCTCCTGGATATCTCCCCGGCCTTTTCGGCATATTCCTGAAAAAGTTCGAGATACGTGATATAATCGTGATAGGAAACGCCGGGCGGTGTCTGATGGTCGCAGCCGATCAGGAATCCTCCCTGGCCTGCGGTGGGCAAGAGTCGCTCAAACTCGGTCCGCATGGCCTCTCTGCCTTTGTTCATCGTCATTTTATCAAAGTGACCGATGAACCGCATCTGCGGCTGGCGCAGCCGCAATGCGGCAATGTCCACGCCGGCCTGCCGCTCCAGCGGCAGAATCCCGGCCAGGCCGGCATCGGCAAACCAGTGACTGGGTACAGAGATGTCGCCATCAGAATCGACGATCGGGATTATGCCGTGTTTGCGCATAGCCGGAATCACCCGATCGTAATAGGGCCGCATGAATTCATCAAACATCTCTTTGGACAGCATGGGGCCGTTGTTATAGCTCATGTCTTCCGCAAAGGTCATAAAATCCGGAACACAGATCGAACTCAATTGCTCGATCACCCGCAACATCCAGTCCGCCAGATCCGTATTGATGCGGTGAATCAATTTCGGCTTATCGTAAAAGGCGTACAGGTGCGGCTCGATGCCCAGCAGCCAGCGCGCGAACCAGAAGAAACCGTCCACCGTAAACCAGAGTACGGCCTCACCGCTCTCCTGCTCCCTGGCCCAGGCGTCCCACTGTGCTGCGTTAACGGGATTTTCGGGGAACAAAAAAGGCCGAATGCGTTCGTAATCCGCCTCTGATGTAATGACCGGGGCGCCATGACCCGGCGGCTGCGGACAACCGGCTGCACGCCCGTCGAACCAATCCTGCTTGTATAGTTCCAGTCCGAAATGGCGGTAAATATCATAGCGATCGATCACCTCTTCCGGCAGACCCTCTCTGTGCCAGCGATCAATGGTTTTGTCCCACCACACCGCCCATTCCAGAAGCGGCAGCCGGTCAAACGGCTGAAAATTCATGACAGCGTGAAATCGTTCTCGGGTGTTCATCTTTCTCCAGATGGCTGCGATCTATCGTCGACTCTGTTTAAATATATCCTGCCCGCGACTCATCGTCAAGACCTTTTTGGCCCTGGCCGATGCAACCTCGAGCACCTCTATTTCAGGCTGATCCGTTTGTTCAAGCGAATATCCAGCGAGGAACCGGCGAGAATAATATCGAATTCGCCGGGTTCGAATTTCCAGTCATGGCTCTTGATATCCCAAAACGAGAAAGCGCTCCGGGGCGCCAAGATCTGCACCTTTTTGCTCTCACCGGGCTGTAACGATACGCGGGCGAATCCCTTGAGTTCCTTCACCGGTCGGTCCACACTGGCCTTTACATCGCTCACATAGAGCTGCACCACCTCTTCGCCTGCCCGTTGACCGGTGTTGCTGATCGTCGCCAGGACACACAGCGTATCGGCTGTCGACCATTTTTTCAAATCCACCTGGATGTCGCTGTACCTGAAAGTGGTATAGGACAAGCCATGGCCGAACGCAAACAGCGGCGCAATTTTCTTCCTGTCAAAATGTCGATAGCCCACATACAGACCTTCTTTATAATACGCATTGTCCATTTCTCCCGGATAGGTGCCGTACGCCGGGCAATCTTCCCAGCGAACAGGAAAGGTCATGGGCAGACGACCGGAAGGATTGACATCACCGAACAGAATATCAGCCAGGGCGTTGCCGCCCTCCTGTCCAGGATACAGGGCATCGACAATGGCCGGCACATCATCTACCCAGCCGGCCATGGTGATGGGATTGGCGTTATACAGAACCATGACACTATTTTTGTTAACAGCAAGAATGTCTTTGACCAGAGCGATCTGCTCCTCGGGCAGCGACAGCTCCTCACGATCGGTGGCTTCGCCTTCCAACTCGGGATCCAGGCCCATGCACAGGATCACCAGGTCGCTGTTTTTCGCCAGAGCGACGGCATCCCCTTTTACAGCCGCCGGATTATACGGGGCGATGCCCAATTTGCACATGCAGCTGCCCCAGTTTTCATAAAATTCCAGTTTGAACTCTACGTTCTGATTCTTTTTAAAGGCATAGCGGGCGATTTTAAATTTCGAAGGTTTGGAATCGGTCCAGGCGTCGATGATCAGTTTACCATCCAGATACAGGCGAACGCCGTTATCCGCCTGCACGCCGATTTCATAGATCCCGTCGCCCGGCGAAACCAGTTTGCCGCGCCAGCGGGCCGACCACTGATCGATCTGGATGATCTTGGGATCGGGCGATCCCGATCCGCCGCCGGCACGAATAGCGCCGTATCCCCAGTCAAAATTGATGGCGTTCTCTTTTCGCGTCAATGCCGGCGGGCCGGTCAGTGTACGGTTGTTGAAATAATCGGCCGTAACGCCATGCTCTTTATCCGAATCGGGCAGGAGATAAAACGTAGAATCCGCGTAGGGAAGCTCGGCCAGCTTGTCCGGTATGCCTTTGACATACGAAATAGTGTAACCTGGCCCCAGTTTATTGATCACTCCCTGCAAAGGCGAAATCTGGTAATAGCCATAGTACTCGCCGCTGCCGCCGCCATCCATTCTCGCCACATTGCCATTGGGACCGATGACAGCGATGGACTTGTAGTTGTTCCGATCCAGAGGAAGAAATCCGTTCTCGTTTTTCAACAGCACGATGCTTTTCTGCGCCACCTCGCGCGCCAAAGCCCGCCTGGCCGGGGTATCGGCAATGCCGCCATAGGCAGCCGGCGTCTCGTCGAACAGTCCGGCCTTGAACATAACCCGGAGAATATTGCGCACCTTGGCATCGATGACCCGCTCTTCCACCTGGCCGTCTTTCACCGCGGCCAGCAGATCTTTGCCCATAAAACGGCCTTCCGGCATTTCCAGGTCCAGTCCGGCAACGGCGGTGCCGATGGTGCTGTGCGTACCGCCCCAGTCGGAAACGGAAAAACCGGTAAATCCCCAGGTATGGCGCAGAATATCCGTCAGCAGATACGGACTCTCCCCGCACCAATACCCGAGCAGCTTGTTGTACGCGGTCATGATGCTCCAGGCGTCACCCTCCTGAATCGCCGCTTTGTAACCGGGAAAATAGATTTCGTGCAACGCCCGTTCATCCACATGCACATCAACGCTGAAACGGTTCCACTCCTGGTTGTTGGCGGCAAAATGCTTGGGACAGGCGATGACCCGTTTCGATTGCGCGCCTTTGACATAGGCGACGGCGATTCTGGAAACCAGGAATGGATCTTCGCCCAGCGCTTCAAAGGAGCGGCCATGAAACGGCGTGCGCAGAATATTGATGCAGGGATTGAGAAGCATGTTGGCGCCCATCACCCGCACCTCTTCGCCCATGGAGACACCGACGCGCTCGATCAAGGGATAATCGAACGTCGCCGCCCAGTTGATGGTGGCGGAAAAATTGACCGTGTGCCGTTTGGCCTTGCGTTCGGACTGTTCATCGTACATGATGATTTTGGGAATGCCCAGTCGCGCATTGCCGACCGTGGAAAAACCTTCGCCGCTGACCTGATCGATTTTTTCTTCCAGGGTCATCCGTTTCAACAGATCCCCGATGCGCTCCTCGATCGCCCTGGTCGAGTCGCGGTAAACCGGAAATTCAAAGGATTGCGCATAGAGGCAGCCGAAAGGCAACAGCAAAACGATGAAAAGAAGAATCAGCTTTTTGGCTAACATGGTTTCCTCGTGATTTATTTATTTTCATCTCGTCACCATGCTCTGCCGGGTGACGAGCGTAAAACCGCGATGATCTAAAAATACTCCACCCGGCCCAGCAATTGAATGTCACGCGATGAATGGCCGATCAGAATATTGAACACGCCCGACTCCATCTGCCATCGCCGGCGCTCGGGATTGAAAAAGGAAAAATCCGCCGCCGTTAATGTAAAAGCAACCCGTTTGCTCTCACCGGGCGCAAGCTCGATTTTCGCAAATCCCCTGAGCGACTTTTTCTCTCTTGGTATGGAGGCGGCCACGTCCTGCACATACAGCTGCACGGCCTTCGCACCGGCTCTGCTGCCCGTGTTCGTCAGATCAAAACTCACCTGCACCGGCTTGTCGCCGGAAAAGGCCGTTGGAGAAATGAGCAGGTTTTTAAAAGCAAATGTCGTATAAGAAAGGCCGTAACCGAATTCAAACAATGGTTCAAGATTGTATTCATCGAACCAGCGATAGCCGACGAGAATGTCCTCTTTGTACCGTGCCAGGCTCTTTTCGCCCGGATAGGTTGCAAAAGCCGGACAATCCTGCCATTGCCTCGGGAACGTGAACGGCACTACGCCGGATGGATTCGTTCGTCCCAGGAGAATATCCGCCAGCGCGTTGCCGCCCTCCTGTCCGGGATAGAATGCTTCGATCACCGCCGGCACTTTGCCGAGCCATTCGTTCATCAGAATCGGTGTGCCGTTATTCAGCACCACCACGACATTTTTATTCACCTGCAGAATCTGCTCGAGCAACTGCACCTGCTCTTCCGGCAACGAGAGCTCCTGACGATCGTTGGCTTCCCCTTCCAACTCGCGATTCAGGCCGAGGCACAGGATCACCACATCGCTGGCCGACGCCAGCTTTTGCGCCTCGCGCGGCATGGTGCCGGGCGTATAGGCGGCGTAGCCGAGCCGGCATACGGCGCTGCCGATGTTTTCGTAAAACTCGACCTGCAGATCATAGACACGATCAGCCTTGAATTTGTAGCGAATGGTTTTAAACATCGCCGGCTTTGAATCGATCCAGTAATCCAGGACCTTGACGCCGTCCAGATACATACGGACGCCGTTATCCGATTCCAGACCGATCTCGTACCAGCCCTCGCCGGGCGATTTGAACTTGCCCTTCCAGCGCGCCGACCATTGGTCGAGACGAATCACGCCGGGCTGCGGCGAACCCGGATGCTCCGGATCCCGCTCGCCGCCGTACCCCCAGTCAAAATTGATGGCGGATTCCACACGGGTCAGCACCGGTTCGCCTTCGAGCTCACGATTGTTGAAATAGTAGGCCATGATGCCGGGCTGACCGTTTTCCAGCACAAAATGATCGTTCGCCGCTATGGGCAGTTTGTGCAGCTTTTCAGGAAAACCGCGTTGAAAACGGACATCGACCTTGTTCCCCAGACGGTTTTTCAATCCCTGCAGGGGCGAAATCCCATAGTGGCCCTCCAGATACCCGCTGCCGCCACCTCCCATCCTGGCCACATCCCCGTTGGGACCAATGACCGCGATGGTTCGTATCTTTTCGGGATGCAGGGGCAAAAAGCCGTTTTCATTCTTGAGCAGCACGATTCCCTTTTGCGCCGATTCCAGAGCCAGAGCCCGGCGAAGCGGCGTATCAGAATGGCCGCCATACGCGGCCGCTGTTTCGTCAAAGAGTCCGGCCTTGTACATCACCCGCAGAATGCGCCGCACTTTATCGTCCACCACCGATTCGCCGACCTGCCCCGCCTTGATTGCATCCAGCAATCGCTGTCCATAAAACGTGCCGGTGGGCATTTCCAGATCCAGGCCGGCCAGCGCGGTGTTGACCGTCGAACGCACGCCACCCCAATCGGAAACGACACAACCGCTAAAGCCCCACTCCTCTTTGAGGAGGTCGTTGAGATACGTTTTGTTCTCGCAGGCGTAATGGCCGTTGACCTGATTATACGCCGCCATGATCGACCAGGTATCCGCCTCCTGCACCGCCGCTTGAAACGGCGGCAGGTATATTTCCCGCAAGGCGCGCTCGCTGACCTGGACGTCCACATCAAACCGATTCCACTCCTGCTCGTTGGCGATCATGACTTTGGTGCAGGCGGCCACCTTCTGGCTCTGCACACCTTTGACATAGGCCACAGTCATGCGCGAGGTGAGAAAAGGATCTTCACCGAAGAATTCGAAGGATCGTCCGCCGTACGGCGTACGCACCATATTGCTCATGGGCGCGAGCAGCATGTTTAATCCCTGCACGCGCGTCTCCCGGCCGATCTCCTCGGCGATGCGCCGAACCAGACTGGTATCAAAGGAAGCAGCCATGTTGATGGTGGCCCCATAGTTGGTGGCTGCCCCGCGGCTGTTCGGTCCCAACGGGCCGTCGGTCATCAGCAGCGCCGGAATGCCGAGCCGGAGGTTGGCTTTCGTCTTGAAACCGGCCCCGCCGACCAGATCCACTTTTTCCTCCAGGGTCATCCGCTGGACGAGATCGTTCAGACGCATCTCGATCGGCCTGGTGCTATCTTTGTAGGCCGGGAGTTCAGCTGTTTGCGCAAAGCATAGAGTGGACAGCAGCAGCACAAGAACTGCCGAAATTCTCTTCATCTGTCGTCTCCCATCTCTTACCTGTCCGTGGTCAAAACAGGTCGGACACCTTCGAGGTCCCACATTTGCTTCCGGCGTGTCCGGGTCAGGTGATGCTAATATCATTAATCCTGATTAAAAAGTCAATGATCCTTTTATGCGGCTCAACAGCCTGCCGGTGCTAGTTTGTCTTGCTAAAGAAGCAGTGATTGGCTAATTTTCTGACGTCGCGCGAATGCATTTAGACTTGACGCTCTTTAGCGTGTTCAATGGCCGGGAACAGATTTCCAAATCCACGCCTTTTGCGGCACGGCTCAAAAGACGGACCTTAACCAACTCTTCCAATCAACAGGACTGATGTTACCATGACCAGGATTTTAATCTCTCTATTCTGTCTGCTTCCGCTTTGCTGTTCCGAGAAAACCGCCACCGTCTGGCTGGACGATCTTAAAATAAAATCCTTCTCCGAAGGCATTCCCGCCGTCCTGGCCAAAACCACAGCCGCCGGCGATTCGATGCGCATGAACGGAACCTGTTTCAGCCGTGGCGTCGGCGTGCAGGCCGTCAGCGTCATGGCCTTTTATCTGAACGGCCGGGCCCGGCAGTTCAGCGCTGTGGTCGGCGCCGACGACAGCGGCCATAAAAATCTTCCCGTCACATTTTATGTGATCGCTGACCGCAAGGTCCTGTTCGACAGCGGCCCAATGTTCGCAGGCGACACGCCCAAAACGGTCCGGGTGAAGCTACACGGCATCAAACGGCTCGGACTGCTGGTCACGACAACAGCCGAAGGACACACCCGAACCTATTGCAACTGGGCCGAGGCCAAACTGGAGATGATCGGAAATCATCGGCCCGAACATATCCCCAACATCGATGCCAAATATATTCTCACACCGAAACCCGCGCCAACGCCCAGGATCAATTCGGCACCGGTGTTTGGCGCCACGCCCGGCCGTCCTTTTCTGTACACCGTGGTCGCAACAGGACAACGGCCCATAGCCTTTTCAGCTGAACAGCTGCCGAACGGGCTTGCCATTGATTCGCACACAGGAATTATTTCAGGAAGGGTCACCGAAGCGGGCACCTACCCGGTGACCCTGAAAGCAAAAAATGAGCTGGGAGAAGCGGTAAAAAAGCTGACCCTCAAGATCGGCGATACCATCGCCTTGACCCCGCCGCTGGGCTGGAACGGCTGGAACTCGTGGGCGAGAAATATAGACCGCGAAAAAGTGATCGCGTCCGCCGAGGCCATGGTGCGCATGGGGCTGCGGGATCACGGCTGGACCTATATCAACATCGACGATGCCTGGCAGGGCCAGCGCGGCGGCCCGCATAATGCGATACAGCCCAATGAAAAATTTCCCGACTTTCAAAGAATGATCGATTATATCCATGGTTTGGGACTGAAAGTCGGCCTTTACTCCACGCCCTGGATCTCCAGCTATGCCGGTTACCCGGGCGGCTCATCCGATATCCCCTCAGGGGTGTTTCCCGATTCGGTCCGGCAGAAGAAACGGGCCTATCGCTACATCGGCAAATACAGGTTTGAAAAAAACGATGCCCGACAGATGGCCGAATGGGGCGTCGATTACCTGAAATATGACTGGCGCCTGGAGGTGCCGTCCGCACAACGCATGTCCGTTGCCCTGAAAAATTCAGGCAGGGATATCCTCTACAGCTTGTCTAATTCCGCTCCCTTTGACGAGGCCGCGGCCTGGTCAACTCTGGCCAATACCTGGCGCACCGGTCCCGACATCAGAGACAGCTGGACCAGCCTGTACCTCTCTGCATTCACCATCGACAAATGGGCTCCGTTTGCCCGCCCCGGACACTGGAACGATCCCGACATGCTCATCCTGGGAAACGTAACCACCGGCTCGGAATTGCATCCCACCCGATTAACGCCCGACGAACAGTACAGCCATGTCACTCTCTTTAGTCTGCTGGCCGCACCGCTGCTGATCGGCTGCCCCATCGAACAGCTGGACGAGTTCACCTTGAATCTGCTGACCAACGATGAAGTGATCAGCGTCAATCAGGATCCGTCAGGAAAACCGGCACGGCTTGTTGTGGAAGAACATGGTGTTGAAATTTGGCTGAAACCCATGCACGACGGCTCTTTTACAGCAGGCTTGTTTAACGTAGCCGGTTTCGGCAAAACGCCGCCATCCTGGTTTCGCTGGGGCGATGAAAGGGCGTGCCGTTACACGTTTCATTTTGCCCAGGCCGGTTTGGCAGGAACATGGAAACTGCGCGATCTCTGGCGACAAAAAGATCTGGGCGTTTTTTCCGGATCCTTTACCACCGACATTTCGCACCACGGTGTGGTGATGCTGGCCATGCAAAAACAGTAACAAGAGGAAAGAAAACACGATGCCCAAAAGAAATCTCTACAATCTCCTGCAGGTAATCGCCTGCTCCCTCTTGCTCTCCTGCGCGGAGCAAACCCGCACCGTTTGGATCGATGATCTGGTGCTGCCTTCCTTTTCGCAAAGCATCCGGCCGGCCCAGGCTAAACGCAATTATCTGAAAAAAACAATCACCATAGCAGGCGTAGAGTATGCAAGAGGGGTCGGCGCCATCACAACCTCGGTGCTCGCCTTTGACGTAAACGGCCGGGCCAAACGATTCTCCGCACAGGTCGGCGCCGACGATCAGGGCCGGAACGATGCGCCGATAACATTCTATGTCATCGGCGACCGCGACATCCTGTTCCAGAGCCGCGAGATGAAAGCAGGCGACCCGGCCGAAACCGTCGATGTGAATCTTGCCGGCATCAAACGCGTCGGCCTGCTGGTCACGGATCATATCGGCGGCGTGAGAAACAACCGCACCTACTGCAACTGGGCCGATGCACAGTTTATCATGATCGGCGACAGCCTGCCAAAACCCGTTCACGATGCCGGCGAACGATACATCCTGACACCGGAGCCGCCGCCGACGCCCAGGATCAACTCGGCCCGCCTGTTCGGGGCAACTCCGGGACACCCCTTCCTGTACACCATCGCAGCGACCGGACAACGGCCCATGCACTTTTCGGCAGCGAATTTGCCGGCCGGGCTTGTCCTCGATGCGCAGACCGGGATCATCACCGGCAAAATCAGCCAACCAGGTACCTACCTTGCCACCCTTAAAGCCGTCAACCAACTGGGTGAAGCCACGCAAACCCTGACCATCCGGATCGGCGATACCATTGCGTTGACACCGCCTATGGGATGGAATGGCTGGAACTCCTGGGCGGGCCACATCGACCAGGATAAAGTCATCGCTTCCGCTGAAGCCATGGTCAACACCGGACTGCGCGATCATGGCTGGAGCTACATCAACCTCGACGATACCTGGCAGGGCGTGCGCAGCGGCCCCCTGACGGCTCTGCAGCCCAATGAAAAATTTCCCGACATCAAGGCCATGGTGGAACATATCCATAGCCTGGGATTAAAAGCCGGGATCTATTCGACCCCCTATATTTACAGCTATGCGGGCTATGTGGGCGCCTCCTCAGATTTCGAAAAAGGCGGCGAACGGGCTGAACCGGTAAAAGAGAAAAGACGCAATACCGCGCTCATCGGCCCGTACCGCTTTGAAACCAACGACGCCCGGCAAATGGCGGAATGGGGATTCGATTATTTAAAGTACGATTGGCGCATCGACGTCCATTCTACGGAACGCATGGCCGCCGCCCTGAAAAGCTCGGGCCGGGATATCGTGTTCAGCATCTCCAACAACGCGCCGATCGAAAAGGCGGCCGACTGGTCCCGCCTGACCAACGCCTGGCGCACCGGACCGGATATCAAAGACAGCTGGACCAGCCTCTATTACTCCGCCTTTACCCTCGACCCCTGGGCCGAGTTCGCCGGCCCCGGCCATTGGAACGATCCGGATATGATGGTCCTGGGCAACGTCAGCATCGGCGCCGAACTCCATCCCTCCCGGCTTTGCCCCGATGAACAGTATACCCATATGAGCATCTATAGTCTGTTGGCCGCGCCGCTTCTCATCGGTTGCCCGCTCGAACAGCTGGACGCGTTTACGTTAAACCTGCTCACCAACGACGAAGTGATCGCCATCAATCAGGATCCGCTGGGTAAACCGGGACGATGTGTCGCCGAAACCATGGGCGTGCAAATCTGGGTCAAGCCCTTACAGGACGGTTCCTTCGCCGTCGGACTGATCAACACCGACGGATTTGGCCTTTCCCCGCAATCCTGTTTCCGCTGGGGTGACGAAACGGCCAAACGGTTCAAATTTGAATTTGCCCGGGCCCGCTTGTCAGGCAAGTTTTCATTGCGCGACCTCTGGCGGCAAAAGGATCTGGGTGAATTCATTGATGCATTCGAAACCACTATTCCCTTCCACGGCGTGGTGCTGCTGCGGATGTCCAGGTAACACAGCAGTGAATAATTCAGGATAAAAATTTCGGGATAATCATGACTGCAACGATCCGCTCCTTTTTCGTTTCCTGCGCCCTGCTATTGCCCGTTTTGCTGTGCGCTCAAGACAGCGAGTTGTTGAAACATTTTAAAAATCCGCCGGCGGAATACAGCCTCCTGCCCTTTTGGTCGTGGAACGGCACCCTGCAAGCGGACAAGCTGATCTGGCAAATCGACCAGATGCGCGAAAAAGGCATTTTGGGGGCGTTCATGCACGCCCGCGCCGGCCTGGACGAAAGCGAAACCCCCTATTTTTCCGACGGGTTCTGGAAGGCCGTGGATACCACCATCGCATACAGCGCTGCCGTTGGTTTTCACCCCTGCCTGTACGACGAAGACAAATGGCCCAGCGGCAGCGCCGGCGGACGAACTGTGGCCGCCCATCCGGACGAGTTTGTCAAAAAAGTGCTCTTTTATGTTAAAATGGAAGTGGTCGGCCCGCAAACCATTCGCATAAATCTGCAAAAAAATCCGTTGTCGGTTTTCGCCGGACAAATTTCAGAAAACGGCCACTATGATTTATCCACTCAGGTCAATCTGAGCAGCCAGATCAACAAAGAGTGGCAGGTGCCCCAGGGCCGGTGGGCGATCATATCCTTTGCTGCAGAGAAGGATCCGGAACAACAGATCGATTATCTCGATTCGCTGGCCGTCGCCACCTTTATCAACGTAACCCATGAAGAGTATTTCAAACGCTTCGGCAGGTACTTTGGCAACACCATTCCCGGCATCTTCTTTGATGAAATATTTGCTAACAATTCCAAAATGGGCGACAACCTCTTTTGGACGGATGATTTCCTGCAGGCCTTCAAAAGGATCAAAGGCTATGATATCGCCGAACGGCTGCCGCTGATCGTGTTCGAGGATCCGGAGCAATCGGCAAAAACAAGATTTGATTATTTCGACGTGGTCAAACAACTGTACATCCGCGCCTGGTTCAAACCCTATGCCGACTGGTGCGCCGGCCATGGCATCTGGGCCACCGGTCATACCACGGAAAAACTGGTGCACTACAAGCGCCAATCCGATTATTTTTCCACCATGGGACTTTTGCAGGTGCCTGGCGGCGATAATGAAGACTATCGCTACGGCTATCCGCGCATGATCGACTGGTACAACAGCAAACAGATCAGCTCCATCGCCAATCTGTATGATAGAAATCGGATTATGTGTGAAGCCATGGGCGGCGGCGGCTACACCATCCCCCTGGAAGAGTACCGTTACGGATTTTCCATGCTCGCGGTATACGGCATCAACCTCTTTGTGCCGCACCTCTTTCACTACACCACCGATTCGCCGCCCAGCCAGGCAGACTGGCCGCCGAGCTGGTTTTATACCAATCCCTACTGGAAATACTTTAAGCCGCTGGCCGATTTTGGCCGTCGCCTCTCTTTTATGAATGCCCAGGGCCGGGAAGTGTGCGACGTCGCCATCCTCTATCCGCTCACCGATCTGTGGCTGGGCGGCAATCCGGACCAGGTCGACGATACCTTTTACAAAGAGGTCCAGCAAATCCTGCTGGACCATCACATCAATTTCAACATCATCGATCCAACCTCCCTGGCCAGGGCTTCGATCCGAGACCGCTGCATCACAGCCGGAAAAGGACAATACCGCATTTTGATTCTGCCCGACATCCATTCCGTTCAGCTGGATGTTCTGGAAAAGATCGAAAACTTTGTCCTTGCCGGCGGCACGGTCATTGCGCTGAAAAGCCTGCCTACCGCCTCGGAAAACGGCCGCCAGGATGCCGCATGGGTAGCAGGCAAAATGGCCCGGCTCTTTGGCCTCCATCCGGCAGAACTCAGGCCCAACGAATACCATCAGTGGAACACCCAACAGACCGAGCGCTATACCGTAAAGACGGCTCCGACAGGCGGCGCCGCCTGCTTTACCAGGTTTCAGAGCCTGCTCCCTGACATCATCGACAACACCATCACCCCGGATATCCGGGTTCGCAGCGACAACGCCCGTTTTCTGCAATTCAATCACCGGGAGATCAACGCTACCAATGTGTTCCTTCTGGTAAACGACCGCAACCTCGCGCAAACCTATTTTATTTCACTGCGCAATACAGGCAAGCCCGCCATCTGGGATCCGGAAACCGGCACCACCCGCCCGTTTGAAAATTATCGCCTGCACGACGGACGGATGGAAATGATTCTCGATTTTCAGGCGCGGCAAAGTTATTTCCTCATCATGGATCAGGAGAAACCGGACTCGGCCGACATTCTTTTGACATCCACCGATTTGCTGGAAAGTGAAATAACAAAAACGCCGCAACGGGTGCGCATCCAAGGTTGGGGCCAATCCGGCCAGAACCATGTTGTGACCTGCCTGGTGAACGATCAACCGGTACACAAAACCTGGGCCAGCAACCGTAAAGATCAAGAGATAGCTCTGGCAGGCGCCTGGCAGTTCCAGCTGGCGCCGCATGCTTTGGATGATCAGTGGCGATCAAACCTCAAAGAGGACACGTTGCAGGTTCCGGTGATGAAATTCCAGGCGGAATGGACGATCAATCAGGGGGTGAAAGAAAAATGGTCAGCTGCTGATTTCGATGATTCGGAATGGAAAACAATCAAGGTCGCTGATGTCTACAACAGGAAAACCGGGATACAGCGCTACCTCAGCGGCTGGGATTCATGGTGGATAAGCTATTACGACCCTTCCACCCATCTTTCTGCCATAGCCGGAGGCGATAGACTATTCAAAAAAATAATTGCCCTGGAATCGTCGGTGCAAAGCGCAAAACTGGCAATCACGGCGGATCAAACCTACGAGCTGTCGATCAATGAAAAGCTGGTTGGTGCAGACCAGGACTGGAAAATCGCCGAACTTTACGATATCTCCGGATTTCTTCGGCAAGGCGCCAACATCGTGCAGGTCAAAACGACCAACAGCAAAGGCCTGCTGCTGCAGGGTCATATTCAGTTAAAGAACGGCAAACAGATCCACATCAGGTCCGATTCCACCTGGCACATCCATGCCGGAGCCGTTAAAGAGCGGGCGGCTTTTCAGTTTGCCGCACCGCCGCTGGGACGTTGGGGCGATATAGCCAATCCGCTGCAAAAAGCAGAATACCCGCTCGTGGTTTGGTACCGCCAGCACATACCACCCGGTATTACGGCCATAAAAAAACCGGCCGTCAAAGGAAACTATACTCTGTTCATTAATGGAACAGCTGTTCAAATTGAAAAATCAGCCGACAGGGTGGACATCAGCAAACAGTTAAAAAAAGGCGCCAATACGCTGACGTTGCGGGTGCAGGCGACGGATCCGGCATGCGGTCTGATGCAGCCATTAACCATGGTGTGTCAAAAAACCGAGCTGGCCTTGACGGCCTGGAATAACCTCGGCCTGGATTGGTATTCGGGCAGGGCGGTGTATTCTAAAACAGTGGACATTCCAGCAGCCTGTCTCAATAGGGACACGCGATTGCTGCTGGACCTCGGTCGGGTTAACTATTTTGCCGAAATATGGGTCAACGACAAACTGGCGACCTATCGCCCCTGGCCGCCGTTTCAGGCCGATATCACTGAATGTGTAAAACAGGGCGAGAACGAAATATCAATAGTGGTAAGCAATCTGCTGGCGAACAAAGCCGGCTGGGATATTCTGGACGCCAATATTACCAGCAAAGAAGCGCGCTGGTGGCACGACGGCAGCCTGATGCGGGAAAAGGATAAACTGATTTCCGGCCTGCTGGGTCCGGTGCGGATTACTCCGCTGCACAAAGAATCGATAGAAATTAAATTCGAATAGCAGGACGTTCCGGTTCCTGCCATCCCTTCGCGCGTCGCTACGCTACGCGATTCTTCGATACCTGCTCCAGGCGTCAAAACGCCTGGCTACCTTCGGGGGTCGCTACGCGACCGAAAAAACGCATCGTTGCTTTTCATACTTGCAGAGGTTTCTTTGGCAAGGGACCCCGGATTCCGGAACTGGACCAATCGAGAACTTTTACTCCGGCAAACTTGGCATGAACAGTCGGATGACAAGCGCAGCAAAAAGAGGCAAGAGCGTCAACACCAATGACCATCTGCCTTCCAAAGGGCGCTTGCGCAGGCTCACTCCCCACCTGAGCCACGGAATGATGACAGAGATAACGGCAACCACAAAGGATTCGACAACAAAATTTGACAACGTGGCTACGCGGCCAATCCCCACCGCCACCAGCAAAAACCAGGCTGCCATGCCGCCAAAAAGCGACAGGTAATCCCAGAGCGTAATGGTTTGACGTTGCTGCAACCGTACATAAGGGTATATTCCCAGCGCTGCGATGAGGACAAACCAGAAACCGGTCATGAAAATCATGGCTCACCTCTGACTGGGCGAGCCCAGCCATTTTCATCAATCCGGTATTCCACCGTCTCTGCCTCACGCACATGGAATCGCCAGGTGGCCAGATGACAACCGGACACCGCCTTGATTCTGCTGCCTTCAGGCAGGCACAAATCGATCACCACCGATGATCCGTTCCAGCTGCTGCGGGCAGGCAGCGTAAAGTATTCATCCAGATACAAGGTATCGCGCGAAACGCGCCAGGAAAACTCTATGTTACGGGCGTTCGCGTTAGCCCTGGTATTGTGCTTGCTGAAAGCCGTTTTGCTGACTGTCAGCCAGCCGGCCGTCGAATCGCTGCCATATATGTTCAGATCCACGCTGCCGAAAAACCTGCCGCTCGTCGAGTCTTTCCAGAAGGTAAAATCCTCTATCGCCGCTTTTTCAGTGTAAGCCAGGCCGGAAGTTTTTTTCAGCGCCGCGACATACAGAGTTTTAGGCGGCTTTTCCAGCTTTAGTTTTTCCTCCACGTGTTCGTGATTGGCATAAATGGAGAGCATAAAGGTAAGCAACACCGCGAGAGCACACACGGCCGTGATCCAGGTGATGAACGTAGCCATGCGCAGCGGTTTTGATCCCTGACGAATCTTAAAGATCAGCTTGATGCCCAGATAGGCGAGTGAAGCCAGCGGTACCAGGACGACGACGGCCGCCAGTATCCATATGGTCTGAACCATATGGCCGTTCAATACGATTTCCAGGAGCATGGGCACATTCAGGATATCCTGATCCAGCACCTCCTGCATCATCGGCGTGTCGGTGAAAAAAAAGAGCAGGACGAACGTAAAGAGCAGGCAAAACCCGACGATGGTAAAGAAGGCGCCCAGCGCTACTGCCAGAACCCGTATCACCCCTGACAAAAGCCGACCTACCACGCTCCATACATCGGCAAGCGATCGTCCCAGTTCGCCCAACAAACGGCTGGAATCGCTCACCGATTTGCGGAACATAGAATTGGCGTTTTTGCCGGCCGGAGCGTCATCGCTGTACTCTTCCGGCGCACCCATGGTCTGGATCATCTCATCCACCATCTCTCTGGAGACCAGCCGCGGCGGTTCACTGCCGCCGCCGAACAGTTCGGCAATGCGGGTTTCGATATCCGCTATGGTTTCTTCTCCTCCCGGCTCTTTGCGGAACTTTTTGGACAGATGTTCCATATACCGGGCCAAAATCTGGTAACTCTCTTCATCAATGCGGAAGAGTTGCCCGGCGATATTGATGTTCAGTGTTTTTTTCATGGCAGCCTGCCTACTCCTTCCCACGTATCTGATTGACGGAATCGACCAGTTCATTCCAGGCCTTATCCAGGTCGGTGAGATAAAACCGGCCCTGTTCGGTGAGTTCATAATATTTGCGGGGCGGTCCCTGCGGCGACTCTTCCCAGCGATAACTGAGCAGTCCGGCGTTCTTTTGTCGCGTCAGCAGCGGATAGAGCGTGCCTTCCACGACGATCACTTCCGCTTTCCGCAGTTCATTGATGATGTCGACGGCATAGGCAGACCCTCGCGAGAGTATGGCGAGAATGCAATACTCGAGGATGCCCTTGCGCATCTGCGCTTTGGTGTTGTCCGTATTCATAGCGGTCATCTTTTAGTTTTGGTTTATCGTAATGCGGTGATCTATAATTTCATTTTCTTCTTCACCGTTTCAAAACGGCTTTTCACCAGTCGGGTGATGTTGGCGATGGTTACCGGATCGCCGCGCATTTCGAGTTTCTGGGCTGTGGTGACCGCTTCCGGCAGAACAACCCAGAGCACGAGATAGAGGGCCAATCCGAATCCGCCTGCGAGAATAAAAAGAGCGAAAAGAATCCTGATGATGAGCGGATTCCAGGCTACATAGGCCGCAATACCGGCGCAAACCCCGCCGATAATCCGGCCGTCAGGGTCACGATAAAACCGACGCGTGGCCGCAGGCCGAAAGCCGGCGTCGTCATCGCCGTTGCCGCTGATCGCCGCCGGTGAACCCAGGATCACCATCACCTCGTCCAAATCCTGCATCGCGATCACCTGTTTGTATTTATGCAGTCTCTGAGCGAAAAGTTCTGCCATCCGGCCTTCGATGTCGGCAATGATCTCTGCAGCGCCGGCTTCGCCGGAAAACTCGAACTCCAGTTGCCTAAGATATTCTTTAAGCTGGAGATAGGCATCCTCATCCAGATGAAAAGCATATCCGGCAAGATTGATGTTTACTGTTAGTTTCATGGCTTTTTCAGTATCTGTTATTAAATGATTGCTTGCTATCAATAATATAATACATTTTTTAGTACTTTGCAATACATATTACTAAAAAATGAAAAATATTTTATAAATAAGCCTGACTTATAGCTCACAGGAGAAAGGTGCCGGTATCAACCAGGATGCAGGTCGTTTGGGCAGGAAAATGATCGCCTGCAAAACCACAAAGCCACAGAGCAGGTCGTTTCTTTTCTCCGTGTCTTTGTGGCTCCGGGAGCGATTATTTTATTCGATCAAATATGATCATGAAGAAGGCAGGAAAGGTGAACGGGGCGCTCAAAACATTCTATTTTTTCATCATCCGTTCCAGGCTTTGAATATTCATCATTAAAAATCTTGGTTGATGATAGTTGCAGCGCCGCATCGGGTGAATGCCCCATTTCTCCCTGGATTTGGGCGCACCAAACCGGTCAACCGCCTGCTCCCAGGCGCCGATGCCGCGGCAGAATGTTTTTCTGACATAGTCCCAGGTTCGTTCGTACCACTCTCTGGCCCAGCACTCTCCGCTGTGCTCGAAAACGATCATGCAGCCGATTAAAATCTCGGTGTGCGCCCACATGGTTTTCGTGGAATAATCGGCGCCCTGAATCCGGTCAGGTCCGGCGATGGCATAAAAGTGTTCGCTGCCCCAGCCGTCGTAACTATGATCCCATCCCATTTCCAGATAGCGTTTGAAATTGGCCTTGGCGCGTTCGAACAGGTTTTGATCTTTTTTCTGCAGCGCCGCCTGCATGACCATCCATTGCGCCTCCAGCGAATGGCCGAGGAACATGTAACCTTCTTTGGCCGCTATTCTGCCGTAATCGTGCTCCAGCTCTTCGTTGGCAATCCGGTACCTCGCATCGTAAAAACGGTTGACAAGATTATCCAAATGAAACTCCCACAAACGGGTCAACTCGGCATCGCGGTGATAGGCCAGCAGCAGCGTCAGCAGCTGGACAAAAATCATCGAGTGCCCCTGGACGCGCTTGCCTTCGAATTCACTGCCCAGGCGATAGCGCGGATCGTCATAAGCCGTCTGCGCCGTCTTTACCGCCTCCACAGCCAGTCGCAGATCCTCCGGGTTGCCGGAGCACTTGAAATACTCGGCCAGCCCAGTGGCGGCAAACAACCGGCCATAGATATCGGTATCCGGGCCGACGCCTTTGATGAGCTTGCCGTCCCCATGCACCTTTTCCGCCCATTGGCCGTTGCCCAGATACATGTGCTTTATCATGAAATCGCGTGTGCGTCTGGCGACCTCCAGATACCGGCTGTCGCGACCGAAATGTTCATACAAAAAAGAGTACACCCAGATGGCGCGTCCCTGATACCATATATATTTTTCATCATCCACGGGCACGCCGTCTGGATTCAGGTTGCAGATAAATCCGCCATACTCCCGGTCATAACCGCCATGGTCCCAAAACGGCAGATACTCCCTGAACAAACGGTCCCGCAGTTCATCGCGATGCTGTCGGCAGGTCAGGCCGTTAATAAAAACAGCCTGTGAGTCGGACTGGACATTTTTTGCATAGACGCTGCCGGCAAAGGGCAACGCGGTTGCTGCTGGAATAGATAACATAAAACTGCGTCTGTTCATTATATACCTCCATGCGGAAATCACAGCAACCGGGGGTCCCCAATGAATGGCTACTTGCCATCGTAATTCATACGAAACAGTTTTTTCACCTTTTTGTTCAATCTGGCATTAGGAACAACCTTGCCGGCGGCACGGTCAAAGGGCTGCGCTCCACCTTTTTTGCTTTTCTTTTTTCTGGTTCGTTTCATGGCCTCTACCCTCCATTGCCCGGGATAACCGGGGCTGGCTGCCGGATCCCTCAAGAGCAGGCGGCAACTCCAGGTATCCCGCTCTCAAATCTGTACAGCCACCTGCTGATGGAACACCCGGGCTTCCTGGTTCAAGGTTTTGTGCATAACACAACAGTCACTGACCCGTTTGCCGATCTGCTTCAATAATCCGCTGCCCCTGACTCCAGTCTGCATACACCTGCCACAATTTAATTTTGCCGTTCTCGACCACCGCTTTCCAAGCAGCCGGCATAGTGATCCTGTTTTCTGCCACCAGCCCGCGCAAGCCATTGTAGGTACCGGACGCCATTCCAAAAGCGGCTATCAGATGGCCCTCCTGAATCACGTGCTCCAGGGTAATGCGATAATCCGGAAACATCCTGAAATAGTCGCCCCACCCTTTTGCCATCGGCTCCAGACCGGTGGCGGTGGTGCCACAGGAATCCACAAAAACATGATCCTCGGCCATCAGTTTGACCAGCCCGGCGACATCGCCGGCATTGATGGCGTCGGCAAACGCCGTGACAACCTCTATTTCTGCTGATTTCATATGGGTCTCACAATCGCCATTCAGAATCCAACCTCTGCCAGCGGCACGACCGGAAGGTCTACCTGGCTGTGCTCACTCTATGTTATAAGCAGAGACAAGATTCCACTGCCAGCCAGAACAGCTTTTCGCGAGCTGAAGCGGCCTTGGTCCAGTGGCGCGAATCCCATTCAGGGCCACTCAAATCGTCTCCGCCATAGAGCAGTTGCGCAAAAGTCACCTTGCGGAATTTTGCCACAGCATAAAACGCGGCGGCCTCCATTTCCACCACCACGCAACCCTCCTGCCGGCGGCGTTGGATTTTAGCCGGCGTTTCCCGAAACACTCCGTCCGTTGTCCAGGTTTTAGCCAGCACGTATTCGCAGCCGCACCGTTTGAGCGCGCTCTCTATGGCAGCCACACCCTCGGCACTGGCCTCTACCTCACGTCCAGGCGGCAAATAGTGATACGACGTGCCTTCATCGCGCACGGCTGTGTAAGGAACCACTATATGCCCCAGAGTAATCTGTTTCTCCAGGCTGCCGGCGCTGCCGCAGGCGATGAACTTTTTACAGCCCAGGGCAATGACCTCTTCCAGCAGCCCAGCCGCCAGGGCCGCACCCACCCCGGGATGGTATACGGCGATTCGTTGCTGCTCGACGGTGAGTTCGTACACCGGGTGCTCGCCCATTTCGCTCTTTTGACAGGCGACCTGCTTCAGCCGGCCTTCCCGCACGAGCGCGTCGATTACCTCGTTAAAAAAACAGGCCACACAACGCTCGGCAATAGGAATGGATTGTATGATGCGACTCGGTTCAATCAAGGCCTCTTCCGCGGCGTCGAATTCCAGAATTGGATAACGGTCTTGCAGCACAGAGTTCTCCCACGTTTGCATTCGATGCGCTGATACAATTTGCAGTGGTTCAGGCGAGGCCATAACGCATCTCCCTCTGAATATAACAATAATAACAAAAAGCGTAATCAGTGTCAAGCGTTATTGCCGAAACAGGCACACCGGCTCCTTGCACGAACCCTCGAATTGCAAAGTTCCACCACGGCCGGCTGAGGAGCGGCGTTTCGCATCAAGAAGCTTGATTTTATAACTCTGATTCACTATCTTTATGGACAGACATCCGCTGGAATCAGCCGGGCGATATGAACATGGGGAATGGACAGGAAGCCGCCCCCATCACGTCACATAATCGCATCGGCTCTCCGTCCGTCCTCACTCCCGATCGTTCTCCGTCCTTTCATTCGCTGGCTGCAACATGGCTAAAAACGCAGGTCTGCCGATTACCTGTTGGTCGCTGCAGACTCTGACCATCACTCAACATCGAGCACAACTGTGAAAACGCTGCTGATACTGGCCCTGCTGACCTTGCCGGCGTTCGCGGCCACGCCGGTCGATACCATCACCGCCGAGATCGATTCTCTCAGCAGTTACCAGGTGAACGGCTGGAAGTGGAATCCGGATCTGGAACAGAAAACCTACGCAGGCAATCCCTGCGCACAACATTTTGATGACAGCGGTTGGCGGACCTGCCACCTCAAGCAGGTGCTGCCCTACGACTCGTGCTGGATCCGCAAGGAAATCCGACTGCCCGAAACCATTCTGCACACACCGGTCAAAGGCAAAATTTCCCTGCTGCTCAATGTGTGGGATTCGGCCATCCTCTGGGTCAACGGCGAACGGAAAGGTTCTTTCTCCAAAGAGGCTCAATTCACCCTGTCGGAGAATGCCAAACCCGGCGAGATCTTTGCGCTGACTCTCAAAGGCTACAACACCTCGCAGACGCTGCGCATGCTGAATGCCGAATTGATCCTGGAGGACGCCGAACCGCTGCGCAAAAAAATCAGAGGCATCAGTCAGAGCTTTCGTTTTGCCCAGGAGCTGCTGAAAAATCCCGCCGAGCCATCCTCTAACATGGTGAAAGCAAATTTAAACCGTTCAACGATCGATCCTGGCGAGAAACGCCGCCTGAATGCTCTATTGCAAAAGTTGGTCAGGCGGATTGATTTGCAGGCCTTGCAAAAATCGGATTTTGCCAGATTCGACGCCTCCGTCGCACGCCTGCGCACCGACCTCAAACCGCTGGCCGATTTTGCCCAGCAGTTTACGCTCTATTTCACCGCCAACGCCCACATCGATGCAGCCTGGACCTGGCGCTACAATGAATCGATCCGGTTGTGCAACAGCACCTTTGCGTCCGTGCTGCGCGTCATGAACCTGAATCCGGATATCACCTACTCGCAAAGCTCGGCGCAATTTTATCAGTGGATGCAGGAGTATTATCCCGAGGTGTTTGCCGGCATCCAATCAAGAGTGCAGGAGGGTCGCTGGGAGATCGTCGGCGGACCATGGATCGAGCCGGATTGCAATCTGATCGACGGCGTCTCCTGGAGCCGGCATCTGCTTTATGCCCAGGACTATTACCGGAAAAATTTCGGACGCACGGCCAAAATCGACTGGAATCCGGACGGCTTTGGTTTCAACGCCAACATGCCGATGCTGCTGGCCGATGCCGGCCTGGAAGGATTTGTCACCCACAAGATCAACTGGAACGACACCAACGCCTTTCCCCACCATCTGTTCTGGTGGGAATCCCCTGATGGTTCCCGGGTGCTCACCTGCATTCCCTTTGGCTATGACAACGATATGAGCCGGCCGCTGCGTCTGCTCGAGCAGCTGCGCACCTACGAAGCCAATACCGGTCATAAAAAATTGCTCGTCCTCTTTGGCTTTGGCGACCACGGCGGCGGCCCCACCCTGGAGATGCTGGAGAAAATTCGCAATTACCAGGCGCTGGACATTTTCCCCAGGGTCGAGTTCGGCACCGCCGGCGACTATTTCAAATGGGTAAAAAGTCAGAATCCGCAAAACCTGCCGGTGTGGCGCAGCGAGTTATACCTGGAATACCATCGCGGCGTCTATACGACTCGGGCCGGGGTAAAAGCATCCAACCGGCAAAGCACAAACCTGCTCACTCTGGCGGAAAAATTTTCCACCCTGGCGAGCCTGTTCGGCGGCCGGTATTACCAAAACGAACTGAACGAGGCCTGGATAAAGGCCATGTTCAATCAGTTCCATGATATCCTGCCCGGCACCAGCATTCCCTCGGTATATCAGGATGCCAACCGGTACTATGAAAGCGTGCTCAAAGACGGCTCGTTTCTCCTCAATACCGCCCTGGCCACCATAAACCGGCAGATCGACACCAGCCCGGCCCGAGAGGCTTTGCCGATTACGGTGTACAATCCGCTCGCCTGGAAGCGCACAGACCTGGTAACGTACAAATTGGCCGACGGCGACGAGACCGACTATTTCATCACAGATATGGCCGGCCACCCGCTCGCCTGCCAGCGAGTGAGCACCGGCCGATTCAGCAGCGAGATGCTGTTCGTAGCCGATAACGTACCTGCTCTGGGCTATAAAACTTTTTTGCTCAAAAAAGGCAATTCCGGGATCAAAAGCACATTAGCGACCAGCCGCGAGCGAATGGCAAACGAATTTTTCATCGTCGATATCGATACCCTCACCGGTTTAATCAGGCAGATCACCGACAAGAGAAATGGCAGAGCGGTTCTGGCAGGACCGGGCAATCAATTGCAGATGTACGAGGACAAGGGCGGGTACTGGAATTACTACGAAAGCGATGTCACGTTCCCTCTCCACTATCTATCGACCAAGGTCATAGAAACCGGCCCGGTGCGATCCGTGGTCAGAGTGCACAGCCATTATCCTGACGCCGGTTCGCCGACTTCGTTCTTTGCTCAGGACATCATTCTCTATCAGGGGCTTGACCGGATCGACTTTCAGCTCAAAGCCGATTATCAGGAAAAGTTCACCATGCTCAAAGTCGCTTTTCCACTGGCCGTAACCGACACCGTAGCGACGTTCGAAATCCCCTATGGCACCATGCAACGGCCGACCGGCCGAACCACCAGCTGGCACAAAGCCCGTTTCGAAGTGCCGGCGCTGCAATGGGCGGATCTTTCAGACGCGAATTATGGCGTCAGCCTGCTCAACAGAGCCAAGCATGGCTACGATGTCAACGGCCGGGTCATGCGCCTCTCGCTGCTGCGAACGCCGCCCTGGGCCAGGTTTCCCGTGGACGTCACCGATCTCGATGAACATGTCATTGACTATGCCCTCTACCCCCATAGCGGCGATTGCCGGCAGGCGAACAGCGCTCAACAGGGTTATAATTACAACCAGCCGCTGCTGGCGGTGGCGAATGCAATCCACAAAGGGCCGCTACCGGCTGAGCACTCGTTCGTCCATCTGGATAAAGACAATCTGATTCTGACCTCCATAAAGAAAGCGCTTCATTCGGACGCCTGGGTGATACAATGGTATGAATCGCAGGGCCGCGATACCGAAGCCGTGTTGAGCCTCCCCGGACAGCCCCGGCAGGTGTTTGTCAGCAACATTCTCGAAGAAAACGTCAAACCGCTCAAACCGGAGGGCGCTCGCGTCAGAATGCTATGCAAAAAACATTCCCTCACTACCATCAAAATACACTTTTAAGGAAATCAGCCATGATGATCCGTACCCTTTTGCTTCTCGGCCTGGCCGTCTGCGCCTGTGACGGAGTACGCCACTCGAACAGCGACCAGGCGGTTGCACAGAGCCGCACCCCCTTTTTTGAGCAGGTCGATGTTTTTCTCGCCGGCCAGGACGGCGTCCACACCTACCGGATTCCTTCTCTGCTGATCACGCAGAAAGGCACCGTGCTGGCCTTTTGTGAAGCGCGCAAAGAGAGCATCGCCGACAACTCGCCGACCGATCTGGTGGTGAAACGAAGCTTTGATAACGGCCGCACCTGGCAACCCAAACAGATCGTCTGCGCCGGTCAGGGCATTGACGCGATCATGAATCCAACCGCCGTGATCGACCAGAGCGACGGCACCATCATCCTCGTCTGCGCGACATTTAAAAAAGCGCTCGAACAGCAAATTCTGGTCATCACCAGCCGGGACGACGGCGCCACCTGGTCCACACCAACAGACATCCGCGCCATTTTCAAAGATTATTATTCACCCTTTGTCCCCGGTCCCGGCATCGGCATTCAGTTAAAAAGCGGCCGGCTGGTGATACCCGGCTACACCGTTCTGACCGAGAATGCGATCGTGGACGGCCACGCCATGGTTATCTATTCCGACGATCACGGCCGCACCTGGCAGACCGGCATGCACGTAACCGCACCCACCGATGAATCGCAGGTGATCGAGCTCCGTGATGGGTCGTTGCAGTTGAACATGCGCAGCAACCGCTTCATGAGTTGTCGCGCTCTCGCGATCAGCAGGAATGGCGGTGAAACGTGGGAAGAACCCTACGACGAACCGCAGCTCAACGAAGTACCCTGCCAGGCCAGCGTAATTCGTTTTCCCGAGACTCTGTCCACCACGCGACTGCGGTGGCTGTTCAGCAATCCCAACGTAGCCGGCAGAGAGTATGGCGCTGTGGAGCGCACCAAAATGACCGTGCGCCTGAGCTATGACGAAGGCAAGACCTGGCCCATCGCTAAACTGGTGCATGAAGGCCCGTCTTCCTATTCCTGCCTGGCGGTCACCAACGACGGCATGATGCTCTGCATCTATGAAGGCGGCATGCAGCATCGTCGCGAATGGCTGCGCCTGGCACGGTTCAATCTGGCCTGGCTGAGCGACGGGAACGATACAGCGGCCGGGAAATAACGGAATGACGCCGCAAGAGCGGCCCATGGTCTCGTGCAAACAACAAACGGTTAGCGGCGACGGCTAATCCGGGATCTCGGGATCTACCAGATGGGACAGCTGTGCGATGGATTCCTGCCAGCCGAGATAGCACATTTCTGGCGGGATGACTTCCGGCACCCCTTCCTGCACGATTTCGACCGCGGTGCCGCAGGAAACTTTTGTCAGCGTCACCGTGGTCTTCATCTCCCCAGGCAGGTTGGGATCCTCGAATCTATCGGTATAGCAGATCTTTTCATCAGGTACAAGCTCGCGGTATTCGCCGCCGAAGAAATGGCTGTGGCCGGTCGAAAAATTTGTAAAGGACATCCTGTAGGTACCCCCTACTCTGGCCTCCATATGGTGCACTTTGCAGGTAAAGCCGTATGGAGGAAGCCACTTTGCCATGGCATCGCTATCCAGAAACGCACGATAGAGACGCTCAGGCGTGGCGCGGAATACCTTATAAAGCCGAATGGTTCCGGTTGGCATAATGAAAGCTCCTTGTGTAATGTACAACCTACAACAATAGCAGCTTTAGTTTGATTTCCCGGCTTCAGCGAAAATTTTGAAAATCCGGAACTCTAGGCAATGCTCAGATCGTTGCGCGCACAGCCATCTTAAATACCCCGGGACAACAGCAAACCCACATCGTGCCGGCCGAATATCTCCCTGCACAGATGGATGTTCATGCATTTGAACGGGTTTACCCCAATTTCACATCCGTGATCGCAGTCCGCTTGAGTCGCAACGCTGTGGCTCTCCTGCCGAGCTCTGTTGCGAAACGCTTTGGATATCTCAGCAGCAGGAAAAAATAAAATATGAATTTCCGCGGCCGGCTGTATCGTCCGGGATACCGACGCAGATAACGGGGCAACACCTGCACAGCCGTTTCCTTCAATGCAAAACCATGCCAGGGCAGACAGCCGTACCCCTGTAAAAAAATCTTGCCGTCGTATCCGGAAAACAGATAGGTAATCCGGCTCAAGTCGGTCCGCAAAAGGTGCGGTGCATTGGATGACAAATGAAACAGCGGGAAATACTCTTTTCTTACAAAGAACGCGTTGAACCGCAACACCGAAACCAGCTCATAGCCTTTTTCCACAGCCAGTTCGACGATTGATAAAAGGCTGGCGCCCTGATTTATTTCCGGGTCCGCCTCCTGGATGAACCTGACCTCTGTCGGGATGGTGTGATTGAATTCAATAACGACGACCTTGGGCCGATAGCGGCTAGTGCGTTTCCAGACATGGTAATCATTGCCGTCAATGTCGATGGATAAAAGATCGAAATCAGGCGGGATAGGGGTTTCGCTCAGTATGTCATCCAGATGATCATCCTGGCTGAAACCGACCCATCGATTCAACGTGATGACCTTCTCGCCATGCGCCGCATAGTTGGCCTGCAGGTCGCGGAAGCGGCTCGTGGTGGCTTCGATCAGGACTGCTGAATACCCTTTATGGCAGATCAGGTGTCGCGTGTTGGACGATTGCACACCGTCCCATGCCCCGAACTCGACGCACCAGCCATCGTGGTCCGGCAACACCTCCAGGATTTTCTCGATGACGCCGTCTTCACCGGTTTGCGAATATACATCACGCCGGTACTCCAGCAGCCATGTCGGCTCGTTCATGAACATTCTCCTTATCCGTATAAACCGGAATACCGTGTGGCCCTGTGCACGAATAACGACTCGTAAGGTACTGTCAGGCGACGAAATCGTGCGACCGTGCTCCGCAAGGACCCTGCAAGCCAGGAGCGCTGCTTGGATTCGAGCAAATCAAATAAAGAATCTCAAATTCACCGGACGCGACCCGGACCAATCCTTTTCTCCCACCCGTCAAGAATGCACCTGCCCGGTTCATGGCTGCAGGATCGTCTGCCTGATCCGGCGCACACGGCGCTGCACGCCTCTTGCCAGTTTTGCGGTGTGCCACAGCAACGCGACCGCGGCGTTGGCAAACAGTATCTCACCGTGGTGTTCGCGCTCTTTGCCTCCCATGCGAGTCTTGAAGGGCGAGTAGCGGTAATGAAAATTATAGGCTGATATTCCTTTTTCTATCAGGTATCGTATCGTGTCCAGCAAACACACGAGTCCGCCATGCCGATCGTCGTATCGGGAATCGTGCGCCACCAGAGAAAGATAGACCATGGATCCATGAAAATAATTCAGGGTTCCGCCGATCAGCCGGTCATTAACCCATCTGCCGCAAAACAGCCCACACTCCTGCGCCAACTGGGCGCGTTGCCTGATTTTCTCTCGAGTCAGAGTAACTTTCTTTTCAGCCTTTTCCATGCGCTGCCGATGCAAGTCGGCTAATGCAGCTACAAGCTCCAGACTGATATCTGCTCCTTCGAGTATCGATAATCGGGAAGCGACTGTGCGTTCGAAACCTCTGGCATAGGCGGTCAAATGGTTGCGGGATGTTTTTCCCAGCCGTTCCAGATATTCAGCATATGTGGCTGGCAACTCCACCACCCAGTCGCTTGGTGAACTCAAGACAGCTCCTCTCCACCACGGCAGCGAAACGGTGCGACCAGGTCCTGCAATCAATGGAATGGTAAGCAACTGCGCTCCCTTGCCGGCCATCAGTTGTTTCAACATGGCGAACGATGCGGTGGTGGGCCCATTGAGCCGCAGAAATCGGCCTATCCGTAACCACGAGCCGGTTGAACCGAAACAGGCGGCTGTTGGCTCTGTCGATTCATTGCGCCATAGCGCTACCCACTCGGATGGAGAGAAACTGTACAGCAGGCAATGTCCAGGCGTTCCATACCAGGAAGCCGCCTGTCGGGTAAGATGGTTCCAGTCGCTCCTGTCCAGGGTGGGTGTGGCCGAAACAATGAGCTGATTCATGAGCCTGCCTCAGCGGGCTGGACCAGGGCTGGCGGTTTTCCAATTTCCTTCAGGGCATGCGGGCTTTGCGGCAGACATATACCCGGCATCATGGGAGATGGTCCTTCCAATACTCCTGCAAACAGCTTGTATCGCGATATCGTCTGTTTATACCGTTTTATACTTTGCACTTGATTTTCATATCCTGTTTGTCTAATATAATAAAAAGTCGGGAGCAAAAAAAGCATCCGGAAGAACCTTTAGGCTAAAAAGCGTGCGCTTTCCGTTGGTCCAGTGTCCCCAACCGGATGAATCCATTGCTTCCCGACGCGGCGGCAAACATCACTTTTCCGATCTTTATTCATTTCTCAATGCCGACACACCTCCAACAACCCGGAACCGGCTCCGAAACGCCAGGCCGCGCGTCCTTCTTTTCCAGCGAAGCCTTTCTCGGCGAGGTGGCGCGCTCTCACTTTCCCGAAAAATCCTGGTCGATTGAGACCGTCACCGTCGCAGGGCGTGCCTATCGCATCCTCAATGTCGGAGGCCATGTTATCGACAGGCTCTGGATGCACCCCTTCTTTTATGAACCGCTGCCCGAAACACCCACAACCGCGCGCCCGTATCCATACCTGGCACGAGTGGCGGTCGATATCGTTCCCGCCCCCGCTGATCATCTGGCTCCCACACAGGTCGCCCCGTTCATCGATTGGCGGCCTTTCCAAAACTGGAATGACTACCAGACCGCTGCACACAACGACCCCTATCCTGCCATGTGGAAAACCGGCGCCTATAAACAACGGGCGCTGGGCCGGCGACTGGGCGAGCTCCTGTTCACGCCGCACGACCCGGCGCCCGATGTTCTGCCTGCCCTGTTCGCCTGGAAGGACGCGAAGCGCCGGCGTACCGGGATCTCCCCCCTCTATATCCATGCCCCGGCGCGGAATCTCTACTATCAATTGCTTGCTGCCGGCCGGCTGCAGATTAGCACGTTGCGTGCCGACGGGCGCCTGGTGTCAGGCATACTGGGCTACCTCTGGGATGGCCGTTATTATTTCAGGCTCATCGCGCATGATGTAACCCTGAACCACCTCTCTCCGGGAACCGTTCTCCTGCAGGCTTTGCTCAGGCACAGCTTTGAACGAGGTGATGAAGAGTTCGATCTCCTCGTGGGCGCCGAGCCCTACAAGTGGATGTACGCCACCCACGCGCGCGTCCTCAGTGAGGCCGGCTCAGAATCCGTAAGAATCAGGCTGGAACGCCGCCTGCGACGTGCCGCCGGCACGCTCCGCCGCACGCTGCTGCAACGGCGCTCGACCGAGTTAGGTTCAGCCCTTGCCTGATGTTTCCGGCCTTTCAGCTCCCGGCCAATCAGACTGCCGTCGCCATAGGCGCTATCCCTGCTTGCGCCCGTCCCACTGACCGGCTCAAGCCGCTGCGCCGCGCAATGGAAATCCCGCCTGGCAGGCTAAAGGAGCAAAATGTATGAGTTGGCGGACCAGGGTGTTCCAGTACGGATTGATTAAAACGGAACAACCCGAGTTCTGGATTTTTGCGCAGGCTCTGGAGCGCGCCGGCTGATTCTGAGGTCAGCCACGCGGGTCTATCCGTGCAGAATCTGTGGTCATGATATAATCATCGAAATACATTTCCATCGGATCCGGCCATTCATCGCGATACAGACCGATTTTATGGTAAAATCGATTTCTCCCGTCAGGGGAGGCCGTGGCTCCGGAGAAAACAACGACCTGCTGCCCATCCATCCAGACCATGACCCGACCGGTCGGAGACTCTGAAAAGCGCACATGAAAGACAAAGTCATGCCATTTTTCCCGGGACAGAGCAGGCAGGTCAAAGGTGGCTCTTTCCGTTTTGTCTCTGTTCGTCATATCATAGATGGTGAGATAATGCCTGCCGTTACGAAACCGATGCGCATACAGCTGAAGGGGATCACCGAATAACCGAGCCTGCTTGACCTGAGAGATGATCAAGCGGTTATCGACGATGGGAAAGCCGGCGGGGACCAAAAGTGAAAATTTATACCAAACCGCTCGCCCTGATAACGCCTGCGCACGCGAATCCAGTTCCGTTCGCTCTGTGAACCGGCCATCACCGCCCTCTTGTCTGATGAAACCTTTTTTCAGCATCAGCTTGACACAATGAGTGCCTGAACGGTGATATTGATCTGTGATGGCGACCGCCTCCTGTTCATATCGCCCCTCTCCTCTGTCCCCGGCACGCCAGAACCCGGCGAGTTGGCCGTTCTCAAAATCGTCGGCTAAAAACAGCTCGGCATTGCCGCGGTTCCCGCAGCACAAGAAAACGGCTATTATGACCAAAAACAGCATCAGGATCCGGGCCATGCTACAGCCTCCGTTATTGCGAGATTTATTTTATCCGATGAAACAGATTTTTAGCCTCCCAAAGACCGTCCGGCCGGTGTCTATCCAAGCCATCACCACAGGCCTGTTCCACTCATCACGATACCATCTCTTTGACGATCACCGCTAACGCCTGCGCCAATTTGCGGTGTTCGTGTTCCTCAAAGTGAATCCCGTCCAACGGACTGGAAACGATGACCTCCGAGGTGTCGAGAAAACGGCAGCCCAACTCTTTGGCCACGCGGGCATAATGTTCCGAAAACCTGGCTGATTTCGGCCCTGCGCCCTCAAACATCTCGGTCAATTCGGTCAGCACGCCCGTAGGAGGCGGCGCCAACAGCAGGACCATTGGCGCCTGCTGTTGCCGTCCGGTTTGACTCTCCTGTACCATGCGCACCAGAACACCCGCGCCCTGGGCGATTTCACGAGCCGGCAGACTGAAGCGCTTTTTGAGATCGTTCGTTCCCAGCATGATGATCACCAGATCCAGCGGCCGATGGCTCTCCAGGCACGGGATCAGATAGTCACCTCCATTCCTGTACCCTTCAAGGGGATCGTCCCAGACCGTCGTGCGGCCGCACAGGCCCTCCTCAATCACATCGTACCCGCGCCCCAATGCCTGCGCCAGGATCCGGGTCCAGCGCGTTGCTTCGTCAAATCGATCTTTGGTGGCTGGATCATAGCCCCAGGTATTGGAATCGCCATAACACAGAATGCGTTTCATCACACATCTCCCTGAATGCGATTAAAGAGAGCGGCAACATATAGAGTCGGACTCAAGTTGACCACAAAAAAATTCGAGGACCCCCGGGTGTTCCGACGGCTAATCCTTCGACATAAAATCGACAGCGATGAGCTACGGCCGACTGAACCATTCTTAAACAGCCTGCTTTGCGTCCGGCGCGGTTTGATACCCGGCAAACGCCTCGTACATGGCAATGATATTATCCAACGGCGTCTCCGGCATCACCGAATGGCTGGTGCCGCCGATATAGCCGCCGTTACACGTGCCGAACAGCGCCACCAACTCGTGCACCTCGCGCTTGACCTCTTCCGGCGTGCCTCGCACCAGCGTCCCCTGCACGTCCACGCCGCCGTTGAAACAGACCCGGCCGCCGAACTCTTTCGCCAAATGACGCACGTCCATCGCCTGCGGCTGCACCGGATTGAGGACATTGAGACCGATGTCAATCAGATCGCCGAGGATCGCAGTGATATTGCCGCACAGATGCATCCACACATGGGCGCCACCGGCGCGCACGCGCTCGAACATGCGCTGGTACGACGGTTTATAGTACCGACGCCAGTCGTCCGGATTCATCAGCAGGCCGCGCTGACACCCCCAGTCGTCGGAAAAAAACACGGCATCCGCTTTGCGCTCCAGCCACTGATCGATGATCGCCAGGTTGTATTCAACGACCCGGTCGCGCAGCGAGCAAAAATCCTTTTCCTCGGTGTAAGGATCTATCAGCATGTTGTCAAAGCCGCGCAACATCCACAGCCGTTCAAAAAGGGTGAACCAGACCGCCGCCTGCACGTAGCGGTCACCGCGCTGCCGCAAGCGCTCGTCGGCGGCATCAAAGCGGCCGGACAAAAAAGGATCAGGGAACTCGTAGCCGGCCACGCTCTCATAACCCGCTGCCAGCGGGTATGTTTCTGTTTTGGCGCCATGGCCGTCCTCCACCCACCCGGTTTGCCATTCGTCCGTCCAGCGCAGAACCCCGTCGACATGGACGGGCTCTGAGCGGTTACGCGCCACATTGACCCATCCGATCATATCCTGAGGGAATCGCTCAGTCAGCTCCCGTATACGTGCACGCTTTTTCTCGTCCTTTTCTTCAATCCAGTCGAGATTGACTTCTACTGTGCAGGGCAGATAAGCCGGCCCGCTGAACTCGATCGCGCGTGTATAGTTTTCCTTGCCTGTCATCATTATCTCCTGTATCTATTAGCGGTTTTTTCGATAGACAACGCAGATCGTTTTGCCCGGCGGATGGCGGGATGCCTGAAGCTGTCCCTGTCGCTGCCGGCAAAACAGCCGGGCGCTTCTTTTCCGGAGCATCAGGATTTGCCGAGTCCCCAGCGGCACAGCCATTCATGATACAGGCGTGCCCCTTCTCTGGTACGGAAAATGGATTCGCCATCGATAAAATCGTCATCAGGTATGCCCTGCCATTTTCTCCTGAACTCGAGGATGGTGTGGTTGCTCTGACGTATCTGATCCAGCCATTTGGCTGGATCGCTGAAATCCTGTGTTTCGCCCAGGTCATTCGCTCGTTCCAGATCGGCGAGCACGCCGATGGGATGCATAGGCCAGAGCACATCAGCCTCCACACACGCCAGCAGCAATCGATCCTCTGTCGGCGGCGGTTCAGGCGGATCCACCTTCCAGGCATCGTGCACCGCAATGATATCCACACAGCGCTGAATCTCCTCAGCGGTGAACAGGGGCGTTCGTAGAGCCGACGAGCTGCCGGAATAAAGGGTCGGCAGGAGTGTGGCCGCGTTTTTCGCGCCCTGCACCATGTGGTCAAAACGCGTGCTCTTTTTCTTTCTTTTCAGCTCTTCGGCCTCCAGCAACCGGCCGGCACGTTCCACCTTGCGGATCTCCTCCTCCATGATGCGCTTGAGAAAACAGGTGTCGTGCAAAAAACTAAAGGCCGTGGCGATGCGCTTGTCAGAAAGCGGCAGGTTTTCAGCCTGGGCAATTTTCATGACGTTGGCAAACACCACCCACTCATGTTCCTGCCGGTTATCTTCCGGGCCTCTTTTGCACAACCACCCTTCCCAGGCCGCACTCGAGACGATGCAGGCCACATCACAGAGATCCGCTTGCTGTACTTTATCCTCTACGACCAGAAGACCCTCTTCCAGCATGATTCGAAATCGGGCCGGGTAGCTGGAAGCGGTCAGTTCCAGGATGCGCTCTCTGATAAAATCTCTACGCTCGCGTTGTATCACTGTATCGCCTTTCCCGTTTATACGCCGTCCGCGCAGGCACGCCGGCGACGACGCGAATTTATTAACGCCATCTGCCATGGGCGTGCGAAATTCGGCTTCAATCATTCAGTTTTTAATATAACATACAACAGGTTAGCGGTCAAGAAATTATGCAGGTAAACACTTGCGGCAACCTTTATCCCTGACTCTCGCATACCAGAGATATACCATTCACGAAAAGTCAAGTTACAGATATTTTTATTATACCCGATCCGGGCACTGTGTGCCCCAAAAGCCGCCGGATCGGTTCGACTGCTGTATTCGTTCCATTCAGGTCATTATTTTTCCTGCACGACGATCTCCACAAAGCCGGGAAGGAGCAGAGTTGTTTGCCACACGGATCGGAAAAATGGCTTGTTTTTTGCTATCAACCTGGCTAACTTGCCGCCACACCAAGCAATAGCGCCTCATATCCGGTTTCCTGAAAAACAAAGCAAGAAAGAATAGCCCATGAACGACAAGGTAATCGCAATGACAGGGGCGAGCAGCGGCATCGTACGGGAACGGGTTCTCGAATACTATGGCTCTTTGGGTGAAAATGGCTGATATACATAATTATCGTCGTCGTCGCGCCGGTAGACAGAAATGGCAGAGTGTGCAAATGTCTTTTCGACTGACAGGTTTGGCCTGCGTGCTATCGCTCTTGAACGCGATGGCCCTCCCGGCACAACGCCGGTTTAAAGAAATTCGCAGATTCCCGGCGCCGGAAGCACGGCAGGGGGTTGCCGTCGATGCCCGCTTTGTTTATGCCGTCGGCACCCGCGAAATCGGCAAATACGACAAAAAATCGGGCGAGCTCATCGCCCGCTGGCAAGGTCAAGAGAGTGACCGGATCCTTCACCTCGACAGCGGCGTCATTATCGACGGCAAGCTCTATTGTGCACACTCTAACTATCCCGGCGTGCCGATGACCAGCTCCGTCGAGGTCTGGGATGCCAGCACGCTGCAGCATATCGAATCCCATTCCTTCGGTATCCTGCGCGGTTCCTGCACC
>CAZISM010000023.1:0-54089 GCA_964541895.1 uncultured Cytophagia bacterium
CCAGCGATTCAATGGACTGGGCGATCTGTTTGGCGGTTCTGGATTTGGTACCTTTAAAAAGCATATGTTCGAGAAAGTGGGATATTCCCCTCTCCTTCTCGGTTTCGTCCACAGAACCGGTGCGAATCCAAACGCCGATGGAAACGGAACGAACGCGATTCATCTGTTCAGTGATAATGCGCAAGCCGCTGTGTAAGGTGGTCTTTTGCAACATGAGGTATCTTTACATTTACATGTCGGATCCTAAACGGCCGCCAGGGGGTCCGGCCCGGCGACGGCTGTATACGCTAAAGGGCGCGAGTTACGCGCCCCTCAGTTCAGCCGTCAGTATGTAGTGTGACGGAAACAGCTTACTTGTTTTCTTCCGGAGCGCCTTCCACCGGCAGCAGGGCTTTGCGGCTCAAGTCGACGCGACCTTCGCTGTCGATCTTGATCACTTTAACGCGCAGCTCATCACCGATCTTGACCGCGTCTTCGACCTTGTTGACTCGTTTGTGGTCCAGCTCCGAAATATGCACCAGGCCTTCTTTGCCGGGCAGAATTTCCACAAAGGCGCCGAATTTCATCATGCGGCGGACTTTGCCGGTATAAATCTGTCCCAGCTCCACTTCGGCGGTCATATCACGGATGATGCCGGCCGCTGCTTCACCCGCTGTGGGATCCACCGAGGCCACGAGCACAGTGCCGTCATCAGAAATATCAATGGCAGCGCCGGTGCGTTCAATGATTTCACGAATGTTCTTGCCACCGGGGCCGATCACCTTGCCGATAGAGTCCACCGGTATCTTTAAGGAGAGAATCCGCGGCGCGTATTGGGAAAGCGAAGGCCGCGGCTTATCAATCACCGCGTCCATTTTGCCCAGGACAAAAAAGCGGGCGTCCCTGGCACGCTCCAGGGCTTGGCGCATAATCTCTGTGGAGATCCCCTTGATCTTGATGTCCATCTGAAATGCGGTGATACCATCGCGGGTACCCGCCACTTTGAAATCCATATCGCCAAGATGATCCTCATCGCCGAGGATATCGGTCAGCACCGCCACGCGGTCGCCTTCCTTGATCAAACCCATGGCAATGCCGGCGACGGCCGATTTGACCGGCACTCCGGCATCCATCAATGCCAGCGATCCGGCACAGACCGTGGCCATGGAAGAGGATCCGTTGGACTCTAGAACATCCGAGACGATACGAATCGTGTACGGAAACAGCTTTTCATGCGGGATCATGGGCTTGAGCGCCCGTTCTGCCAGGTTGCCGTGTCCGACTTCCCGCCGGCTGACGCCACGGATGGGTTTGACTTCGCCGGTGCTGAAGGGCGGAAAATTATAGTGCAGCATATAGGTTTTGCGGAACTCGCCTTCCAGCTCCTCGATGCGCTGCTCATCGATTTTCGTACCCAGCGTAGCCGTACACAAGGCCTGCGTCTGGCCGCGAGTGAACAGGGACGAGCCATGGGCGCGCGGGATGATTCCGGCTTCAATCGTGATCTCGCGGATCTGGTCAAGATTGCGGCCGTCCAGGCGACGATGTTCATTCAACACCATCTGGCGCATAACATCTTTTTCGATGTCGTGAATAATCTCGGCAATGACCTTTTCCTTTTCAGGATATTTTTCCGCCAGACTGCTCTGCACTTTTTCGGCCATGACCCTGAGCGCCGTGCGCCTGCTCTCCTTGTCCGCAACGCGGAGATTCTGATCCAGGTCGCTGCTGCACAAAGTTTTTACTTCTGCAACCAGCTCGTCGACCGGCTCGGGCGCCGTTACTTGCACTTTGGCTTTGCCGGCTGTGGCGATGATGGCATTCTGCAGCCCGATGATCTTGCGGATCTCTTCGTGACCGAAATTCAGAGCATCGATCATCTCCTGCTCCGAGATTTCTTGCGCTTCTCCTTCCACCATGATGATGGAATCAGCCGAAGCGGCTATCACCAGGTCGATGTTACTGCTCTCCTGTTCTTCGAATGTGGGATTGGCGATGAAACGGCCGTCGACGAAACCGACGCGGACGCCGGCGATGGGACCGTCAAAGGGAATCTGCGACAATCCCAGAGCCACCGAAGCCGCCGTAATGCCAAGCACATCGGCGTCATTCACCTTGTCGGCCGACAACACCATGACGTGCACCTGAATTTCGTTGCGAAACCCTTTGGGAAACAGCGGGCGAATGCCGCGATCGATGAGGCGGGCGCTGAGGACCTCGTTCTCCGTCGGTTTGCCTTCCCGTTTAAAAAAACCTCCGGGAATCTTGCCGGCCGCATAAGCCTTCTCGCGGTAATCAACGGTGAGAGGGAAAAAATCCTGGTTTTCGGCGGCCTTTTCCGCCATCACCACAGCGGCCAATACCACTGTATCACCCAACTGAACCCAAGCGGATCCGCTTGCCTGTTTTGCCAGTTTGCCGGTCTCTATTAAAAACTTTTGACCGCCGAATTCCATCTCTTCTTTTACTATCATGATTCCTCCATCATGTGAGGGTGTTGGCCGGCCGGGCATTTCCCGATTACCTGAAACCTCGGAGGAGTGAGTATCGCATGGGGTAGGTCGAAACCATTCCTGTTGCAGCAGAAATCGTTTCGGCCTACAGTATCAACGATAAGCACGCCTCCTGCGGCTGCGGCGCCGGCATGACTGCCAGATCAATGGTTATGATACTCTGGCGTTTTTCCTGTTACTATAATCGATGATGACTGACGGCATCGAGTTCGGAGAGGCTGTTGCAGCGCTCTCCACCTGCTCCGGCGGCGCCCACCCTGGTATCGCCGGCCGAACCAGCCATGAATCGCTTATTATAGCTACAACATATTAATATAAGAATTTATTCGCATTGAAGCAACTTAATACGCAGATGGCAAGATACATGGTATGGCCCGCCGGGAAGCGAGCCATACCATGCAGACAACGTTGTCCAGCAAGCGAACTAAGCAGAGGGGCAACAGGCTTGGCAATCCCCGGCTGCAAGGGCTAGAGCCCGGTAGCGGCGGTCGAATCAACAGCCATGGTGGTCGTTTCCAGCAGGTCGGCCAGGTTGATCTTGACCTTGTCCAGTGTTTCCTTCTTGACCGCGAACACGGTGGCTGTATCGGAGCGTTTCAGGTACATGGTCTCGCTGTCTTTGTTTTTGCCCAACAAAACAGCCCCGATCGATCGATCTTTTTGGAACAGCTCTACCTGCACGACCGGTCTGGACAAGCCGTAGGGCGCCAGATCGCCGGCTTGTTCAGCAACAAACAATTCGGCCTGCAGCAGTTCGATGTCAGACACCAGGGAGCTTATTTTCCAGGTTTTAATCTTTTTACCGGCCGGCTTTAGCATCGCCCAGGTGTTGGTCGTGTCTTTTTCAAAAACAAAGGTGCTGTCGTTCTGCTTAACCACCACCCTGTTGACTTCGCTGACGCTGAATTCAATGATCTTTTTGGAACGGTAATCATCCAGTTTGAATTTCAAACCGTGAACGAACGCCGAATCCACCTTGAACACCGGTTTGCGGGAATCGTCCTTGGCATAATAATCGGCGCCATCGGCATTGCCGATGAACAGCGATTTCTTAGCCAGATTGTCGCCCAACAGCACGGTGATGGTGTACAGGGGCTTGTCGAGGCCGTAGCCGGCCAGGTTCACCGGATTCTCATCGACAAAGCTGCTGGCGCGCGCACCGCTGACTTTGCCGAGCAGATCGCTCACCTTGGTTTCGTCGGCGCGCCAGAGTATCGGTTTGCTGATCTGCCACTGCGAGCCCTCTTTGCTGACCGAGAGCTGTGCTTTGGCGGTCTGGATAGCCACTTCACGGACCGCGCTGCGATCGAATGTCAGAGCGTTTTTGTCGCGAAAATCAAAAAAAGATTTGCTGGTGTTGCTCTCCAAACTGGTCGTGGTCAGGAATACATCCGCAGATCCGGATTGACGGGCGAAAACATAGCTGCCCGTGGGGCTGTTGTCGCCGACATAAATGCTGTCCTGGCCTTGGTCGTGCTTCAGGATCAGGATCGTTCGCGCCGGCTTTAAGCCGAAATCGCCATATTCGGCCGGGTTGGATGAGACCACACGTTCCTTTTTGGCCCAGTCGAAGAGGTTGGCAATGGCATCGAGGTTTGATTTGTCTCCCAGAGTCTGAACCGGCGATTCGAGTTTCCATTCGTTGCTGTCACGAAGCGCGTGAATACCAGCTGGTTCGATGATCAGTTCTTTAATCTGGGCCGGCGCCACCTTGAGGATTTTTTCATCCGATTTTTTCGTCTCCTCATTTTTGGCGTCTCGTTTGTTCAGATAGACAACACTCCAGATGCCCAGAGCCAGCACCACAGCAAGTATTAGTGTGTTTCTGAACTTCATGGCTTGCAAGCTCCTTCATGGTTCATATTCAAAAAATATTCAGATCCGGATAAACCGGAAACAATGGCGGCCCCCCGGGGAATCCGATGCCGGCTATGCAGACGGCAACTTGCTGACGCCCCTATATCGAACAGGGCTTCATGGAAGCCCTGTTCTTTCAGATTACGCTTTCTTGCGGTTACGATACACCCAGATCCCGGCTGCCAGGATCAGCAGCGGCATCACGATCACGCTGACATAGAGCAGGATGCGCGATTGCTGCTGGGTCAGATTGATGCGCCGATCTTCAGGATCGCGGGCACGGATGGAGATAAGGTCCTCTTCCTCCGCCAGCCAGTTAAGAGCGTTGAGGAAGAGATCGCCGTTGCCCTGCACCTTAAAGTAGCCGTTGGAGGCAAAGTCCGAATCGCCGAACACAGCCAGGCGGGCCATCACCGGTCCGTCTTCCAAACCATAAGGATTGCTTCTGGACTCGGTGCTGGTCACGCTTTTTTCAGCAACCGTCAGCACCGGCACCGGACCTTTAAGATCCTTGCCGTCATCAAAGCCGATTTTGCCGCTGCTCAGCGGGTCGGTCTCACCCCAACTGCGTGCATTGGTTTTGGCCAACTCGGTGACTGTGATGCCCGAGGGCGCCGCGTCGTCTCTGCCGATTGAACGCGATTCCGGGAAAAAGGTCATGACGCTGAAATCCTGGGTAATGGCGTGCTTTTCATAGGTCGAAACCACCGGAATGGTCGGCCCGGCGCCGAACAGCTGTCCGATGCCCGAGGCATCTATGATGATGTTGTGGCCGATTTTGTATCCCCAGGCCTTGAGAAATTCCACATAGCTGTTGCCGGACTCTGGCTCAAGGAGAAGGAGCACTTTGCCGCCACGATCAAGGTAGGCGGTGATCATACTCTGTTCCTTGGCGAACAGGTCGGTCTTGGGGCCGGCGAGCACCAACACGGAACAGTCGCTGGGAATGGAATCCGTTTCAGCCAGCAGGATTTTTTCGATCCTGTAATTTTCAGCGGCAATGGCTTCTTTGGCCGAAGCAAAGCCGGTGCGTTCGCTGTTATCGATATCCTTCTCGCCATGGCCGGTGCTGAAATAGATCGTTTTTTCACCCTCGCGGGTGACTTTGATCAGCGCATTGGTCAGGCTTTCTTCGTCGCTCTTTTCGAGACGCTCTTCCTTGCCTTCGCAATCCAGCACCATGGTTCCGTAAGCGCGAATATCGTATTTTTTGGCCAGACCCGGTTTTTTATCCGGATCGACGATTTCATAGGTGAACCGCTGCGACACGTTGCTGTATTCGGTCAGCAGTTCCTGCGGCATTTGATCTTCACCGCTTTTGAAAAAAGCATAGACCTTGACCTCTTTGTCCAGATTCGTGAGAACTTTGCGCGTCTGATCGGCCAGGCTGAACTGTTTGGCCGCCGTAGTATCCAGACGATAGTTGAACCTGGACAGCAGGATATTGATAACGATCAAAAGACCCAGAACAACAACAATCATCAACGCCGCGTTTGAGCCGAACCTGGTGGAACGGCTGCTCAAGCCTTCTTTGATTTCAGCGAACGCGAGCACCACATAAGCGACCAGCAGCAACAGACCGACGCCGGCCGGCACCCAGGTCCATACGGTGAGAATGCTGTTGATAGAGTAGATGACAAGTCCGACGAGGACGAGCACCAATCCGAGAACTCCGAGCAAAGATGCATATTTTTTCATCATCTTCCCCTCCATTTACTGGACTCAATCGAAACGAAGGAAAGAAATAGTCCCATGGCTATAAAGCTAAAATAAAAGACCAAATGCTTGGTATCCATGACCCCTTTGGCAAAATCATCAAAGTGTTCAATCAGGGAAAAGTTGGAGAGCACCCGGCCGACTTCCGGATTCACCGCCCCCGAGATCCAGCCGATGGCCCAGAAGAACAGGATAAAGACATAGGTGCTGGCGGCGGCGATGATCTGGTTATCCGTTATGGTGGAGAAAAACACGCCAAAGGCGATGTACGCCAGTCCGAGCAGGAACAGGCCCAGGTAACCGGTCAGCACCGGACCGAGCTCCGGCTTGCCGTACAAAAAGAGCAACGCCGTGTTGATGCCGGTAAAGGCCAGCATGATCAGGCTGAGCACGCCGGCGGCTGAAAACTTGCCCAGGATGGTCTGGCTGTTGGTCAACGGCGAGGTCAACAGCAATTCGATGGTGCCGGTTTTTTTCTCTTCGGAGAACAGACGCATGGTGATCAACGGCAGAAAAAAGATGTAGAACAGACTGATATTGTGCAGGACGGGTCGAATCGCCATCATGTTCACATTCATCTTGCGCGGAGCCATGCGGTAATATTGCGACTGCATATCGGCCTGCATGCAGTATTGCACGAAATTGGACACAATCAGGTAATAGAAAATGCCCGCAATGATGAGAAACATGGCGATGATGACATAGGCGATGGGAGATGAAAAATAGGATTTCAACTCCCTGTTCAATATGGCTAAATAATTCCTCATTGGTTCGCGGCCTCCTCTTTGGTGGTCAATTGCAGGAAGACCTCCTCCAGGCTCATTCCCTCCGGCTTCATCTCGTACAGCTGCCATCCCTTGTCGATGATGGTTTTAGCCAGAACCGGCCGGATTTCAGACTCGGAATCACTTTCCACAGTGAGATGAAGGCTCTTGACGCCGGCGGTGGCGCTCACTTTGAGAACGCCCGGCACCTGGCTGAGGGTTTGCCGGACGGGCTCGGCTGGACCGCCGATTTCCAGATGCATGCGCTGGCTGCCTGCCATCTTGCGGGTCAGATTCTCCGGCGAGTCTTCGGCCACCACCCGGCCTTTGTTTATGATCACGACCCGTTCACAGGTCATGCTCACTTCAGGCAGAATGTGGGTGCTGAGGATAATGGTATGTGAACCGGCGAGCGATTTGATCAATTGCCGGACTTCGATGATCTGTTTGGGATCGAGACCGATGGTCGGCTCGTCGAGGATAAGAACATCGGGATTGTGCACCAGAGCCTGGGCCAGGCCCACTCTCTGCTTGTATCCTTTGGAAAGCGTTTTAATCACTCGGCTGCGCACGAGGTCGATACCAACCTTGCCCATGGTATCCTCCACCGCTTTCTTGCGCTCGCGCGGGTCTACCCCCTTGATTTTGGCAACGAAATCCAGGTAATCAACAACGCGCATTTCCATATAGAGCGGCGGATTCTCCGGCAGATAGCCCAGCCGTTTTTTCACCTGCATGGATTGGTCGTGCACGTCAAAACCGGCGACTTTGGCCGTCCCGCTCGTGGCAGGCATATAGGTCGTAAGAATGCGCATCGTCGTTGTTTTGCCGGCGGCATTGGGACCTAAAAAGCCAAGGATTTCGCCTTTTTCGACCTGAAACGAGACGTTGTCGACTGCCATCACACGACCGTAGAATCGAGTCACGTTTCGGACTTCAATCATTGATCGAACCTCCTTTCCCTGATCGAAATTTAGAGATAGCGAAGGGCGACGCCTATCAACCGGCTAGCGGCGAATACCCAGAGCCTGAATCAAGGACCGATACTGGTCGATATTTCTGGCTTTCAGATAATCTAAAAGACGTCGGCGACGGCCGACCATCTTTAACAGACCCCTACGGGAATGGAAATCCTTGGGGTGCGCCTGAAAATGCTTGGTCAGTTGATTGATGCGTTCCGTCAGCAACGCCACCTGGGCTTGCGTGTTCCCGGTGTCCTGCGCTGACGCTCCGTGTTGGGCGACTATCTCAGTTTTTTGAGTCTTGGTCAATGGCATTTTAAAAACCTCCGTTCATTAACTCTCTATGGTTTTAAAAAGTTCCACACTTTTTTCTACATCTTTACGAATTTGTTCGATGAGTTCATCGGTACGGCTGAACCTGGCATCGGCTCGCAGATATTGAAGAAATTCTATGGTCACTTCCCGGTCATAGATCTCTTCATGAAAATCCATGACAAAGGTTTCAATAACCCTTTCGTGCAGGGCGAACGTCGGCCGCGTACCTACATAGGTCACCGAGGGATAGGCGCGCTCTTCAAAACGGAACCGGCTGAGGTAAATGCCGTTTTGCGGCACCAGTTTGTATTGTGAGAACGGCCGCAGGTTGACGGTCGGGAATCCCAGATCCCGGCCTCGGCCATCGCCATGGATGACGCGCCCCTGCAGACTGTAGGGACGTCCCAGCCAGGGAATGACCTCTTTCACCTGTCCGGCCTGCAGCGCGGCGCGAATGCGCGTGCTGCTGACAATGTCGCCGTCCCTATATACCGGATCCAGGGAGAGGACCTGAAAGCCTTTATGGCCAGCCATCTGCTGCAACAGCTCGCGGTTGCCGCTGCGCGCCTTGCCAAAGGCATGGTCGTGGCCAATGACGATTTCCGCCATTCGGCATTTGTCCATCAGGACCTGTTGGACAAAATCCTCCGGATCCATAGCGGCAAACGAGGGCAGAAACGGCACGATCACCAGCACATCCAGTGCTTCAGCCGTCAGGCGTACTATTTTTTCTTCAATCGTCGTCAACAGACGCAGCGTCGGCTCGTGCCCGCGGTTCAGCACGAGTTGCGGATGGGGTTCAAAGGTGATCACCAGCGACTTGCGCCCGCCGGCCTTTGCCTGATCCCGCACCGTATCGATCAGCTGCTGGTGGCCGATGTGAACGCCGTCAAAGGTACCCAGCGTCAACACCGTCTCCTCGCTGAGGACGATATCGTTTATATTCCACAGGATTTCCATGCCCGGCCCTGTCTTAACTTGTTTCGCCTGTTATCCAGGATGGTGCATCATCCAGTCTGACAGAGCGACTGTTGTGATAATCACCGATCCGCGTACGGCGCAACATCCGCACAAATCCGGCCGTGTGCAAAGCGTGGGCTATATCCCGCAGCAGAGATCTGATGTAAACGCCTTTGCAACAGACAATCCGCAGCTGCAACTGATCTGACGAATAGTCGAGCAACTCTAATTCGGATATGGTCACCGTTCTTGCTTCAGGCTCGCTGTCATCGCCGTGTCGAGCAAGATCGTAGTAACGCTGGCCGTCCTTTTTCAGCGCTGAAAAGCGCGGCGGAGTTTGCCGGATCGTACCGATGAAGGCTGACAGCACCACTTCCAGATCCGCCCGGCTCAAGCCGGGCACGGCACATTGTGAAACCACCTGACCGGTGAGATCCAGAGTGTCGGTTTCGATGCCGAGCTGCAATTTCGCCACATACTCCTTCTCAGCCGACATCAGGGCCGGAACCTGCCGGGTGGCCTGACCGGCGCATACGAGCAGAACGCCGTCCGCAAAGGGATCCAGCGTACCGGCATGACCGACGCGGCTCATCTGCAACCGTCCCTTGAGCCAGCGCACCACATCAAACGACGTCCAGCCCACCGGTTTATGGATGTTAAAAACTTGATTCACAGCTGTTGGGCGAAGAGAGTCCGCCGCGCCTGGCGCGGCAGACTCTCTTCGCCGGCTGCTATTCGGTGGCCGTATCATCAGGCGGTGACTGCTTCTGAATTTCCTTCAACAGATGGTTGATGCGATCGGCATAGGCGGCCGAGTCATCATAATGCAGCGACAGCTCGGGCACAAACCGCAGTCGGATGCGATGCCCGATCTCGCCGCGAAAATGGCTTAACGCCCGGTGCATGGCCTCCTGGCCGGCTTTTTGCCTGGCTTCGTCGCCCAGGACCGAATAAAATATTTTTGCGTGCCGCAGATCGTGCGATACCGTTACCCGGGTGATGGTAATCATCCCCAGCGCCGGATCGTTCATCTCGTGCAGAACAATGTCGCTGACTTCGGTTCTGATCTGTTCGGCGACGCGGTCTGATCGTTGATATGGCATCTAAAGAATTTCGAGTTGTTGATTGGTAATTTCCACCTCTGACTCTTCCGAGACGAGGTTAAAGATCTGGTTCATCACCTGATCGATGAATTTGCGCTCGTTGCTCACCATGGCAATGCCCAGCACGGCGCGTTGCCAGCGCTCGTTCTCATCCACCTCGGCGACGGAGACGTTGAACTTGCTGCGAATTTTGTCCTTCAGGCTTTTGAGAACAAAGCGTTTCGATTTCAGCGATCCGCTTTCCGGAATAAACAGCTCGAGCTGATATACACCTACCAGCATGGCCTATTCCAGGGTTCTCTTGGTTTCCACCACCTTGTAGGCCTCGAGGATGTCGTTCACCTTGATGTCATCAAAGTTGTGCAAGCCGATACCGCATTCGAATCCGGCCGCCACTTCGCGCACATCGTCTTTGAACCGTTTCAGGGAAGACAGGGTGCCGTCATGGATCAGACGATCATCGCGATAGACCTTGATCTTGTCATTGCGATTAACCTTTCCGGTCTGAACATAACAGCCGGCGATGAGGCCGACTTTGGGCACTTTGAAGGTCTGGCGCACTTCAATGGTGGCAACCATTTCTTCGCTGATATGGGGCGCCAGGAAACCTTCCAGGGCCGACTTGATGTCGTTGACGATATCATAGATGACTTCGTACAGGCGGATGTCAACCGACTCTTTGGCCGCCAGCTCGCGGGCTTTGGTCGTGGGCCTGACATTAAAGCCGATGATAATGGCGCCGGAAGCAGAGGACAGCAACACGTCCGATTCCGAAATCGCGCCGACGCCGCGGTGAATGATTTCCACCGCCACCTCGTCGGTACGGAGATTCTGCAGCGTATCGTTGATGGCTTCGATGGATCCATCCACGTCGGCTTTAAGCACAACATACAGTTGCTGCACCTGGCCTTTCTGAATCTCTTTGGAGATTTCATCCAGGCTGCGGGGCCGATTGCGCAACCGGTCGTACTCGCGCTGCAGCTGTTGACGCTTGGAACTGATATCGCGACTGTCCCTCTCCGATTCCAGACCGAAAAAGGAGTCGCCGGCCTGCGGCATGCCGTCAAAACCGAGCACCTGCACCGGCGTGGAAGGTCCGGCGGTTTTTACTTTGCGGCCGCGTTCGTCGAACATGGAACGGACCTTGCCCGCATAGGCCCCGGCCACGAACGGATCGCCGATGTTGAGAGTGCCGTTCTGGACCAGAACCGTGGCCACAACGCCTTTGCCGCGATCCAGGCGCGATTCGATGACCACGCCTTTGGCATTGCGGTTCGGATTGGCGCGCAGATTCAGCATTTCGGCTTCGAGAATGATCATTTCGAGGAGGTTTTCACAATTCTGCCCGGTCTTGGCGGAAAGCTCGATGGACTGATACTTGCCGCCCCATTTTTCCACCAGCACGCCATGATTAGCCAGCTGCATGCGAATGGTTTCCGGATTGGCGCCCGGTTTGTCAATTTTGTTGATAGCCACAATGATAGGCACATTAGCGGCTTTGGCGTGGCTGATCGCTTCGATGGTCTGCGGCATGACGCTGTCGTCGGCCGCCACCACCAGGATGACAATGTCCGTGGCTTGAGCGCCACGGGCGCGCATGGCGGTAAAGGCCTCGTGGCCCGGCGTATCCAGGAAGGTGATCATCTTGCCGTGCACCGTCACTTCATAAGCGCCGATATGCTGGGTGATGCCTCCGGCCTCGCCGGCAATGATATTGCTCTTGCGTATATAATCCAGCAGCGAAGTTTTGCCGTGATCGACATGACCCATAATGGTCACGACCGGCGGTCGCGGCTGCAGATCTTCTTCGCGGTCTTTCTGCTCGCTGATGGTCTCCAGGAGGTCCTGGTTCATATCCTGCAGTTTTTCGACTTCATATTCGTATTCAGAGGCCAGCAGGGTGATGGTGTCCATATCCAGACGCTGATTGATGGATACCATCATGCCGTACTCGATGCACTTTTTAATGAGCTCGGAGGCTTCCACTTCCATCATTTTGCCGAGTTCGGAAATGGACATGAATTCGCTGACCCGGATGACGGAAGGCTCATCCACCTCCACCTCACTGTCGCCCGAGATCCGTTTCTTGCGCTTGCGCGCTTTGCCGGCATCCTCCATGGCCGCCATGGTTTGGCGGATGGAGGCCTGAATATCCTCTTCGTTATAGGTATGTTTCTTTTTCTTTTTGGTACGTTTGCGCTTTTTCTCGGCGGTCAAAGCTTCTTCTGTTACCGGCTCTTCGCCGCCGACTTTTTTCTTCTTTTTCCGTTTCCGTTTTTTCTTCTTTCCGGCCTGATCCTCTTCGGTTGCTGCCGCTTCCTTGCCGGCCGGCGGCGGCGCTACCGAGGGTTTGGCCTTGCTGGCGACCGCTTCCGTTTCGTGCCGAACTTCGATCTCCGCTTTCTCTTTGGCTTTGTCTTTTTCCCGTTTTTTATCTTTGGCACTCGGCTCGGTCGGCGGAATTTCCACGATCTTGATGCGCTTGCCGGTCCGCTTGCTGTCCGGCTCCGGCTGCCGCACACCGGTCTCCTCAACAGCCCGGGCAGAAATCGGTTGCGTCTCCCTGGCCGCATCAACGGGAAGCTCTGCCGGCATCGGCTCCGTTTCCGGTCCCTCCGCCCTGGCTGCGGTCTCTCGCCGCTTTTTCAAAGCGGGTATCTCTTTGGCATACTCCTGGGCAACCCGCAAACGACGCTCCAGATCTTCCTGAGCCGTTTTCTTTTTTGCCTCTTCGGCCGCCTTCTTTTCCCGCAACCGCTTGCGAAATTCGTATTCTTCGTCAGGCCCTACGGCCTTTTCACCGTATTTTTCGTTGACCTGCGCCAACGCCTCATCAGATACGGTGCTCATCTGATTACGAATATCGTAGCCCAGTTTGGTCAGAAAAGCGATTAACGCTTCATTCGAGATATTAAACTCTCGTGCGACCTGAAATACCCTTTTCTTAACGGACAAAGCTACATACTCCCAATGGTTCTGGCTGACTCTGTCGTCCCGACGAATTATTCGCCATGGGACTCGACGGCCGCCTTAATTTTTTCAAGCGTTTTTTCGCCGATGCCCGGAATATTCAACAGCTCCTCGTCCGGGGCGTTCAACACATCCCGAACCGTCAGAAATCCGGCTTCCAGCAGCAACTTCTTGATTTTGGCCGACAACTCATCCACCTCTTCCAGCGGTTTGCTGTCTTCCCGATCCTGGGCTACCATCTTTTGATAATCTTCTTCGCGCAGCGTCTGAATATCATACTGGGTGAGTTTGCAGGCCAAACGGCGATTCTGGCCGCCCTTGCCGATCGCGAGAGAGATCTGCTCGTCGTCGAGAACGGCCAGTACCTTTTTCTCATCTTCATAAATGATAATGCGAATCGGCTTGGCCGGGCTCAGGGCGCGGGTGATGAAAATCTCCGGTTCGCTGCTCCAGTTGATAATATCGATTTTTTCGTTGTTCAATTCCTTGACGATGGCCTGAATGCGCATGCCTTTCATGCCGACACAGGCGCCGACGGCGTCGATGCGTTTGTCATGGGAATAAACGGCGATTTTGGTGCGCTCGCCCGGTTCACGGGCGATGCTGCGGATTTCGATGATGCCCTCGTAAATTTCCGGCACTTCCAGTTCAAAGAGCCGCATGATGAACATCGGATCGGCCCGTGACACGACGATCTCGGGGCCGCGCGAACTCCAGCGCACGTCTTTGATGACGGCACGCAGCGTATCACCGCGGCGATATTTTTCTTCCTTGATCTGTTCCGATTTGGGCAGGCTCAGCTCGGTCCGATCGACGTTGATGAAAATTTCATCGCGATTGACCTGCCGGATGTCGCCGATGATGATTTCGCCGATGCGATTTTTGTACTCTTCAAAGATCAGCTCTTTTTCGATCTCTTTGATCCGCTGATTGAGATTCTGTTTGGCGGAAATGATCAGGCGGCGGCCGAATTGGGCCGGATCGATGATCTCGAGGTATTCGTCGCCGATTTCGAGATCCGGCTCGGCTCGGCGGGCACTCTCCAGGTCGATCTCGGTAACATCGTTGGTCACGTTCTCTACGATGCTCTTGCTTTGATAAATTTCAATCTCGCCCTTTTCCATATTCACGAATATGGAATAGTTGCCGTTTTGCCCGTATTTCTTTCTCACCATGTTGAGAAAGATTTCCTGCAAGATTCTGGACAGAATCTCCTTGTCGATGTTTTTCTCCTTAACGAGAAGAGAAAACGCTTCAACGATTTCGTTTTTCATGGCGTTGTTCCGACATCCTTAAAATTCTATCATGATCACAGCTTTTTGTATCTGACCGAGCGATACAGCGAACTTGCCCGAGGGCGCAGCAAGATGCAGCGTTGAACCTTCCACCGACTCAATGGTGCCGGTCTCGGATACACTCTGATCCTCCTGCTTGTAGGTCACCTTGACCTTGCGGCCTACATGCCGTAAAAAATCGCGTGCGGTTTTTAGCGGTCGATCCACTCCGGGAGAAGAGACCTCCAGGGTGTAACGGCTCTGAATGAGATCCTTCTGATCCAGCAGATCTGCGATCGCCCTGCTGGCTTGCGTCACACGCCCCACACGAATGCCGCCGATTTCATCCACCAGCACGCGCACAATCGTCCGGTTTCCATAGCCGTTTATGGCCACATCCACCAGGTCGATCTGAAGTTGCTCCAGAACCGGTTCGATAAAAGGTCGTAATTCTTCAGGTTTCATATATTGGCCATATTACAACAAAAAAGTGGGCTTTTGGGGCCCACTTGGGAGTACTAATATAATAAAAAATAAACCAGTATGCAAGAAAATTATGCGAAATTTACGGTTCGAGCATAGCCAGCTGCATCTGGGCCTCGTCTTTTTCCGGCGCTTTCGGGTATTTTGTCACTATGCTCTGGTACAAGGCTTTTGCTTTGGCCTTTTGACCGGCCAGGGCATAACAGCGCCCCGCCTTGAACAGGAATTGCGGCGCCAGAATACTCTCATCGTAACGCTCGGCGGCCTTCTCATAGGCAGCGGCCGCAGCCGCCTGCTGGCCCTTTTGCTCCAGGCACGCCGCAACGCCGCCCTGCGCAGCGGCCAGAAAATGTTCGTCGCCGCTAAAACCGGAGACAAATTTCTCATAATTGGCCATGGCGTTGTCATAATCCTTGTTCTGGTAGAATGCGTTGGCCAGGTAAAACCGGCCCAGTTTGCCGCTGGTGGTACGGCCGTAATTCTTGACCAGATTGCTCAACAGAGGAATGGCGTTTTGAATGTCGGCCGATTCGTACACGCGCGTCGCCTTGGCCAGCTCGACGGAGGCGGTTTTTTCAGCTTCCCCGGAGGACTGGTACCAGAAAAAGGCGCCGAGGAGGATGACGATTATCGCAACAGCACCGCCTATCAGCATCATTCTATAGTCTTCGACCCATTTCAGCGCCTTGGCGTAAAAGGTTACCAGCGTGTCTTCCTTTAATTCCTGTTTGGTAAGGTGTTTTCTTGGTCTTAACATGGTGCGTTACCTATTTTCCGGTTATGCTCAGCAGGATTAGTCTATAAAGGTATAAAATAAAATATTAAAAATCAATAAAAATAAGACTTGCTGCCCACCTAATCCGGCCGAGCCTCACGGGCGGAGACGGTGACGATTTCATAGGCGTGGCTGGCCAGCGCGGTGACAAAAATGATAAAAACGGTGAGCAGAAAGATTTCCCCCCACTGGTGGCCAAAAATACCCAGCCAGCGGCCGAATTTAATAAACAGCGGCATGGAAAGGATGCCGATGAGGGTGGCGCTCAAAATGGAAAAAATGAGTTTGGCCTTGTTCTCCCTGCCACCGGCAAAATAGGCGATTACTATAATAAACAGACCGACCACCAGAGCTACATACGAAACGGTTTTGTCGATCTTGAACCATTCCACCATCATCTGATCACGAAGGATGGTGACGGTGGTGTCGGCCTTTGCCACAGGTGCCATAAAGAGGTCCTCAAAAATTGTCACGGCGGATCGGTTCGGCCACTCCGGTTGCGGGCGGGCAGACGGCTCTGTCGCCTTTGGTCAGCCGCAATGACAGATTAATTATTTTAATCAAATGCGCGCCCATTTGCAAGCATATTCTGCGGCGGCTCACGGTGCACTCAGGCTGTCAGGCAGGGTCGTATTGGGTTTGTGCCAGAAAATATACTGGATAAAGACCCGGTCCAGAAACTGCCGGCTGTTCCCCTGCGAATCGATCACAGTGGGGTTTTCATCTACGCGCAGGATCAATTCACCGTCTTTTGCGGTGTTGCGCAGCACGCGCGTTACATCGAGCTCAAAATCGCGGGTCGACAACTCGCCCTGACGCCCCTGCACGACATAAATCCGCCGCCCGGAACGGGAACGAAAATGGTTGTACACCTGTTCGAATGGATCCGTGGTTTCGATGACATAGATTTCAGCGTCCGGCCCGAGCTCCTCTGCCTTGATAGAAGCGATGTCTTCGCGCAACCGACCGTTGTAAAAAAGACGCTCCAGCCTGGACCGTACCTGGCTCATCGGCCTGTTCAACTCCACGGCCGCCGGTGCCAGCGGAAATTCCATCAGGACCAGATTAATGCGCACCGGCCAGGACGAAGCGGCCAGGCGAGGCAGATTCTCCTGAAACACTTCCACCCGACTGGCCGGTTTTTCATCCCACCGGCTGAAGGCAAAAACAAAACGATCTCCCTCCTTATCACACAACCGGCCGGATAACAATGCATAATGGGTCAACACCTGCGACAGCGAATGCGTGGTCACCATGCTTTTCGCCTGCAAACGCTGACTGGAGGGATAGGCCCGGCGCAGGTGCCCGATCAGCCAACGCGTATACGCGCTGTCATCCATCGCCGCGGCATACTGATACTCCTTCCAGGTCGAGGGCAGGAGTTTAAGCGGCTGTGGGACCGGCTGCGCCAACAGAATGGTCGCGAGCAGAACCAGCAGCAGGACGACGCGCCGGCCGGATCGGCTCATCGACGAACTCATTGCGCCAGCCAGGAAAAACAGGAGCGCTTGTTGGTATGACAGGTGGGGCCGTACGCTTTGGCGGTCACCAGAATGGTATCCCGGTCACAATCGGTATAGATCTCACGGACCTCGAGAAAATGACCCGAGGTTTCGCCCTTGGTCCATAATTTCTGCCTGGACCTGCTGTAAAAAGTTACCTTGCCGCTCTCCAGGGTCATTTTCAGACTGGTCGCATCCATATAGCCCAGCATCAACACGGCTTTGTCGCCTTCATCCTGAATAATGGCAGGCACCAGCCCATGCTCATCAAATTTAATGGTATCGACGAATTGGGCGTTCTGAATAATTTCAATTTCGGACATGGATGTTTCGCTCCTTCAAATAGTGCTTGACCTCACGAATGGAATTCTGTCGATAATGAAAAATGGAGGCGGCCAGAGCCGCGTCCGCCTGCGCTTTGGCAAATACATCGTATATGTGTTCCGGCTGACCGCAGCCGCCGGAGGCAATCACCGGTATGGATACGGCCGTGCTGATGGTGCGCGTCAGCTCCAGATCATAGCCGTTGCGGGTTCCGTCGCAATCCATGGAGGTCAGCAGGATCTCACCGGCGCCCAGCGCTTCCACCCGCAACGCCCATTCCACGGCGTCCAGATCCACCGCTGTCCGGCCGCCATGCGTATACACAATCCAATGACCCGGTGACTTGCGCCTGGCATCGATGGCCACCACCGTGGCCTGACTGCCGAACCGATCTGCCGACTCGCTCACCAGTTCAGGCCGCAAAACCGCCGCCGTATTCATCGTCACTTTATCTGCACCGCTCTTGAGCAGCTTGTGGGCATCCTCGACCGTGCGCACACCGCCACCAACCGTGAGAGGCATAAACACCTGTTCTGCGGTCCGCGCAACCACATCGAGGATGATGGCCCGTTTGTCCGAAGAGGCGGTGATATCGAGAAAAACCAGCTCATCCGCCCCCTGATCATCATAATACCGCGCCTGGGCCACCGGATCGCCGGCATCCCGCAATTCCAGAAAATTTATACCTTTAACAACTCTACCATCCTTGACGTCCAAACAGGGAATTATTCTTTTTGCCAGCATGCTATTTCCGTTCAAATATATTGATCAGATCCTTCAGGTTCAATTCATTTTCATACAAAGCGGTGCCGACGATGGCGCCTTCGATATTGGCATCGGGCAACTGCTGCAGAGATTCAAAATGGTGCCACCTGGAGAATCCACCTGAAGCAATCACCTGCATTCTGCAGCTGCGGGCCACATCGTGCAACCGCTCGAGGTTGGGTCCCTCCTGCTCGCCGTCCCGGCTGATATCGGTATAGATGATGCGTTGCACACCCATCGCATCCAGTTCACCGATAAACGGCAACAGCTCGCGGGCCGACTCTTCCTCCCAGCCTTTTATGGCAATCCGATCCTTCTTGGCATCCACGCCCACCACCAGCCGTGGCGGCCCGAACGCCTGCAGGGCCTCGATGACCAGTTCAGGATGCTGAACAGCCGCGGTTCCAAGAATGACGCGTGCAACTCCGATGGAAAGCCATTTCTCGATATCGGACAGGGAACGGATGCCGCCGCCCAGTTCAACCCGGCAGCCGGTCTGGTTCACAATACCCTCGATGGCTTTGACGTTGGCATCCGCCTGGCCAAAGGCGCCGTCGAGATTAACCACATGAATCCAGGTAGCGCCGGACTTTTCATATTCCACAGCAACCGATGGCGGATCGCTGTGGTATACTTTTTTGCTGGAACGGGCCCCTTGCTTCAAGCGCACGCATTCTCCGTTCATAAGATCGATGGCTGGGAGGACGAGCATCGCGGCATCCTTACCAAGTGATAAAGTTGTTTAATACGGCGAGGCCGTACGTTTGTGATTTTTCCGGATGAAATTGCAGTCCGAAAAGCTGCTCGCGCCGGATGGCTACCGGCACCGTGGTGCCATAGTGGGTCGTGCCAATGATCACCGATTCATCCTCCGGCTGAACATAAAAAGAGTGGGCGAAATAAAACCAGGACGGGTCAGGCACATGGCGCCATAGTGGGGCCGGGCGCTGCTGCACTTCGTTCCAGCCCAGGTGCGGCACTTTTAATCCGGCAGCAAAACGGCAGACCTGACCCCGCAGTACACCCAAACCGAACGCTCCCGGACTCTCTGCGCTGGCTTCAAAGAGGAGTTGCAGACCGAGACAGATGCCGAGAAAGGGAACCTCTCGTTCAATAGCGGTGACAATGGGGCGGCGCAACTGCAACTGGTCCAACGCCTCGACCGCTTTGCCGAAGGCGCCGACGCCGGGCAAGATAATTTTATCCGCCCGCAGGATTTCCTCCGCCTGTGCCGTCACACAGGCTTGTCCGCCCAGTTGCTGCACGGCTTTTTCAACGCTGCGCAGGTTGCCGGCTCCGTAGTCGATGATCGCAATCATGTCAGTGTGCCCTTTGTGGATGGAATGGATGTTTGGCCAGGATCCAGGGCGATCGCCATGCGCCAGGCACGGGCGACCGCCTTCATGACCGATTCCATAATGTGGTGGTTGTTTTTGCCGGCCAGCACTGCGACATGCAGGGTGATGCCGGCATTATGTGCGAACGCACGCAGAAATTCTTCCAGCAGTTCGCCGTCGAACTCTCCGACGCGCTGCAGGGGCATCGGGCACTCCCAGGCCAGAAAGCCGCGGCCGCTGATATCGATCACTGCTCTGGACAGAGCCTCATCCAGGGGGCAGTAGGCGTGACCAAACCGGATTATGCCGGCTTTGCTCGCCAGCGCCTGTTGTGCCGCTTTGCCCAGCACGATGCCGATATCCTCGACGGTATGATGGCCGTCGATGTGCAAATCGCCTTTAGCATCGACCGAAAGGTCCATATTGCTGTGTTTGGCCAGCGCAGTTAGTAGATGATCGAAAAAGCCGATCCCGGTATGAACACTGCTCACGCCGCGGCCATCGAGATTGAGTACAATCGAAACCGCCGTTTCGGCCGTTTCTCTCTGCAACGAAGCTTTTCTCTCTGTCATGACAGGCTCTTTCCCAGCGCGTTCAGGAACCACTGATTCTCCTCGTGACGGCCGACGCTGACCCGAAGGTGGTTGGCGAGCAGCGGATAGCCGGAGACGTCGCGAACCAGAATCCCCTGCTCTTTTAGACTGCGAAAAACGGCTTTGCCGTCCTCACAGCGAAACAGAATAAAATTGGCAGCCGACGGAAAAGCCGTGATCTGCGCCATCCCCTGCATCTCGCTTAACAGCCAATCCCGCTCCTTTTTAATAAAGTCGGTCTGCCCGATCATGATCGCAGGCCTGGCCAGCAGTCGCAGGGCGATGCGCTCAGTGAGAAGGTTGACGTTGTAGGGCAGATTGGCTTTGCGCAGTTGCTCTATATTTTGTGCGTGGGAAAGAAAATAGCCCAGACGCAAACCGGCCATGCTGAACGCTTTTGAAAATGTGCGCGAAATGATCAGGCGCGGATAGGTTCGCAACAACGGCACAGCATTTTGTGCGCTGAATTCAGCGTACGCTTCATCCAGAAAAACAAGCCCGGGCGCGGACTGACAAATCGCCTCAATCTGCGCCAGCGTGAACTCCTGGCCGGTGGGGTTGTTGGGTGAACAGATCAGAATCAGCTTTGGCGCCGCTCTGGCCATCAGCTCGAGAATCCGGGCCAGATCCACGGGTCTGTCCGGCGGCTGCATCAGGGTCAGGTGCGTTCCACCGCTGATGGTCGTAAAAAGGTCAAACAGACCAAAAGTGGGTGGAAAGTACAGCACGTTATCGCCCGGCTCGACCACAGCCGACAGCAGGGTTTGCAGCAATTGATTGGAACCGTTGCCCAACAGCACCTGGTCATCCTGCACCCCATGCCAGTGCGCCAGGGCGGTCTTTAAATCCGGCGATTCGTTGAACGGGTAGCGATTCCAGGACAGAGCCAATATCTCGTCCAGCACCTCTTTTTTGAAATCCGGCGGCAAATCAAAGGGGCTTTCGTTCTGGTTCAGTTTGGCTTTCAGGACCTCCTGCGGCGGCGAGGCATAGCCGGCCAAATTCTCCACAGCGGCTTTAAAATAATTTTCCATTCTATTCCACTCGCTTTGTTACGGCTTTGGCATGAGCGTCCAGGCCTTCGGCCTGGGCAAATTGTACGATTTTTTCGGCATGCTTGGCCAGCGCTTCCCTGCTATAGGAAATGATGCTGCTGACTTTGAAGAAATCCTCGGTGCGCAACGGCGAAAAAAATCTGCCCGAACCATTGGTCGGCAGAATATGGTTGGGGCCAGCCCAGTAATCGCCGACGGTTTCCGGCGAATAAGAACCCAAAAAGATGGCGCCGGCGGTGCGGATCTCACCAAGCATCGACCATGGATCGTGAACGTGCAGACCCAGGTGTTCAGGCGCCAGCCGGTTCGCCAGGGCGATCACATCGCTGGCATGAGGCGTCAGCAGGATGCCGCCGTAATTGGCCAGAGATTGCTGCAGGATTTCCGTTCGCTTCAGCTGCTTCATCTGCTCTGCCACCGCTTTCTGCACGGTGACAGCCAGCTTTTCCGAAGTCGTCACCACCAGCGCTGACGCCAGCGGATCATGCTCGGCCTGGGCCAGCAGGTCAGCTGCGACAAACTCGGCTTCTGCGGTTTCATCGGCGATAACCAGAACTTCGCTCGGACCGGCAATCATATCCATGCCGCACTGACCGTAGAGCAGCTTTTTGGCCGTGGCCACATAGATATTTCCCGGGCCGACTATTTTGTCGACGCGCGGAACGGACTCGGTGCCGTAGGCCAGAGCGGCGATAGCCTGGCTGCCGCCGATCCGGAACACTTTGCTGACACCCAGTTCTGCCGCTGTGGCCAGAATAATCGGATTTACCTCGCCGTCGCTATTGGGCGGAGTGACAATGTAGATCTCGTCCACTCCGGCCACCTGCGCAGGCACTACGCCCATGATCAGAGAGCTGGGATAGGCCGCCCTGCCTCCTGGCACATATACACCCACACGTTGCAGGGGGATCGCCCGCTGCCCCAGGACCACTCCATCCTTACCCCAATCCAGCCAGGATTGCGGAATGCCCTTGGCATGGAACTCCTTAATATTCTGGATAGATTGCTGTATCACCTTGAGTAGTTCTTTATGGATTTTTTTGTGGCTGGCGGCGAACTCTTCCTCAGAAACCGCCAGGCCGGCAGCAGAAAGCCTGGCACCGTCAAATTTCTCTGTGTACGACAGCAGCGCCGCATCCCCTTTATCACGCACCTCTTTGATGATCTGGCTGACATTGCGCTCCACCTCTTCGACCATTTGGGTACGACGAGATTCGTACTTTTGCAGAAAATGGTCTATCTCTCTGTGTTTATAAATAGCGATCATGTACGACTCCGATAGTCTTCAAGCATGACTTTAATAAATGACTTTATTCAGCGGATATTCGATGATATCTTCTGCTCCGGCCTTTTTCAGCCGCGGGATGAGGTTTCTCACCGTCTGCTCTTCCACGATCGTCTCTACGGCGACCCATTCAGAACCGTGCAGAGGCGAAATGGTAGGATTTTTCATCGCCGGCAATTCTTTCATGATCTCTTCGAGTTTGGCTTTGGGAGCATTCATTTTCAGGCCTACCTTGCCTTCTGCTTTGATCGCGCCCTGCAGCATCATGTTGAAATTTTCAATTTTTTCCCTTTTCTGCGGATCCTGCCAGCTCTTCTTGTTGGCAATCAACATGGTGCGAGATTCCAGCAGCGTGTCGACGATGCGGAGGTTGTTGGCGCGCAGGGAGCTGCCAGTTTCGGTTACTTCGACGATGGCATCCACCAGGGTCGGCGCCTTGACCTCGGTCGCACCCCAGGAGAACTCTACCTCGGCCTGAACATGGTGCCTGGCCAGGTAATCCCTGGTCATATTGACCAGTTCCGTAGCGATCCGTTTGCCCTGCAGATCGCGCGCACTTTTGATCGAGGACTCGTTCGGCACGGCCAGCACCCAGCGCACCGGCCGCATGGTCAACTTGGCGTAGGTCAGCTCTGCCACCTCCACAACATCAGCCCGGCACTCCATGATCCAGTCTTTGCCGGTCAGACCGACATCAAATACGCCGTCTTGGACATATTTGGCGATCTCTTGAGCTCTGATCAAAATAGCCTGGATCTCATCGTCATCGATGGACGGAAAATAAGAACGTTCACTCACGGAAAAGTGATAACCGGCTTTAGCCAGGAGACGAAAGGTGGCCTCCTGAAGACTGCCTTTGGGCAAACCGATTTTTAAAATTCGCGTATCCAATCCGTTCCAGTCGACCATATCCCACTCCTTTAACGGTAATAAATAAAAAAGCCCGTCTGAATGGTTCAGCGGGCTGATGAATTCAAAATATCCACTATAAACCGATTCATTGTGACCTATCGTTCACATGATGATGGTGCAAGTGGCGGTGCTGTATTTCAGTATTCATTTTCATGGTTCAATCTACAACATTGCACAATCAAATGCAAGAAAAAAACATCATTTTTCCAAAAGCTCTTTGACTTCGCGAGCTACGACCAGCTCTTCGTTGGCCGGAATCACCACTACGGTTACGAGCGAGGATCCGGCGGAAATCACAGCTTCGCCGTTGACGGCGGCGTTGGCTTCGGGATTGATCTCGACGCCGAGGCATTTCAGCCCGCTGCAGATCTTGTCCCGAATCAGGATGCCCCGTTCGCCAATACCTCCGGTAAACGCCAGAACGTCCAGGCCCTCCAGCGCGACATAATAGGCGCCGATGTAGTGCCTCACCCCATAACAGAAGGCGTCGATCGCCAGGCGGGCGCGTTCCTGCCCCAGCTCTGCGGCATCGATGATCTGTTTCATATCTCCGGATGAAACGCCCGAGATGCCGGCGAGACCGCTTTGCGAATTCAGAACTTTGGCCACCTGCGTCGGCGTCCACCCTTCCTGCTCCTGCAGATAGAGGGCGATGAACGGATCCAGATCGCCGCAGCGCTTGGCGTTGAGCACGCCGCTCTGCGGTGAAAAGCCCATGGTGGTATCGATGGAGATGCCGTTATGGATGGCACACAACGACGAGCTGCCACCCAGGTGGCAGGAGATGATGCGCGACGATTTGCCGGTCAGATCAAGAAACGCCGGTACCCGCTCCGCGATCCATCGGTGCGAAGCGCCATGAAAACCATACTTGCGAATGTGATGTTTCTGCGCCAGGTCGTACGGGATGCCATAGGTGTAGGCATAATCAGGTATATGGCGGTGAAACGCGGGTTCGAAGAGACCGATGCGTGGAACTTGCGGTATCAATCGGGCAAAAATCTTTATGGCATCGATGTAGGGCGGATTGTGCGCCGGAGCGAGAAAGGTATACTCCTCCATGGCCTGCAGGGCGGCCTCATCCAGGCGCCGGCATTCGCGAATGCCTTTGCCGTGGACCGTTTTAAATCCCACGGCATCGATCTCGGTCAGGTCAGCGACGACCGCACCCTCCCCTTTGGTGAGAAAGTGAATGGCCGTGGTCACGGCTTTTTCGTAATTTTCAAATTTCTCCTGGCCGGACAAATTTTTGCGGCCGGTGCTCATGGCGTAGGTTGAGATGTCGGAACCGATGTTCTCGATTTTGCCATGGGCCAAAATGCTCTCCTGTTCCATATCGAAGAGTTTGAATTTAAACGAGGTGCTTCCGACGTTAGCGATGAGGATTTTCATATGCGTCCGCCTTATTGGCTGAGTTCGGATTTACGCTTCTCCTGCAGAGCGTCCACCGCGAGGCTGATGGCGCCCACCACCCCGGCATCGTTGCCCAGACGGGCCCGCACGAGTTTGAGGCCTCGCAGCGGCGCTGCCATGGCCCGTTTCTTGAGGGCGTTCCAGATTTGGGTCATAAACTCGTCGCCGGCATCGGCAACACCGCCGCCGATCACAAACATGTCCGGATTAAAAATATTGGTAAAACTGGCCAGCGCTGCGCCGAGATATTCGCAGGTCTCATCGATGACCGTGATGGCCGCTTCCTCGCCCCTGGCGGCCTGACTAAAGATCATCTCCGTATTAACGCCGCCCGGGACTGCAATTTTGGCTTTTTGCAGTTTGCTGACATAATTGCGCACCATGGCGGGCGCGGACGCGTAAGCCTCGATGCAGCCGATGCCTCCGCAGGCGCAGGGCTGGCCGTTGTAATCAATCGACATGTGTCCGAGTTCGGCTCCGGAATAGTGCGAGCCGCGAAAAATCCTGTCGTCGATCACCACACCACCACCGATGCCGGTACCCAGCGTGATAGCGATGACGTATTTGTGGCCTTTGGCCGCGCCCTGGCGCACTTCGGCCAGCGCCGCCACATTGGCGTCGTTATCAGCCCAGATGGGGATATCCCATTTTTTTTCGATCTCTTTGCGAATTTCGGCATCTCCCCAATCCGGCAAATTGGGCGTATTGCCCAGCAGCCGGCAATGCTCAAAATCGATGGCCCCCGGGCTTCCCATGCCGATCGCCACCACCTTCAGGTTGCGGCCGGCGGCTTCGGCGAGCATCTCGTCTATGCCGATAAAAATATTAGTGAAAATTTCTCTTTTTCCCTTTTCGCCCTGACTGGGCCGCTTGGACTTGGCCAGGATGGTGCCGTCCGCCAACCCGAGTGCATATTTCAAAAATGTACCGCCCAGATCCAATCCGATGTATGCTTCCTGCTTTGCTTCCATTTCAACTCCTGCATCCCCAGGTTCTCTGCCATAAATTATAAACTGCAAGGTAAAAAAAAAGAGGGCAAAAATCAACAAGAAAAGGTCAGCGATCAAACAGTGCGTTCACGTGATGGTACATGTCCAGCGTGCCGATGTCATAGTAGGGCGTGGTCATGATGTAGGCGTACATCGGGTGCTGCTTGTGCAACCAGGCGATGAAATGGCCGGGTGCATCCGGATTTTCCTGCGACAGCAGATACTGCGGAATCGTGGCCAGGGTTTGACGTCTGAAGAAATAGAGCGCCGGGCACCCGTAACTGGATTTGGGCGCTGCCGGTTTTTCTTCAAAGCCGATGACGCGTTGTTCCTGATCGAGCTCCACAACGCCGGATCGACGGAGTTTTTCCAAAGCCTCGATGTGATAGGTAAGAATGACGTCGCTCTGTTTGGCGTGAAACAGCGCTGCCATGTCGTTGAAATCAAAGAGATAAATATTATCACCGGCCGAAACCAGCAGGTCATCCTGGATGTTCTGGCGTTCTATGGCAAAGGCCAGATCCGCGATGGCGCCCCGCCTGTTTTCGTTAGAGTCAGTGCCGTCATCGATGATGTGCAGGGCGAGGCCGGGCCATTGGCCGCGCTTTCCGGCCGCATCAGCCCACTCCTGAAAAATGGGCGCAAACCTGGCATTGGTTACCACATGAACGGTGTGCAGGTCGGGCAGCGCCGCCATGCGATCGATCAAATGATCCATGATGGTCTGCCGGCCGATGGTCAATAACGGTTTGGGAAAATTTTGTGTCAATGGGTAGAGCCGGGTGGCATACCCGGCCGCAAGTATCAACGCATCCATGAATCATTCTCCAGTGCATTAGCAGTTTCGGCGATGTCGCGATGGCACCCCCAGGGGCGAGCAACAGCCGTCAGATCAGGCTACGGGATCGAAAACCATTTGCTTCAGACCCTGGTGATAGCGCTGAGCGTAGATGTCCTGCACATCGCCGAGCGTCATAGGCACTTTTTCCCACTCGGCATCGTCTGCATCGCCGCTTTTCGGCTCCAGCCGGCACAGCGTTGACAGATCGGCCCGATCGATATAGAGCACGCCGTTCAAATGATCGATTTCATGCTGCAGCACGCGCGCAAACATATCTTTGGCCTTGATATAAACGGTACGCCCGTCCGGATCTTCCGCCTTGACTTCGATTTTGTACGCCCGCTCCACTTCCGCCTGCAATTTGGGCAGACTGAGACACCCTTCGGTTTCGCGCACCGTCTTTTCACTGAAAGCGACGATTTTAGGGTTAAGGAGCACATAGAGGTGATCCGAGTCCGGATCGCGGGCCACCAGGATCTGCTTTGCCACATTGACCTGATTGGCCGCCAGACCGACGCCGTCTTCAGCATACATGGTCTGGATAAGATCATTGACGAATTCCGGCGTTAGGTCGCCTTGCCGGCACGGGCTGGCCGGCTGGCGCAGTGTCGGGTGGCCGTATTTAATGACTTCCAGTATCGCCATTGCAAGCTCACATGTTAATAGGGGGTAACGTTCATTTTAGCACCGACTTTGATCGCCAGTGCGGTAAAATCATCCTGTGGTCGAACGCCGCCGGTGAACTGTTTGACGGAGCGAAAGATCTTGCGCAGGATCGTTCCGGCTGAATTTTCCCGGATGTCACGCAGGGACTCGATGAGTCGCGTTTCCCCGTAAAACTCTTCCTGTGGCGACTGCGCTTCGGTAATGCCGTCCGTATATAAAAACAGCAGATCGCCCTGCTGCAGCGTAACCTGTCCCAGTTCATAAGGTGTATCCTGAATGAATCCCAGGACCGTGCCGCCATTGTGCAGTTCTTCATAACGGCCGTCGCTGTGTATCAACAGCGGCGGGCAATGACCGGCATTGCAATAGGTCAGGGTTTCACTTTCCGTATGAATGACGCCGTAGAAAAACGTTATAAAACTGTGGGAGGCGATGCGGCTTTTCAGGGTGTTGTTCAACTCGTGCACCATCTGGTTGACCGGAATCGGCAGCCGCACCAGGCTTCGATAGGTGGAATAAAGCGTCGCCATCAAAATGGCGCCCGGCGTGCCTTTGCCGGCCACATCGCCGATGGTCACGCCGATGCGCTCCGCAGACAGCTGCACAAAATCATAGAGATCGCCGCCCACAGTTCGGCTGGGGATGTTGAGGGCGGAAAAGTCATAATCCCCGACTTTGGGCCATCTTCGCGGCAGCAGTGCACGCTGCAACCGTTTCGCGATTTTTAATTCGCGCTCCATTTCTTTTTTTTCCACCAGCTCTTTATAGAGCCAGGCGTTCTCGATGGCTACCGCCGCTTGCCCGGAAACCGCCTGTACCAGCAGACGATCGTTTTTGCCAAAAGCACCTGTGCGATTGCTTTCGAGATTGATGATGCCAAGCACCTTTTCCCGATGCACGATGGGCACATCCAGCTCGGATTGGGTATCGAGATACATGGGGAAATAGCGCCGGTCCTTGCTGACATCGTGCACCACCACGGCTTTGCCGTTGTTGAGGACCCAGGTACAAAGACCTTCACTTTTTTTAACGAAATTCACTTCATCGATGAGCGGCGCCGGTCCCCGCCTGGCGGCCCGGGCGATGGTTTTGCTGCGCGGATCAAGCACAAAGACAGAGCCTTTATCATACGGCACGACCTGGCGCAGACTGTCCAGGACGTTCTCCAACAGCTGATCCAGCTGCAGGGTTGAATTGATGGACCGGGAGATATCCAGCAACAGGTCTTTTTCCAGCGCGGCGCGGCGAACGGTATACAACAGTCTGGCGTGGCGCAGAGTGACGCCCACTATTTCGCCTGTTTGCGCCAGCACCGTATCCAGTTTTTTGCGCTGCGGATGCGCGGCGAGCGGAGATTCCAGCAGCAGGGCGCCCCACAAGCGGCCCAGAACCTGCAGTTTAATGATATAGGTCAATCTGAAAGAGGGATCGATGAGCTTGATCAGCTCATAGTGTTCCGCCTGCTGTGACCGTCCGCCGCCGGGCAGCGCCACCACCGTTTTGGCTGACTGCAAAAGCGCCAGCAGCGGGTCCTGTCGGCTCAAGGTCGCTGACGTTGTCAGTGGCCGGAAACCATGCACACGCTCCAGGCTGGGAACATGCTCGTTTTCTCTGGTAATCAGCAGAATGGCCTTTGTGGACGACAACCAGGCCGGAAGGCTGTTTAAAAGATACCGCACCGCTTGCGGGTAACGCAACAGGGTTTCAAATTGCGTGTTAAATTGCTGCAGGCGTACCTGAATAGTTTCTATTTTATTCATGAGATCCTATCGCTCGCAACCAGAGATGCTTTTGAAAAATGCCCATGCGCTTCTCATCCGGTGTGCCGGCCGGCGGCCTGCTGATCGGCGTGGTACGAGCTTCTTACCAGAGGTGCCGATTCAACGTGCTCAAAACCAAGATCCAGACACTGCCGGCGCAAGGCGTCGAACTCCTGAGGCGGAATAAAACGCACAACCGGCACATGATCTTTTGACGGTGGCAGATATTGACCCAGCGTCAGGATGCGACAGCCGACCTGTCTCAACTCCCGGGCACAATGCAGGATCTCTTCACCTGTCTCGCCCAGCCCCAGCATCAATCCGGACTTGGTCACCATTCCGGCCTCGGCGGCATACTGCAATACCGCCAGGGAGCGTTCGTAGGAGGCCTGCAGGCGAACCGTTCTGTAAAGACGGGGGACCGTTTCCACATTATGATTAAGAACATCGGGATAAGCGTCGACGACTTTTTGCAGGGCCGTCTGCGATCCTTTGAAATCCGGAATCAGCACTTCGATGCGGCAGCCGGCGTTTTCTCTGCGGATGGCCGCGATGGTGTCATGAAAATGGCCGGCGCCGCCGTCCGCCAGGTCGTCGCGGGTCACGGAGGTTACCACCACATAGCGCAATCCTAAACGGTTCACGGCCTGCGCGACCCGCAGCGGCTCCCCGGCATCCAGAGGCAGCAGAGGTCCGTGTTCTACGGCACAAAACCGGCAATTGCGGCTGCAGACCTGCCCCATGATCATAAACGTAGCGGTCCGGCGTGCCCAGCAGTCACCCAGGTTGGGACAGTGTGCACTCTGGCAAACGGTGTTCAAACGAAGTTCTGTGATCAGCTGTTTCACTTCCGCATAATGTCCTGATCCCGGCAATTTGATTTTAAGCCATTCCGGCTTGCGTTGAATTTTCATCTTTTAATGTAGACATTTTTATATAAAAAATAAATAAATAAGATGAATCGGCGACGATCAGGATTCCAGCCAGGAGAATAAGAAGCGCGGGCCCATCAGCTCTCCGACCATTTTTCATTTCGAATCACATGGGCCTGGAACGCTTCATAGGTCCAGGGCATCCTTTCCTGGAAAATCTGTGCGATGGCATCGGCATATTGCCGGATTTCATACTGGGCATGCTCTTCCAGCCGCAGGTAGAGAAAGTTTTGTAGAGCGCGGGCATTGATCGTCCAGTAAAACTGGGTATACAGAGACAAAGGCAGCACTATGCGGGCGTGTTCCCTGGCCACGCCCTGCCGCAACAGCTCCTGATACAGCTGGTAAGCGCTTTCATAGAAAACGCGGATCTTTCCCTTAAGCTCTTCGTTGAGATCGTCCGGCAGCAGCTCATACTGGTAATTTCTTGCCTTCTGCGTGCGCAACCGCTCCGGCAGACAGAACTCTTCTGTCATGGTGGTGTAGCGTCCGGATATTTCATTATAACTGGCCAGGCGATGTCTGAACCACTGCCTGGCCACAAAGATGGGGCATTTGATGTGAAATTTAAATACCGAGTGCTCAAAGGGAGTTTCATGATGGTTGGCCAGCAAAAAGTGAACCAGCTTGCGGTCGCGTTCATCGTCTGTGGCACCCTTGCCGAAGGACACTCGCGCCGCCTGCACTACGGCTCTGTCGCCGCCCATAAAGTCGACCAGACGGACAAAGCCGTTGTCGAGGACCAATATTTCCTGCAAAGTTTCCATAAGAATTGCTCTAGTCCAGTTTCACGTTTTCAAGATTCTGCACCACCCGCTGCAAAAAAGAACCGCCATAGAGGCCGTCAATGATGCGGTGATCATAGGTCAGGCTGATGTACATCATGGAACGAATCGCGAGGGCGTCGTCTTCGATGACCACAAGCCGCTTTTTGATCGCACCGGTGCCCAGGATAGCCACCTGCGGCTGGTTGATGATCGGCGTGCCGAACAGATTACCGAATGTGCCGATGTTGGTGATGGTGAACGTGCCGCCCTTTACCTCCTCCGCCTGCAGCTGTTTTTGCCTGGCCCTGGTCGCCAAATCGGTAATCACCTGGGCAACGCCCACCAGGGAGAGGCGGTCGGCATTCCGTATCACCGGCACAATCAGCCCTTTATCAAGGCCGACGGCGATGCCGATGTGAATATTTTTCTTCATCAGGATATTGTCCCCATCCACTGAAGAATTGATCAGCGGGAAATCGCGCAGCGCCTGAGCCGCGGCCTGCACAAAAAAAGCGGTAAAGGTCAACGGCGCACCCTGCTGCTTTTCAAACTCGGCCTTTACTTTATCCCGATATTTGACGATGCGGGTCACATCGACCTCGGCCACAGAGGTCACATGGGGTGAGGTGTGTTTGCTGAACACCATATGTTCAGCGATGCGTTTGCGCACATGATCCATGGCGACGATTTCGATCTGGTTATCCGCTGTCAGAACGGGCGCCGCGGCTGCGACGGTCATCGGCGGGGGCCCTGGAGCCGGGGCCGGGGCTGGTGCCGAGGCGGCCGGCGGCGGAGCAGGCCGCGGAACCTCACGCTGGCCAAGGAAGGCCAGGATATCGTTTTTGGAAACCCGTCCGTTGGCACCCGTGCCGGCAATCCGTTCCACCTGCTCCAGTGGTATATGGTGCTCCTGGGCGATTTTTTTCACCAGAGGAGAAAGAAACTTTTTGGTCTTTCCTGCATCCGCCGGCATCAGGGGCTCTGCGGCAGCCGGGATGACGGCTGCCGGCGTTTGCGCCAGCGGCCGATCCTCCTCACCGGCACCCTCGTCCGCGATGCGGGCAATGACGGCGCCAACAGCAACGGTTTGGCCTTCTTTGGCCAGTATCTCCTGCAGCACGCCGCTCGCCGGTGCGGGAATTTCGGAATCGACTTTGTCCGTGCTGATTTCCAGTATCATCTCATCCTTTTGTACGGCTTCGCCGATTCGCTTGCGCCAACGCACGATCGTGCCTTCAACAATGCTCTCCCCCATCTGCGGCATAATCATTTCAATCATGATGACCCTCTTTCAGCTTTGTCCCTGCGCCGGAGCGCTCAGGGACACGGACAATGACGTGGCATGACAACCATTAATAGACATCATATGACAGCGCGCGATCGATGTCCAACTGGGCGTTGATGGCGTCCAGTTGGTGTTGCAGGGTGTCTTTGTGCTCCAACTCCTGTTTGGCGAGGAATTCGAACATCTCGGCCTCGGCCGGGGTGCGGCTGCGCTGCCGGGCCTGCGTGTAAAATGCATACGAGGACTCTTCCCGCTTTATCGCCCATTCCAAAATTTCGCGCATGGAACGGAGGTCCTGAAAATCTTTTTCCATGTTCATGATCCTGTCCTCAATTAAAACTGCAACACCTCGCGGACGGCCGCGGCGATTTTCTCTGCGTTCGGCATGAACGCTTCTTCCAAGATCGGACTGTACGGCGTCGGCGTATCCAGAGCGGCCACGCGTCTGATCGGGGCGTCCAGCAGTTCAAAACCGTGTTCCGCGATAAGAGCGCTGACCTCTCCGCCGACACCGCCGGTCAGGTTCGCTTCATGCACGATGACCACGCGATTGGTTTTGGCGACCGAATTCAGGATCGTCTCGGTGTCCAGCGGCTTTAACGTGCGCAGGTCGATGATTTCAAGCTGGATTTGATGCTCGGCAGCCATTTTTTCCGCTGCCTGTTGCGCCGCAAACACCATTGAGCCGTAGGTGATTATGGTGGCGTCACGGCCGCTTCTGAAGACAGCCGCCTGGCCGAGCGGCGTGATAATCTCCTCTTCCTCGGGCAGGTTCTCCTTGATGCGACGATAGAGAAACTTGTTTTCAAAATAGATCACCGGATTGTTGTCGCGGATGGCGCTCTTTAACAACCCTTTGGCATCACGTGCCGTAGCCGGGGCCACCACTTTTAAACCGGGCTGATGAACAAACCAGGCTTCGGGGTTCTTGGAGTGAAACGGGCCGCCATGGATGCCGCCGCCGGAGGGGGCCCGCACCACCATGGGCACCGGGATGCTGTAACGGTAATGCATGGTCGCCGCGTTGGTGACGATCTGACTGAAACCGCAGGTAATGAAATCGGCAAACTGCATCTCGGCCACCGGCCGCATGCCGACCAGGGCAGCGCCGACAGCGACGCCGATGATAGCGGACTCAGAGATGGGCGTATCCATAATCCGTTCGTCGCCGAACTCTTCCACCAGACCTTTAGTGACCTTGAATGCCCCGCCATAAATGCCGATGTCTTCGCCCAACAGGAACACTCTCGAATCGCGAAGCAGCTCTTCCCGCAAGGCTTCGTTTATTGCCTGCAAATACGTTATCTCTGCCATAGTTCATCCTACCTTAATCAGCGTACACACCCTGCGACGCCCATTCCGCCAGCGGCAGCGGGCTGTTCAGTGCCGTCGTCGTCGCCAGCTCAATCTCTTCCGCCACCGCCTGTTTGATATCATCGATGCGGGGCTGGTCCAGCACGCCCTCTTCGAGCAACTGTTTCTCCAGTATATGCAGCGGATCACGGCGTTCGTATTCCTGCAGCTGCTTTTTGTCGACGTAAAAGGCATCATCATGAGCCGAGTGGCCCTGCATACGCATGGTTTTGCATTCGATCAGCGACGGGCCTTCCCCGTTGCGGGCGCCCTCCACGGCATCTTTCACCACGCTGTACACTTCAATAGCGTTGTTGCCGTCCACCTGATGTCCGGGCATGCCATACCCCAGCGCACGGTCGGACAGCTTTTTGCAGGCATAGCCTTTGTGGGCCGGCGTAGAATAGGCATATTGATTGTTTTCGATAATCATGATAAACGGCGCCTTTTGCACAGCGGCAAAATTCAATCCTTCATGAAAGTCACCCAGGTTGGATCCGCCTTCACCGATATAATTCATGGACACCACTTTTTCACCCTGCATGCGTTTGCCGAGCGCTGCGCCAACCGCCACTGGGATCATGGCGCCGAGGTGACTGACGTTGCCGACGATGTTGAGCGAGGTGTCGCTGACATGAATACCGCTGTCTTTGCCTTTGGTGAGGCTGTTGCCCCGCCCCAGATATTGCAGCAGAATATTGAGCACCGTCTGCCCTTTAGCCAGATGTGCGCCCAGATCCCGGTGAATGGGAAACAGGTAATCCTGCGGTTCGAGAGCCAGAGCAGAGCCGACGGTGGTGGCCTCGATGCCCCGTCCGGTGTACACGCCGCCGACTATCTTGCCCTGCCGATACAGCGCTATGATCCGTTCTTCGGTAGCGCGCGTTTTCCAGATCAAGCTGTACAGCTTTACTTTTATCTCGTCTGCAACGGGAGCGAGATGTTTGCTCATGAGAGCTCCTTTTAATAACGAATTAACTCCAGTATGGTCCGTTCGATATCAGATTCCATCGGCAATACCGCCGCTTCCAGTTCGTGGCTGTACGGCACCGGCAAATCCCTGGCCGCCAGGCGGCGCACGGGCGCGTCGAGATGTTGAAAGGCCCGGTCGGCAACCAGGGCGCTGATCTCGGCGCCAAAGCCGGCCGTGAGCGTGTCTTCATGAAGTACCAGCACCTTGCCGGTCTTGCTGACAGACGCTTCGATGGTGCCCCAGTCCAGAGGGTACAGCGTGCGCAGGTCGACAACCTCGACCTCCGTACCCTGCGGCCTTAATCGATCCGATACCACCGACGCTTTGTGCACCATCATGCCATAGGTCAAAACTGTCAGGTGCCGGCCCTCGCGCACGACAGCGGCCGCGCCAAACGGCAAATAATAGTCTGCTGCCGGTTCCGGCCGCATGGCATAACTCTGCCGATACAGCCCTTTGTGCTCCATAAATAGCACCGGATCGTTCATTTGCACCGCCTGCTTGAACAACCCCTTGGCATCGGCGGCATTGGCCGGATAAACGATGTACAGGCCCGGCAGATGAGCAAAAAAGCCCTCGATATTCTGACTGTGACAGAGCGCGCCGTGGATATAACCTCCCACCGCGACTCGGATCACCATGGGGCAGGAGTACGCTCCGTTAGAGCGCCAACGCAGTGTCGCCGCCTCGTTGCGGATCTGCATCATGGCTGTCCAGATATAATCGCCGAACTGGATTTCAACCACAGGCTTGAAGCCGGCCAGAGCCATGCCAATGGCGGTGCCGATGATGCTTGATTCCGCCAGCGGAGAATTGAACACCCGCTCGGTGCCGAAACGGCTGGAAAGCCCTTTGGTGACGGTAAAAACACCGCCCTTGGGATCCTGCACATCTTCGCCATACACTACTATTTTATCATTTCGCTCCATCTCTTCATGCAGCGCGTGGTTGAGGGCGTCCACCAGCACGACCGGTGCCTGTTTCGACGTCAGGGCAGTCGTTGACGCCGCACTGGCTGCTACAGGCGCAAACAGGTGTTCCGAGACCGTTTCCTGTTGCGGCCGTTCACTTTGCTCCGCCTGCTCAGCCGCATTTTCGACCTCAAGTTTTACTTCATGCTGCAATCGCGCCAGCTCGATTTCCGACAGCAGCTTTGACCTGATCAGCTGTTGGGCCAGCTGCGCCAGTGGATCCAACTGCTTCTCTTGCTCCAATTCGCCCGCCGCCCGATACTTGCGTTGATCATCGGAAGAGGAGTGCGAAGCTAATCGAATGGTGTTGGCGACAACCAGACTCGGCCCTTCACCTTGCCTGGCTCTTTGAACGCAATGGCGAACGACCTTTTTTACCTCCAGAGCATCCAGGCCGTTGATGCGGTGACGATGCAGATTTCGATATCCCATCACCAGCTCATATACCGAATCGCCGGTGGTCTGCTGGCTCCTGGGCACAGAGATGGCGTAATTATTATCCTGAATAAAAAAAATGACCGGAAGAGAATCGCGTGTCGCCCAATTGATTGCTTCATAAAAATCGCCCTGGCTGGTGGCGCCTTCGCCGGAGGAGACGTATACCACTTGAGCTCCGCCATTTCTTTTGCAGGCCATGGCCGTGCCTGTGGCCTGCAGATATTGAGTGCCGGTAGGGCTGGATTGTGAGACGACACGAAGAGTTTTGTGTCCATAATGCTGCGGCATTTGCCTGCCGCCGGAGGAGGGGTCTTGTGCTCGCCCAAGTGAAAGCAGCAGCAGTTCGGCAGCGGTCACCCCCCAGGTCAACACGAAGGCCTGATCCCTGTAGTAGGGATAGCACCAATCGTAACCGGGTTGAAATGCCAATGCCGCACCTACCTGGGCCGCTTCGTGACCGGCCGCGCCGATATGAAAATAGCTCTTCCCCTGGCGCAACAAATTCATCATCTTTTCATCCAGGAGGCGGCTGGTCAACATAAAACGATAGATGTCTGACAAAGAGGCCTTACGCTCATGTGTGCTGAAGGGCAAACAGGTCTCCTATTTCTGTGTCAGTGATCCTGCAGGGGATCAGATGTGTATGGCTTTGCCGAAAGCGTCCTCCGCCGCTTCCTTGATGGATTCCGAAATGGTCGGATGCGCATGGATGGTGTGCATGATCTCTTCGGCGGTCGTTTCCAGTGTTTTAGCGACACCCACTTCGGCCAGCAGTTCGGTTGCTTCTGCTCCGACGATATGAGCCCCCAGCAGTTCGCCGTATTTGGCATCAAAGATCAATTTCACCAGGCCTTCGCTTTCGCCCATGGCCAGCGACTTGCCGTTGGCGCGGAAAGGAAATCGCCCGACTTTGATCTGCAATCCCTTGTCCAGCGCTTTCTGTTCGGTCAAACCCAGACTGGCCACCTGCGGCTGACAATAGGTGCAGCCCGGGATATGATCATAGTCTACGGCCGTCGGGGTGTGACCTGCCATGCCTTCGACGGCGGCAACTCCCTCTGCGGAGGCGACGTGCGCCAACCAGGGCGGGCCGATGACATCGCCGATGGCATAGATACCCTCCACATTGGTTTTAAAGGTTTTTCGATCCACTGCGATAAAGCCCTTTTCCGCCTTGACACCAACCGCTTCCAGACCGATCTCTTCCACATTGCCGGCAACGCCGATCGCCACCAGCGCCTTATCCGCCTGCAGGCTGGTGGAGCCGGTCTTGCCGGTCACCTGCAGAGTGACGCCTTTGCTGTCCTTGCTGATCTTGTCCACTTTGGTTTCAATAAGAATCTGGATGCCGAGTTTTTTAAACGCTTTTGCCACCACATCGACCACTTCCTTGTCTTCGACAGGCAGTATCTGCGGCATCATTTCGATCAGCGTGACTTTGGTGCCGATCGACGCATAAAAATAGGCGAACTCGACACCGATGGCACCGGCGCCGATGATCAGCAGCGACGAGGGAATCTGTTCCGGGATCATGGCTTCGCGGCTGGAGATGATCTGCTTGCCGTCCAGATCAAATCCCGGGATCGTCCGCGGCCGCGCACCGGTCGCGATGAGGATGTTTTTACTAGCCAGCACCTGTTTTTTCGCATCAGCCGAGTCCACTTCGACTTTGCCTTTAGCGATAATCCTGCCTTTGCCGGCCACGACGGTAATGTTGTTCTTGCGGAAAAGAAACTCGATGCCTTTGGAGAGACGCTGGGCTGTGGTGCGGCTGTGCTTTACCATCCTGGCCAAATCCACGCTGGCGCCGGACACCTGCACGCCGAAATCCTGTGCATGCTTGATATGGTTATATAAGGTGGCCGAATGCAGCAGCGCTTTGGTGGGAATACAGCCCCAGTTCAGGCACACACCGCCGGGTTCCGCTTTTTCGACAACGGCCGTTTTCATACCCAATTGTGCGGCGCGGATAGCGGCGACATATCCGCCGGGTCCGGAACCGATGACGACCAGATCAAAATTTTCAGCCATTCTCCTGCTCCTGTTTAAAAAAACGCTCATCGATCGTGTGTCATAACGCGCGTACGATTGATTTGCCGAATTCCACACATTGATTCAATTCTTCAGAGTTCGGCACCAGCACGGCGGAAATACCGGGAACCGGCACCTTTAATTTCAGGCTCTGCAAACGCTGATCAAGCAGGCCAACCGCTTCGCCGCTCCATCCCATGGATCCGAAACTGCCGCCGATCTTGCCTTTGATATCCAGCGTCACCAGGCTGCTCAACAGATCCCAAACGGGTTTGACGATGTCGTTGTTGATGGTGGGGCTGCCAATGAGAATGGCGTCCGCCGCTTCGATCTTGTCCAATTCATCCTCGGGCTTGATATTGATGATATCGAACAATTCGGCGTGAGCGCCCGCCTCTTCGATCCCTTTGGCGATATGCTGCGCCATGCGCTCAGTGTTGCCGTAGGCACTGGCGTAATAGATCAGCACATACCTGGGCGTGTTCTCCTGCAGCGGAGCAGACCAGCTTTCATACGCCTGCACATATTTCCCGATCTCCTGGCGAAGGATGGGACCATGCGACGGGGCAATGATGGTGGTCGGGATTTCCGTCAGTTTCTTCAGCGCATTGCGTACGCTTTTCTTAAAGGGCCGCATGATGGACTTGAAATAGTAGTCATAGTCCGGCCAGAAATTCCGCGTAATGAGATCGGCGAACATGCGGCTGTCGCAAAAATGCGAAGCAAACACATCGCAACTGAACAACATCTCCTCTTCCGGCACATAGGTCATCATAGTATCCGGCCAGTGCAAAAAGGGAGCGGGGATAAAGCGAAGAGTGTGTTTTCCCAGAGAAATGGCGGTGGTAGCATCCACCGGAGTAATGCGGACGTCGCGATTGACGACATTTTGCACATATTTTACTGCGGTTTTTGTGCAAAGAATCTCGGCTTGCGGCGCCAGCTCCAGCAGGGCGGTGAGGCTGCCGGTGTGATCCATCTCATTGTGCTGAACAACAATATAATCAATATGTTTCGGATCGGCCAATTCAATGATGCGCTCCACATAAGCCGCAGAAAATTTATCTTTAACTGTGTCAATGATCGCGGTTTTTTCAGCCCTGATGAGGTAGCTGTTATAGGTGGTGCCGTTTTTCGTATGCATGATGAGGTCAAACAAGCGCAAATCCGGGTGAAGCGCACCTATCCAGTATATATCTGGTTTGATCTCGAGCGGTTTCATGTTGATTAGTCTCCTAAATCCTGTATAATAACTGAATTTTCCGGTAAAAAATTTCCATCATATCTTTTCAATGGTGATGCGAAACCCTTCAAAATGGACCTGTTCGGCGCGGCAGCTGCAGGAGGCGGCGTCGTGCGGTCGTGGTTTTCCCGAGTGTTCAAAACACTGCATCAAGGCCTCTTCTTCGGTGCGGGCCACCCGCAGGTTCCAGCAGGGGTTGGCGCCCAGGTAATACACCATGTACAGTTTCAATTCATTCATCATGCACCTCACGCTTGGTTTTCTTGCGATAGTCATCGATGGCAGCCTTGAGGGCATCCTCGGCAAGCACCGAGCAATGCATCTTGACTTTCGGCAAGCCGCCGAGTGCGTCAGCGACCGCCTTGTTGGATACGGCCAGCGCTTCGTCGATGCTTTTCCCTTTGATCATTTCAGTTACCATAGAGCTGGTGGCGATAGCCGCACCGCAGCCGAAGGTTTTGAATTTCGCATCCACGATGATGCCCTGGTTTACTTTGATGCTCAGCTTCATCACATCGCCACAGGCGGGATTACCGACTACGCCGATGCCATCCGGGTCATCGACAATGCCGACGTTGCGCGGATTTTCGTAATGTTCCATCACCTGTTCGGTATATTCATCCCACGCATCCATGATGCGGATTCCTTCTGTTAGTGTTCGTGATCATGTTTGGACCAGGCAAACGAATCGATATCGATGCCATCGCGGGCCATTTCATACAATGGCGACATCTCCCGCAGACGCCTCACATGCCTGACCAGCAGGTCCAGGAGGAAATCGACCTGCTCTTCATCGTTGCTTTTGCCGAGCCCAAACCGGATCGAGCAGTGGGCCAGACTGTCCGGCACCCCGATGGCGCGCAGTACATAGGACGATTGCAGATTGGCGGATGTACAGGCCGAACCGGAGGACAAAGCCACTTGCCGGCACGCCATGATCAGGGATTCGCCTTCCACATACGCAAAGCTGTAATTGAGATTGTTCGGCAAGCGCTGTATCGGATGGCCGTTAAGCTGCACCTGTTCGATGGCGGATTCGATGCCGTTACGCAATCGCTCCTGCAAGTTCAGCAAGCGTTGCGATTCCCGGACGAGATCCCGCGCTGCCATCGCCGACGCCGCGCCCAGACCGACAATACCGGGCACGTTCAAGGTTCCGGAACGCATGCCGCGTTCGTGGCCGCCGCCGTCAATGAGCGGCGCCAGCTTCAAGCCTTTGCGCACATAGAGCGCACCGATACCTTTGGGGCCGTATATTTTGTGACCTGAAATGGAAAGCAGGTCGATGTGCGCAGCTCCAACCTGCACGTCCACCCTCCCCAGGGCCTGCACCGCATCGCTGTGAAAGGGAACGCCGGCCGCCTGCGTCAACTCGCCGATTTGCTGCAGCGGCTGCAGGGTTCCGATTTCGCTGTTGGCCGCCTGAATGGAAACGAGAATCGTATCCGGGGTCAGTTGCGCCGCAAGCGCATCCAGGCGGACGCGGCCATAGTCATCCATCGGCAGTAGAACCGTCTCATACCCTTCCTGCTGCAGCCGCTTGCAGGTATCCAATATGGCTTTATGTTCCGTTGCGATGGTAATGATGCGGCCCTTTTTATCACGGTGGCGCCAGGCTGTTCCCTTGATCGCCAGATTATCCGACTCGGTGGCGCCGCTGGTAAAAATTATTTCCTCCGGCAAACACCCGATCAGCGTGGCAACCTGCTCTCGCGCCTTTTCAACCGCCAGGCGCGCCCGTTTGCCCCATTCGTGCGTGCTGCTGGCCGGATTGCCGAATTCAGCGGTCAGATAGGGCATCATGGCTTCCAGCACCTCTGCATCCAGCGGCGTGGTGGCATGATGATCCATATAGATGGGTTTCATGGTTTCGTATCCGTAAAGATTCACTAGGTAATAATATTGAAAAAAACAGTTCCAATCAACATAAAAAAAGGCTCGTTACCATTAATAACGAGCCTGAATCGACACCCGGCGGCGTTTACCAGGTCTTGATCCCCTCCCGATCGGCTTTGGATAAAGCCGGATACATCGCCTCGTCCTTTTTGGGTTCGACCTGTTCCAGATTGAACGGTTCGACAAAAGAAGATTCCAGAAGCGCGATATGCTGCTCCTCTTCCAGGGCCAAGTCACGGAACAACTGACGCGTCTCCGTGTCGATGAACCGCTTGGAAACGGACAGATAAAAGTTCTTTAACTCGTTTTCGTTTTTCTTGGCCAGCCGCAACGATTCAACAGCGTCATCCGTGCATTTGTACAACGTGTTCAGTTTGTGCTTTTTGCCCAGATTTAAATAGAGAATTTTCTTGCCGGAAAGCCTGCTGTAAAAGCGTATGAGTCGTGAGCGGTGTTTTTCTTCCTTTTCGGAGAGGCCGCGCAGAATTGCAACCGCATCGTCGTTAGAGATGAGTGACGTCAATTTGGCATAAAAGCTTTCCATGTCCATCTCGCACTGAATGGCCATCTTTAAGGTGTCAACCGTATCCAGAGCTTTAAAAGTGATCATAATATTGTACCTCCACCCTCTCGCAGGAGAGGATTACGACAGAATGATATAGTATTCCAAGTACATAATTTACAAAATTTTCTCGAAAAAATCAACGATTTTTGATCGTGAATGGTGACATTGATCAAAAAATGAGCACTCTGCCTATTTATTAACCCGAGCGGTGCAGCTGGGACTATCAGATTGTAAACAATAATGTTAAATAAAGAAGGTCCGATTGGCTATAAACAGGTCAGTACGAATAACGCGGCAAATGGGGTAATGTTCCAGCAGGCGGGGCAAAATTTGTTATAGTTTTGTAATTACTCGATTTCTGCCAAAATGTAGGGCCCTTTCGGAATGACGGCGACACGGGCGTTGGGACCGTGTTGTTTTAAGGCCAGAGCAAGAGCTTCCTGTACGGTTTCCGTCCAGCGCAGATGCATCCTGTTTTTCTGTTGCGCAGGGATGCCTTCGGCAACCAGAATAATGTCCGCTTTGCGTCTGGCTTGGGCAAATTTCTCAAACTGCCATTGATCAATAACGAACACACGCTCTGAAACCAGCTCGTCGATGATGGTGTCCAGCTCGCGAGGATCTGTAGCCAGAGCCGCAAACTCTTCACTGCCGAGGCCGCTTTCACATTGAGCAGCCAGTATAATGGTACCGCCTTTTTTAACAATCGGGGCAGCGGCGGTCAATCCTTTGATCGCCTGGTAAAAGGTAGTATCCAGAGGATAGCCGGCAGAGGTGGTAATGACAACGTCGACCGGTTCGGGCAAGGTATCGCGTACGACCTTACGTACGAATTTTACACCTTCGTCATGAGCCTTCTCCAAATGGCCGGAAAAGATGCCGATGATTTCCCGTCTTTCATTCAGGGCGACGTTGACGATAAAATCGACGCCGACTTTGGTGGCGATCTCCAACGCCTCTTCATGAAACGGATTTTGCTGGATACGGCCCTCGCAGGAAAGCGGATGTTCCATGATCTTGGGGCCGTGCATGTACTTCATCGTTTCGATGCTGGAAATGCCCGGCACGACCAGTTTGCGTCCGCCGGAAAATCCGGCCATGAGATGCGGCTCGATAAACCCGGTAGCAATCTTGAAATCGGCTTCGACGAATCGCCTGTCGATCCAGATTTCAGTGCCGCGGCTGGTCTTGCCCAGGTTGGCGTGTGATTCCAGATCCCGCGAGTAATGATTGACCACACGATAGCGTTGGGCGATCTCCGGACCCACCAGTTCGATCAATTCGTCATCCAGATTGGGCCGGTGAATACCGGTGGCAATCAGGATGGTGATGGCGTCGTTCTGAATGCCGGCGGCATTGAGCGTTTTCAGCACCGGCGGCAATATAATCTTGTTGGGCACCGGGCGGGTGATATCACAGATCAGCACGCACGCCGAACGGCGATCCTTGGCCATGTCGAAAAGCGAGTGCTCAGAGCCAATGGGTTGCAGGAGCGTTTTGGTGACGGCGATGGGAGGATCCTGCACCGGCTCAGTGCTTTTCATGCGCAGCACTTTGACCAAATTGGCGTCCGCAACCTCAACCGCCATTCCCTGGCGACCATAGGCGAGTTCAATCTGCATATACGCTTATACCTCTAAATCATTCATCATTGCCGACGCTAGGAGCGATGCTTGTATACGGCCGGATTAAATCTTGGGTCGTTGTAGAGTTTGAATTGACGATACGGCTTGTGACGTTTGCGCGCCTGGCGCAGATCAAGAAACAGCTTGTCAAGCGCAGTCGCCAGTTCATCCCGCTGCTCGACGAGGATCTCGTGACGCAAGCGGCACAGCTCCATGCTCTCTTTGTCCAGATCCTTGCGATGCGACTGCTCGTTCATATGAAACACCTTCAGACTCAGGATCGAGAGACGGTCGATAATACTTCCGGGAGTCTCCGAGTTGCGCTCCACGTCGTCACCCGGTTTTATGCCGGAAGTGACCAACACGTTATCGATCCAGCTGTCGACCTGCTCGATGCCGTCATTGCGCAGCTGATTGTGCTTGTCGATGCTCCGCTTGCAGCGCACGATTTCCGCATCCGCAAGGTCCGTTCGCCGGGCATCATCTTCCAGATGCCAGAGCACATAGTTCTGATAATGGATCCATTGCGACATCCCCTTGGGCGTGAATGGATCTTCGGGCGCAATCGGGCCGGTCTCATGCCACAGTTCCGTCAGATCGCGAAACCATTCAGTAAGGTTGTCACCGGTAAACGGATTAAAGATGGACGATAATGAGTTCAAGATGGCTTCCTCGCAGTTCTGATTTCATTAAATCAAAGTACAAACAATCCGGGCAAAAGGCAAGCGGTTTTACCTGTCCGAAGGTGATGAACACACCTGCTTGAATACACGCAGAAAATTACCACCCACTATTTTTTCCACCTCCCTCCTGGAGTAGCCGTGCTCAAACAGTGCCCTGGTCAGGGCCGGGAAACAGCTGACATCGTTTAAACCGACTACGGTTCGTTCAATGCCGTCAAAATCGGAGCCCAGGGCTACATAATCGACACCGACCAGTTGGACGATCGCATCGATGTGCCGCACCACCGCTTCGATCGATACGGCCGATGTAGCGGCCAGATAGGGTGGGTAAAAGATAACCCCGATCACGCCGCCGCGCTGGGCAATGGCCCGGATTTGTGCTTCGTCCAGATTGCGGTAATGCGGCCGCACCGCTGCCACACCCGAATGACTGGCGATAAGGGGGCGGCGGCTTGCGGCTAAAATGTCATCTACCGTTTTCTTGCCGGTGTGCGAAATATCGATGATCACCCCCAGCGAATCGAGGGTGCGAATCACCCGCCGGCCGAACTCGCTCAAGCCCACGGTTTCAGAGCGCGCGTCCTTGGCCGACACGGCCCATGAGGTGCTGTTGTTCCAGGTAATGGTCATCATGCGCATACCGCGCCGATACAATTCAATCAATTTGCCGAGATCCTCTTCGATGACGTGGCCGCCTTCGACAGCCAGCACAGCGGAAATTTTGCGCGCCTGCCAAATGCGCTCGGCCTCCTCAATCGTCAGGGCGGTTTCGACCAGATGCGGGCTGGCATTGAACTCTCGCTGCAGCAGATCAAAATAATCCAGCGCCTTTTGATAGGCCGTGTTCGGATAGGTCGCCGGATTAACCCAGAGCGCAAAGACCTGCAAATCAACCCCTCCGGTCTTTAGGCGCGGCAGATCCGTATGCAAATAGCTGTGCTCGTCAGCAAGGCGATAAGAGGGTTTCATAGCCATCTGTTCGACGATGTCGTTATGCAGATCAACCACGACAGCCTGGTGATGAACTTGCTGCAAGCCGGTGTCGACAACGCGGTCCTGGGACAACTGGAACGCCGTCGTATCAGGAATATAAGCTAACTTGTTAATAATCAAACGCACAGAGTTAACGGACTGTTTTGAAAGGGCAACGGGCCGTTCATGCATAGTCCTTTCGAATCCGCCCAGGCCCTCACCATGCCCACGGTCCAGTTGCACCATTTTTCCCAGCCGAGTTATGGCACCAAAGTGCACCTTATAGAAGTAGACGCCGGCCGGCCCCCTGGCCCTCCAGCGAATTCTGTAAAAGCCTTTGGCCAGGACAGCTTGCCGGCTGTCCACCATCTGACCGATGCTATTATAAACAGACAAAACGACCTGGCCCTGCTGCGGAATCTGAAAAGCGATCCAGGTGGCTGGATTGAACGGATTGGGGTAATTCTGCTCCAGAGTGAACGAGCCTGGAGCGGTGAAGGCTTCCTCTACGGCCATCTCGGGGGCGAGGGTGACACGCCACTCGCCGGCAGCGGAGGTCAGCACTGTCTGCGGCCATGCCCCCTCCTGTTCCACGGTTACTGTAGCTCCCGGCACGGGTGTGAGGTTGAAGCGGTCATAGACTCGGCCGGAAATAATTTGCCCGAATCCAGGCGGCATCAGCACGAGCACAAACAGAGCAAGCAACGAAGGCAACGTTCCGCCTCGACGTAAAGGACGAAACAGGTGCAGAGCGATGTATTCACTCAACCAGATCAAACAGGGCGACCTCCATTGAGGTAATCGTTTAAAGATCCGCAGCATGCGGACCTGGTCCGCATTGCAATAAAGTAGTGATAATTTTCCGGATTAAAAAAGCTTTTTGAAAATTGTCGCAAAATCAGTATGTTTTTAGGCAAGTATATAAGGTACCGGACCTAGTGGAAACTCTATTACTGGAAAAGCTCTTCCGTCAATGCTACAATGAGACGCCGGACCGGATCAATCCGCTCAAGGGCGATGCCTCGGATCGCCGTATATACCGTATGCAAAATGCCAATCGCTCTGTGATCGGCGTAGCCGGCGATCACAGAGCGGAAAACGAGGCGTTTGTTCATTTCAGCCGCCATTTTAAAAAGTTTGAACTTCCGGTGCCGGATATTTATGCAGCCGACCTGGATAACGGCATTTATCTGGAACAGGATCTCGGACTGTTTACGCTGTATGAATGGATGGCGCCTGTCCGGGACAAACAGGGCTTTACAGACGAAATTGTCAACATGTACAAGCGGGCGTTGCATTATCTGCCGCGCTTTCAAATCGTAGCCGGCCGGTCGCTGGACTATTCGTTTTGTTATCAGCATGCCGCTTTCTCCCGTGCGTCCATGAGCTGGGATCTGGAATATTTTCAGCACCGCTTTGTCGCCAATTTTTACAAACGTCCGTTTGATAGAGACTGTCTGAAAAAAGAATTTCAACGTTTGGTCGACCACCTGCTGGAAGAGAGCCCTGATTTCTTTCTCTATCGCGATTGCCAGTCCCGCAACATCATGATTCACGAGCAGCAGCCGTACTTCATTGACTATCAGAGCGGCCGGCGAGGCGCCCTGCAGTATGATCTGGCCTCGCTGCTGTACGATGCCAAAGCGGATCTGCCGGAGGAGCTGCGCATGGAACTGGTGGACCACTATATTCAGGAATGCCGTGATCTGACCAGGCTGGACGAAAAACGGTTTTTGCACTATTTCTTCAGTTATGTTTTGATACGGGTGTTACAGGCCTTTGGCGCCTACGGCTATCTGGCTGCGGTGCGCGGCAAAAAGAATTTCCTGAAAAGTGTGCCCTTTGCGCTTAAAAACGCCGCCATCCTCCTGCAAAAGGCACACATCCTCAATTCCCTGCCGGTGCTGCGGAGCATACTGGCGGATCTGACGGAGGACGACAGCCTGTACCGCTACTAGCAGTAAAATACTTTGCGAGGATATCGTGGAACCCTTGCTCATAACCATTACCAGTTTTGGTTTTCATTTCTCCGGCATACCGGAAGATCCGTCCGGCCATGGCGGCGGTTTTGTGTTTGACTGCAGAGGCTTGCCCAATCCGGGGCGGGAAGAGCGTTTTCGCCGCTTGACCGGCCAGGACGCGGCGGTGAAAGCCTACCTGGAGAGCCATGCGATGGTGCACCAGTTCGTCGAACATGCTTATGCCCTGGTGCACATGACGGCACAACACTATCAGGAACGCGGTTTTTCTCAACTCGCGGTTAATTTCGGCTGTACGGGCGGCCAGCACCGCTCGGTATATTGCGCGGAAACGATCGCGGAAAAATTACGGCACGCCGGTTTTGCGGTCCGGCTATTTCATCCAGACAAACCCGATTTTTCATGAACTGCCTTGTACTCGCTGCCGGCCTCGGCACCCGCTTGCGGCCGTTGACGGACACGATCCCCAAAGCGCTGGTTCCGCTGCATGGCAAAGCGCTGCTGGCCATTCTGCTGGATAAGCTGTTTCGCAGCGGAGGCGATCACGTCGTCATCAACACCCATCATTTGGCGAAGCAAATCGAACTTTTTTTACAACAGCCACCCTATGCGGGAATGCGGATTACGCTTTCTCACGAAGAGGAGATTCTCGATAGCGGCGGCGGCATTAAGCAGATGCTGCAGCTTTTGCCGGCGCAGGACCCGGTACTGGTTCACAACGTGGACGTGGTCTCGGATCTGGATTTAAACCGACTGGTGGCGGCTCATGAAAGCCGCCACGCCGATGTAACACTTGCCGTCCAGAGCAGACCGACAAAACGATATCTTGTTTTTGATCAAAACAACGCCTTGATCGATCGGGAAAAAACAGGCCACGAATTGTCCCCTGCGGCGCAACGCCTGGCTTTCAACGGCATTCAGGTCATAAATCCCGGCGTCTTTGACAACGCCCCCTCCGGCCCGTTTTCCTGCATAGAGTATTATATCGAATTGGCCCACTGCCACCATTTGGTCTATGGTTTTGATATGACCGGCCGTTACTGGCGCGATCTCGGCCGTTTGCCTGACCTGCACCAGGCTGAAGCGGATATCGAAAACGGCCGCCTGACTCTCTGATCCGGCCAGATCTTTTTCAGCAAAATGGCGCTCCTGTTGCTATAATTATAATATAATTTGAAAGATGCTGCCAATCAAACAGCTCATGCAAAGCATAATTAACGTTTTCAAACGGCATCCGCTTGCGGCCCTGCTCATTCTGGCTGCCTTGGCCAGGTTGGTATATATCGCCGGCTTTGCCGATTCCTGGCGTTTTTACGACACCATCCACTATGATACGGCCGGCCGCTCGATTGCCCAAGGCCAGGGGTTTGGCCCCAGCCTGCACTATGGTTACCGATACGGCGCTTACTGCCTCGAGCCTATATATCCGCTTTTCATCGGGGGCTTGTATTTCCTATTTGGCCCTTCAGCCCTGTCGGTCCGGCTAGCCCAGGTCGTCCTGGCGTTGCTGCAGATATATTTGCTGTTTGATATCGCCCGTCGATTCTTTTCGAGCAGGGCGGCTTTTGCAGCTGCCCTGTTCGCTGCGGTCTATCCGTTTTACATCATCGTAGCCGGACTGGTGTATCCGACACAATTGTATTCTCTATTGCTGCTGGCGCTGGTTTGGAAGTTGCTGGTTTTTATAAAACATGGCCGACTTGCCGACCTGATATGCTCCGCCATTTGCTACGGGCTTGCTGTTCAGACAGGACCAGCCATTTTGCCGTCCGCTCCGTTTGTACTATGGTGGCTATGGCATTATCGCCCTCGCAATCAGCAACCGGTATTCGTGTTTATCGGTGTTTTTATCATCACCATGCTGCCCTGGACGCTGCGTAATTATTTCGTTTTTCATACGTTTTCTCCCGGCAGGGCGTGCTTGGAAGAAAAGAGATTCATCAATAACTTTTATTATGATCTCGTCTACCAGCGAGCGGTCGAACAGGATACTTTTAGTGCTGACAAGGTCGCCATCCATTTCCGCCAAACCGCAGACACCTTGTGGATCGATGGCTATGTGGACGGTCTTCGCTTCGAATCCTTGCGGCCCCTGGAACAGTCCATCACGGTGCAGTCACCGCACTATCTTGGCGTTTTGTTCGAAGGTGATGTTCCCAACCATCTGCAAGCTGTTAAAGCGTCTCTTCGCTATCCGGGTGCCGCATCGCCCGAATTGGTCTTTGCCTCTTCCGATTCATTGCCGTATGTACACACGCCATCTGTCTCAACCAACGGAAAAGCGATAATTTACGAACAGGCCCTTCATAATCGATGGAACAATAAACTGATTTGGACAGATCCGTTGATCGCCAATTACTTTGAGATGCAGCTTCCGGATTCGATCAAGCCGGATGCCTTGCGCAAAGTGGCCCTGTTGGTGTTCATGGATACACCAGAGTTATCCGCAAACGGCTACATGGTCTGGCTCCATCCGTGCCTGGAACTCGATCTCTGGAAAGTGCAGAACGGCAAACCCAGCCATTCGATCCCGGTCGAAAAACGCTACTGGCAACGGGAAAAGCTGGACATTACCACCGTGATTTGGCGTGAACCGAAAGCATTCTTTCTCGATCACTATATTCCTGAATTCATAAATTTTTGGTCGCCTATTGTAAAACGGATTGAAACAGCGGGTTTGCAGCCGTCACCGGCCATGCAGTTGATATCGCTGATTTTCTTTCTACCGTTGTTGTTGCTGCTTGTGCCTGCCGTGATCCGACATCGGCGTCGACTCGAGGTGGTGACAATTACCCTATTGCCCGTTTTGACCATCGCGTTCAGCTATGCCCTGTTTTCCACCGAAGTGCGCTACCGGATTCCGATCGACAGCTTTCTCATCTTGTGGGCTGCCGCTGGATTGGATGCCTTCCTGCCCCGTTCTTTTTTAGCCGGAACGAAAAATACCCGTTCCCGAACCAGGGATGGCGGACATCATGGATAAGCACAAGGGCACCTTGCTGTTCATCTTTGGTCTGGTGATGTGCATCAACCAGGGTTTTAATGTGGTGGTCGGCACACTGCACGATGGCAATCCACGCGGCGTCGACATGCTCATGCCGGTCGATATCCCCATGCTGCTGCTTCTGTTCACGCAAAAAGACGGCACGGCTGGGTCCAGCCATCGCCGTTACATCGCAACCTGTAAAGCGCTGTTCATGTTCTTTTGGCTGTGGAGCCTGGCCGGGGAGTTTGTCGCCTATGAGGCGGCGGAATTTCGCGAACAGATGTTTCAGCTGTCGCGCGCCATGCTCATCGGCTACACGGTGATGACCCGCGTCAACACGTACGCTGATCTGAAAATGTTCGTCCTCGGCTTGCTCACTTCGCTCGGCTTTGAAGCGTTTGTCGGCGCCTGGCAATGGCAGATCGGCCCGCTCAACATTCCATTCCTCGCCGCGTCCAAAGGTTATCGGGTTTCCGGCACTCTGGGCGTTCCCAATACCTACGGCGTCTGGCTGGTCACTCTGATTCCCCTGGGCATGCGCATGGCCTTGTACAGCAAACTGAAGCCGAGAATTATTTGGATCGGCGTCATGCTGGTCTCCCTGTTGTGCCTGCTGGCCACCTACACGCGCGGGGCCTGGTTCAGCTTTCTCGCCTCCACGGTCGTCTTTACCCTCTCGGATGTATTTCGCAAAAAGCTTTCAGCCAAGCAGGTTTCCGTCTTTGTGGTCATGGCGGTCGTGCTGGCCATCGTTATTTCGGTCAAATACGGCGAGGGCATCAAAGATCGCATGTCCGATTCGGAGAAGAGTCTGGCGGGAAAACAAAAAAGCAGCCGGCTCTATCTCGCTCAGGACGCTCTGCGCATCATCAAAGATCATCTCTTTACCGGCGTCGGACTTGACAACTATCGTTATTACTCCGATCCCGAGATCGAAGGCACGCGTATTGTGCACAATGTGTATCTGTTGATCGCGGCCGAGCAGGGCGTCCCGGCTTCGCTAACTTTTCTGCTGATTATGGGGACCGCTTTTTTCGGCGGCTGGAAAATTCTCAAAGCCAGGCTCAGTTTTTTTTACCACGTGGGCGCGGCCACTCTCGCAGCAGTCATGAATCTGTTTATTTACTATATGATCGGGCTGGATTATAATCTCTACGAAGTGCTTTTTCAACACTGGCGCGTGATCGGCATGGTTCCGGCCATACTGGTGTGTGAAGAACACGCACGCCGGCAATTGCAGGTCAAGGCCCTTCGCAGTCGCGCGCAGCGCCTGGCTCGGCAAAACAGGCCACCGGCTCCGATCGCCCGCAGGAGTCACAACCCCCGCAACGGGTCCTTGCCATCGGCGCCATCAGCCAGGACGTAACTGTAACAGGAGTAAATCATGAAGGTTATATTTCAGCCTCTTTTACTGATCACGCTTGCCCTCTCCTCGGCGGCATGGGCGCAGGATCGCTTCAATACACCCTATCCGCGCAATGTGTATTTCACGGTCTGGGGCAACGGCGGCGGCGGCTTTCCAACCTACTCCGGTGGCACCTGGTTTGAAAACAATGCCAAGTTCGACATGATGATGATCACCGGCGCTAAAGACGGCATTTACGTTGCGCGAAAAATGCGCGAGATCAACACCGAGCAGATTTTGTTGACCCACTATGTGCCGATGTTTATCAATGATCCGGTTGATTATTTCCTCTATCGCAGCTACCGGGCGCAACTGAAGCGGGATCTCGTGCCCGGTCAGAAAGAAATCATTGTTAGCAAAACCGCCGGATCCAATGCCGGCTTGCCGGCCGGCGATTTTACCCTCGCTTACCTGGTCATCGATGATGACGTCATCAAGGTGGGCACCATCGTCAACGATACCACCTTCCGCATTTATGCGGATCAGTCGACCAGCGAAGGCATCAATTCCGCTCACAGCGCCGGCGCACTGGTAACAAGCCCTTTGCGCGCCAGCGGCCCGGGCATCTATCCCAACTTGAGCGAGTATAGCCCGACCGTGGGCGGGAAAAAAGCCTGGCAATATCTGTCGGACAAGTTCTTTGAACGCCATATCTGGGAAGAACGGCTGCTCGACGGCATTTTCTTTGATTTTTATGCCGAGGAGCTCTGGATTACCGATATGACCATTGATTTTGACATGAACGGAGTGGACGATTCGGCTGAGCACGGCCGCGCCTGGATCAATGCAAGATGGGCCTATGGCCGCAACCTGTGGCTGCAGCTGTTGCGTGAAGGCATGAACAGCCGGGCACCCGGCTCCCCCAACATGATACTCATTAACAACGGCGGTCCACTCCATTCGGGCTATGATCTGGCAGAGGGACATATCTTTGAAGGCTTTTTGTACTGGGGCGGGAATTTGTTCAGCAATTATGCCAACTATTTCGTACCCGATTATCTGGCCTGGATGGCTCAAGGCCGCAAACCCAGCATAATGGCCATGCAGGACTTTATCCCGGAAAAGTGGGTAAACGACGGCAAGGAACGTTTCTGGAAAATGCGCTTTGGTCTGGCCACCTCCTGCATCTATGAGATGTATTACGGCATGGCCTATACCATTTACTTCCGAGTACCGTTCTGGTATGATGAAATGGTGGCGGATCTGGGCTATCCGGTCGATAATCAGATTATCACCCTGGCGAACGGCTTGGTATTGCGTTACTTCAGCAAGGGCGTTGCAATCTGCAATCCTACCGGACGGAAACAGACGTTAAGCGCCGGCCAGCTCAACGGTGGACCGTTTTATCGCATGAAAGGCGGCCAGGATCCCACCTTCAACAACGGCGAACAGTTCACCTCTGTGGAATTGTTCGGCATCATATATAACGACAATGACTGGCGAGGTGACGGCATTCTGCTGTTCCGCCAACCGACAACGGTCGTCGCGGATATCATCGTCGACAATTTCGACATCAACGCTACATCACCGGCCAGTAATCCCATCGAATTCACCGGCTCCTGGAGTCCCAAATTGAGCAAAGGCAGCGTCGACATCTCTCTGTTGAATCCCTATTACGTCCACGATACCAGCGCCTCCGCCGGCGATTGCTACGGCTACCATGCCGCCGCGGCGGGCAACGGCGAAGCATCAGCCATCTGGCGCCCCACCATTGGCGTGGCCGGCTGGTACGAAGTGTCAGAATGGCACGGTTGGCATGGCAACTACCAGAGCACGGCGGCAGAAGGCACCAACGTTCCGTTTGAAATCTTTGCCGACGGCCTGTCAAAAATCCAGGGCACAATTAACCAGCAGACCAATATCGGCACCTGGAACCGCCTCGGCTATGTGCAGATGTCGAAGGGCACCACCAGCTATGTGCGCATTACCAATAAAAGCAACGGCATTGTGATTGCCGATGCCATGCGCTTTCATTATATGGGTGACCATTACAATCCCAACAACACGCCCCCCAGTCCTCCGACCAACGTTCGCATCCAGCAAATCAAATAGCAGGCACCTCCCCGGGCCGGCAGCAGCCCGGGGAGGTTTCGTTTCAGGCCTGACGGTAGAAAAACTTGATAATGTCCAGCAAAAAGAGTATCTTTAAAAACATTTGCCGAGATGCGCAACATCACGCGGATTTTTCTACGGCAAAATGATCGAACAGGTGGGACAGCCGACTGGTCGCCCTGCCACGCTTACAACCTGACCAGGTCTGGGTTCAATACAGAAAACATGAAGATACTTGGCATATCTGCATTTTATCACGATTCTGCCGCTGCGCTGATTAAAGACGGCCAGGTTCTGGCGGCCGCGCAGGAGGAACGCTTTACCCGGAAAAAGCATACCGCCGAATTCCCCGCTCACGCCCTGCGCTACTGCCTGGACCACTCCGGGTATGGCCTAAACGATCTTGATGCGATCGTCTTTTATGACAAACCGCTGCTAAAGTTCGAACGATTGCTGGAAACATACCATCATTTTGCGCCGCGCGGAATCTCCTCCTTTATGGCCGCCATGCCGGTGTGGCTGAAGGAGAAATTGTTTCTCAAACGGCTCATCCGCCAGGAGCTGAAACAGCTGGGCCATTCCGCGGCCGCATCCCGTTTGCTGTTCCCGGAACATCATTTATCCCATTGCGCCAGCGCGTTCTATCTCTCACCGTTTCAGGACGCGGCCATTTTAACGATCGACGGCGTCGGCGAATGGGCCACCTCGACCATCGCTTACGGCGACCGCGAAACGATTACGATCCACAAAGAGCTCCACTTTCCGCACTCGCTCGGTCTGCTCTATTCGGCGTTCACCTATTACCTCGGCTTTACCGTCA
>CAZISM010000024.1:0-45680 GCA_964541895.1 uncultured Cytophagia bacterium
ATGTTTTTGGCGCGGATGAAAAAAATGAAGCTCAGAGCAGACCGGCCAAAGTGCTGCCTGTTGCCGGGGAGCTGTTTGCATTACAGGGCCACGCGGCTTTTCTTATCATGCCCGAACACGCAGCCGGGAACGGCAAGACAGCCTGGGTCTGGTACGCGCCGACGCTTCCCGGCCTGCCGGGAAAGGAAGAAACATGGATGTTCCGCAAATTCCTGGATGCCGGAATGGCGATCGCCGGAATCGATGTCGGCGAATCCTACGGCAGTCCCGGCGGGCGGGCGCTGTTTTCTGCGTTCCATAAAGAACTTGTGGAAAAACGGGGCCTTTCCAGCACGCCCTGTCTGCTGGCAAGAAGTCGCGGCGGACTGATGCTTTACAATTGGGCTGTCGAACATCCCTCCTCTGTAGCCTGTATTGCCGGCATCTATCCGGTGTGTAACCTCTGCAGCTATCCCGGCCTTGACAAGGCCTGCGAAGCCTATGCTATGACAGCGGCACAACTCGCGGCAACACTGGCTGAGCACAATCCGATCGAGCGCCTGCAGCCCCTGGCTGCAGCCCGCGTTCCGGTCTATCATATACACGGTGACTGCGATACCGTGGTGCCCATTGAAAAAAATTCGGGCGAATTGGCGCAGCGGTACAAGCAGCTGGGTGGCGAGATCACACTGCAGGTGATCAATGGTCAGGGCCACACTATGTGGGCGGGCTGGTTCGAGTGTAAGGAACTTGTCGATTTCGTGATTGCTCATGCCTACAGGAACTGAGCGCGTGTGCCAGGATTCCTGCCGCGCGGGCAAGGCTGGCCATGTATAACGGTGCGACCGTTAATCACTCCGCAAAATTGGGCCTTGTGATACTGGCGTTTATCGCATTTGTCGCCCTTGGATTGCCTGACGGCCTGCTTGGCGTAGGCTGGCCATCCATTCGAGGCGGTTTTGCACTTCCGCTGGATGCGATTGGACTGCTTTTGACCGTTGGCGTAACCGGCTATACCATCGCCAGCTTCCTTGGCGGCTTTTTGCTCGCACGATTCGGCGTGGCCCGCATTCTGGCCGTCAGCTGCTTTCTCACCGGCCTGGCCTTGATCGGCTATACTATGGTTCCGCAATGGTGGATGATGATCATGCTGAGTCTGTTCGCCGGATTAGGGGCCGGTGCCATTGATGCCGGCTTGAACACCTATGTGGCCACCCATTTCGGCGATGACCTGATGCAGTGGCTGCACGCCAGCTGGGGCGTCGGCATTACCCTGGGTCCTGTTATCATGACCCTGGGATTGACGACTATGGACTCGTGGCGATTCGGCTACCAATCAGTGGGCGGTTTTCAAATTGCACTGGCGGCCTGTTTCGTGCTGACACGGGCCATGTGGAACGAGAACAGCAAACGTGCTCACAACGCTGAGAAAAAACTCACCGATTACAAAACTCCCCTGGGGGACACTCTGCGGCAGCTGCAGGTATGGCAAAGTGCGTTGCTGTTCTTTCTTTATGTGGGGGCTGAAAGCGGGCTTGGCATCTGGACCTACACTCTGTTGACTGAATCGCGCGGAGTGGATACCACGCTGGCGGGGATCTTTGCAGGGAGTTACTGGTTCACCTTTACCATCGGCCGCATCGTGGCTGGGATGATCGCAGGCCGGGTAGGGGGGAATACCCTTGTTTTTGGCGGTATGGCGGGATCCCTTGTCGGTGCGGTATTGCTGCTCTGGAATCCGTCTGAAACAGCCAACCTGCTCGCCGTTGCCATTATCGGTTTGTGCATCGCGCCCATCTTTCCGGCGCTGATGTCGGGCACCCGCACACGGGTAGGGGATCATTTTGCGGTCAATACGATCGGTATCCAGATGGCTGCGACCGGTTTTGGTACTGCCATAATCCCCGCTCTTATGGGGGTACTGGCTCGCCGGTTCTCACTGGAAATCATCCCGGTCTGCCTGCTGGTGGTTGACGCAGCATTGCTGGGTGTTTATCTTCTGGCAGCGAAACGTCGGACGATTTCGGCCGCGAACGTGTCAACGCCCCGCGACCCTCGGGGGTGCTGAAAAAGGAACAAAAACAAATTGGGCAGAAGCGCGCAATCTCGAAACGTCGGGTGTTGCCGCTCACTTTGCGGCAACACCCGGTTCCGGTTTCATGCCCGCCATTCTAGATACGGTATTTCACTCCCAGCCATAGGCTGCGGCCATAACCGTCCACTCCGGAACCGTGAAAGCGATAGGCTTCATTAAACAGATTGAGCATGCCCAGCATGACATCCAGCCTGGTAAAAAGGGTATAGCCGCCGGTGAGATTGAACACCGTCCAGCCCGGGGTTCCGCCTTTGGGGATGCGATGATCGTCACGATCTCCGGCCGCCAGGCGATCCTGTTTTGCCGCCAGCAAAAGCCGGGCTTCGCCCCAGAAGGGCTGCTCCGAAGAAAAGCGGAGACCGATCTGACCGTTCAATGGCGGGATCCGTCGCATGGGCTCGTCGGTGCTGGTTTTTTGACCATAGGTATAAATGACACTGCCGAAGGCAGCCAGGTGCAAAGAGATCTGATATTCCAATTCCGATTCAAAGCCCCAAATAAACGCCTCGTCCACATTCTGCTTGATATAAACGCGCTGATTCTCGTAATAGTCGCTGCCATTATAGCTGCTGGCGACGCGATCGATGAGATCGGATAAATTGCAGCGATAGACCGCCAGGGCTCCGCTCATGGCGTTCATGCGGGCTTTGTAGCCCAGTTCATAATTGACGGTTCTTTCCGGCGCCAGGGCTGTGCTCGGCACTTCGATGCCGTAATCAAACGCGCCCAGGGTGCTCATGTCATTGATGTTGGGCGCACGGAATCCCTGGGAAACAGAACCATAGACCTTGTGATGAGGATGCAGCGAATACATCAGGGAGGCGCTGCCGATCCAGGCTGATGGATTGATTTCCAGATTGTGGAAGGTCTGGTCTGAAGCCTTAACCGTGTACTGGTTGTATCGTCCGCCCAGGCTGAGCAGCATGTTCCCGTACGGAATGGCGTTATCCCAATACAGGGCCAGGCTTTGCGCTTCAGCGCCGTCCGGATACAAACCGCGTTTCGCGGTGATGCGGTTGGTAGTAAGATCAAGATCTTTGCGCCAGCTCTTGACCTGATCCGCGTAATAGTCCATACCGGCCGTGATCGTCCAATGGGCAAAGGGGCGGGCATAAGACTCCAGGGAGATTCCGGCGACCGTGATATCGTCCTCTTCCGTAATCCTGGTCGAGGCGCCCTGCTTCAGTTTTTTTCGTTGCTCGACGGATTGCTGCCATGAAGAGGTCAATGTCAGGGTCTGCAGCCAACGGGATGCTGAATTCAGTTGATAGCGAACAAACGCCAGGCGCCGGATTTGCGGATCAAAACTGTATTCCTGATAGCCTCGCTGGGCAACCTGGTCATAGCTGGGGATTTGCTCCTGATGGACATTCTGGTAGGCCATGGTAAGCTGATGCCGGTCGGAGAGCCGGAACATGGCTTTGACGTCACCATCGAGCTCGGAATAGCCGGTGGGACGTTCGTGGCCGATATCGCCGCCCGCCTTCAGGTCACCGAAATCTTTGAGCGAAAAACCGCCCACCACCGCCACGTTGGTTGAAGCGATATCGAATTCCGCTCTGCCGCTTTTTTCCATATCCGAGCTCATAATTCTGGATAAAAGCTCACCGTTCACACGCACGCCATCATGGCTAAATCGCGGCTGTTTTGTGATGATGTTGATCACACCCCCCAGGGCGTCGCTGCCGTGAAGAACCGCACCGGCGCCGCGCTGGACTTCGACGCGTTCGATGTGCCAGGGGTCGATGGTGTTGAGGTACTGGTTGGGACCGTAACGAAAGGTCGTGTTGTTCAATCGAATGCCATCGACCAGCACCAGCACCTGATTGCCGACCAATCCGCGGATAAAGGGAGAACCACCGCCGTGATTGGTTTTCTGCATCCACACTCCGGAGGTTTCCAGCAAGGCTTCAGCCGTGGAGCGGGGCATTTTCCTGTTCAGCTCGTCGTTGCTGACTACGGCCATTGAATTCGGCAGGTCGAACACGTTGGTCTCGTTGCGACGTGCCGTCACCACGACTTCTTTGTTGATGTGCAGCACGGCCGGCGCCAGCGTTAAGGAGAGTTGTACCGTCGAGTCCGCGGCCATGCGGACGGTTTGCTCGAGCGCAGCAAAACCCATCATGGAGGCACGGACGGTCCAGGAGCCGGCGTACAGCGCCAGAATGAACTCTCCGCCCTGATTCGTCGTTGTGCCAAAGGTTGTGTTCGCGACAACGATATTTACACCCTGTAATGGTTGCCCGGTCTGTGCGTGGTGGACCGAGCCGCGTATCAGGCCTTTGTGAGGGGCGGCGAACGATGACAACGTAACCAGCAGGATACACAGCAGAAAGAAATGAATTTTCAACCAGCGAACCATTACAGTTCCTTTCAATTCGATATTTGCTCGGACAAGTTTGAAAAAAATAGCTAATTGACGGATATTAAGCAAGAAAAAAGAAGTATGCCGCGTGGGCGAAAATCGGGAATTACGATTTCATGGAAAGTAGATGCGCTTTGATGCTGTGGCAATATCGCCAGCAAAGCCAATTCGCAGGACCTGGAACACGATGCGCCAATGCGGCTGGCGCACTCCAAGCCGGATCATGCACAGTGAGTTAAAGCCATTTTGGAGCGCAGCAATCGTGTTGCAGCCGGCCGGCGTGGTTTATACGCCGGCCAATCGCAGGTCCCATGTGTCAGGCTGCACGCCTGGATCTGCTTTTTATAACTGCTGCGACCCAGAGGATAAGGCTGGCCAGCCAGGCCAAGAACAGCGCGTGTCGGATGGTATAGGTGGTCTTGCCTTCAGTCGGGTACAGGGAATAGGCCAGTTGCGGTTTGAACAAATACCGTTCCAGATTACCGAGCAGGAACGTTCGGTCGCGGACAAACCCGGTATAGATTTCACGTACATCTTCCACATTCGGCGGCCGGCGGTATTTAAAGATGGATTGGGCAATGAATTCGCCGCGTACGGTGGCGTTGCACTGCCCATAGGGCCAGCTCACGACCGTATCAGAACTCTGCAAGCCGAATTTGGGCTGCCATTCCCAATCGGCATAGAGGCGCGCTGTGGTGCTGTCAAAGGCATTGGATTGGTTCAGGTGAAAGAGTTCGGCGGTATTCAGCACCTGGCCCTTTTTGTCCGTTATATATACAAAGGCATGCGACAGATCCACAAAGGCCCAGCGACTCTGCTCCTTGATAAAGGATTCGGCGAACGCATGGCCGGTATAGGTGATGGTGTTGTCCTGGGTGCGCGCACCAAAGACAAAACGCGTTGGTATGCCGGCGCGGTTGGCCCAGTAGGTATAGATTTGCGCATGCTGGGTGCACCAGCCTTTGCCGGTGCCGGCGACCATTTCGTTGTAAAGCGTCCAGGGATTCATCCAGCGTTCGTCGTCTTTGGGAACACCACGGGCGTTCTTTAGCTTGATGCGCAGGTAGCGGGTGAGTTTTTCCATGCGTGCAAAGGTCGATTCGCCGTCCTGAATACCCACTTGCTCGCGCAGCAAGCGGTCGGTTTCGGCCAGCCCTTCCTGACCGACGTAGCTGTAATCGTCCACCCAGTCTTTTAAGGCGTATTGTTTGAAATCGCCACAGGCTGCATTGGCGCGCACGATCAGGACATCGGTTTTTCGACGCATGCCCAGACGGCCATAGAATTCGCGGGGATAGACCTGCACCGAAATCTCCAGCGCCGGGCAGAGGTGTTCCGGCACAGGAACAAAGCGATAGCTGTGCACCTGGGCAAACGTCGTGTCAATGGCAAACACGGGCCTCATGCCGGTGGCGCGCTGCGGATTGGCGCCATCGGTAAACACCTGCCATTCCGCTACCGCCGCCGCACCGGTCAGGCACAGCTGCAGATGGGTTCGATCGATGACGTTCCATTCCCGGATGGTCGGTACGTCGAGCGGATAGTACAGGGTCGCGTAGGAGGTGGGATAGAAAGAGGATTCCCATTCCCGGTTCAGGAATACATAGATGTTGGCGGTCAGCAAAAGCAGACATGTCACTGCGAGCCATCGTCCGGTCCATTTGCATTGCATGGTACTGTTTCTCCGGCTTGTTTCGGGGGGCAAGTTGGCTAGTGGAGCTCGATCATACGGCTGGTTCAGATAACGATTTTCTCAATCGTCTGGTCCTGTGCTGTTGATTGGGAAACAACAAGGGCAAAGATAGCCAATTAGCGCGGATATAGCAAGCAGAATAAATAGTATGAAACCGGGATCGCCTTCCGAGCGCAACTATTCGGCAATGAACAGGCCTGAGGCTTAAAGCTGTCCACGCCAGGTTGTTTTTTTGCTATTGGGAGTAGCCTTGTCCCGCTAGGTGATGTTGCGTGGTGACTGCAGCGAGCATCACTCGGGCGCGGCACGGTGCGAGCCGGCGGAGCTGGCCAGGGCAGTGAGTTGATCAAAGCTCGGAGTATGGTGCGTATGCAGAATCGTACTGTATCTCGGGCGAATGCCCAATCGAGGGTTCCGCCCGGGGAAAAATTCCCCGGGCGATCGGGTGGTCAATAAAGTCAGCCACTTCTCACAACATAAAAGAGCTTAATCCGATTCCTACCAGAATACGGCTGCGGCTGTCGACCGCTTGTTCACTTGGCCGAATAAAGCCATAGTTGACCTCCAGCGACAGGGCTGTGGTGCTTTGCAGGTGGAACATGATACCGATGCCCAGATCGAATTCACGGCCTTCCCGTTGATCCCCCAGATGAGCCAGATAGCCCAGAGTGGCAAACGGACGCCAGCTGTCCTTGCGAAAATATTTTTTTAACGAAGGGCCGATGGCGGTCTGCGTGCTGACCGTCTTGTCCGAGCCGCCGGTTATCTGCGTCGTGTTTCTGCTATAGCAGAGCAGACCTCCCAGTCCCACATTGTCAAACATCATATAATACGCAGCCGGCTTTACCTGGATGATCTCATCGATGAATTCCGGGCCCTCTTTGTATCTGGTCTGCAATCGATCGTAATACATGGAACCGCGAATTTCCACAGATCCTTTTTGCGTCAACAGGGCAGAGTTGACGGCTGTGGTGATGTTGGTATACAGATCTTTGAGGTCGCGCTTTTGCGCCAGGGTGTTCTGCACAAAGCAGCAGAGAAGGGAGAAAAGGAGCAGATAGCGGGTCATGATTCCTCCACATGGAATTAATGATGAAAGAGTTGGGAGCAGCTGCGCAAACACACTGACATCGACCGGACCGATCCCTGCGATGTGTCTCGTCGTTTCCGCTGATAGGTATACGTACATGATGGTGTTTTTATACAGTTTTTTTGCCCGGGAGTTTATTTTGCTAAAGGGATTGCGGCATAAAGCAGGGTTGCTCCGTGTTATTCTATTATCATTACCGGTCAAACCGGACAGGATCGATCGATCTCCAGGGATCTTGTGCCGCAGGCGGCCTCACTGCAATAGAACAACATCGGGTTCAGCTATGAAAAGAGGTTATATCACGCTGTTACTGTTAGTCTCTATGATGTCCAGCTGCCGGGACGGCAGAAAGGTTGTGGCTAACTATAATAATGACAACAGTTCACTCGATATGCTGACAACCGCCACACCCGGCGGCGGCAAGCTCAAACCTGCGCAGGAAGGCCCTGTGCGCAGTGTGTTCGGCGAACCAAAGATTGATTTAAACTCGTATACGCTGACCATAACGGGCCTCGTCGATTCAACGGTTACCCTCTCCTGGGAAGGTATCCAGGCTTTTCCGGCCGCACTCTCCGACACCATGCTGATGTACTGTGTGGAAGGTTGGGAAGTGTGGGGAAACTGGAAGGGCATTCTGGTCAAAGAGCTGTTGAATAAAGCCCGGCCGCGGCCGGAAGGTTCGTACATTCTGTTTCGCTGTGCAGATGGCTACACGACAGCCCTGCCGACAGCCTATGTAGTCAAGTATAATGCCATGCTGGCCTATGAGGTGAACGGGTATCCTCTCGCAGATCGTGATGGCTATCCGCTTCGCCTGATCGCTTTCGGCAAATTGGGCTATAAATGGGCTAAATGGGTGACCAGGCTGGAGGTCATAAACGAGGCTCGGCTCGGATTCTGGGAGGGCGTGGGCTATTCCGATCGAGCTGACGTGCCCATGAATAGACGAACCTTTTATGAAGGCGAAGCGGCAGAGCCGCTGCAATACTAAAACCGGTGCAGGTGCGAACGCAGCCACGCGGCCAGCGAAACATCAGCGGGAACGAGACTGTTATACCCGTTACGGGTCGGAACGCCCAGGATTCAGCTCTCCTCGGCGGGATAGGGCAGTGTGATGACAAAGTTGGAAAATTCGTTTTCCCGCGTTTCGACTTTGATCTCACCGCGATGTTCGACGACGATGATATCATGGGTAATCGCCAGGCCCAGCCCGGTACCCGAACCGGTGGGTTTTTTTGTAAAGAACGGCATGAAAATTTTTTCCACAATGTTTTCCGGCATGCCGGTGCCGTTATCGCGGATCGAGATACTGATGCAGCGGCCGTCATCCCGGGTGGTGAGCTCTACGGTGGGGACATAGCCGGCAGCGGCTGTTTTTGTTTTCTGGTGGACCGCATAAAAGGCATTGTTGAGGATGTTCAAAAACGCCCGGCCGACGTTCTGTGCAACCACCACAATCGGCTGCAGCTGGTCCGACAGGTTATTTTCTATCCTGACGTTAAATCCCGCGCAGGTGGCTCTCATACCGTGGTAGGCCAATCCCGTGTACTCTTCCAGCAACGCGTTGATGTGCACCGATCGTTTTTCAGTCGATTGTCCGCGGGACAGCAGCAGCATATTCTTGACAATGCTGTCGGCCCGCTTGCCGTGCTCGTTGATCTTTCTCAGGTTCAATTCCAGATCCGAGAAAATTCCGCTGGCCTCGCGAAACAGCTCGTCTGCCGGATTGAATTTTTCCTCTATAACCCCCTTGAGCTCGGAGACCAGGTCGCAGGAAAGCTCTGAAAAATTGTTGACAAAGTTCAACGGATTCTGAATTTCATGGGCGATGCCGGCAGTGAGCGTACCCAGCGAGGCGAGCTTTTCTTTCACGATCAGCTGCTCCTGCGTCTCTTTCAGCTTTTGCATGGCCGATTCGATCTGGTACTTTTTCTCCCGTAACTCGGCCGTGCGCTCTTCCACTTTCTGCTCAAGGGTCTGGTTGATCTCTTCCAGTTGCCGGTAATATTTTTCCTTCTCAGCCACCGCGTCAGAGATCGAGGCAATCATCTTGTTGAAAATGTCGCCCATCATCCTGGTTTCGGCGATACCGGTGACCGGGGCGCGGATGCCGGCGACATCGGTGCCCCTGATTTGATTCATCGAACTCACCAGCCCCCGGATCGGCGTGGTGATGCTTTTGGCGAGGATGTAGGCGAACAGGCCGACCGCCATGAGCAACAGCCCGCCGATGACGGCAAACCGGTAAATGCTGTTGCGGAGCGCCTGCTTCAATTCCGACCGGCTCTGAAACACGACAATGGTCCAGGGCAGCTCCTGCAGCATGCGTGTGGAGACGACGTAGGCGGAGCCCTCCCTGTCGTACACAGTGGTCTCTGTGATATTCGCCGTCAAAACCGGCTGCCAGATCTTTTTGTCATCCGCTGCGGTGTAGAGATTGTTTTTAAAGCGTTCGATGGAATGCACCAGTCCTTCGTTGAGCGTCCCCTCGGACCGGGTGAGCACCATACCATTCTGGCGATGGACGAGCAGGACTCGTCCCGATTCACCGATCTTGAGCTTTTCGACTTCATGGAATATCCCATCCAGCAATATATCCAGGCCGACCATGCCGACAAATCGATCCTTCGTGTCATATATGCCGAGCGCCACCGAAAACATCCACTGCTTCATAAAAGATTCATCAAAGTAGGGGTGGGTGATTTCCAGGTTTTTGCTCCGCTTGGCAATGTGATACCAGACCTCCCTGGAATTGCTCTGATAGGCGGGATCGTGCCAGACCTCGGCGCGGGAGTTTTCGGGTAATCCATAACCAGGCTTGTACAGATCAGCGTAATTCTTGTGCACCGTGTAGACGAATCCGTCCTGCTTGAAATACTTTTGCGCCAATGCTTTTTCAAAGGCGAAATAGCAGTTGTATTCATTCGGTTCAAAACTGATGTTGGTTGCCATCACCTGCTTGAGATAAGCCAGCGCCGCGTCCGGATGCGCCTGATCAAGTATGGTGATGTAATCCTTGAGCCGGAGCAGGTTTCGCCGCGCATGGGAAATTTGATAATCGATGTTGCGCGCCTGCTCGTAGGTGAGGGTGGCAAACTCTTTATTGATGGCCTGATCCTGCAGCCTGGTATATTCAATGGCGAAAATGACGATAAAGGCCGACAGAGAAGCAATAGCGAGCAGAAGGGAGGTGAAATAAATAAAGCGGATGGTTAATTTTTCGGCGAACATTCATGACTCTCCATAGCAGTAACGGATAAAGCCTGTGCGAGGGATTGAGCCGTCCAGAGATGCTTCGCGCTGCCAAATATGTTAAAAGTAGCCAATTGTGGCTTTATTTGCAAGAGATATTGCTGCAGAAAGTGCCGTTGCATAGAATTGTCGAAAAGATAAGGGCTTTGGCGCGTCGTCCTGGCATCGCACCGTTACTTTTTTCCCAGCGCCAGTCCGAGGTGGTCTGGTTGGAGCGGTGATGCAGGATTACGTCAGCACGTCCATCGCTGTGCCTGCAATCGGTGCCAGTCTGCTCTTTCTGAGCAGGAGCGGATAAAGCTTGGCGCAGCCTTTGTCAAAGTCGCCCTATACCAGTGGCCATGAATGGATCGGACATCAGCCTCTTCCAGCAAACGCAGGTTGATCGGGATGAGCGAAGCAAAGACGACCTGGGAGAGCGTTATGGCAGATACATGAAAACTAGCGGCTAAGCGGATTCGCCAAATCTGGCGCATGGTTCCATGTATCATAGAAGCGGGCTTATCAGGTAATAATTAATTTGCATAAAATACATATATTTTTTACATTAAATTGTAAGTTTACTATCTCTAATCAATCCAATGTCCCTGTTACAAAAAGTGCCTAAAGACGAAATGTACATCCATCGATACAAAAAAATTATTCCACCGGTTAACACCATCCTCCGCAAGGTTAACTCTGGAGCCTGAATTGCCCAATTGGATTTCGGTAACTTGTGAACATACTGCAATATTTATGTAAAAAGTGCTTGCTTTTTGATGTGTGAATTACTACAATTGATTAGACAAATCAAAGTGCACTGCCTTCATTTGATCATTTTCTTGCAAAAGTACTCCGCATATTATAATTAATTCATCCATTTGCAAACATTGCCCAAGTATTTCGATCCGAAAAAATCATGAAAAAGCCAAGCCGTGAAGAATTTCTTAAGGTGAGCACCATCGCGCTGGCCTCTGTTTTTGTCCCCCAAAGTCCGCTGGCAAGACCGGATGTGCCTGAAATGGAAATCGATCAAGATTTTATGACTCGGTTGGTAATGGGCAATGACCGATCTGTAGAAAAGTTGCTTGGGCTCACCGGCGGAGTACGGCGCATGCCGTATTATCGTTATCTGAGTGGATCGGTAGCCAATCTCTCTGCTGCCTATTGCCACCCCAAATCCACCTTTTCCAAATCCCCGCAGATCTTGCCCGTTCTTGAAGAGGCCATAAAAAAACTGACCGCGCTGCAATATGTTGACGGGACGCTCGACTCCGGCGGTAATCGCCATTCAGCGCCCGATACGGCCTTTCTGCTCGAGTCGCTCTGTTCGGCAGCCACTATTCTGAAGGAACATAATTTCGAAGAGTTGGCCGGCGTCAAAAAGCAACTCGATCGGTTTCTGCTCAAGGCAGGCGAAGGCCTCAGAACCGGCGGCGTGCATACGCCGAATCACCGCTGGGTCGTATGCGCGATGCTGGCCAAACTGTATGCGCTCTATAAAGACCAGAGATATCTCGATCGAATCGAGCAGTGGCTGGCGGAGGGCGTGTATATCGATGCGGATGGCCAGTATCCGGAACGCAGCAGAAACTATGCGGTCGTGGAAAATAATTCACTGATCACACTCGGGCATCTGCTGCAGCGGCCGGACCTCCTGGAGATCGCCAGGAAAAATCTGCAGGCCACCTACTATTACATGGAGGACGATGGCGAGTTGGTCAGCCTGGATTCAAGGCGGCAGGATCAGTATAAATCCATTTCCATCATCTCGCTCTATCTCGCTTATCGATACATGGCCATTCACGAACAGGACCGCTTCTTGGCCGCTGTCGCACACTATATTGAAGGATTGGCCAACTTTGAAGATACGGTGCTTTCGCGAGCACTGCCGTTGTTTATGGAACGACCGGCGCTGGGTCAAAAACTTCCAGACGTGATATCGCTGCCGGACTCGTACAACAAGTATTATGCAATTTCGTCATTGGTCAGGATAAAAAAGGGCAACGTGTCGGCCTCCATTTACGGTGGCAATGACAAACCGATGATTATCGCTTCCGGCAGATCGTGCATCCCCACCTTTTTTACTTTGCGCAAGGGCAGTGCGGTGCTCGAGTACGCTCGGATATCGACATCGTTCTTCAGCATGGGCTATTTTCGCAGCGACGGGCTGGTCAAAAAGGGGGATACGTATATACTGTCTGAACAGAAAAAAGCGTACTATTATCATCCGCTTCCTGCCAATAAGCGCAAGAAGGATGGTGATTACCAGCTCAGCCAATCCCTGGATGGACGATTCTGGAGCAAAATGGACTTTGGCTCCAGACCGACCTCTACCCTGACGCTCGATGCCGTCGTTACCATAAAAGATCTTCCTGATGCCTTTCAAATCGAAATGGACTTGGCCGGTGCAGACCAGGTCGAGGTGATTTTAGATCTGTGTTTCAGAGCCGGAGGTCGGCTCGAAGGCGCGGTCCAGGGGGAGGATAAAGACGATTATTTTTTAAAAGAGGGATATGCCGTATACACGTTCGGCAATGACTCGATCAAGGTGGGCCCCGGCAAAGCTGAGACGATGAATGTGAGGGGGTTGGACGGGGAGGAGTATTCGACGCATTTTGGCACGATCAAAGGCAAAGGCCTGCACCTCTACGTAACAGGCTTGGTCCCGTTCAAACATGTAATCACCATTAGCTAAGGTCATCACGTGGTGCTGAAGGTTTGGCGAGGTGCTTTGAGCTGTAGACCGTAAAACTAAATCTAATCCTGCATCGCAGATTTTTTTAATGCACCACTCTGCGCACTGGCTAGGGAGACAAGTAATCTGGAGAAGAGCTATTCATTTTGGAGGCCCCGACAATGCATCGCACAAGACTGTTGTTTGCCTTTGTGGTAATTTTATTAGCCTGTGTAAATCTTTTTGCACAAGGCGTCACGATATCCGGTGTGGTTACCGACAAAGCGTCGGATGAGCCTCTGCCGGGCGCGAACGTTTTTTTAAAGGGAACGAGCCTTGGCACGGCAACGAGTGTTGAGGGCAAATATGCCATTCCGAGAGTACCGACCGGTACATTTGTTCTTGTAGCGCGCTACATCGGCTATAAAGATGCGGAATTTTCCGTCAAGATTACGGCGGGACAGAGCCTGGTTCATAATTTCAAGATGGAGCATGTGGGCATCGAAGGCGGCACCGTCGAGGTCACCGCGCAAGCCGAAGGGCAGATGGCCGCCATCAACCAGCAGATTTCATCGCGAACCATTGCCAACGTCGTAGCGGCCGACCGCATCCAGGACGTTCCGGATGTGAATGCCGCTGAATCCGTATCGCGCCTGCCGGGCATTTCACTGGTCCGCAGCGGTGGTGAAGGACAAAAGGTTACCATTCGCGGGTTGTCGCCCAAATACAACGTCATGATGGTCAACGGCGTGCGTATGCAATCGACCGACCGCGACGATCGCAGCGTGGACTTGAACATGATCACGCCCAATGTGCTGTCCGGCATTGAAGTCGTAAAAGCGTTGACCGCGGACATGGATGCCGATGCCGTCGGTGGAACGGTCAATCTGAAAATCGGCAAAGCCGAAAAGGGCTTGCACAGCAAATTTTCGCTCCAGGATGGCTATGGCTCCATGGGAAAAACCTTTGGCAACAGCCGCATGACGGGCATGGTATCCAATCGCTTCTTCAATGACAAATTGGGCGTACAGCTGTCAGGATATCTGGATAGTTTTAACAGAAACTCCGATGTTCTGAGTGCCGGATGGAATATCAACCGGTCGACCATCACCGAACAGGGCAGCAATCTGCTTCTGTCGGAACTCACAGGAGCCAGCATTACCGATAGAATAACCGATCGCAAAAGATCCGGAGGTGGCCTGAATTTTGACTACAAGCTTCCCCACGGTTCGATCGTTTTCAATAATTTCATAAGCAATCTTTCTGAAGATCTGCAGGAAGTGAATAATTCTCTCAACACGGATGGCTCCTTTTCCGCCTATGGTCTTTTGGGCAAACTGAGCAATACCGTGTACAATAATGCTCTGCAGGGCGAATTCGACTTTTCCGGAATCGGTATGGATTTCTCGCTGTCCAATTCTGTTTCCAAGCAGTATCGCCCCGGCGATTTGAGGATGAACGTGAATACGGAACAGGGCATGACCGGAACCTTGATTCCGCAGGGATTCGCGGCCAGAACGTCTGAGCCGGATGTGTTTTTAAACACTATTTCGGTTACCGACAGACTGCGCAGCACCAATTTCAATACCCTGCAGCGGGATGTCACCGAATCTGCTCAGGAAGCGGTTGTCAATTTTAAACTGCCGTTCCGTCTGGCCAATTATCTCTCCGGCAATATCAAGTTTGGCGGCAAATACGTTCACAACAAGCGCGATAACGATGAAACCCAGTGGTTCAATACGCCGGACCGTCAGCACGTCGGTGAATTGTTCGTCGCGCTGCTGGAGGATTCGTTGTGGAAGGATTTAGGTCTGGCGCCTGAAGATCGGAACCTGGGCATCAGGGCGTTTCTCTTTGAGAACAAAGGCTATGATGTAGGTGATTTTCTGGCCGGCAAGGAAGGAATCAACAAGTTCTTTTTCAAACCCAATGTAGATAAAATGAAAAAATTTGAACGGCTGGCCAAATCATACACCGTGTTTGAAAAAGGTGTAACCTATCAGGCCTATCCTGAAGAAGAGCAGCCATCCCGTCAGTACGATTATAACTATAGCAGGGGACTGTCGGCCTTTTATGCCCAGGCGGATTTGAACATAGGCAAATTCGTCACACTGTATCCCGGCATTCGCTACGAAGATTATAAAGTGGATTACCAAGCGTTCTACACCGAGCGTTACGGACCCAATACGTTTGATTTCAGAAGCTCGCTGCTGGATGTCGATTCCATTAACGTCATCAAAGGGCAGCATTGGTTCCCGCAGATGCATCTGCGCATAAAGCCTTTCAGCTGGCTCGATATCCGTTTGGCCAGCACCAAAAGCATCATCTATCCGGATTACAGAGCGGTTTCCCCCTACCGCTATCTCAACACATTTGCAACGATACCCTCTCTGTTCATAGGCAACCCGTTCCTGAAACCCGCCATTTCGCAAAACTATGATGTCTATGGATCGATTTATAACAACTCTATCGGATTGTTCACAGCCGGATTCTTTTATAAAGCCGTGGATGATTTGATCGTTTCCACCAGTTTTAAAACCAGAAATGCGGCGCTCATTCATGACATGATGAGGCTCACGACGATTCAGGATACCCAGATCGATACCTGGATAAATATCAACAAGCAATCCACGGTCCGCGGCTTTGAACTGGATTGGCAGACCAATTTCTGGTATCTGCCGTCCTACCTCAAAGGATTGGTTTTCAATATCAATTACACCCATATCAAATCTGAAACGATCTATCCATTTCAGACCGCCATCAAAAAAGGCACAGGCCCGTTTGCAAAAACCGTGTTCGTGGACTCTTCCAGAACCGGTCGCATGCCCAACCAACCGAACGATATCCTGAACGCGACGCTGGGCTATGATATCGGCGGTTTTTCCGCCCGCCTGTCGTTCGTATATCAGGACAACGTGCTGATCTCGGCCAATCGGACCTGGGCAGAGCTGGACGCTTATACAGACGCTTCCTATCGCTGGGATTTGACCGCTCAGCAAAAACTGCCGTGGGTTAAAGGACTGCAAGCCTATCTCAATGTCAATAATATCACCAACCAGCCTGATCGAAATGTTATCAGCATATTAAAGAAATTGAATTCAGTTGAATACTATGGCATGACCACAGATCTCGGTCTTCGCTACGAATTTTAAATGACAGAGGGCATAAACTTTTTTAAAAGGAGGGAAAGCCTGGCAAAAGTGAAATCTTAAATCACGCTGTAATATTTAACAGGTAAAGGAGACTCTTATGAAAAAGCTGTTGCTACTAGCTGTCTTGCTTGTCGGCTTCGTCGCATCCCTGCAGGCTCAGACGACTCTGGACCCCAACGCATTCGTGAATGACCAGATCAAAAAAGCCGGTGTGTACCTCGTTGAGGCCGGCAAAGCGTATGCGTTTGACGGCCGACTGGATATACAGTGGGATGTAACGATTCAGGGCCCACAGGTCGATTGGATCATGAAGGCTGCCAAACCACCGTTGTTGGTTAATACGCCGGCGGCGGACGGTACGGCCAGACAATTTTTTGAGGTGCAGGCCGGCGGCAAACTGACGCTGAAGAACTTTGTCATCAGCGGCATTCACAGCAATGGCGCTGTGGTTGGTACCTTTGTCAATAACGTCGCCGGAAGCGGCGTTATAGCCGATAACGTGGCCTTTGTCGATTGGCAGGATTTCGGCATCTTGAACAACACCAAACAGTGCGAGCTTTCGGTCACCAATTGCGTGTTCCTGAATGGCGTACGATTGAGCTATTCGCCCTGGGGCGGTTTCCCGATGCGCATGAACGTGGCCGGCAGCACCGTCACGTTCGAGAACAATACGGTGGTTAACTCGGGACGTTTGCTGTGTAACAGCGGACCTTTTTTTAATGCCAAGATTTATGAAGTGCACAACTCTTTCCTGAATTTTACCAAAGCCGGCGAAGAACAACGCGCATTTGAGTTCATTACGGCCAACAACATTTTCTACAACTATGATTTTTGCGGACGCAAGTATACCAACAACACCTATGATTCCTATTTTACGACCTGGAACTATTATGCGGATGGCAGAGGCAAACTCGATTCGACCTCGCTGTATCTTGGCCAAAACCTGTTCTATCGCAGCCCGGAAATCCTGACCTGGTTTGCCGCGCAAGGCGATACCATTCTTCCGGGCCTGTTGTGGGAACATGCGGATGTTGATTCCTATGTCGTAAATGACACCAACTATCGCATCGGCACCAACTATTCGGGATTTAACCCTGGTTGGACCGTAGATCCAGGCAACTTGGCCAAACAGCTGCAATTTTTGGATGAATACTGGTACCCGGCTCACAGAGGAGCGAACTGGCCGGATTGGCGCGTTGCCTCGGGCGTATCTTGGGACGCAGGTACCGGATTGCCGGTTTTAATTTGGCCGCCGACCCTTAACCTGAGTTATTCCAATACCTACCTGCAAAAAGCGGCTACCGACGGACTGCCGGTTGGCGATTTGAACTGGTGGCCGACTCAAAAAGCTACCTATGTGGCTAACCGTACGGCGATCGTTGCAGCTCTGCGCGATTCCGTAAAAAGCGCCAAAGCGCTTTATAAACCCGGAAAGCCGACGCCCCTGATTACCCCCTCTGGGACGGCTGTGAAAAATACCAGCACGGGTCATCCGGCCGAGTTCACGCTGGGCCAAAACTATCCCAATCCGTTCAACCCGACGACGACCATCAACTATAGCATCAGCCAGACCGGCCAGGTCACGGTTGAACTGTACAACATGATGGGACAGAAAGTCAATACACTGGTCAATGAAAATCAGACCAGCGGCACCTACCAGCTGACGGTGGATGGAAGAGATCTCCCCTCCGGAGTCTATTTCTATTCGATCCGCACGGCCGGCCTGAGCAAGACCAAAAAGATGATCCTGATGAAATAAGTCCGATCATCATGAGCTTTAAACAAAAAAGCCCGAGTGTTCTACTCGGGCTTTTTTGTTGGTTCTGCCTTGTTGTGCATGGGTGGATTCAACCGCCTTGTTCGCAAAGGAACGCAGAGAGAAACTTAGTCACGAGCAGAACATTAATATTTGCACCTTGGACCCACACAAATCGACATAGCGCCTTTTTGGTAACGTGAGCTGCGCGATCTGGATGAAAAGCCGCTCAGCTCAATACAGTTTCAGCAAGCGGGCGCCGTGCTTGCTGATATTCAGCGTAAGAGAGTCTTTAAACGCCGTGATCTCTTTTCCCAGCCATAGATCTCTGACGCGATACCTGTTTTGTTTCAAGCTGAGCTGGTGCTGGTCAAGGACAACGTTGCTGTCCGAGTCGGTTGTATTGAACACTCCCAGGTACACGCTTTTGCTGCCAGCGGCTAAGGCTGTCCAGGCAATGATGCCTTTGGTATTGTAAACCTGGCGATTCTCCTCGCTGGCCTGATTTACCGCCAGCACTTCGTCGTTTGTCAACAGAGAAAGGGTAAAGTCGTCGTTATCGGGCAAATTGCCGCCGAATATGAGCGGAGAGCGAAAGATGGCCCACAACGACATCAGGGTTATCTGTTCGTCCCGAGTAAAGCGGGTGCTGCGATTTTCTCCTCGTTCTGCACGAATACCTATTTTGCCCAACGGCAGCATATCCGCATCCGGCCAGGTGTCAGGTCCGATGTGGTCTTGCCAGGCCTGCATATAATCGAACTGCTGCAATATGTCTTCCCATCTATCCCAGAAATCGTCGGAGATACGCCACAACTGCGCGTGCTGCCGCAAAAAAACAGCCTGATCCGGACTCGCAGGTCCTGGCGACAGGCTCAAAACGATCGGCCGTTTAGTTTGGCGAATGGCCGTGCTCAGCATTTTGATGTCGTCCAATCGGTTCTGGTCGGCCGGCTTTTTGCTGAAAGCGGTCATGTCGTCCGCTTTGATATAATCGACTCCCCATTCGTTATACAGCTCCAGGATCGAATTATAATACGCCTGCCCGCCGGGCGTGTCCGCCCTCAGCCCGTACATGTCTGTATTCCAGGGGCAGACGCTGAGCGTATCGGCGATGTCTCGCGCATGATACCCACTATTTTTAATAGGTAGATTCTGCGCCACCGCCTGCCGGGGAATGCCGCGCATGATATGGATGCCGAATTTCAAGCCCAGGCCGTGCATGTAATCGGCCAGCGGTTTGAAGCCTTTGCCGCCTGCACTGGAAGGGAAACGGTTGACGCTGGGGATCAACCGGCCAAAGCGGTCCATGTCCAACAGGGCAAATTGGCGATAGCCATGGGCCTTGGCATTGGGTTCATACCATTGAATATCGACAACGATATATCGCCAGCCGTGTGCGGCCAGATGTTTGGCCATATAGTCGGCATTGGCTTTGACCTCGTCCTCGGTGACCGTGGTACCATAGCAGTCCCAACTGTTCCAGCCCATGGGCGGAGTTGGTGCAAAAGACTTGAGAGTATCTATCCCGTTCCGGTTGGTACAGGTGAGCAAGAAAGGGACCAGAAAGAGTATCCAACGGTTTTTCATGAGCATCCTTGTGACCTGATTTTACCAATTATTGTGGATTACGGCAAGGCGGGTTGGACCTTGCCCGTGCCAACCTGGTGTTGATACAATAACCGCCCTGCAGGGCCTGTTACTTGCCATCATGAAACAGCATATCGGCCGGAATGGCCTGCTTTTTCAGTTCCGAGCCTTCGATGCTGATGTCCAGTTCGGCTCCGCCACCGGCCTGAAAGAACTCGACGACTATGTTATGAAATCCTTTCTGCAGAGAGGCAAAGCCTTTTTTCTCGATCGGTGCGTGTCGGCCGTCATTGTTGATAATGAGCTTGCCGTCAATATATACTTTGGCGCCATCATCCGAATGGGCATAAAAATTATAAAAGCCATCAGCAGGAATTTTTAAATAGCCGGAATACCTGACCGCATAATCAGATCCCGAATTTTGCGGCGGCATGATGACCTGCTCGATTAATCCCGTCCTGAGTACGGACAGTTTGGCAAAGTCCGGCAAGCTCAAGAAAACACCTTCGTAATAATCATACTTTAATTTAGGTTGCGGATTGGCTACCTTGACGGGCGCGCCGATTTTTGAATTCAATTTGCCCTGCAATTCGAAAACAATAACTGATTTAGCCGGCATATTCAATTCAAGCTTATCTTTGATAACGGTGAAGCCTGAAAAAGCAACCGGCACTACCTGGTTGGGCTTGTCAAACGAATTGAGAGCGTTCATGGTCGCCGCGGTCAGCAGACGAGCCGTTACCTTCTGCGCGTCAAAGTTTGGGATGCTGATGGTCACTTTTTCGGCTTGTTTCGGATGAAGGTTGCACACAGAAATATGTACAAGCCCTTTTGAGTCCATCGACGCCGATGCGTTTACGCTGGGGACTGAATCCTCCTGATAGGTATAGCGCCCGGTTTTCAGAGACAGCGGCAAATGGATGGCATTCTGATGAACGTTGTACATTTCAAAGACGTGATAAGTCGGCGTCAGCACCATTTTTTCTTTATCGGTAAGGATCATGGACTGCAGCACGTTGATCATTTGCGCAATGTTGGTCATCCTGACGCGTTCGCAGTGATGATGAAAGATGTTCAAATTGCTGGCGGCGACGATAGCGTCTCGCATGGTGTTTTGCTGATACAGGAAAGAGGGATTGGTGCCCGGTTCAACGGCATACCAGGTGCCCCATTCGTCCACGATCAGGGCGACTTTTTTGCCCGGATCGTACCTGTCCATGATGCGGGTGTGGAGATGAAGGAGATCGTCCATATACAGGGTTTTCTTTATGACGTCGAACCAGCCTTTTTCGTCGAAATCGGCCGCCGGTTTGGAGCCGGCGCTGGTATAATAGTGCAGGCCAAGGCCGTCGATGAGCTGGCCTGTCCGCTCCATCACCACCCTGGTCCAAACCGTATCAACGCTATTGGGTCCGCTGGCGATCTTGTAGACTTGATTATGGCCATAATTTTTCATAAAGGTGGAATAGTGCCGGGCCAGATCCGAATAATATTCCGGCCGCATACGTCCGCCGCAGCCCCAGCTTTCGTTGCCGATGCCCCAGTATGTGATTCTCCAGGGTTCAGCGCGGCCGTGCTTTCGCCGCAAATTGGCCATGGGATTGTCCCCGTCCGATGTGGTGTATTCGATCCATCTGGCCAGCTCATCGACCGTGCCCCGGCCGAGGTTGCCGCTGATGTAAGGTTCAGCACCGATCAGTTCGCAAAGATCGAGGAATTCATGGGTGCCGAAACTGTTATCCTCGACCACGCCGCCCCAGTTGGTGTTGACCATTTTTGCTCTTTGCGGTTTCGGGCCGATGCCATCCATCCAGTGGTATTCGTCGGCAAAGCAGCCGCCCGGCCAGCGCAGCACCGGCACCTGCAGATTTTTCAGCGCCGTCACCACATCGTTGCGAATGCCACGGGTGTTTGGAATCGGCGATTCTTCGCCCACCCAGACTCCGCCATAGATGCAGGTGCCGAGATGTTCGGCAAACTGTCCGTAGAGATTGGCATCGATGACGCCCGCCATGCTATCGACACTGACGATGATTTCGGTCTTGCCCGCACGGCTGGTTTGACTCGTCAAGCGTACCGGCCACGACCCTGCCATGAACAACCCGATCAGGAAGAGGGCCCGGAGGCATAACTGGTTGGCTAATTTCATCGTTAACCTCCTTGATTCGTTATAGTGAATATTCAGGCCAGGATATGTATTCAAATACGTTAATCGTATCAGGCCCATATCTGTTGTTGAGGGTCTTTAGTTATTATCGCTCAGCCCTATTTCAGTAGAGCTTGACCGCGGCAAACAGAGTCCCCAACACCACGAATACGACGAGAATGGAAATCATAAAGCCTGTGACATCCTGTTTGTTCCATTTGTAAATTTCCCATTGTGTATGGGGAAACAGCAGCACGCTCCTGGTTTTTTCCGGATGGGCCATGGCAGCCTGTATATCCTGCACATCGACTTCCGGCCCCAGGCCGCGCACCCTGGTGCGCATTTTTAGAAAGAATGGAGTTTCATCGCCGTCTGCTTTGGTCAGGAGGGATACAAGGAACAGCAATATGAACGGTGTAATCAGTCTGATCATCATTCGGATGGTCTCGACCAGGGCATAGGGCCATTTCTGCAGTTCGATGCCAAGGGCCTGTAAGCCGACCAGCTCGAGGAAGAGATAGCCCCGGGCTTCCATGATCCCCGACTCATTTCGTGCCGCCTGCTTGGACCAGAAAATGGTTTTGGCCGGCAACGAGAACGTTTTGCTGTACTTTTCACCAAGCTGCAAAGCTTGCGGGCGCGCAGCGGTGGCGAGACCCTGCTCGTTGTTCTTCTGCCACTGGATTATTTCTCTGTTGCGCTGCTCCAGGTCCATCTCTCGCGCCGTATAAACCCTGACCACCGGTTTGGGCTCGGTGTGCAGCAACAGCGACGCATTCGTTTTGAGGGAGGGGAACAGATTGGGAACGATCAACGGGAACAGGTAAAAGGCGCCTAGAGATATCAATATCGAAGCCCAGGCGCCCAGGCGGTTGGCTCTTCGCCATTTGAGTCCCAGCCAAAAAGCGGCAGCAAAGATGACGAAAAATTCCCAAATGAACTTGAGGATTTCGAAAATAGTATCAAACTGTGTCGTGATAACCGCCGCGCCGCAGAGGAACAGGGCGCCGATGATTCGTCCGCTCCAGATATAATGCGATTCACTCTTGTTTCTCAGCAAAGGGCGATAGACATTGTGCAGCAATAATCCCGCGACCGTCAGCATGAGCGCGTCGGCGGTCGACATCAGCGCCGCCATCATGGAGGCGATCATCAGCCCCACCAGACCCACTCCCAGCGGCCCCAACAGATCCCTGGTGGCATGGCCCCAGATGAGATCAGAGTCGCTGACCTTGCCGGTGTAGAGCAGAACGGCGGCCAGCCCCAGCAGCCCCCAGAGAATGGTGCAAAACCGTTTTATGAACACACCGGTGACAAAGCCAAACCGCGCCGAGTGTTCGTCTTTGGCGGCGGCGTTGGTGACCAGTTGATTCGGCTGCGTCACTACAGTGATGCCCGCCACCAACGCTGCGGCAATGATGAAATACCAGGTAAAATCGATCAGGGTGGGGGAGCCGAAAATTTCAAAGAACGATTCCGGCAGTTTTTCGTGCAGTATTTTCAGGGCCGATTCCCCGGGCTGACCATAATTTTTTACAATGGCTTGCCAGGAAAAGGGGATCAGGATAATGGAAAGAAATATGATAAAGATGCCCTGCAGGAGATCGGTCAGAAACGCCGCTTCCAGCCCGCCGAGAACGGCGTAGATAATGACGATGACACAGACGATCCACACCAGCAGCGATTCGTTCATGTACGAAAAATTGCTCTTTGGATGCAGAGCTCTCAATTCGGCCAACCTGGTTTTTTCGGCAGGAGTTAATGCGACCGTGTCTTTTCCTTCAAGGCCAGCCAGCTCTTTCGCCAGCTGATACTCCTGTCGTTCTTCCACGGTAAAAGCGGCTACGGGCTTGGGCGTGATGGCTAAAATCGTTTTGTTCATCGCCGTATAGCCGGCGGAGAGCAGGCCCATCATCCCGACGGTGGCGACGATGGCATAGGTGGCGGCCATATTTTTGGAATGATACCGTTCCTCGTAAAAATCGCCCATGGTGAGCACGCGCATGCGCCGCTGCCAGGGTGAGGTGATCCAGTAGAGGGGGGTGGAAAACACCATCAGCAGCGCGCTCCAGATGCCGGCCGCGCCATTGTGAAACGTGGTGGTGCCAACGCCAACCGGGCCATCGGCCGAGGTCGCCTGGCCAAAGCTGGCAAAGGTTTGCACCACTTTGCCGAATTTTCGGCCGGCCAGCAGATAGTCTTCCTGGCTCTTGATGTTTTTGCTGGCCCGGTAACCGATCCAGATAACAACGGTAAAGTACACGGCTATGACGACAAGGTCAACAAGTGCAAGACCAACCATGCGAGGCCTCCTAGGGTTTTATGGTTACATTAGCACACAACGTGCAACTGATCGGTTCTGAGCCGGCCTGAGCTGATTCCCCTTTTACGTGGGTCACACTCAGGCCGTCAATCTGTTCGGCAAAAAGCACCTGATCGAAATACGGCGCTTTGTGTTCACCCCACGTCACTGAACTGTCCTGAATGGAAATATTGCTTGCCGTGGAAACATAGAATCCCGCGGTCCGGGCCTGCAGCAGTCCCACCGTGTCGGAGGGCCGCAGGTCATAGAGGCCGCCCGGGTATCCGGTTTTTTTGTCGATGAAGAGGTCGATCTGTCGGAACGCAATGTTGCTGATTTTGCCAGGTTCGCCGCCGACGAAAATGCCGTTTTCGCTGTCACAGCGGATATCGGTGAAGGTGATGTTTTTCACCTCACCGACGCGGCCGACAGTCTGGCCTTTGGCAAAACGTACGTTCGAGTCTTTATGCGCTGCAGAGGCGCGTTTGTAGGCGGTGACATAAATCGGTTCCGCTTTGCCCCACCACACATCATCGAACAGCCGGCCTTCCGCGATTATATGGGCGAACAGGACGTTCTCGACCACGCCTTCATCGCGGTTCTGGATGCCGATACAGCGGTTGCTGTTTCTGATGATGCAGTCATTGACCACCACGTTGCGAATGGCGTCCATGTTTTCACTGCCCAGCTTGATCGAGCAGGAGGTCGAAGTCAATATACAGCCGGTGACGACGACGTTCTCGGTAGGACCATACTCTTGATATTCGCGGCGGGTTTTGAAGCAGATGCAATCATCAGCGGATTCGATGTAGCAGTCGCTGATACGCACGTTCCTGGTATGGTCCAGATCGATGCCGTCCGAGTTCCTGATCTTTAAGCTGTTGAGAATACGGACTCCCGAAATGTGAACCTGGTTGCAGCCGATCAGGTGCACACACCAGTAGGCGGAATTTTTGAACGTGACATCCCGGATGGTGAGGTTCGTCACATCCACCAGGGTCAGCACATGGGGACGGGGATCGATCCGGTCAAACGTTTTAAGCACATAGGCCGGTTTTTCTTCAGGCCCCATGAACGCTACGCCGTTGCCATCAATCGTTCCCGAACCGCTGATGGTCACGTTGCAGGCATGTTCGCCGCCGATCCAGATCGTGCCCTCTCCGGCGTTTTCCCGGAAAGCGCTTTTCGTGTATACCTTTTCATCCGGATTGGCCAGCAAAACAGCGCTGCTTTCAATATGCAGGTTGACGTTTGATTTGAGTTCGAACGGGCCGCTCATGAACGTATTGTGGCCGGGCATGTACACTGTGCCGCCGCCGTTGAGGGCGCACTCGTCAATCGCGCTTTGAATGGCAGCGGCGTTGTCTCTATGGCCGTCGCCGACAGCGCCGAAATCGGTTATATCATAAATTTTCATTCAGCTTCCTCGAAACTCGGTCACCGTTTGCCTTGACCAAAAAAATAATATATAGTGCAGTCTGAACACGGTACTACCGCAGCCAGTTATTTCTGATAATCGGAAGGGAAAGTGCAAGATAGATCGGAAAAATAAAATTCGATATGTGTATTCAGGTGCACCGATGATCCCGGTTGTGTTGACTTGGGCACGCCGGCCGGGCAGCGACCAACCTCTTGTTGTAGCCCTGCGTCCAAGAGTCATCTGTGCGCCTGTTTTGCAGAAAAATAGACAGTCAGGCACTTAAAAGCAAGGAAATTCTAAATGATTCAGGGTGGTTGCCGGCGCCACGTTCAAGCTCTGCAGCCTGCTGCGTGTCGCCTCATGAGCGGCGATGGGTTTTGGGGTGCTCAGGCACGGTCGATGGGGTTGTTGCGGAATTTTTGATCGGCCGACGCTCCTCCAGTTCTTCCAGCGTGCGCGGCCAGTCTTTTTTCAATAATAATGACAAGGAACGATCTGCCAGCACACGTCCTTCGGTTTGGCAGGTCGGACAGTAATTGGTTTCGTTTTGCGCATAGCGGATGCGCTGCACCGGCGAACCACACGCCGGGCAGGGCTGATTGAATTTGCCATGCACCGCCATGTCCGGGCGAAAGGCAGTCACTTTTTCCGGAAACCCGTCTCCTGATTCGTCGCGCAACCGCTCGGTCCACTCCTGAAGGACCTGGTGAATGGCGCCATAGAGTATTTCGATCTGTTCGTCGGTCATGCGTTCGCTCATCAGCAGCGGCGACAGTCGGGCGCGGTGCAATATTTCATCGGAGTAGGCATTGCCAATGCCGCTGAACAGCCGCGGATCGGTGAGACTGCGCTTGAGGGTGTGGTTTTCGCTGCGCAATCTCGTTTTGAATTCTTCCAGGTCCGCATCAAGGATCTCCAGTCCTCCTTGAGAAAATGCCTGTACCTTTTCTTTTCCATTAAAAAGATGTATGGCCGCTCTGCGGGTTGTGCCCGCTTCGGTCAGGAGCAGGGTGCCGTGGCTGAAATCCAAAGCCGCCAGTCCGATATGGCCCGGGATTTTGCAGTTCGCCTCCCGCCAATGCAGTCGGCCGGCGATCATGAGGTGGAGAACGAGATAGAATTCGTCGGGAAAAACAAAGACGATTCGTTTGCCGAGGCGTTCGATGCCAATAATCGTTTGTCCCAGCAGGCACGTCAGGGACGGTTCCGCGGTGCGAAGCAGAAATGGAGTGCTGATGCGTATATTCACCAGCCGTTGATCGAGCAGCCGTTTATGCAAATGCTCGATATAGATCAGGATGTCGGGCAATTCGGGCACGGGAACCTCCGGGATCAGGGAAACCGTTTTTTTACCGCCAGTTCATCATAACCCGACAGCCCGCATTTTTCCTTGAGGAATTTCAGCCGCGGGTATTCCAGCAGAGTTATTTCGCCGGTCGTGTAAATGAGGTTGCCCTCTTTTACATGTCCGCCATAGGTTCTGCCGTCGCCATCAGACACGGCCATGTGAATGTGGGTATGCTTTTTCGATACCATCCCCGATAGAGAAACAATTTCAAAATGGCCTTTTAACCTGGTTGTCGCTGTGTTATTGGCATAGCGCAGTCCCACCTCGGTCAAACTGCCTATGCCCGAAACAATGGAAGCCGCTTCAATACCCCTCCCTTCCACATATGCCTGCAGAGCATTGAACAGATCCTGGCCAGGTTTTAATCTCAGGACGTGCGGCACTGGCGCGCGACAGGCCATGAAAAGGGTTAAAGCGGCTGTCGCCAGAATCAGCACCGAAACGATGATAAGGACAATGGACCGTTTTATTGCTTTCATCTCCGCACCTTCCTGGATTTGATAGAGATGCCAGACCTGTTTGCGACGGCTTTATTACAGCCGCCCGGGCCCTGGCCGGCTGAAGACGATTTCCACTCATGGCATCCAGGTCTTTGGATCGGGCAAGTTTTTTAAAGCAGGCATCAGCCGGTGGGAGGCCCTGCTAGGTTTCATTATAGCGATGTTAGTGGTAATAATCAACAAAAATGCCAAATCACCGGACCAGCGTAAGCGTATCTCATCCCGGGAACAGGAGGAACCGGCAGGTGGAGACGCAGTTCCCAGTAACAAACCCTGACGGTTCAAGGGTTTTTCAATTGCTAAAATTGCATTTATTTAGTAATATAATCTATTCAATGTCCGTATGAATCGGCGAATGTAAAACAGGAGGACAAACAATGAAACGTGCGAGATATCTTTTGGCAAAAGCAATAACTAAAACCACGAGACTCATTCCAGTTTATGGAGACAACCATGTCCACACTGCACGAAACAAAGCCAAAAGATATAAACACCTTTTCTCAAAGAGATGAACAGAATCCGGCGTCCAGCCTGCTTGAACCATGGGGCTTTGATGGATGGTTTCAGCAACAGAGTAACGAATCGATCAAAGATGATTTTTCTGTTGCGCGTGTCGTTGAAGTAAATAAAAACAATTTCCTGGTCTGTAACGGTCAGCATGAAATATTTGCTGAAGTGTCAGGCAAGTTTATGTATCATGTTGAGAGCAGCATGGACTTGCCTACCGTTGGCGACTGGGTCGTGATCCAGTGTTTTGATCATGAATCCCTGGCGATTATTCACAGTATCTTGCCTCGCAAGACCGTACTAAAGCGTAAAGATCCGGGCAAGGCTGTCGAATTTCAGCTGATCGCCGCGAATATTGACTATGCTTTCATCCTCCAATCCGTCGATGCCAACCTGAATTTCCATCGATTGGAGCGATATCTGGTCATGGTCAATGAGAGCAGGATTCAAGCGATCGTGGTATTAACCAAAACGGATTTGATCTCTGCCGAAGCACTGGCCGAAATCAATGACAAGATCAAACGCTTCCAGGATAGATATCTGTTTCTGCCGATCAGTCATGTGACCGACGAGGGTCTGAACGCCCTGCAGAGCGTGCTCGTATCCGGCAAAACCTACTGCCTGCTAGGATCATCCGGCGTTGGCAAGACCACATTGCTTAACAAGTTGCTGGGTGAAGAGCTGTTTGAAGTGAATGAGGTCAGGGGCAAAGACAGCAAAGGAAAACATACGACGGTCAAAAGGCAGCTCATTCGTCTGGAATCCGGGAGCCTGTTCATAGATACGCCCGGGCTCAGAGAACTGGGCAACTTTGCCGTGGACGATGGATTAGAGGAAACGTTTGCTGAAGTTGTATCCTATAGCAGCCAATGCCGTTTCAAAGATTGTACTCATACCCACGAAGAGGGCTGCGCCGTGCTGGAAGCGGTCATGCTGGGAACCATAGAAAAGGATCGGTATCAAAATTATCTCAAGATTCAGAAAGAATCCGCCTATTATGCGATGTCTCATCTGGACAAAAGAAGGAAAGATAAAGCATTTGGCCGATTTATGAAAAATTACAAAAAGTCCATAAGGAAAAAATAGACACCCCAGAGTATGAACGGACCTGACGCAGGGTTAAACGTTACGATTGCATGCAAGATCGGCGCTTTTTAACCCTGCTTCTGTCAGGGCTGAACAAGTTCGAATAAACCTTGCAGCTGAATGTGGCGGGACGAATTACCGAGCAGGACCTTGAATGCCCCGGCTTCCGCCAGCCAGCGTTTATTCTGCACATCATAAAAACTCAGATCGCTGCTGTTGAGTTTAAAAACAACCTTGCGTTCCTCACCCGCCCGCAGGCTCACCCGCTGAAAGGCCTTTAACGATTTAACCTCCCGTTCAACGCTCGCTTTTACATCCTGGATATAGAGCTGCACGATTTCATCGCCATCTCGATTTCCGGTATTCCTGACCGAAAAGGAAACGACCAGAGTGTCGTGTGTAGCCATGGTGTTGCGGTTCAGGGCCAGGTTTTTCAGCTCAAAGGTGGTATACGAGAGCCCGAATCCGAAAGGAAAAAGCGGTTCAATATTATTTTTATCAAAATGGCGATAGCCGACAAAAATGCCTTCTTCATACCTTGCTTCTTCACGGGTGCCGGGATAGATTCCAAACGCCGGTGAATCCTGCCATCGTTTCGGGAACGTGATCGGCATTTTCGCCGACGGGTTAGCGAGGCCAAACAGAATGTCCGCCAGGGCATGGCCTCCTTCCTGGCCGGGATAAAACGCTTCGACCACGGCCGGCACATCATCGAGCCATTCACTCATCAGGATCGGCGTCGCATTGTTCAGGACCACGACGATATTTTTATTAACGGTCCTTATGGTTTTCAACAGGCGCACCTGTTCGGCGGGCAAGCCGAGATCAGTGCGGTCATTGGCTTCGCCCTCCAGTAACTTGTTCAATCCCAGACATAATACCACGACGTCCGACGCCGCTGCCAGTTTCACCGCCCTGGTTAGCTCCATGTTATCAGGACGATGTTCCGTCCAGCCCAGCGAACAATGGCTGGTGCCGGTTTCTTCATAATAATCGACTCTAATCCGGTAGCTTTTGCCCGCCTTGAAGGTAAAATGGATCATTTTCAACTGGCCGGGCAGGGCATCAAGCCAGTTGTCCAGGATTTTTTCATCGTCCAGATAGAGGCGGATACCGTTGTTGGCAAGGAATCCGATTTCATAGATGCCGTCGCCAGGCGATTTGAGTAGACCGGTCCAGCGCGCCGACCAGCGGTCCGTGTTCACCACGCCGGGCTGGGGGGAGCCGTATTGGTCCGAGTCGGCCTGGCCGTTCGGGTTCCAGTGAAAATCTATTTTCTGTTCAATCCGTGACAGCACCGGCTCGCCCTGTTGATCCAGATTGTTAAAGTACTCGGCGTGGATACCCGGTTTCCCGCTCTCCAGCACAAAAAAATCGGCTGGGATCGCCGGAAGCGATGTTTTATGGGGCTGGATGCCGACCTCAAAGCCGACTTTTTCTCTTCCCAGCAGTGCTGTCATGCCGTCCAGGGGAGAAATGGCATAATTACCTTCCAGACTTCCACTTCCACCACCGGCCATACGAGCCACGTTGCCATTCGGGCCGATCACGGCGATTAATTTTATTCCATCCTTATTCAACGGCAAAAAATTGTTACTATTTTTCAGCAGCACGATGCTTTTGCGGGCGGCTTCTCTGGCCAGGTCGTTGCGCAGAGTCGTGTTGGAGTGTCCGCCGTACTGGTCGGCCGATTCATCGAACAATCCGGCTTTGAACATCACCCCCAGAATACGCCCCGCTTTGTCATCAATGGTCGCTTCGTCCACTTTGCCTAGTTGAATAGCTTTTAGCAGCTCGGCGCCGTAATAGCGGGCCACCGGCATTTCCAGGTCAAGTCCGGCATGGGCCATCTTGACCGTCGAATGGGTGCCGTTCCAGTCCGACACGGTAAATCCTTTGAAATCCCATTCCGTTTTCAGAATCTCTGTGAGCAGGTACCTGTTTTCCGCACCATAGTCACCGTTGATTCTGTTGTAAGCGGTCATCACCGACCAGGTATCCGCTTCCTGGACAGCGGCCCGGAGAGAGGGCAGATACATCTCGCGCAGAGTGCGTTCATCGATTCTGGCATCGACGCTCAGCCGGTTCCACTCCTGGTTGTTGGCGGCCATGACTTTGGTGCAAGCGATCACATTTTTGCTCTGCACCCCTTTGACGTACGCCACGGTCAGGCGCGACGACAGGCAAGGATCTTCGCTGAACACTTCGAATGACCGGCCCCAGTGCGGCAGGCGGATGATGTTGATCATGGGCGCCAGCAGCATGTTTCTGCCCATTACGCGCGTTTCTTCACCGATACTTTCAGCCACGCGCCGCATCAGGTCGACGTCAAAGCTGGCGGCCAGATTGATCATGGCCGAATAATTGGTCGACTGCTGGCGCACGGTCGGCCCCAGCGGCCCGTCGGTCATTAAAATTTTGGGGATGCCGAGGCGCCGGTTTGCTTTGGTGTTCAGATTTTCGCCGGCGAGCAGATCGATTTTTTCCTCCAGCGTCATACGGGACAACAGGTCTTGGGCGCGCTCCTGGCTCGACAGAGAAACCATCTTGTAGGCTGGAAGGTCGGCTGCCAGGGACGGATCGCTTTTCTGTTTCAAGGCGGTTTGCGAGCAGACATCGGCGCTGAGCAGGAATAATCCTAAAACATAAATAATATCAAGCCATTTTATCATGCGATCCTCGGTTTTTGACAACATTCACTCAAATTAGCTATCTGAACATTGCCAAGCAAGAAATAACCATTAGGCCGGCAAAACAGCGGATCTTTTTCCAGCACGCCAGGGTTGTGCAAAACCGGCAGCACGCCGTGGCAACACTCTGCCGGAGGAGTCGGCAGCTCCGGGACGTGATGCGCGGATTCCCGGAGCATCGGCCGGAAAAGCCACCTGTTCCCGGGATGCGGCGCATGGCGTACGATCCGTTCGTCGGTGTGACACCGTTCAAGCTGTACCGAGCGGGCCGGCTATCGCTACCTGAGCGGACACTGGCCGTAACGTGATCACTGCGATGGCTTTATGGCAGCATCGCGGTCGATGCTCTATTGGGTTATCAAAAAGTGAGAGTCAGACAGGTAGGACATATCTTGCTGGGTCCTGAAAAAATCCATCCAGATATAATGCAGAAACCGGTCCCGGCCTACGCGAACGCCATGGTTCGAGCCGAGCGGAATATGCAACAGCGTATCCTCCTCAAAGGGCGCTTCGTGTCCGTCCGCCATCACAGAACAGGAATTTCCCTGCAAGCCGTAGAAGAGCTGTTCCAGCATCGGGTGGCTATGGGAGGCCACCACATCCGGCCCTGAGGTCTGCACCGAACCCATGGACATGCGGGGAACGATATCGCCCGGGATCAGCATGCGGCTGACCGTTTTGGGGCTTTTGATCTCTTCTTGATAGGGTTGGCACTCCTGGTAATGGGCAAAATAGAGATGTTTATTGGCTGATGTTTCGAGACAGGTTCGATCTGCTTTGCTCAACTGGAGGGTAATTTCGAGGAACGTAACATAAAGATCGTATGCGGCCACTGAAAAGGATCTGTCCGCTTCCGGCACAAAGACAGAGAGGGGGTGAAACTCTATTTTTCTCTTCTCGTGTTCGACCACGCCGTTTCCGCTGAGAAAAAGACATACCGAAATTTCCTCTGGGCAGGGAGTCAGGGTGTAGCGAGCGCCCTGCTGAACGACCACATGCGCTGTGGCGACGCCGTCGATTTCGCCCTTGAGCAATTCATGTTTGGAAACGACGGACTGGCCGGAAGCTGCCGTGTGGCGCGGTTTTTCAAACTTTATATAATCTGCCATGTTTATGCTTCAGTGGGAAATAATTTGTTCATCAGCTTGTGTGCGGCGTTGACCATGATTTCCGCCGATCCCGGCATTACGATGCAGACGCTGGGCTCATAGCCCCCTTGTTCGATTTTGTCGCGCGGCGGAATATACGATATATATTCATTTATATTGCCGACGGTGAGCGGTTTGGCGGATGCGGACGGCTCGACCATCTGAAAGCCTGTTTCATGAAACAGTTCGCCGGGGCTCATGAGCAGGACGCTATCGTTCAGTCGCAGTCCGTATTGAAGGGTGCTGATGAATCCCTGCTCCCGGCACCCCGGGCGCAGGGTGCGGGCGATGTCTCTGCTGCAATGATGAAACCAGAACTCGTTCTGCAGTTTTCGTTTCTGTTCCGGGTCATCCGTCATATCGTACTCTTTTTCGATGCGATTCATCTGCTCTTCGCCCTGTTCGACGCCGGTCGGCAGGTCCTTCCGCAAAGCAAGGAGGAGGGGCTCGCTGCGAAATTTCAAGACCGTTAACGGCTCCCAGCTGGTTTCGGAAAGGCCGGCGATGAGAAGGTCCGCCAGCCTTTCGCCATAGATCCTGGCAAATGCATGGGAGTATTCCGGGTTCAAGGGTCTGAGATCGCCCGAGAGGCCCTGCCCGAACAGGGAAATTCCGCCCACCTGGTTCTCGATGCGCTTTTTAAGATAGCCGGGGTAATCGGCCGAAATATCGCCATTCACTTTCTTTTCCGATACAATGACGGCGTGAGCGGCAAAGCGGACAACGCTGCCTTTGATTTTTTTTGTGATCGCGTCCCTGAAAAAGAGCGCCTGCAATCGATCGTCAACCTCGCGGTGCGTGACGAATCGACCGTTTTGGGCGAGATGATCTTCCGGCTGGGCGCCGAGGTGTCGAAGCCACTCTTTGATTTGCTCTGTTGCATCCAGATGATCGTCCCGGACCTCGCAAAAGTCGTTGAACATGATTGTGCGCGTTCCGATCCCCGGTACATGGATCTGCCGGTTGATGACGAACTTTTTCCCCTCAATGTCGGCATGTACCGCGTTGACATCCGTTTCGCTCATGTCCGATTTCGCCTGCCGAACGGCGGTGGCGATGAGGTGCTGCAGCTTGCCCGTATCATACGCTAACGTCACGTGACAGTGGGAAGGCATAAACACCACCCGATCGCCGGCTATGGCGCATTCGGCCAGGATCGGAGCACGCATCCGGTCCAGATCCTGATATTCTATATCGCAATGGTCGATCGCCGCTAGCACGAATGGGCCCTGATCGTCCTCTCCATACATCATGGAAATGTGCAGCGGTTCGATGACTCTGCGGGGTCCGCCTTTTTCCGGACGCCACAGTCCTGCGACACGGTCGGCAATGCCAAATTTGGTCTCGCGCACGCCGTTCTGGTGCGGGCCGGCGGGTTCTGCCGCCGCGGTCGCCTTCCAGTCGACCGCATCCATCAGGTCGATTTTGCTGAATCCTGTTTGCACAAAGTCCTGCCTCGTCTATCGCCTGGGTTTGGGGAACACGGCTTCCGGGACACATTTGCCGGCCAACGCCAGAAAGGTAAAGGTCATCGTCTGGGTGTGGAGGCCGGTCAGAATTTCGAGTTCAGCCGTGTCTGTAAAGGTATAGTGCAATATTTTATTGGCCGCCTGTTCGATGCGAGGATCGGCTTCCATATTATGATAATACCAGTTCAGCACGACCGACAGGGCCGGCAGCTTTTGCCGCCACCAGGCGACTGGACAATCCATGCCGCCGTCTTTGCGCTGATTCTCCAGGACCAGATCGACCAGCGAGCGCAATTTCTTTTGAATTCGTGGATAATAGGCGTCCTGGCTGCGTAAATGTTCGGCGTTGACGATCAGTCCTTCGCCAAGATACAAAACAAACGTCGTGATGCCATCTTTAAAATTTGTTCCGACCGTCACTTCGGATTTGGTGTAATCGAATTCGAGCAACCAGTTGCACGCTTCCATGGCGACGGTTCTGTAGGTTTCGATTTTCGTCACGTCGTACAGGTGCCAAGCCAGTGCGCTGAAAAGCGAGGTGGCTATCCAGAACTCCTTGATCGGATTCAACTCCCCGTTTCGCCATCCGCACGGCAGCGATCCGTTGGGATTCCGCCAGTCGTCCATGACATAATCGACGAACATTTTCACCGAATTGATATAGCGGTCGCGCTGTGCGCCCACAATCTGCGGGTTGGTGGCCACGGACATCACCGCTAATCCGATGCAGCAACAGTCCGCCGTGTACCAGCCGAGCGGTCGCTCATAGCCGGTATCGTCATATCCCATCGCATAGGCGCCCGGATGCAGCGTTTTACCCTGCAACGAAAGCATGCGCTCCGTCCAGCGGACGGCATAATTCAGATCGTAAGTGTCATTGGTATACTGATCGTAGGCGATGAGAATAGCGCGCACGGCGTAGGATTCGATAAAATACTGAATGGCGTAATTGCCGTCCGTCCTGTCCAGGCGCTGCTCCATCGTGCGCAGATACTCGATGAATTTTCGCTGCCACATCAGTTCGTCCCCGATCTCCCTGGCCGAGCAGGGGCGAGCCCATAAACAGGCCAGCACGCTGATACAGAGAACCAATTTGACTGGAGAAAAGCATCTAGGGGTTTGCATGGTCGCTCCTTGATATAATTCGATCGGGCGCTGGCGGCGTAAAGGTACCGGGCAAGCGTTCAGCGGTTGCTCGGTTTGTAAAGGAGCACGCTGCCGATGCCGATTAACCCGATGCCGCTGAGAGCATTCGGCCAAAAGCCGCCGGCCGATTTTGACAGAAATCCGGCCACCAGCAAAAAGAGCCCAAAAACAGCGCAGCCGGATCCGATAACCCCGTTTATATTGGGACTATTTTTTTTCACAATACGCTCACTGGCATCAACCTGTTCTTTTGTGCCCGGCCTGGATTTGCACAGCCTGGCAAAAAGGATCTCAACCTCTTCTTTACGCATTCCCTTGACCGGATCGATGAGGCCGGCAAGAAAAAACGTAACCATCGTAACGCCGGAATTGATCAGCACCGTTTCCAGCAGCGGCAATTTAAGGTAAAACTCCGTGACCAGGCCGGAAGCAAATCCGACTGCAAAAGCAAGATTGGCGCCCCACGCCGGGGTTCGTTTGTTATAGAGACCGAGCAAAGGCGGCAGATAAGTGGGAGAGCTCGTCAAGCCCAGGGCCAGGTAGCAAAACTTGAATGCACCGCCCATGTTTTCCACCTGCGACCCGATCAGGGTGCAGAGCATGGCGATTCCCAGCGTTGAGAAACGACCGACCCAGAGCATCTTTTGTTCGCGGATTTTACGGGATTTGTTGAGCAGATCGCGGTAAATATCTCTTGTGCAAATCGCTGACAGAATGTTGTATTCGGCGGACAGGGCGCTCATGGTGGCTGAAAAACCAGCCACGATTATAAAGCCCATCAGCCCGGCAGGCAGCAGTTTCATGCACACCAGCACATAGCTTCGTTCGGCGGCCAGGTGAATGGGGAGCCCTCCGGCCACCAATTGATCGATCTCTTTCGCAACGATGTGCGGGCCCATGGCGCCGGGCAGGAACAGGATCGGCATCACCACAAGCGTCGCAAACGCCGAAATGTAGCATACCTTTTTCGCCTCCCATTCGTTGGGCGTGGATGTGTAACGCTGGACGAGCGACCAGAATCCATTATTGGTTATAAAATTGAGCAGGGCGATGGCGATTAAATAGCCGATGGTAAACTCGTTATCCGGGCTGATGCTCCAGAATCCCGGGGCCGAGTCGGAAATAAAAGAGGAAAATCCACCCAGGGAGGCCAGGCCCAGCACTGCGACTAAAATCACCGCAAAACTCATCAGGAAAAACTGGATCACATCGGTGGAAATGACCGCCCAGAGGCCGCCGAGAAAGGTATAGATCACGATGATAAAGCTGGATCCCCACAGTCCGAGCCCTTTGCCGATGCCCAGCCCCATACCGACAAAGACCGCCGTGGCATAGATCCGGTTGCCGTTATCCAGGATCCGCGATGGAATGCCTACAAAACTGAACAGGTAGCGCGTGGAATTGCCGAAGCGCTGGCTGAGAAATTCGGGAACGGTCGTAATGCTGGCCCGGTGCCAACGGGCGGCAATAGGTGCACTGAGGAGCAATCCCAATGCCCACAAGGGAGCGTTGGCCATCACCCATCCCGCATGCCGGTAGGCGACAGAAGCCTGGCCGACGAACACCATGACCGAAAAGCCGCCCATAAAATAGGAGAGGCCGGAGATCCAGCCGGGGATGATCCGGCCTCCAGTGAAATAGTCTGAGGTGGTTTTCGTTTTGAAGAAATAGTATATGCCGATAGCCACCATCAGGGCGAAGAAAAGCATGATGGCCGCATAATCGATCCATCCATTGGCTGGTACATTTGCCATGCCTGCTCCCAGGGATTTTCTGTGAGATGATTTGTATCCAGATTTCTAAAGGCGCAGGCGACGCCGCCCGCTGTTGCCGTCATGGCTGTAAATGATAGAGGGTAAACCTCGAGGTTACTCCAGCTGCCGGTAATCGAATTCCCTGACCGCGTCGTAAACGGCAAGGACATTTTCCAACGGGGCATCGTACGGGATGCTGTTTTCCGGGCTCACGATCAAGCCGCCGTTATAGCCGACCGTTTTGATCCGGGTGATGACCTCTTGTCTGACATCGGCAACCGTTCCGTTGGGTATCGTGTCCTGTACTGAAATCGTGCCATGAAACGTTAATTGGCTGCCGAACCTGTTCTTGACCTCGGCAGGATCCATGCAGGCAGACTGGATGGGATTCAAAATATCTATGCCGCACTGGATCAACAGCGGAATGATCGAACTGATATTGCCGTCGCTGTGGTACAGGATTTTTATGTCAGGCTTTGCCTGTCTGACTTGCTCGATCAGGCGTTTGAACCGGGGGACGTCAAATCGCAGGAACAGCTGCGGTGAAAACATCATCCCGAGTTGTCCGGCAACATCGCCGACGATGGCCACCACATCAAAACCGGCCTGCGCTGCCAGCACCGCTTTTTTCGTTTGGAACGCATACAGCCGTTCGTAAAGCTCCTCGACGAACTCTGGATCGGTCACCATCATCATCGACAGGTGCTCGAAGCCGGCGATGTGCCAGGCTAATTTGAAAGGGAATTCTATCTCTGTAACAGTAACGGAATCCACAAAAGGCACAAGCGTCCGTGACAGCTCTTGTGCCGTCGGATAGTGAACCTCGGGCAATGACCAGTCGGCGAGAGTGTCTCTGCCGACCAACGGCCCTGATTTCCACTCGAGATATTTGCCGTCATCTCCCACGCGGCGCAGAATGCCCCATTGATCCTCGAAGGTTTGCCGGTCATGAAAGATATAAGGCGTGCCGCTGCCTGGCGCATCGTCGTTTAAATAGCCGTTGACTCTGCCATCGAACTCGGGAAATTGAGCGGGAACGGCCAGCCAGCGAAAATCAACGCCGAGATGGCGGAACACCTCTTCCGATTCATCCGTGCGAAAATGGGTTTTCAGCGCGCGGATGGTCTCGGCTCTGGGCCAAAGCAGGTCTGTCGGCAACCTGTCCGGGATTTCGTGGTCCAGAGTTTTGCAAAAGCGTTCTTTTGAGGTCATGAAGAATTTTCCGTTAACGATCACGTGAACGTTAACATTATTATAAGCAGGCTTTTTATAATTATCAAGCACAATTTTCAAGCTTTTTCAATTGCAGAAACTGCGAGGTGCTTGAGCGGTTTGTGTGGGCATAACGTGCTGCAGCAGCAAGCCATAGGTCCGGGGCAAATCAGCCAGGCGGCACTCGACTCAGGCTGTTTCTCGGAACACAAGCGTCGGGGTTAATATGATTTGCTGCTGGCGAGTCTCTTTTTTATTCTGGATCTTTTTAATCAGTATCTCGACGGCTTTTTCTCCGATCAGTGACAGATGTTGTTTTACGGTTGTCAGCGCAGGATTTAGAAACTTTGTTATTTCCAGATCATTATAGCCGATCAGGAGAAAATCTTTCGGTATCTGCAGCCCGAGGTCCCGTGCGGCGCGCAGCACGCCGATAGCCATTATATCATCCCAGGTATATATGGCTTCCGGTCTGCTTTCCGATAACAGTCCGGCAGCGGATTGATACGCCTCTTCCAGGGTGTCGTTGCATTCTCTGATTTTTACCGCCTGTTCGGACAAGCCATTTTCCAGGGCGGCGTTGAGGCAGCCCTTTATTCTCGCTTTGACCGAGGTGGTTTCCGGGGGACGGGTGAGGTAAACAAGTTCCTTTATGCCTTTCCTGAAAAGATAGTCCGCCGCCATGAAAGATCCCAATTCGTGATTGTGGGTGACATAATCGCAGCAAAGCCCTTCCGGCGAACGGTTATAGAGCACATAGGGTACAGGACAATTTCGGAGCACGTTCAAGTATAATTCGTTCTCCTGCTCCGGCTGGATCAGCAGCCCATCCACCCGTTTGGAAATCAACGTATTCAGCGCTTCCAGATCTTCATTGATATTTGCGCCGCCTTCCGCCAAAACGGTCAGCAGGAACTGATAGCCTGCCTTTTGAGCCGCTTTGGTCGCTCCCTGCAATATTTCAGCGAAAAAGGGATCCCGGTTGTCAGGTATGATGATCCCCAGAGTTTTAGATCGCTTCAGGCGGAGACTGCTGGCAAGGATGTTGGGACTATAATGGAGATCGTTCGCAATTTTCATGATCCTGTTTTTGGTGTTGGCATCGATTTCCATTTTATTGTTCAATGCCCTGGATACCGTTTGAATGGAAACTCCGGCCTCCCGTGCAATGTCTTTAATCGTTATACCCAAGCTCGAACCTCTCTGGTTTGCCAATATGCACAGTGATATTACACTTTTTCCTGCTTATAGTCAAATGGCAAATTTCTCCGTTCGAACAGGAGCTGTCGTGTGGAATTTTCCTGCGTTGACGCCTATGTTGGCTGTTCTTGCAGCAGCCTGGGCGCGCCTTTCCGCCGGCAAAAGATGAAGAGCCCGTGTGGGGTCCCCTGGTTAATGATCCCGGTTTTAATGCGGGATAACCTCAGGTTTTCTCGGGCGGAGTGGTGTTGTCAGAAGAAAAGCAGAAGGGGAGAGTGGGCAGACTTTGGAGGTCTGGAGAATCATCCTGCGAAATGCCGAGTGCTGAAACTGCAAAGGGTCAACTCAATCATGAGTTGACCCTTTGTAATTTTGGTCGGGGCGCTGAGATTCGAACTCAGGACCTCCTGCTCCCAAAGCAGGCGCGCTAACCGGACTGCGCTACGCCCCGAAACTTGGTCAAGAGAGAACAAAAGACCGCGTCCGGCGATGAGAGGCGGTTACAAGCAGAATGTTTGCAAAACCTGCCTGGCCTTGACCAGCGCCAAGCCGCGGTGGCTTATTCTGTTTTTTTCAGCCAGGTCCATTTCGGCAAAGGTCGCGCTGGTGGCGGGCACAAAGAACACCGGATCATAGCCAAAACCGCCGTGACCGCGCCGGCTTTGCAGAATCAATCCCTCGCAGACCCCTTCCACGGTTTGGATGAGCTCACGACCGGCAATGGCAATCACACAACGAAAACGGGCCGTGCGTTGGGCCGGCTCTACACCGGCCAGGTCGGCGAGCAACTTGTCGACGTTCTGGCTGTAGCTGACATTTTCGCCGGCATAGCGGCTGGAATAAACCCCGGGAGCGCCGTTCAACGCATCCACCTCCAGACCGGTATCGTCTGCCAGAGTCATCAGACCTGTGGCTTGCGCCAGCGTGCGCGCTTTTTTGATGGCATTGCCGATCAACGTCGGTTCATCCTCTTCCACCTGCGGAATATGAGGAAACTGTTTTGCCGTCAGCAACTCTACGGGTAATCCCTGCAGGAACAGACTGATCTCTTTAACCTTGTCCGCATTATGCGTGGCCAGCAGAACCTGGCAGGGAGGGCGACTCATTGATTATACACTTCTTTCTCGTTGCACTTGCAGACGCCGACATATTTTTCCACAAAGCGATACGATCCGGAATCGGCGTTCTTTTCCGTGCGCACCAAATGCACGGTGTTGACGGCATCCTTGCACACCGGGCATACTTTGCTGGCGATGGCTTGGGACTTGGCTACCTTGGCACCAAATGTTTTATCTTTGGCCATGAATTGCTCCTTTATAATCCATAATAATTACAGACTATATAATTTATAAAAAAATATGAAAAAGTCAAGGGTTTGCTCAGCGTGAATCAGGGTTTTGCCTTATCGTTGAGCAGGCTGCGCAATTGGTACAATTCGCGTTCGAGGGAGTTAATTCTCTGTAAAAGAACATCTTGGGGGATGGGAACGTAGCGGGAGGCCGGCTGCTCCCCGTAAGTAAGCACCGCACCGGAATAGATGCGAGCGGTCAGCTGCGCACCGGTCCGGCCCGGAACGGTATCGTGGCTTTCGCTGGTCGTCACCTGCACGCTAAAGGTGCTGTCGCCGCGGAGCACGCTAAAGGCGATTTTTTCTCCGGCTTTGCTTTGGCGGATATACTGCGCCAGAAATCTGGAGCCCTTTAACGGGCGATCGTTCATGTTGACGAGAATATCACCGACGCGCAAGCCGGCTTGCTGGGCCGGGCTGCTGGCTTTAACATCGTTCAGATGCACCCAGCCCATACCACCCGGCCAATCTTCGGCGGAAACGCCCATCCAGCCGCGGTCAACCGGCGTACGGTTAATGATGTGGTGCGCCCGCTGCATGACCTCTTCTGCGGGGAACGCCACGGCCGCTTCACTCATGGCGAGGCCTTCGTTCAGCATATAATCGTCACCCACCGGACTCAATCGGCCGGCGAGAATGCCTGCCAGCCGACCCTGGCTGTCGAACAGAGGACTGCCGGCGTTGCCGGCGGTGACGTTGGTCGACACCTGAATCAGGCCGTCATTGCGCACGCCATTGACGATACCCAGAGAGATAGCAGGGGAAACGCCCAGCGAATTGCCGATCAGAGCCACCGTGCAACCGGGTACCAGTCGCTCACCCAGACGCACAGGTGCGGGCCGCAGGGAGACGGGGCGGATCTGCAACACCACCAGGCCGGTCTCCGGGTCTGTGCCGATCATTTGACCGCGACGGTGCAGACCGGAGCTGAAGGTGATTTCAATGCTGTCGCTGTTGAGAACGACGCTGCTGTGGGTTAAAATGTGGGTCGAATCCAGCAGAATACCGGAACCGATGTTGATGATTTCATAGTATCCCTGCGGCGTGATTTCAAAATTTACCAGGCCGTTATCGTTCGCCGGTGTGAGGCCGACTTGACGTGCGGAAACGGTGACCACCGCCGGTTTGACCCGTTCGACCAATCGTCGCAGGTCCTGTTCCAGTCGCGTCAGCACCGAAAGATCCTGGGCCGGGCTCTGGGAGAAAAACAGCAGAAACGACGCCTGCATAAAGAGTGCAAAATGATACAACCTACTCTGCATATGCCACTTCCGGTTTGCCTTGCTTAAAACTGTTCCTGGTATCGAACCATCATCGGTTGCGGCGTTTCGCGCACGCCGCTCCTGCCGGTGCTGTCGCCGTTCAACCGCTCCAGGCTGCCCTGTCCGCGCAGGCCGTTGCGACGGATCCACCGTTTCAGATCAGAGGCCGGCACTACCGGTTCGCTGACATAGTTGGTGACGCGCGGTCGTTTCGCGGTTTTGCCGCTGACGGTCACCGGCGGGGGCGTAGAGATCGCTACCGCCAGCGGTGCCGACTGCACCGAGACGTTGGCGGACATAGGGGGCTGCAGCGGTTGCGAGATCCATTGGCGCTGCACCATCATACCGACGGCGATGAAAAACAGCGCCACGGCCGCATAGGCCGGCACGCGCCAGAATGTCGAAAGGATGTCAAAACGATAGAACGTTCGCCGGGCCGACTCGCTGCGCAGGCGTGCGCGCAACACCGTGTTAAAGTCCGGCGCCGTCCGCACCCGCGGCAGATGCTGCAGGCTTTTCTTGATCTGTCGAGCCTGCGCAAAATGGGCACAACAGGCCGGGCAGGCGTCGAGATGGTCTTTGATCTGGGCGTGTTGCGTCGATTCGAGGGCGTGATCGTTGTAGAGAAAGGCCAGCTTTTTAATTTTGTCGCAACTGTTCATCCACACCTCGCTTATTCGCTGATGTATCATGTTCCATGAGGTCACTCAATTTGTCCTGCAGTTTCAATCGTGCCCGGTTAACACGCGATTTGATGGTGCCCAGGGGCACCCGCATGATGGCACTGACTTCTTCGTAGGGCAGTTCCTGAACGTCCACCAGTAAAATGACCTGGCGGAACCGCGCCGGCAATTCATCAATGGCTTTTTGAATGTATTTCTCCTTGATCATGGAATCCACTTCCCGTTCCGTGTCCGCGTTGACGTCCTCGATTTCGAAATCTTTATCGTCAAATCCCATATCCGATATATAGACGTACTTGCGTCGTTTGCGCTTGCGCAATTCGGTCTTGGCCAAATTTCCGGCTATGGTGTAGACCCAGGTTGAAAATTTGGCGATCTGGCGGTATGCGTGCTTGTTGCGGAAAATGCGCAAAAACGTCTCCTGCACAACATCTTCCGCTTCTTCCATGTTGCCAAGGAAGCGGTAGGCAAAGTTCAGCAATTGATCCTTGTAACGGTTCACGATGGCGTCGAACGCATATAGGTCCCCATCCTGGAATCGCCGGATCAGGTCTTCGTCGCTCAGTTCCGAGATTTTCGCTTCTTTGCTTACCATCAATGTTCGCTGGATTTAACCGTTGCTTGTTGAAAAAAGTTCCCAACCGGATCGCGGCGGTCAGTTAAATTTTATAACTATTTGATAATAAAAAGTATAGTATGTGGCCGGCCAATGGGCCGTTACTGGATATGGTACTGCAGTTTAAACAGAAGGGTTTCCAGAACGAGTCGCGGCTTTTGATAACTGGTCTTGAGGTGCTGGTCGGCTTCCAGCAGGTGCGAAAAGGCCGATTTGAGCTGATCCCGGCCGTAGAGATTGGCCTGACGGTTATAGTTGGAAAGAAAGTAGGGATGGATTTTCAGCTGCCGGGCGGCTTCGTCATCGCTCATTTTTTTTACTTTGAACTCGCGCAAGCGGGCGAGTATGAAAAAGTGCCGGCTGAGCATGCTCAACAGGGCAGTGGGCTGTTCGCCGTTCTGCAGCATGGCGCCGAGGATGTTAAGGCTACGATTCAGGTTTTTGGTGCCGACGGCATCGCACAGTTCAAAGACGTTGAATTGTTTGGAACTGCCCACAACCTGTTCCACGTCGGCCACTTCGATCTGATGCCGATCCTTGAGATTGAGCCGTAATTTATCCACTTCCGCGGCCAGGGTACGCAGCGTGTTGCCGCTGTGAGCCTGCAGCAGGCGAATGGCATCCTCTGTGATGGTCAGTTTGTACTGGCCAACCCATTTGCGCACCCAATCGGGGACCTGGTTGTCATACAGCACTTTGGCTTCCACGTAGGCGGCATTTTTTTGAATGTCGTGTAATTTGGATTTCCGGCCTTCCAGTTTTTCTGCGGTCAGGACCAGGCAGGTGCTTTCCATCGGTCGCTGTGCATATTTGTTGAGCAGATTCATGGCGGCGGCGTTCATGGTTTCGACGCTTTTGACCATGACCAGGCGTCGGGTCGACATCATGGGATAGGAGGTGGCGATATTGACGATTTTGACGGCGTCGGCTTCGTTGCCGTAAAACACATCCAGGTTGAAATCCCTCTCTTCCGGCTGCAGCGCCCGTGCCATTATTTCTTCGCAGAGCTGTTCGATGATGAAATCTTCTTCGCCATAGAACAGATACACCGGAGTGAACCGGCCGGATTTCCATTCTGTTTTTAGTGCATCAATGGTGGTTTTCATGGCTCTGGCTCACGATAGGGTCAACAGACCGGCTCATTGGCAAGGCTTTGCGCCTTTGCAGCAGACACCTGTCCGACATGGTTGTGGCAGCCGGATTACAGGGCACGACAGGCCTCCACAAAAGTGTGCAACAGCCGTAACGACGTCGGGTCATCCCCCATGACCTCCGGATGCCATTGCACCCCCAGGACAAAATGGCGCTCCGGCATTTCAACGGCCTCGATGATGCCGTCCGGCGCCTGGGCTGAGGCTCGCAAGCCGGGTGCCAGCGAACGAATGCCCTGATGGTGCGAGGTGCTGACTGAAAAATGGTCCATCTGCACAATGTGGTACAGACGTGAATCGCGCTCCACTTGCACCGGGTGATAGGTCCACTGTGGTTTGTTCAGTGATCGGTGCTGTATAGGCTCTGCGACCTGTGTAGGAATATCCTGAAAAAGCGATCCGCCCAGCGCTACGTTTAACATCTGGGCGCCCCGGCATAATCCATAGACGGGTTTGTCCCGGCGCAACGCTTCCCGGATCAGGGCGATTTCGTAATAGGTGCGCGGCGCGTCGAATGACCACGATGGATCCAGGATCTCTTCGCCATAGGCGGCGCTGTAGACATCGTTGCCGCCGGTCAACATCAGACCGTCGATGCGATCGATCAGCTCCGCCACAAGCGAATGCTTGCCGGTGGTGGGCAGGCCGACAAAAAGGCACTCGGCCTTTTCCGCATAGCGAATATAGACATCGTTATGGTAATAGATGTCCACACCCCTGGCAAAGGTGCGCTGGTCCGTAGCCGGACTGTGGTCGGTGGTGAGTCCGATCAAAGGAAGTTTCATGACTATTCTGACCTGGATAAACCGGAAACTAATATCGAACGTTGTGTTTGTTAAAAAACCGGGAAGCGCAGAGATGGCTGCTTGTACGCTCTGCCGCTGCGCGTGCTGGTCTGTTTTGTAATGTTAAAATGATGTCTCTTTCTTTTTGCAGCCGAGAACCGGCTGTAACGCAAGAATATACAAAATTATTAAGATAATTCAAATAGAAACAATTTTGCCGGCGGAGAGGCCCTTCACGATGAGCGGGAGTTTGAAATTGAGGCGATTCCGGCAGGAGGC
>CAZISM010000024.1:45780-50840 GCA_964541895.1 uncultured Cytophagia bacterium
CAGGAGGCCGAAAACGGCCGGCATGAAAAAGGGCTATCCTCTGTGTGTCAGGATAGCCCTTTTAATCATTGCTGGAAAGCTGCAGGCCGCTCCGAAAAAGCTACGAATTTCTGATTCGTTGCCGCGCTGCTGCGCTGCAGCAGGGGCTCCGAACGGTTGCTGTTTAGGGTATGACCTATTTGCCGAGCTTGTAGGTTACGCCGGCATAAATGCCCAGATAGTCAACGCCGCCGGTGTTGTAGCGAATTTCCGCAAAACCGTCCAGCGTCGGCGAAAAGGTCTTGGCAGCGCCGCCGACCAGGTAGAGCCCCAGTTCGGTATCACTGCTGGAAGTATCCGTCGTATAGTATTGTTTGTAGGGGCCGGTATACTCTGCGCTGGCGCTGCCGATGTTCAATGCGAGACCGCCGCCGGCGTAGGGCTTTATGTCGCCGCTGACATTAAAACGGTACTTTACTACACCGGCGATACCGAACACTGAAAATTTAGCTTCCCAATCCGATGCTTCTGCATATTTTTTGCCCCAGTAATCGGCATACACATACAGATCCAGGTTGGGAATGATCGTGCCCAAATAGGCATGCCCGCCAAAACCGATGGTGTTATCAATCGGATCTTCCGGCATGATGAAACCCAGCTGCCCACCCACCCCTTTGAGGCCGATGTCGGATTTCGCGACGGCAAGGGTAGTAAAAACCAGCAGAGCCAGAGCAAGAACCAGTACCTTTTTCATTGTTACCTCCATTGTTTTGTGTTGGTCGTTCAAGGTTGTACCGGTTAAAATATGAGTGTCCGGTACAAATCGTCAAGTACCTGAAAGTCAGGTTTATGTTCACATGGCCGATCTGGCGGGGATTCGCAACACCCGCTTGATGGAGCCATCGTCAGCCGCCTGATGCGTTTGCGGCCATGGCGCCAGTATAACGGCTCAGTTCGACGAGCCGTTATGCGATTTAGTCTGATTCAATTCTTCGCGCAAACGCTGCAGTTCTCTGGACAACGAATCCACTTTTTCCTGCAGTTCTTCGAGGAGTTTTCCGGTTTTGGGTTTCAGCTGTTCGACCGTTTCTTCCACCTGTTTCTGAATCCACTCTTTGGCTTCTTTGGAGCGTTGCTCTACCTTGTCCATGGTCTCCTTGACATAGCGGCTGCGCTCTTCCTGGGTCAATTCGCCCCGCTTGATCATATCATCGATAAAGTCTTCCACCTTTTCTTTGGTCATGTCGAGAAAACCCATCCCGGCCATGACGGTTTTGCGGAAAAATTCTTCCATGAACGTTCTCCTTGAGCTAGGGTTCCAGTTTAGTGATATTGCCGTCTTTATATTGGAGCAGGTGAACCATGTGGTTTACATGTACGTCGGCGGAGAATCTGCACGTCCCGGCAACCCCCTGGAACGTGGTGGCGTTTTGCATAAAGTCGGCTATGCGTCCATCCTGCAATTGCCCGGCTTTTCTGATGCGGTCCATCTGGTTGCCAAGATCATAGCCCATTACGGAAAGGGCGGAGGGGGACTGTGCTGTTATAATTCGATAACGGTTTCTAAAGTCAATATATTCCATATTGGTTTCGTTTACATAGTAACCGCTGAAAAACACGACACCGTTTACATAGCGCCGCTGGCTGCGCAGTATATCGGGATGGTACCAGTAGTCGCCGCCCAGGAGCGTGGATTGGATGTTGACCAGCGCGAATTGGGGGGCGATGATGGCAATATCTTCCTCATAGATCGGAAAGAAAAATCCGTCAATGGAGCGGACCGGAATTTCGAATTCATCGTCCTGCGAGCCCAGGGTACGCAGTCCGGTTTCAGCCATCTCTTTTTTGCGGCGTGCAAAGGCGTTAAGAACAGCCGTGTCCGGCGGCGCCGTTGCCAGCGCAGTGGTGCGGATGGTCTGGAAATGGCGTTTGAAATCCTCGGTGCCGGAATAGTACCACTGCTGCGCCACGATGGTGCCACCCAGTTTATCGATGGTGGCGGTAAAGGCATCGGTCAGGAACTGGCCGTAGGCATCTGCCGGCGCCAGCGAGGCGAAGGTGCGCAGTCCCAACTTGTCATAGGCATAATGGGCCAGCGCTTCCCCGCGTGTTTCCAGGTCGCTGTTCATCTGAAAAACCTGCTCACCGAGTCCGGCGATGCCGATGTCGGTCGCCACCGGGCAAAGATAGGTTTTGCCAGCCTGCACCGCCAGGGCTGCCAGCGCTGCCGATCGTTCGCCGTCGAGATCGCCGATGATCAGGTCCACATCGGCTTTGAGCAGCGGCCGTATGGCTTTGGCCGCTTCGATCAGGGAGCTTTTGGAATCCTGCAGTACCAGCTCGACGGCTGTTTTCTTCTCTGCCAGCGCAAAGATAAAGCCCTGCAAAAATTCGTGGCCTTCGGCGCTGTTGTCGCCGGACAGGGGCAAAACAAGGCCGATGCGGGCCGGGTATTCCAGGCTGGCGGTTTCTTTGCTCTGCCAGGCCCGCAACAGCCGCAGCTGTTTGTCCGACAGCGTTGAACCGTTTAATTCTCGAATCAGCCGCTCCGCTGTGCTCGTGCATCGCCAGCCAAGGTTGGCGCGAACGCTCCACAGTTTGATCCAGATGGCAGTGGCGGACGTGTGTTCTTCGCTCGCCAGGGGGTGCCATACAGAGCGAGTGACTTTGCTGTTCAGCTGACTGGTGATGCGCTCCTCGGCAACGGCCACAAGGTCGCTGTTTTCACTATGGTCCATAATCCACAACAGGTGTCTCAGGGTGCCGATGCGGTCGCCGTTACGGCCGGCGAGGCGGCTTTTCAGCAAATGGACGTCATCCAGATAGCGACTCCTGGGAAATTCCAGGATGAAACGGTCGGCGAGTGATTCCGCCTGTTGATAGGTGCCCATTTTTTCCAGGGTGCGCATGTGCAGCAGCAGCGCTTTGCTCAGGTGCGGATGGGGTGTTCCTGTGTCTGTCAATCCTTTCAGCATGGTCAGAGCTTCGTCATAGCGCTGATTGCGATAGAGGATGAGGCTTTGATCGAATTGTGCGGCCGGTGTTTTCTCCTGATACGCGGCCAGGGTGTCAAGTACACAGAAGCCGAGCAATAGCAAGCCGAATAGGTTACGGATGAACAACGTCTGCAACTCCTTCCTGATGCGACCGGCTGTGGCGGTCATTCTACTGTTACGCTTTTTGCCAGATTTCGCGGTTGATCTACATCACACTTGCGTAAAACAGCCATATGGTAGGCCAGCAGCTGCAACGGAATGATCGTGATCAACGGGGTGAACACTTCCAGGGTTTCCGGCACATAGATCACATGTTCCGCTTTTTTAGCGATCTCTGTATCGCCTTCGGTGGCGATGGCGATGACGCGGCCGCGGCGGGCGCGGACCTCTTCAATGTTGCTGATGATCTTGTCATAAACGGAATCGCGGGTGGCGATAAAGACCACCGGCATGTTGTCGTCGATGAGCGCGATAGGGCCGTGTTTCATCTCTGCGGCCGGATAGCCTTCGGCATGGATGTAGGAAATTTCTTTCAGTTTCAAGGCGCCTTCCAGCGCGACCGGAAAATTATAACCGCGACCGAGATAGAGCATGTTGTTGGCATATTGAAACTGTTCGGCGATGGCACGAATCTGTTCATGGTTTTCCAGCACCCGGTTTACCTTGTCCGGCATACCGGTCAGTTCGCGCACCAGCTCACGACCACGGCTGCTGGAGACCGAACGAACCCGGCCCAGCAACAGCGTAATCAGGGCCAGCACCGTGACCTGGGACGTAAACGCTTTGGTGGAGGCGACGCCGATTTCAGGGCCGGCATGGAGATAGACGCCGGCGTCGGTTTCACGGGCAATGGAAGAACCCACCACGTTGCAGATGCCGAACACTTTGCTGCGCTTCCGTTTGGCCTCGCGCACCGCCGCCAGCGTATCCGCGGTTTCACCCGATTGGCTGATGGCGATGACCACGGTGTCTTCGTTCAAAATCGGATTGCGATAGCGAAATTCGGAGGCGTATTCCACCTCGGCCGGCACACCGATGAGATCTTCAAACAGGTACTCACCGATCAGTGCGGCATGCCACGAAGTGCCGCAGGCGGTGAGAATGATCCGGCGGGCGTAGAGCAGCGATTCCACATCGTGTTCGATGCCGCCGAGTTTGGCCGTGCCCTCCTCGGTCAGCAGGCGGCCGCGCATGGTATCCGCCAGGGTTTGCGGCTGCTCCATGATCTCTTTGAGCATAAAGTGATCAAAACCGGATTTTTCGATCTGGCGCAGATCGGTTTCGATGACGTGGATCGATTTGGTCACTTCGCGGTTGTCGATGGTGCGCACGGCAAATTGATTCTGGGTGATGATGGCCATTTCGCCATCGTCCAGATAGCTGACGTCCGTGGTATGGCCGACCAGCGGCGCCGTGTCGGAGGCTAGATAAAATTCGTTGTCGCCATGGCCGACCACCAGCGGGCTGCCCTTGCGTGCGGCCAGCAAAAGATGCGGGTTTTCCCGGTCCAGCACCGCGATGCCGTAGGTTCCATGCACCTGGCCTAACCCCTGCCGAACGGCTTCCGGCAGATCCAGACCCCGGGCGAGCAACTCTTCAAAGAGGTGGCAGAGCACCTCGGTGTCGGTCTGCGAGACAAAGTGATGGCCGCGCACCAGCAGATCGGCGCGCAATACCGCATAGTTCTCGATGATGCCGTTGTGCACGACCGCGAGGCGCTTTTGACAGTCGCAGTGAGGGTGGGCGTTGACCTGGTTCGGTTCACCATGGGTAGCCCAGCGGGTGTGGCCGATACCCAGCGATGCCGTCAGCGTCAGGGACTCGATGTTTTTTTCCAGCTGGGAGATTTTTCCTACCGCTTTTTCAATCGACAGCTGATTGCTGTTGATAATGGCGATACCGGCAGAGTCATAGCCCCGATATTCCAGCCGTTTCAACCCGTTCATCAAAATCGGCAGTACCTGCCGGTGACCGATGTATCCGACGATTCCACACATCCAAACCTCCTCACGACTATTCCCATTCTATCGTACTGGGTGGTTTACTGCTGATGTCGTATACGACTCGATTGATGCCCTTGACTTC
>CAZISM010000024.1:50940-53949 GCA_964541895.1 uncultured Cytophagia bacterium
GCGGCATCGACCAGATGAAATTCAAAATCCGCCTGTTGATAGAACTCGCACACCTCTTCCGCTTCGCGGTCGCGCAGCATCCCGGTATCGACAAACACGCACACCAGCTGTTTGCCGATGGCTCTGGCCACCAGGCCGGCGGCTACGGTGGAATCCACGCCGCCCGACAAGGCGCACAACACCCGATTCTTGCCGACGTGTCTGCGAATCTCCGCAACGGTGTTTTCCACAAAAGCGCCGGCGTTCCAGTCGCCGCGACAGCCGCAGGCTTTGAAAACGAAATTGGCCAGGATGTCGGCGCCGCGGGGTGTGTGCACCACTTCGGGATGGAACTGAATGCCAAAAATTTTCCTGTCGCGATGGCGAATCGCGGCAATGGGTGCATTGTCGGTATGGGCGATGATATCGAATCCCTGCGGCAGCGCCGTGAGATGATCGCCGTGGCTCATCCACACTGTCAGCGACGCCGGCAGACCGGCAAACAGCTCTGTGGCCATGTCGATGCGCAGCTCGGCGCGGCCATATTCACGGCGCGGTGCTTTTTCAACCTCGCCGCCCAGCATAAAGGCCAGAGTTTGCAGACCGTAGCAGATGCCGAGAATGGGAACATTCAGATCGAAGAGCTCGGCCCCGGGCAAGGGCGCATCAACGGCATATACCGAAGAGGGGCCGCCGGATAGAATGATGCCCCTGGGCTGCAGGGCGCGGATTTCCTCGACCGCAAGGTGAAAGGGTTTGATTTCGGAATAGACCCCCAGTTCGCGGACGCGGCGCGCGATCAGTTGCGTATACTGTGAGCCAAAATCGAGAATAAGAACCAGTTCGTCATGTTTCATCGATAGCGGATATCCCAATTTTTCAGTTCTTCCATAAACGCATAGCAGGTGAGATCATAATGGACGGGCGTGATCGAGATATAATTCTGCATCAGCGCGCGATCGTCCACCTCTTCGCTCTCTTCAATATCCACTTTTTCACCGGTCAGCCAGTAATAGTTCCGTTTGTGGGGATCCATGCGGGCGCTGTACTCTTCGACATAATTGGCCTGGCCCTGGCGGGTGATGCGCACGCCTTGAATCTGATCTCTGGCCACCGCCGGAATGTTGACGTTGAGAAACACCCCTTTGGGCAGACGGTGTTGCAGCAGCCGCTTCGCCAGATCGCCGGCAAAATCGGCGGCGGCGCTGAAATCGGGTTTGACAAACGTCGCCAGTGAAATGGCAAACGAAGGGATGCCGAGAATGGCGCCTTCGGTGGCGGCGGATACCGTGCCGGAATAGATGACGTTGATGCCGGAGTTGGCGCCGAGGTTAATGCCGGAAATGAGCACATCCGGTTTCGGCTGGTCTTTGAGCAGCACCCAATAGGCCAGTTTGACGCAATCCGCCGGAGTGCCGCGTACGGCATGGCCGAAAAATTCGCCGTTCTTTTCGAACATCGTCACGCGCAGCGGATCGCTCAGCGTGATGGCGTGGCCCACCGCGCTCATCTCGGAGAGCGGTGCCACCACGGTTACTTCGCCGATCCCTTTCATCACGGCGACGAGAGCGGCCAGGCCCGGCGCACCGATGCCGTCGTCATTGGTTATCAGAATTCTCACTGGCGTTGCGCTTCCTTTTGATCCATAAAGAATGACAATATATGAGATAGCCGCCATTTCATCTCTTTGCGGGGAATGATGGCGTCGAGAAAACCGTGCTGCATAAGAAATTCGGATCGCTGAAATCCTTCCGGCAGATCCTGGCCGATGGTCTGTTTGATCACACGCGGGCCGGCAAAGCCGATGAGGGCGCCGGGTTCGGCGAGAATGACATCGCCCAGCATGGAAAAGCTGGCGGTGACGCCGCCGGTGGTCGGATCGGTGATGATCGAGATATAGGGCACGCCGGCGTCCGAAAGCATGGCCAACCGTGCCGAAGTTTTGGCCATCTGCATGAGCGACAGAGCGGCTTCCTGCATGCGCGCGCCGCCGGAGGCGGAGACGATGATCAGCGGCCGTTTTTCCCTGAGAGCGCGATCAGTGGCGCGTGCGATTTTTTCACCCACCACCGAGCCCATGCTGCCGCCGATGAACCTGAAATCCATGGCCGCTATCACCACCGGCACGCCGCTGAGCAGACACGTACCGGTGCGCACCGCATCGTTCAAACCGGTTTTGGTCATGGTATCCCTGAGACGGTCGGCGTATTTTTTTGAATCCTTGAATTTCAGCGGATCGGCGGAGCGTATCTCCTGATTGAATTCCTCGAACGTGCCTTCGTCTGCCAGCAAAGCGATGTACTCCTCGCTGGTCATACGAAAATGAAAATCGCACTTGGTGCAGACGCGCAGATTCCGTTCCAGCTCTTTTTTGTAAAGGATTTCGCCGCAATTGTCGCATTTGATCCAAAGGCCGTCCGGCAGCTCTTTTTTTTCCACCGGCTCGAGGCCTTTATTGGTGCGCTTGAACCATTCCATACTGAATACTCCATGTGAAGGACTGCTTACAAGGCCAGACCCATGAGCAGGGCGTCTTCCTTGTCTTCATAATATCGTTTTCGTATTCCCAATTCGACAAAGCCTGCTTTTTTGTACAGGTCGATGGCTCTGCTGTTGGACACTCTAACTTCAAGATACATCATTTCACACTGGTTGGCCACGGACTGCTGCACAGCCTGCTGCAGCATCCATTTGCCCAGACCGTGCCCCTGATACTCCGGCGCCACCGCGATGTTGGCGAGGTGGGCTTCGTCTGCGACCATATAAAGAACCATGTAGCCGATAAAGCGGTCGTCATGAAGCAGGACGACCGGTAATGTGTACTCATTGTCCGTTATCTCGGTTCTGAACGCCTGGCGTGACCAGGGTGGTGCAAACAACCGTGCTTCGAGCTGGTAGACCTGCTCCACGTCGGCCAGCTCCATTTTGCGCGCGATATACGGCTCGTTCGTCCGGAGATCCTGAACAGGGATGGGCGCAAACTCCATTTCACTGTAATCCTGCTTTAGGCTGGCCGGTGATGAAATCCTG
>CAZISM010000025.1:0-6202 GCA_964541895.1 uncultured Cytophagia bacterium
CGCTGCGGCAATGTATCGGAAATGTCCAGCGGCGTTAAAAGACCGGATGTCGGCTTTCGCCCCATTCGTCAACCAGCGGCAAGCGTCTGGACCATCCAAACCAGAAACCTGGCCGCCCAGTCGCTGGGCGACGGCACCGTCATGTTGTCATGGTCCCTGCTCGCGTCCGATGGGCGTCAGCCTCTCTTCAACATCTATAGAGCCGATTCGCGAAATCACGCCGGATTTCAGCTCAATAAAACTCCATGCCGCGGCAAAACCTGTTATATGGATTCCGGAGTAGAGACCGGCAAACGCTATCACTATTATGTCCGGCAGATTGCTGCCGATGGTACGGTTGCAGCTCGTTCCGAATGGTGTGGGATCACCATCACTAAAGAGCCGGATAAAGCGCTGGTCACGTTCAAACCGGTCTATCATCAGGGTTCCCTGGTGCCGATTTTTGGGGATCTGGACGGCGACGGCGTCAAGGATGTGGTGATTCGCATGGACAACGGCAATTACGAAGAGTCGCAGGATCCGGGTTTTCCGGTACAATTGGAGGCGTTCACCTCCTGGGGACGTTCGCTGTGGCGAGCGGATGTATGCCGGCACAATCGCTGCTACGGCAGCGCCAACAACGTGCCGTTCAATGTCTGGGATATGGATGGCGACGGCAGAGCAGAGGTGATCACGCGTCTGCAGGTGGCCGAATCGGTCTATCTGGCGATTCTGGACGGTATGACCGGCGAGGTAAAGAACAAGACTCCCTGGCCGGATATGGCGACCGATTTTCAGCGATCCTCCACCCGCATTCATCTTTCCGTCGGTTATCTCGACGGCCTTCATCCCGCCATAGTGACCCAAACCGGGCTTTATGAGAACGAAGTGTTTGTCGCTTACGATGCCGGACTGCACCTCTTGTGGCGTTTTGAGAGTTTCGCCGAAACCAACGGCAGCGGCGGCCATAAAATTGAGGTGGTGGATGTGGATGGCGATGGCAGGCAGGAGGTGTTTGATGGCACCACCTGCCTGAATCCGGACGGGACCATGCGCTGGTCCATCTATCGCCAGCATCCTGATGTCGTCTCCATCCATGACATAATCCCCGATCGTCCCGGCCTGGAAGTGCTCTATTGCGTTGAAAGCAATGCCCATGCCGGTATTTATCTGGTGGACGCCAAGACGGGGGAGGTCATCTGGAAGGTCAACCGGGAGGACGATCCCCGCTGGTCCCACGCCCATCATGGTTGGGCCGCCAACATCTGGGATAGATCTCCCGGTATGGAATGTGTTACCAACCGCGCGGTATATACCGATCGGCATCTGCTGCTCTATTCGGCGCAAGGGGAAAAACTGCTCGAGCCTTTTCCCATGTCTTATTCGCCGATCGAGTGGGACGGCGATCAGGAACGAGAGCTCTTGTACGACAACGGCCATCGTCTGGCTCAGTTTAACGGAAAGGGTGTGGAGGAGATAGCCGGTGTGCAACCCAATCCGATTCCAGGCTCAAGTTTTTTGATGGCAGCCGATCTGTACGGTGACTTTCGTGATGAACTGGTGGTTAATGTGGCTGTGGAAAACGGCCGCAGAGCCATCGCCATTGTGTCTGCCCGCACCCTGATAGAAAAAGCGTTTCTTTCCCCGAATGAAACATTGGACTATCGGCTCTGGTTGGCCCGAAACATGGGAGGAGGTTATCCTTCGGTTTATGATCAGCCGCTGCAAGAGGGTAAATAAACTCTGATTCGGATAAGCCGGAAGCAACATGCAGTGCCCTTTCAGCAAGGAACCCCGGGTGTCGCGCTCTTTGCGACCCCGGCTGTTCCGCTGGCCTGATCCAGTCATAAACCGCCGAGTTGCTGCAGAGAATACATCATAGCATTATAAAGCCTTGGAGTCCGTATGCAAGAAACCTGCAATGAAGAAAAGCATCTATATACCTGGCCGCTTTCGCGCCGTCGTTTTCTCGCCTTGACCCCTCTGGCTGTCGGCGCCCTTGCTTGCGGCAGGCCAAAGTCGGCGGGCCGGGCCGCGGCCGGCAGCTCTGTTCGTTCCTTTCACCTCTGCACCAATCCCGATTCGTTGGACGCTGAACCTGAGCGGTTGCAGGTGTATCGCGATGCCGGTGTCGGCACAGTTTGGCTGGCAGCATTTTTTTATGGCTATTGGCCGTATTCCCCAGAGCGACTGCGCAACTGGTGTAAACGTATTGAAGCCATGGGCATGGAGGCTGCCTTAGCCAATATCCCCCTCGGTCATCCCGGCGATTCTCTCGGTGCCAGCGACAATCAGTTTCCATTGACACCGCCGACGCACTGGCGAACCGCACAACGGCCGGACGGCATTGTCCACAGCGGCACCTCTCTGCACAAGCCGGCCACTGAGGAAAATGTGCAGGCGATGCGCGTGTTGCGCGATATGGGCGTAACGCGCGTTTTCCTTGATGATGATTTTCGTCTCGCTGTCAGTCCGGGTTCTATCGGCGGCTGTTTTTGCCCGGAGCATAAACAGGATTTTCTGCAAAAGCACGGCTACGGCGAATCGGCATGGCCGGAATTGCTGGCCGCGGTGCATGAGCGGTCGTTGACGCCGGTGCTGCGCACCTGGATTGAATACACCTGCGATCAATTGACCGACAGTTTCCAACGTCAGCAGGCAGCAGCGCCCGAGATCGCTCTTGGCAATATGATCATGTTTTTCGGCGCAGAAAAAGCGGGTATTCGTCTGGCCGACTATCGCAAGGTACCCTTTCGTGTGGGCGAGTTGATGTTCCATGACGCCAGTTTTGTGCAGGTCAAAAATAAAACGGCAGAGCTGTTTTCCAGCCTGTTTCATCGTCGTTATGCGGTGCCGGAACTGGCTTACAGCGAGACGACCGCCTTTCCGGCAGATAAACTTTCCGCAGCCAACATGGCGGCCAAACTGGCGGTGTCCACCATCAGCGATGTGCGTCACACCATGTTCATGTCCGGTTTGACTCCGTTTCCCCGCGAACACTGGCCGGTGTTGAAACCGGCGATGAAAAAACATGCCGCCATCCACGACATCATAGCCGGCCATACACCGCAGGGTCCTTATAAACACTATTGGGGTGAAATGGAGCGTTGCGTCGGCAAAGACAATCCCTACAGCCTGTTTCTGGCAACCGGTGTGCCGTTTCAGGTTACCGATGAGCCGGCCCGCGACGGCTGGACCTTTTTGGCCGACTATGATGCGAAAGCGGTGGCTGACAAGCGGCTTACCTCCAGCGGAACCGTGTTTGTGGTCCGGCAGCCGCTGACCGGCCAGGCTGATCTTTCGGTCGTCGAGGAGAGCCTGCCGGCGCTGTTTGCGTTTAAAAACCAGCTCTTGCCTCGCTGGAACGACATTCCCTATGTGGCGGAGGAGAAGGCGGTGGTGTGCGCCTGGTATCCCACCGCCCGCTGCGTGCTGCTGTGGAATCTGGCGGAAGCGGCGCAAGAGTTCACTCTGGTTTTTAGGGATACCCGGCGGACCGTCACAATCGCGGCGCTGGATGTAGAACTGGTTCGAGAGGTGTGCTGAGGCTAAAGACCGGCCGGCGCGATCCGTAAATATTCTATTGTGTATTTTCCTTATTTTTCATATCATTAACCGGACAAAAACAAAGGAAGCATCATGGCAGACGTAAAAGTATATCTGGATATCGAAAGTGACGGCCTGGATCTGGGCCGGATAGTGATTCAGCTCCACACCGACGTGGTTCCCAAGACGGCGGAGAATTTTCGCGCCTTGTGCACCGGCGAAAAAGGCTATGGCTTCAAGGACAGCACGTTCCACCGGATCATTCCCAATTTCATGCTGCAGGGCGGCGACTTTACCAACCATAACGGCACCGGCGGCAAATCCATTTATGGCGCCAAATTCGCCGACGAAAATTTTCAATTGCAGCACACCGGCGCCGGTATCGTATCCATGGCTAATGCCGGGCCCAATACCAACGGCTCGCAGTTTTTTATCACCACCGTAACCACGTCATGGCTGGACGGCAAGCACGTGGTCTTTGGCAAAGTCATTGAGGGTATGGAGGTGGTCAAGGATGTTGAAAGCCTGGGTACGCAGAGCGGCAGGCCGTTGAAACAGGTGCGGATCAAAGCGTGCGGACAACTGGCCCAGGAATAGGCGGCGCCGATCCCCTTGGCCTGAAGAACAATTAATCAACAACAGATTTCCGGTACACCTTTAGCATGAGTGAAGGAGAGCTGAAATGAAACAGAGCGAAAGCGATGGCAGCCAGACGCCCGATCGCAGGGATTTTATTAAAAGCATGGCCGCTGTGTCTGCATTCACCATCATTCCCGGACATGTGCTGGGCGGAAACGGCAAAACCGCTCCGAGTGATAAGCTGAATATCGCGGCTGTCGGTTTGTGCGGCATGGGCAAAGAAAATCTGAAACACATGGAGACGGAAAATATCGTGGCCCTCTGCGATGTGGACTGGGGGTTGGCCGCAGAGGTTTTTGCCAAATATCCCAATGCCAGGACCTATAAAGATTTTCGCGTCATGCTGGAAAAAGAGAAATCCATCGATGCGGTGCTGGTGGCGACTCCGGATCATACCCATGCGGTGGTAACCATGGCCGCCATGCAACTGGGCAAACATGTATATACGCAAAAGCCGTTGACGCGTACGGTGGAAGAGTCGCGCAAGCTGACGGAGATGGCGTTCAAAAGCCAGCTGGTCACCCAGATGGGCAACCAGCACCATTCGGAAGAAGAGATTCGTCTGGTCTGCGAATGGCTGTGGGACGGCGCCATCGGTGCTGTGCGCGAGGTGCACACCTGGACCGATCGCCCGGTGTGGCCGCAAAATGTGCTTTCACGTCCGGAGACCATGCCGGTTCCGGAAAAACTGGATTGGGATCTCTGGCTCGGCCCGGCGCCGCTGCGGGATTATAATAAAATTTATCACCCGTTCAGCTGGCGCGGCTGGTGGGATTTTGGCACCGGCGCTCTGGGTGACATGGGGTGCCATATTATCGACCTGCCCTATACGGCGCTCAAGCTGAAATATCCGACCAGCGTGGACGCCTGTCTGACCTCCCAGATCGATCCGGCAGACAACTGGAAAAAAGCGGTCAACACCGAATCGTTTCCGCTCTCTTCCATTGTGACCTACCATTTCCCGGCGCGGGATGATATGCCGCCGGTAAAGATGCTGTGGTACGAAGGCGGCTTGATGCCGTCCCGACCGGAAGAGCTGGAACCCGGCCGACGCATGCCCTCCAACGGCATGCTTTTCATTGGTGAAAAAGGCAAGCTTTTGAGCGGCGACGGCATGACCCGCCTCATCCCGGAATCGGCCATGAAAGCCTACAAACTGCCGGCCAAGACGATTCCGCGCATTCCCGGCACTCATGAACAAAACTGGATTGAATGCTGCAAAGAGCGTAAAACCACCAGCTCCCATTTTCTCTATGCCGGTCCCATGACCGAAACGGTGCTGCTGGGCAATGTCGCGCTGCGTTTTCCCTATGAGCGCCTGGAATTCGATGCCGACAACATGGAGATCAAGAACAATCCCAACGCCACCGAGTTCCTTAAAAACCATTACCGTGAAGGCTGGTCGTTGTAGCCGTATTTGCGAGCCCGCCTGACGGGGCGGGCTCGTTCGCCACATTCGTTTACCGTAATTTTCTTACCCACGGCCATGTTTTTGTTGAAGCAGGTTGCGTACCATGTACAACCTTGATCGATATACCCTCCGAGCTGCCGATCCGACCGACTTTGATGCCATCTGGGACCTCATTCACACTGCACTGGCCGGATACGGCTTGATGATGGATGCAGGTACCATTGACAGGGATCTGCTGGATATTCAAGGTAACTACTGGGATAGCGGCGGCATGTTTTATATCCTGATGGATAGCGATCGAGTGATCGGCACCGTAGCCTTGCGCCGGGAACGCGAAGGCACTTTTGAATTGTGCCGAATGTATCTGGCTGAAGAGTATCGTGGACAGGGACTCGGCCGTGGATTGCTGCAGTTTGCTATGGATCAGGCTAAAGCCCGGGGAGGTAGAGAAGTGTATTTAAAAACAGCGTCTGTGCTCAAAGAAGCTGTTGCGTTATATCAAAAATCCGGATTTGTTGTCGAGGCTGAAAAAGATGTAGGCGGTAATTGTGATGTGATGATGAGAATGCGGCTGTAACAAGGAGGTACGACCGCAGGGAATCCGCGCCGGCCGCGCGTGGGCGATCA
>CAZISM010000025.1:6302-18072 GCA_964541895.1 uncultured Cytophagia bacterium
GGTGTCGCCAAAGAAGCTTTTCTCCCATGCAGCGAAGCAATCTCATAGAACGGCCAATGGTCTCTATTCGCCCGTCGCTACGCGACGGTATTTAGAATTGGCTTGCGCACCAGGCGTTAAAACGCCTGGCTACCTTCGCCCGTCACTACGCGACCCATAGCAGACGTTTGTCATTCTGAGCCCGCCGCTGTTGGCGGGCGAAGAATCTGTGCGCGCCCGAATTTCAGAGTTATGATTATTCCTCCACGGCCATCCATTTTTATCATGCGGCGACCGAGTCGGGCCTCCGCTCGATCAACAGGCCGTCACAGCCCGGGGTCATCATGCTCCCGGCCGGTTTATAACGTCTCTCCCAACATCACGGTCGTCACCTGCATCCTCGGCGTATGACGATCTTGCGGAGCACATTTAACGGAGATGTCGTTGAGCCCGTTTCGCAGAGTCGGCACCGGGCCGACGGGCCGTACCCTTCCTTTTACTTCCCCTGTATGACTATAATGAATACACTCTTCTGCAGAATCAAACTCCAGGACATCTCCCGAAACCATGGTCACCGGTAACATAACCGTGCGGCCGTTGACCTGCAGTTCGATGTTGCGGCAGGTCCCATTCACCATAGGTATGGCTTTAATCGGACTGAGCAGGCAGGTGACGCTCTTTCCTGGCGGTAGATTATTGTACCAGAGGCTGAATTTCTCTATGGCGTCGAAATGTATGTTTTCCCGATAGACATTGTACAACGATTTGCCGTCGTCCCAGATATAATCGCTCCACCGCGTTGATTCGGTCTCGATCAATTCCAAATAACGCCAGCCGGAAAAATCAACGGTGACATAGCGGTCGGCCACGGCCCCGTAGGCCAGATGCTCCGGACTCTCCATCCTGAAATTGAGAATTTCGCCGTTGCCGTCGCCGTGTATCCACACGCCGATGGCCTGACGTTCCCTGCTGTTCAGGCAGGGGGCGAAGGTCCAGGAAGCCTGCGCCCAGGCGGCGCGCTGTTCGATGGCGCCGCTGTTGTTGGCGCTCCAGCTTGCCCCTTTCCAACCATAGGGCAAAGTTACTTTTGCAGAGGCAAAAGCCTGGCTGACCCCCTGTGCCGTTTTTCTGGCAGCGGTGGTATCCCCGGCTAAATCGGCCAGCACCAGGTTTGCCGGGTCATCAAACGATCCGGCCGACATCAGCGCCTCGATGCGCACACGGAGCGGCTGATCGGAAAAGAGATTGTGCACCTGCCATGCTTTGCTCCAGAGCGTATCCACCACTTTGTGCTTTTCATAACGAACCTGCTTAAAGCCGTAGCCGCCGCGCTCATCGGCAAACAGGGTGTGCTCTTTTCCCGGTTCCCGCAGTTTTTTCCTGATCGATTCATCCAGGTTCGCATGGTGCCGCAACTCTTCATAGATCTTTAGCCGTTCCACCAAACGGCGGTACAGAGGTATTTTTTTCAAATTGTCCCGGTTCACCGAGCCGGTCAGCGAAAGGCCGGCATCGTAGCCGAGCAACCGGCAGCCCAGGTAGTCGATGACATCCGGAAAGCACGGCTCTTCCTGCGGCGGCGAAAAGTGCTGGAAATTCCACCAGCCCAGGTGCATGGGCAGCAGCAGGCCCGAATGCACGGCATCAGCGTGCAGGTCGATGAACCGCTTGTGGCCGCGGCTGGGATAGTCCCACGCCTGCCAGCGGGATCGAAAGTTCCACATTTGATGCCACATGGAACTCAGCTCAAGGCTGACTGGTTTTTGCAGATGCTGGTAAATCAAAAAGACAAATCGCTGGCCCCAATACCAGGCCTCGTCATGGCCGCGGAGGATCCCGCTGCCGTCGATGGCGTCCAGATAAAAACCGTCAAACCCGCACGAGTCAACGATCTCGGCATGTCGTTTGGCGATCTCTTCAAACAGGGCCGATTCGCAATCTGGCACCAACAGGCCGAAACACTCTTTAAGATGTCGGGCCGGGCTGCCCGTTTCATGCCGGCCGGCTTTGGTGCCGCAGGCGCCGCGCCGGCAACCGGTAAAACCCCAGGGCGGCGTTTTCTTAACGCCCGTGAAGGTGATCAGTTCATCACCGATGTGCAGGGTGACGCTGTTGTGCACGAAGAATCCGGTGACGGTGGAGATCTCGGCCGTTGATTCCCGGACCAGGATCTCATCCGCTAGCGCGCTCACCGGCGCAGCCAGCGTAAAGGTGCGAAAGGCATCCAGTTGCGGATGCGGCACCGGTGTGACATATCTGGAATTTTTATCGATAAAAAACGCATAGGTGTGCAAAATGGAACCGATGCCGGCCTGGTGCAAGCGGTCGACAATGTTCTTGTAGGTCTTCCAGCCCTGCGGCCATTTTTCGCGGTTCAGCTCCAGATCGCCAAAGCGAAAGAATTGGCTGCCGCCGTGGTTATCGATCTGATTAAAGCCCAGACTTTTGGTGGTCTCGATCCATTCATCGACGGTTGCTTCGGTGAGCGTGCCAAAGTTGAACAGGTAGGAGCCATGGTTAAAATCAACATCCTGCGCCCAGGCACCGGCGGTTCGTATGCTGGGCAAATCTTTTGCCGCATGGACGATGTTGCGCAATGTCGCCAGCATGGCCGGCTCCGCAACGCCAACCAGAGCAGCAGCGGCTCCGCTCAGTCCGAACCGTTTGTGCCCGATCGCTGAGAGCGTGGACTGCAGGGCCGGCAGTTCTTTAACCTCGGTGAACGTGTTCAGGGCAAAGGAACAGGCGGCAAAAGGTTCCCCCGGTTTGCCTTTCAATGTGAGCGGCAGGTGGATGAACTCGACGGCGTCGACGGCTCCGCCCGTCACAGAGGTAATTTTTATCTCGATATGTTGACGATGAATGGTTGTGCCAAGCCTGACGATCACCGGGGAAGGTAGAAAGGAGAGAGTGATGAGGTCGTTGGTCCGGGATGCCGCTGTCGCAGGAAACTGCCTGGGGCCGATGAGGATTTGTGCGCAGGCAGAGGGCAGGCGGTGATCGCAGTAATCGATGCCGGACGCCTTGTCGATAAAGGCGCTGTTTTGTCCCCCTGCGGAGATGACGTAGCGAAAGCCGTCGGTCTCCAAAACAACATCGCTCTTGGCTGAAAAGAGTGAGCCGGCCAACATCAGCAGCCAGGAGCCGAGCAGCCGTTGTGCGCGTGACCTCATGTAAATCCTCCACCGCTTTGTGATCCCCGAACGCCGGCCTGCCGCCGTTTACCATGAGCTGATAATGCACCATGCGAATGGAGCCGGCCGATATGTTATTAAAACCCTGTACCCGGTAATAAAAAAGCTCCAGGGTGGTGTGACCCTGGAGCTGAAGGTTCGGCGGACTCAGTAGGTAATGACGCGCGGGAGCTTTTGGGCCTGCTTTACCCATGATGTGACCATGGAAAGAGCAGGTGGCCTGCGCACGAGCTTTTTTTCGGCGTTGCATTCGAGCATCTTCTGGTGCAGATTTTGCGGAACCCGCTGCGCCAGTTCAGGTACACTGTCCACGCCCGCCGCTTCCAGCAGTTCGGCGTATTCAGGTCCGATGCCCTTGATGCGAATCAGGTCGGCATGATTGACCCACCTCAGGAGCATGTCCCCATTGATGCCGGTGGACTCGGCAATCTTTTTGCGATCCTGGGCGGTTGAGCCCTGTGCCAGGAGCGAGGAGGTGGTTACGATACCGACCGTTTTCAGCTTTTCAGCGTAGGATGGTCCTATGCCTTCAACCTCTTTAACGTTAGCCATGATCTATTCCTCCCTCAAAGATGAAATTTATTTAATATAGCAGGTTTTTGAATTTTTTCAATAGTTATTCTGCTATAGGTATACAACCAGCGAGAGGCCGATGCGATGCCACGGCATGAACGCACATGTGCCGGGCAGCGCCTAGACGATACGCTCCAGCGGCACCTGGAAGATGCGGATATGATCGTCGGCGCGAACGATGCCCGTGTTGGTGGCTTCGACTTCCCGGATCAGTTCGGCCAAAAGAGGTTCTTCCTTGATGGCGATCATGAGCACGGCGTTCATGCCCGGGAAACTCCGCGTACCCAAATGGGGTTCGGTGCCAGGGCCTTTGCCCTTGACGTGCTCCCAGCAGGTAAAATAGTCGATGCCCACTTTAGCGAGGATCTTCATGAGACGATCCTCATACACTTCATTGCAAATCAGGAAAACGATTTTCATGGTACGCTCTCCCAGTGTTCCGGCCTGTTATGAGATGTTTCCTCCCGGGCGCAGCTTCCCGGCCCATCGCCTGATCAGACGGCCCAGGGAAACGTCATCTATGATCGAGTACACCACCGGCACGATAAACAGCGTCAGCAGGGTGGAGGTGATCAGGCCGCCGATCACCGCCTGGCCCATGGGCGCACGGAATTCGCTGCCTTCGCCCAGCGCAAAAGCAACGGGAATCATGCCAAAGATCATGGCAAAGGTGGTCATCAGAATCGGACGCAATCGCGTCGCTCCGGCCTGCACCAGCGCTTCGGTGCGCGCCAGACCGCGATCGCGGAGCACGTTGGCGTAATCCACCAGCAAAATGCCGTTCTTGGTCACCAATCCCATGAGCATGATGATGCCGATCATGGACATCATGGACAGGGCGCTCTTCCAGAGCAGCAGGGCAAAGACGGCTCCGATAAGGGACATCGGCAATGCCAGCATGATCGCAAAGGGATAGCTGTAGCTTTCGAACTGGGCCGCTAATACAATATACACAAAGATAATCGCCAGCGCAAGGGCCAGGAGAATATTTGCAAAGGATTCGGCCTGCATCTGGCCCTGGCCGACCACGCCGATGGCATAGCCGGAAGGCACCTGCAGCGCGCGCGTCCGATTCTGAATCTCGGCCAGGACTTCGCCCAGTTGTCGTTCAGACAGATTGGCATCGATGCGGATTTCCCGTTGCCGGTCAAAGCGGTTAATGCGGGAGGGACCGGTGCCCTGGCGGATGTCGGCCACATAACTGACCGGCACCATCAGCTTTTGAAACGGCGCCGCATCCTTGCTGCTCTTGATGACCAGGTTGTTGATGTTTTCGATGGTGGTGCGATCCTGCTCGGCCAGGCGCACGCGCACGTCGTACTGCTCGTCGCCTTCCTGGTATTTAGTGGCGACATAGCCATCGACCATGGCCCTCGCCGTGGTGGCGATCAGGCCGACGTTGATGCCAAGATCCGATGCTTTGTCGCGATCGATGCGAATGCGGATTTCCGGTTTGGATATTTCCAGACTGTTTTCCACGTCAACGGCGCCCGGCGTGGCGCGCACGATTCCTTCGACCTGGTCGGCGAGGTGGTTGAGGGTGGCCATGTCGTCGCCCCGCACGCTCATGATCACCGGCTTGTTGTTGCCGCCCATGCCGCTCTGGATCTGAAAGTTGATACGGGCGCCAGGGATTTCGGCCAGTTGTCCGCGCAGCTCTTTCATGATCTGTTCGATCCCTTTTTCCCGTTCATGCTTTTTGACCAGTTTGACGAGGACGCTGCCCCTGGTCACCGGGTCGTTGCCGGCACCGATGGTAGTGAGCGTCAACAGGACTTCCGGGCGCTGCTGCACCACCGCTTCCGCCTGACGGCAGATGTGGCTGGTCTGGGCCAGGGAACTGCCGGGGGCTGCATTCACGGTAATGGTGAACTCGCCCTGATCCGAGGTCGGAAAGAACGAGGTGCCGAGAAATTTAATAATATAAAAACTGAGCAGAAAAATAACCGTGGCGGCGAACACCACCGTTTTACGATGCCCGAGCGACCACGAGATCGCTTTCTGGTATTGCACGCTGAGATATTCAAAGAAATGGTTGAAATAGTACAGCGCCTTGTGCAGCACATGTCCCTCTTTCGTCAGCTTTTCATCCTCTTCCTTTAACCAGCGCGACGAGAGCATCGGCGTCAGTGTAAAAGCTACAAACAGGGAAACCAGCACAGAGACGGATACGGTGATGCCGAATTGATAAAAGAACCGGCCGACAATACCGGGCATAAAGGCCACCGGAATAAACACGGCCACAATCGTAAAGGTGGTGGCCATGACCGCCAGGCCGATTTCGCTGGTGGCGACTTTGGCCGCTTCAATGGCGGTCGCCCCCCGCTGCATATGGCGGTAAATGTTCTCGATCACCACGATGGCGTCGTCGATGAGGAGTCCGACCGCCAGCGACAGCGCCAGCAGCGTGATGATGTTCAGCGTAAAGTTCAGAGCGTACATGACGATGAAACTGGCGATGATCGAAGTCGGCAAGGCAATGGCGCTGATGATGGTGGGGCGGATGTTGGCCAGAAACATATAGACCACCACCACGGCCAGCAGGCCGCCGTAAAGGATGTCAAAGATGACATCGCGAACAGAATCGCGGATAAAGGTGCTGTTGTCGCGCGCCACGGTGAGGTGAATATCTGCAGGCAACTCTTGCTGCACGCGAGCCAGCTGCTGCTTGATGGCTTCGGCTACGCGCACGGTGTTGCTGCCGGATTGCCGCAAGATGTTGAGACCCACGGCGGTTTTGCCGTCGACGCGGGAAAGGCTGGTTTGTTCTTCGATGCCGTCGACGACGCGGGCTACATCAGAGAGATACACCGTTTTGCCGCCCGGTGAGGCTACGATAACCCGGGCAAACTCCTTTACATCGGTGAATTTGCCCATGGTGCGCAGCAACAGCTGCCGCGGCCCCTGAATCAGATTGCCGGCCGGGACTTCCATATTGGCGGCGGCAATGCTCTGGATCACCTCCTGGATGGAGAGATTGTAGGACTGCATTTTGGCTGCATCGATCTGGATCTGAATCTCCCGTTCGGCACCGCCGACGAGATCGACACGGCCGACGCCCGGGATGTTTTCCAGCCGCTTTTTGATGACGTTCTTGGTGTAGGTGGTGATCTCTTTCTCGGAACGATCGCCGGAAACCGTCAGGGTGAATATCGGCTGGCTGGCCGGATCGAGACGCTGAATCACCGGGTCTTCAATGTCCGCGGGCAAATCGGCCCGAACCGCCGCAATCTTTTCCCGCACTTCCTGGGCCGCCAGTTTGCCGTCCACTTCCAGTTTGAACTGGATGATGATGATGGAAACCCCTTCCTGGGAAACGGATTGAATATGATCGATGCCGCCGATGGTGTTGACCGCATCTTCGATCTTTTTGGTCACATCGGTTTCGATCTGCTCGGGCCCTGCTCCGGGCAATATGGTCGTGGCCGTGACATAGGGAAAATCCACGTCAGGAAACTGGTCGATATTCAGTTTCATATAGGAAAATAATCCCAGCACCACAAGCGCCAGGATCATCATGGTGGCAAAAACCGGCCTTTCGATGGAAACATCGGCAAGTTTCATGGTAATACGTACTCCTTATTCGTTTGCTGTGCGCTCCAGGACAGGCTCAGTGTGTTGCTTTGACAATATTTACCAGACTGCTGTCGCGAACGTTGGTCATGCCGACGGTTATGACCGCCTCGCCCTCGCTCAGCCCCTCCAGGACTTCCGTATAGCGTCCATCACTGACGCCCAGGCGAAGGCGGCGCTGCAGGGCGCGGCCGTTCCGCACCACATAGGCCAGGTCGGCGACGTCGTCGCTCTTGATGGCCATGTTGGGTATCACCAGCGCGTGGGTGCGGGGTGAAACCTGCACCGCCACTTTGCAGTACATACCCGGTTTGAACCAGAGATCGCCGGTGTTGGGGAACTGGGCCTTGATCTCAAAGGAGCGGGAGCGGGTATCGGCGGATTTACTCAGTTGAACGATGCGGCCCTCTGCCCTGGCGTCGGGATTGGTTTCAGAATAGATCTGCACGTTTTGTCCCAGACTTAAATGCACCACATCGCTTTCGCTGACGTTGAAAATAATTTTCAGCTGGCTGATGCGGGCGATGGTGGCCAGTACCGCTCCTGGTGCCGCCAGATCACCGATGTTGACGTTCAACGACGTCATCACGCCGCTGATGGGGGTGGTCAGTTCCACGGCGCTGCGCGCCGCGCCAAAGTTGGCTTTGGCCACGTCAAAGGCCGTCTGCGCGCCGTCCAGTGTCTGTAACGAGATCGCGCCTTCGGCGTACAGCGATTTCATCCGCTCCAGTGTTTTTTCGGAATTTTTAAATCCCGCTTGCGCCTGATAATATTGCGAAGAGGTCCCGCTTTTATCCAGCGACAGGATAACCTGCTGGGCCTTGACCGCATCGCCGATGTGCGCGTGAATGTCGGTGATGCGTTCCGAGATCTTGGCGACGATGTTGGCCTGTACCTCGCCTTCCAGCGAACCGGAATAACTTTTGCTGACGACGAGCGGCTGGCGCGCTGCCACCGCCGTCTCCACCGACCATGCACCGGCTGCGGCGGAATCGACCTTGCTTTGAGGTTGATGGCGTTCTTTGGAACCCGACCCGCAGGCCAGGCCTATCAGCAACAGCGATGCCGCCATGAGCGTCTGTATCCGATAGGGGGACACCTTGTGTATGTTCATAGAGCCTCTCATCTCCCGTTTGTTTAAAAGACCGTGCCATGATTCATGTGTCGTTTCTCTGCTAGCGGGCGCGTCGGCCGGAGCCGTGAATTCCGTTTGCCTCATTTGATCATCCCGACGGCATACTGCCAATCCGCGCGCGCCATCAGATAATCGTATATTGCCTGGGCGTAGTTGGTCTGCGCCCGCGTCATCGCCACCTGGGCATCCAAAAGCTCCAGCTGAGTGCCGACACCGCTCTTGAATCGGGTTTGAGCGATGTGAACCGCTTTTTGCGCCTGTTCGATATTTTTTTCCTGGCCCCGGATTCGCTTTTCCGCCTCTGCCATTTTCAATTCTGCCGACTGGATCTGGATTTTCAACCCCTCTTCCACTTTTAAGCGGGTGTAGCGCACTTTATCCCGGTCAATGGTGGCCTGTTGCACCCGCTCTCTGGTGCGAAAGCCGTCAAACAGCGGGTAAGAGAGGTTAAGTCCCACGTTAAGCATTTTGGCCCAGTTATAGTTGCCGAAGCGATAGGTGTTATCCTGCGCCTGCCATTGATAGCCGCCAAACATGCTCAGGGTGGGAAAGTAACCGGCTTTTTCAATCAGTATGTTTTTCTCCAGCATGGACTCCTGCAAACCCAGTTGCAGGATCACGGGGTTGGCCAGCAGGGCGTTGCGCCGGGCCTCATCTTTGACACCGTCGCCTATCCCGGCAAAGGCAAACTCGCCCTGAACGCGCACCTCCTGATCCAGCGGAATGGAGAGCAAATTCTTGAGGGCGTTGACGGCAAGTTGGCAGTTGTTCTCCGCTGTGATCAGCAGCGGCTCGGTGTTGGCCAGTTGCACCTCCGCCCGCAGCAGATCGTACTCTGCAACCATGCCGTTGCGATACTGGGCCTGCACGTTTTCGTAATTGGCTCTGACCACCTCCAGCCCCTGCCGGTTGGCCTCTACCAGCTTTTGCATGAGCAAAATAAGGTAAAAGGAACGCTTGACTTCACGCACAACCTGCTGCGTGGTGGCCTGATAGCTCTGGGCCGTTAATTCGCGCCAGGTTTTGGCAATGGCGAGCGCTGTTCCAAGTTTACGGTTGAATAACGCCTGCGATACCTGCGCGCCCATCACGTAGGCGTTCGACGAGCCGATTTCGAACGCAACGGTTTCGTCCGAGGGATTGATCGGATTGTGCGGCGGCAGGAACAGCACCGGCTTGCGAATGTTGCGCGTGTAACTGCCGGCAATGGAAAGTTGTGGAAAAGCGCCGGCCCTGGCTTCGCCGACCTGTGCGTCGGCTCGTTCCCGATCCTGCTGCGCTATCAGAATATCCCGGTTCTGCTGCAGGGCCAGCGCAATGGCGTTGTCCAGGGTCAACAGCAGCGGTTGCGAGGCAGCATCCCCGACCTCCTGACCTTGGCCGTACGAAACCCACAGCAACAGCATTACAAACGGGAAAACGCGTAAAGGTTTTATTAATGTCATGCCCAGCTGTCCTTCATTCTAGTGTTTAGCGATGCCATCGAAAAATACCGTCACCAGCAGATCCGCGGCATCTTGTGAATCATCATCCTTGATGGCGGGAGAAGAGCCAAAGCGGTTCATGCAGTAAAAACGCAACATGCCGTCGTAGAGCATGGCCAGTGTTACGGGATCAAATGTCTTGAGCTTGCCGGCCGCCATCTCATTTTCGAGGGGTTTGGCCAGCGTTTGCCAGACGGCGATGATCCGCTCCTTTATTTCCTGCATGCGCTTGTTCTTGTCCGGTGAGTCCAGCCTTTTTACTTCGCGGATGATGAGCTGCATCAGGTCGGCATTGTCGCGCGCGTGCGTGAGCACGCTGCGGGCGAATTGGGAAAACTGCGTGCGCGCGTCCGTCGACGCGGCACCGGCCGCGGTTTCGGCCAGAGCCGTCATCTCTTGCACCAGCTGATCGATGATGGCATACAGCAGCTCTTCCTTGCTGGAAAAATAATTATAGAGCGTCCCCTTGCCGAATCCTGCATGATGAGCGACCTCGTCCAGGGTGGTCTCGTGATACCCTTTTTGGGTGAACAGCTCCCGAGCCGCCTGCAGGATCTCCTGTTGCCGGGCGCGCTTTTCCCGATCTTTGCGGGTCTGCACAACCGATGTGGAATGGACTTTACTCATGTCTGCCGCAACGTTCTCCTCAAGATGTGTGGATATGTGACCCTTTGGTCATTTTTGTTACCAATCAGTCATTATTTTACGGATATTTTAGTTTATAAGCAAGAAGATTATTATGTTGTGCGTGATTGTGCCACCTGCGGAAACAATAGGGAGAGATAGACGTTCTATCTCTATATTGGTAAAAGATTTAAAAAGCGAGTCACCATGCAGGGAGAACGATGAAAAACCTTTTGGCTGCTTTTTTAATCCTCTTGACCCTGACCGGCCAAATCCTGGCGCAACGCTATCATTCGCCGGAAGAAATTTTCCAGCGTATCGATACCTCTGCCATGAACTATCGCATCAGGTTGCTGGCTGAGGGCGACACGCTGGTGCCGGAACAACATGCGGTTCTGGAGCACGGCTTGCTTTTGTGGCAGGAGCGCTCGGGGCAGCCCTTCCTTACCACCTATCATGACCAGTTGCAGAAAAATCGCTACCTGGCTGACTACCTGCGCCTGGCGGAGCAGGCGCTCGCTTACGGCAACCCGGTGGCCGCCAGGAGGGCATATATGGTCGTCTTGGCCGCGGCGCCCCAGGATGCCCAGGAGATGACGCTCATCGGCCAGACCTATGCCATGACCGGCGACACGCTCAAAGCCGTATCTCTCTATCGGCAGGCCATTGCCAACAACTATCATGATTTCCTGGCTCATCATCTGCTGGCCGACTGGCATCGGCGTCACCACCGTGCCGACAGCGCTTTAACGGAAATGGCCATAGCGCATGTTCTCAATCGCAATCACGCGCTTGTTCTGCAGGACCTGCGCAGCCTGCTGCAACAGCAGGGCCGTAGCTATGAAGGGTGGGCGTTCCGGCCCCTCTATCTTTTTGAAGAGCAGCCGGACGCCAAAGTGATCAAATACGATCTTGCCGCTGCCGAATGGCTGAACTATGCGCTGTGCAAGGCGCTGTGGCGTTTTGAGCCGGGCTATGCCGATACTGTGATGCAAGGTGTCAAGGCGCCGGCCTCCTATATCGAGGAAATCGAGGCCGTACAAATAATGCTGGCTTCTCGCAAGAGCAGAACCGAAATCGGGCCGGATCCGGCTTTACAAACGCTGTTGCAGGCGGCCGAGGACGACAGGGTGCTGGAGTATATTTTATACGAAATCCTGCTGCCACGTGACCCTGGCTTTGTCTTTCATATGCCGGAAGCGCAGATC
>CAZISM010000025.1:18172-33022 GCA_964541895.1 uncultured Cytophagia bacterium
TGATCGGCACCGGTCATCATTATTCGCTGACGGCAGGCCGCCGTTATATTCTGATTGCTTTTTTGTTATTATTTTTGATACATTATACCACCGTTCTCTGGTTACGGCCGGGGAGTCCTTTTTCTCTATGGCACCTGCGACCTTGTGTCGCAACATCCAGAGACCGTTGCGCGTTTTCGGCTCACCTGTTATCCATCTGACGCCCGCATCCCACATCGAAGCGGTGGCGATTGACACCGCTGGATGAGTCCCAACACCCGGGGTAGATCCTGAATACGCCTGTGCAAGCGGACCCGCCGTACCGGTCTGGCATCGAACATCACGGACGGTAAAACCGCAGTGCCCGTTACCTTGGCGAGGGCACGTCACTGCATCCCGCGCCTGACTGCACGACCAATCGCATTCAAAGAGGAAGCGTAGCTATGTATTTCAATCCCTATACCATACCCGTGTTGGCCACCGTGGTGCTCATGCTGATGCTGAAACATTCGATCAAGAAATGGCGGACCACGCCGGGGGTGAGATACATGGCGCTGTTTTTCCTGTCGGTCGCCTGGTACTCGGCGTGCTATGCTCTTGAGATTTCCGCCACCACGATCGAGAACGCGCTGTTGATAACCAAGTTCGAATATCTGGGCAATGGCGGCATCCCGGCTTTTTTTCTGCTCTTCGCGGTCAGCTATACCGGCAAAAGCCGATGGTTGACAAAACCGGTGCTCGCCGCTGTTTTCCTGATACCGATTCTCACTTTTTTTATTGTCCTGACCAACGAATCGCACTTTCTTTTTTATGTTGAGCCGAGGCTCAGGCCGGAAGGTCTGTTCCCCGTTTTTGAGTTCAAACAGGGGATATGGTATATCGTCTATCAGAGTTACATTTTGCTCTCGTTCACCTTCAGCTTTCTGCTGTTCGGGCGTATGTGGTTCCAATCGGCAAAAATATTCCGCACTCAAATCAGCTATATTCTCGTCGGCGCCGTGGCGCCGTTTTTCGGTCATCTGCTCTACCTTGAAAAGTGGATACCGTACGGACTGGAACCCTCTTCCTTTGCGTTTTCCGCCAGCGCGGTGATCATCTATTTTGCTCTTTCACGCGTGAAACTGTTTGATCTCGCACCCATTGCCCGGTCTTTGCTCTTTGATACCATGCCGGACGGCGTGATCGTGCTTGACCGGGAGCGACGGGTGGTGGACGCCAACCGGGCCGCCATGAACTACAGCGGCCTTTCACCACAAGCGTTTGGCGAGCCGGCTCTGCAGGCGTTGAGCAGCTGCCCGGAGCTATGCATGTTCGTTGAAACGGATTTTACAAAAACAAATATGGAGATCGAACGGAGGATCGCAGGCGCGTCCATCTGGCTGGAAGTCAGCAGCTCTCCGATCATCGGTCACAAAGAGACCCCGCATGGGCAGATCATAATCCTTCACGACATCACCCGTCGTATCCTGGCGGAAAAAGCGATCCAGCAGGCCGACGCCCAGAAAGAGCTGGCCCTGGAAGCGATGAAGCGCTCTGAAGAAAAATACCGCAATATTTCCAAAATGCTGCGGTTGATGTGTGACAACGTGCCCGATCTCATCTGGGCCAAGGACATGCAAAAGCGGTATATTTTCACCAATCGGGCCATCTGCAGCATGCTGTTGAATGCAGAGGATACGGATGAGCCGGTGGGCAAAAACGATATGTTTTTCGCCCTGCGGGAACGCGCCCGATTTCCTGACCGAGCGGACTGGCATACCTTTGGCGAAGTGTGCATCGATTCCGATGACGTGGTTATGAATGCCATGAAGCCGCAGCGTTTTGATGAATACGGTAACGTCCAGGGCACACATCTGTTTCTGGATGTATACAAGGCTCCCTTCATCGATGAAAACGGCAACATGATCGGGACCGTAGGCTGCGGCCGCGACATGACCGCGGCACGCCGGATGGAAGCCGAGCTGGCCCATGTGTCGAATTTGCAGCGCATGCTCATGAACCTCGGCGCCCGCTTTATCAACATCTCTTCGGACAAGATCGATGCCGAGATCACCAGGGCGTTGGCCGAAATCGGCGCCTTTACCGGAGTGGATCGTTCCTATATCTTTGAATATGAAGCCGAAAGCGACACCTTGAGCCGCACCTACGAGTGGTGCTCTGAGGGTATACTGCCCGAAGCGGAGGAGCTGCGTGCCCTGTCCGCAGAACTGATGCCGGGCTGGGCGACGGACCTGAAGCAGGGTAAGATCGTTCAGGTGCCGCGGGTGGCCGGTTTGCCGGCGAACGAACGGTTGCGGACCATTTTAGAGGCGCGGGAGGTACGCTCGATCATTGCTATTCCCCTGATGTCCGCCGCACACGGTCTTGGTTTTGTCGGTTTTGATTCGGTCCGGGCGGAACGGACCTGGAGCGACTCTGAGCTGGCGCTGTTGAAATTCTTTGCCGATTTATTGACCAATGTCAAAGTGAAGGCGGGCATCGAAAAGTCGCTGATCATTGCCAAGGAAAGGGCAGAGGAGAGTGATCGCTTGAAATCAGCGTTTCTCGCCAATATGAGCCATGAAATCCGCACCCCCATGAACGGGATACTGGGTTTTGCCCAGCTGCTCAAGGAGCCCAAATTGACCGGCGAGGATCAACAGGAGTATATCCGCATCATCGAACAGAGCAGCGCCCGCATGCTCAACATCATCAACGACATCGTCGACATATCCAAAATTGAATCCGGCCAGATGGAAATCTCGATCGCCGAATCCAACATCAACCAGCAGGTAGAGTATATTCACACTTTTTTTAAGCCCGAGGTGGAACGAAAGGGGATGCGACTCTCCTTTCACAACGGCCTGCCGGCCAGGGAAGCGCTGATCATGACCGATCGGGAAAAGCTGTATGCCATCCTGACCAATCTGGTCAAAAATGCCATAAAGTACTCCGATCAGGGGCATATCGAAGTGGGCTATGCAAAAAAGGACCAGGTTCTTGAATTCTATGTGCGCGACACGGGTATCGGCATTGCCAAAGAGCGCCAGGAGGCGATCTTTGATCGGTTCGTGCAGGCGGATATTTCCGATACCCGTGCGTTTCAGGGTGCCGGGCTGGGCCTGTCCATCACCAAGGCCTATGTGGAAATGTTGGGCGGCAGAATTTGGCTGGAGAGCGAATTGGGTCAGGGTTCGGCGTTTTATTTCACCATCCCCTATGCCACCACGACGCCTGAGAAGCGGTTCGTGGCCAGAGCGGCGTTGGACTATCGCGAGGCCGGCCATGTCACACATCGCAGGATCCTGATTGCCGAGGACGAAGAGACCTCGGTGCTCTATTTAACCACGACGCTGAAAAAGTATCACCACACCATTCTGCAAGCGCGAAACGGCATCGAAGCGGTCGATCTCTGCCGCAGCCATCCGGATCTGCATCTGATTTTCATGGATATTAAAATGCCGCTCATGGACGGATATGAAGCCACCCGACAGATTCGAAGTTTCAATCGTGATGTGATCATCATCGCCCAGACGGCCTACGGTTTTGCCGACGATAAAGAGCGGGCGCTGGCGGCCGGATGCAATGACTATGTCTCCAAACCTGTCAAGTCGTATGATCTGATCGCTCTGATCAATAAACACCTGAAAGAGCGCCGGTAACGGCCGTCGGCGGCAGAGCAGTGGAGAGGCGCCAGCCGCGATGGCATTACTCTTTGTCAAGCGGCGCCGGCAGGGTAATGCGGATACTGGTGCCTTCGCCGGGTGAGCTTTCCAGGCTGAAGCGACCGTTGAACAGCTCGACGATGCGTTTGCTGATAATGAGCCCCAGTCCGGAGCCCTCCTGGGCCTGCAGTTTGCGATCGAACTGCATGTAAGCCCCGATGCGCTGGATATCTGCGGCGGCCATGCCTCTGCCATGGTCCTGCACAGTCAACGTGAAGGTGCCTTGTGAAGAGCCGCAGCTCAACAGCACGGCCTGTCTGGGAGTGGAAAACTTGCAGGCGTTGTCAACCAGCTCTTCGATGATTTTGGCGAATTCCATTTCGGTGATGTTGACCTGCCCTTCCCCGGTGGACAGCTGCAGATCGTTCTCGCGCTGGTATCTGGCGGCAACGGCGTTGGCCGTCTTGCGGCACACGGCGGCCGGCTCCATCAGCACATAGCGCTCTTGCGGACTGATTTGCTTCAGTTCCAACTGGGCGTAGAGCAGATAATTTTCGATCAGGCGAAACAGCCGCATGGCGCTGGTAAAAATCTGCTCGCCCATCTCTTTGACCTCTTTATTGGAGAACGATTCGGAAAAGTCCTTCAGCATCTCACCGTACGCCACCATGGCGTTCAACGGCGTCCGCAACTCGTGGGGAAGACCATAGATGAGGTTATTGCGGAGCTCCTCGATGACGCTCTCGGCGTTTTCCCGGATGTCCTCAGATTTCTGCAGGCGGGTGTTCACCGCCGTCAGCACTTCCAGCCGTGTGAACGGTTTGGTAATGTAATCATCCGCGCCGCCTTCCATGCCGGTGCGAAGATCGTTGCGCTCGGCGAGCGCAGTCATGAAAATGAACGGGATGAGCTTGGTCGCCGGATCCTTGCGCAAGGTCTCCAGCACCTGCATGCCGCTCATTTCCGGCATCATGATATCGCACAGGATGATGTCCGGCAGATGTTTGCGCGCCAGTTCGACACCGTTGCGGCCGTTGTAGGCGGAATAGGTATCGAATCCTTCAAAGGTGAACCAGTCGCATACTTCGTCGCACAAGAGTTTGTGATCTTCGATGAGCAATACTTTTTTCATAACGATTCCTGTGATTGATGAACGTCTACTCTGAGAGGCAATTGCACCGTGAAGGTGGTCCCTTCATTTTCCACGCTCTGAACGTCGATGGTACCTCCGTGCTTGACAATGCATTCTTTGACGATGTTCAGGCCAAGGCCAGTCCCGATGATCTCGCCGACATTGGAGGCTCTGAAAAACGGGCTGAAGAGGTGCCTGATCTCCTTTTCAGGTATGCCGATACCTTGATCCGCTATGGCAAGGACGACCATGCTTTCGAGCTGCTTGATGTCCAAACGGACACGCTGCCCCGGCGGTGAATATTTCAACGCGTTGGAAAGCAGATTGGTCAGGGCCATGCGAATCTGCTTCTTGTCCAGAAAAACCGTGAACGCGGAGTGGTCGCATCGGCATTCGATGTGAACGGATTCAGCCTGCGGAGCCAGTTCCTCCACGATCTCGTGAATCAGAGCCTTTAAATCAAATTCACTCGGCTCCAGCGATGCATCCACGGTCTGCAATCTGGACAGCTGCAGCAGGTCTTCAATGATTTTGTTCAAATCCGTTACCTGGGACTTTATCTTTATCAGCCGTTCCGTCTGCTGCGGTATGGTCATTTTGGTATGATAGGCCAACAGCGATTCGGTGGCCACCATAATCGTGGCCAGCGGCGTCCTGAACTCGTGCGAAGCCACGGAAATAAACTTGGATTTCAGATCGTTCAACTCCTTTTCCCGATCCACCGCCTCGCGCAACGTCTGCTCCATCACCTTCAGTTTGGTGATATCGGTCTGGGTGCCGATCATACGCAGCGGTTTACCGTCGTCAGCGCTTTCGACCACTTTACCGCGGTCCAGAACCCATATATAATGCCCGTCCTTGTGCTGCAGGCGGTGCTCATTCGCATACAGTTCGCTCTCTCCGCGCAGATGCCGGCCGATATCCATGGAGCAGTGCTCCCGGTCCGCGGGGTGTATGCGCGAGCTCCATTCGTTGTACTGGTTGCTGATTTCGTGTTCTGCATACCCGAGCATCGATTTCCATTGTCTGGAATAGAACAGGCTGTTGATTTGCAGATCCCAGTCCCAGACGCCGTCTCCAGATCCCTCCAGAGCAAAGTGCCAGCGATATTCCGCCTCTCGCAGAGCCTGCTCGGTCTTTTGGCGTTCACTGATATCCCGGGAAATGCCGTACATCACCTCCTTGCCGTCCCAGGTCCCACGGATGATGCGGGTTTCAACCGGAATGAGCGAGCCGTTGTCGGCCAGGAGAGGTACCGGACAATAGGCGGTGCGTCCCATCAGCATGCCTTGCAGACACTGCGCCGCTTCCTGGCGACGCCCATTGGGATGCAGGTCGAGAATGTGCGATCCGCGTATCTCGTCTTCACCTATACCCAGCCGTGTCTGCACCGCCGGATTGGTCAGGATGATGCGACCATGCAAATCCAGAATAAAAATAAAGTCATCGATGGTCTCAAACAGCATGCGAAAATTCTGCTGGCTGTTCAACAGCGCCCGTTCGGCAAAAATGCGCGCCACGGCCGCCCCGATCTCCGCCGCCAGCGTTTCCAGCAGCACGATATGTTCGCTAAAAAAGTTGGTTGCCGCTTTGGATCCCAGATGGATGCTGCCAATAACGCGCCCTTCATGCAGGATCGGCGCCGCGGCCAGACTGACCAGGTCATCGGGGTTGGAAAAGGCGATGCCCGATCGGGCGGCTTGCGGGTACTGGATAAACACCGCCTCGCCGGAGCGCAAATTCCTGCTGAGAGGAGAGTCCGGTACAATGTAGCGACCCTCCGCGAGGAATTCCGGAGACGCGTTTAGCTGTGCCGCCAGGTCGAAATTGCCGGTTTCAGTATTAAGCAAATAGATGCCGGTCACATCCACATAGGCGATTCTGGATAGCGATTCCAGCGACCATTGCAGCGCCTGCTCCAGGTCAGAGGTGGCGCTCAGACGCGTAGCGAGATCGCGCTGCATCTGCACAAAGGACTCTTCCGTCCGCCGTTTGGTGATGTCTTCAAAAATGAACAGCCGGCCGTAATATTCATCCTGCTGACCGCGGATCTGCGAGCTGTACAGGCGCAGAATGCGGCCGTCTGCCAGCCGCAATTCGTCTTCGACCACCAGCCTGTTGTCGGTGTAATTAAATTTGTTGATGATGTCAATGAAACCGTGTTGATCCTGCAGCAGCACCAGGCAGGCCTGCATGACATCGTTATGGACGATCTCCTCGTTCAGCATCTTTTCTTCCAGATGCTCGATCCGCCAGATCTCGCAAAAGGGGTGATTAAAGTAGGAGATGACGTCTGTCTGGTGATCCACGACATAAAACGCCAGCGGCGTCGACATGGTCATCATTTTTAATAGCGACTCGCTCCGGTGGATCGCCGCTTCGGCCTGATGCCGTTCGGTGATATCGCGGACGATGGACAACACTTCATCGTCTGAAATGGCGACCATGCGGTTTTCATAACGGCGCGGCTCGCTGTGTATCATCAAGCCATATTCAAAGGTGGAGGTGGTTTTATCCAGGAAAGCCTTTTCGATGGACTCCATGGCCTGTTGCGCTATCTGAGCAGGCAGGACCTCGCGCACATGCTTGCCCAGGAACAGGTCCGGCGGCACAAACAGGTTGACCGGGTCGCCGGCATGCGCATTGAGAAACACGCCGGTCCGGCTCAAGCGAAAGAACAGATCAGGTACGACCTCGAGGATCGCGCGATTTTCCGCCTCGCTCTTGCGCAGGGCCGCCTCCGCCTGCACGCGGTCGGTGATGTCATGTATGATGGAAAACAGCAACTGCCTGCCGCGGATGTGTATGGGAGAAGAGTGCACCTCCACCGTACGAACAATGCCAGAAGCCAGCTTGTGCGGGAAAATAAAATAATTGCGATGTTGCCGGGTCGCTGATTCCATTTCCGCGTGCACCTGGTCCGCTGACAGGGCGTTGATGTCGGAAATGCGAATATCTTTTACATGGGCAAAATCATAGCCGTAATAGCTGATGGCTGCTTTGTTGGCCTCTTCGATGAGGCCGTTGGCCGGATCGATGATCAGCATAACGGCGGCATGATCGCTGAACAGCCGGTAAAACCGCTCTTCGCTTTCCTGCAGCTTGGCGATCATCTGCTTTTCCTCTGTCGTATCGCGGGCTACGCCGATCAGTCCGCCGGGCTGTCCGTCCGCATCCAGGAAGGAGGAGAGCGACAGCATGCAGGGGAACACGGTTCCATCCTTACGCTGCATTCGCCACTCTTTGCTGCCGCCTGTATCCACGCCGCTGGTTTGAGTGATGACGTCCAGGTTGGTAGGGTGGTCCGCGCCAAGTGCCGCCATTTCACGACTGGTGCTGGCAAGCTCATCCTGATCGTGAAAGTGATCCGGAGTCATTTTGCCGATGACCTCGTCAGCCGAATAGCCCAGCATGAGTTCCGCCGCGCGATTGAAGGTGGTGATGGTGCCGTCCAGTCTGGTGGCCACAATGGCAACCCCTGCATTTTGCAGAATAGCGTCATTCAGGTTGGATAATTGGCGGATTTCGCGGGTGCGCTGTTCCGCCAGCTCTTCCAGATCGCGGTTGAAATGAGCCAATTCCGCCAGCGCTTTTTTCAAGTCCGTGATGTCTGATAACGTGGTGAACACCCGGAACGGTGCTGTTTCCCCTTCATGGAATTCGGGTATCGCCGTCATGGACAACCAATTGTATTCTTGCGATATCGGCTGATATACGCCGGCAACGGCGCTGGTTATCCGGCCGGACTGAAGCGCCACATCTCCAGGAAAATCCTCGGGCGGAAAGGGCGATCCGTCTTCATGAATGGCATGCCAGTTTGGTTGCAGCGGCGCTTGCCGGGTCAGCTCTTCCAGGTCAAGGCCGAGAAGTTGCAGGGCCGCCGGATTGGCATGGATCACTCGCCCGGTTTGGTCCTGATAGATCACGCCCTGACTCATGGTTTCAAACAGGGTGCGGAATTTCAGCTCGCTGGCCTCAAGGGCCTGCTGCGCCAGTTTGCGTTCCGTAATGTCTCGCTCTATGGCAAAGATGCTTTCCGGTCGGCCCTGTTGATCCCGCAATAATTCCGCCGCCAGTTCCACATAAAACGCACTGCCGTCCTTCCGGCTGACCTTGAATTCCCTTGCGCCAAGCCTGTTCCCTTTAAAGAGCTCCTCCAGGCGAAATTGAGCTGTTTCATGCTCGGCAGGATCGAAAAACTCTAGAAAGTGGCGATCGATCATCTCCTGCTCGTTCTCAAAGCCGTGCAATTTGAGCAGGTTATCGGACACAAACCGGATCGATCCTTGCGGGCTCACGATTGCGATGCCATCGGGTGAGGTTTTGATGATGGTCCGCCATTTTTCTTCGCTCTTTTTAAGCGCCTCCTCGGCCAGTTTCTGTTCGGTAATGTTGGTGACGCTGCCGTACATGCTGGCAATCTGGCCGCTGGCTTCGTCCAGTTCCGGTGAGACGATGATATGGAGCCAGCGCAAGCGACCCTCGGCGGACAGGGACCGGCAGTCAAATTCCGTCGATTGCCGTGTGTGCTGGACCTGCGCAAAGATCTGCCGGACCTGCGGCAGGTCGTCAGGATGAATGACCGTTTGCCAGTCATCGGGGGTAGAAATGTCGCGTTCGGTGAATCCGGTGGCCTGATGATAATTCCCGGCCAGAATGGACATGGTCCAGTCGCCGTTTTCCTGCAGCGAAAGCTGGAACACATAATCGGTCATCAATTCACTGAGCGTGCGTAATTGCTTTTGCCCCGCCAGCCGCTCTTCTTCCGCTGTTTTCCTCTCGGTAATATCCTGAATATGGGCTATAAAAAACCGCGGCCGCCCCTCCTCGTCGCGAGTCAGGGATGAGCTCAGGATGGCCCAAATGTATGTACCGGATTTATGCCGATACCGCTTTTCGGTGCGATAAATGTCGAGGGTGCCGTCGAGCATGCTCTGGATGTTGGGCAGATCGTTGGCCAGATCGCCCTGGTGGGAGATATCGCGCAGATTTTTCTCCAGCAGTTCCGCCCTGCTGTACCCCAGCATTTTACACAGGGCGGCGTTCACTCTGATAAAGTTCCCCTCCGGTGTAGCCAGCACCATGCCGATGGGTGCGCGTTCAAACGCATTCTGGAACCTGGCTTCGCTTTTGCGCAACGCCTCTTCAATTTTCTTTTGCGCGGTTACGTCTCTGCTGATTACGATCGCGCCCGTGACCGCGCCCTGCTGATCTCGCAGCGGGTTGAAGGAATTCTCCGTGTAATGCAGTCCATCAAGAAAAGGTATGGTGGTTTCGGCTGTAAAGGATTCGCCGCTGAAGCACCGGTCATAGCTATTTTTTCAATGGGCTCTTACTTCGGGCGTATACACGTCAGAAAGTACGCTCTCGCCGATCGGCAACTCTTTTTTGCCGGTGGCCAGAACCGCCTGTTGCTGGGCCCGGTTGGCAAAGATCAAACGATACTGTCGGTCCACTGCAAAAATGATCTCTTGCGTGTTGTCCAGAACCAGTTGCATCAGATTCTTGTCATCGGGTAATGCTTCAGAGCGGCGATCAGGACTGGGTGCTGTTTCGGGGCTTGTGGTCGTTATTTTGTTTTTCCGGGAGGACGATGTTCCGGATTTCTTTGACATGTTCACTCCGACTGGTTTTGAATCGTAGTGTCTTCGGGCATACTCTACAAAAAAGGAGGTGACGTCATGTGGTACGTGGAATGATGGAATAGTCCTTCGATGCCTCATATCAGCCGGAAAGGCGCGTTGCGGGAAAGAAAGAGGATGACGACAGCAGACAAATACATTCTGGTGAGCGAAGCACCCAGCCACACCACCACCTCTGGCCGCATAATCCAGCTGCGAATGCCGAGCCGCTGATGCCTCTGGCAATATAACCATTTATTCACGGACAATCAAGCAGTAATGTTGCGACGCCGCTTGCACAGTGTCTGGGTGTTGAGGAAAATGTGAACCTGCGACGTGCTGAATCTGCCCTTGCTTTTGGCGGCCTTGATATGTATTTTGAGCTGCCGGCCGGCTCTGGTGGACGAGTCGCGCCGGCAGGGTCGATCTCAAAAGCTCGGCCCCATGGTCATCAGCGGGTTCTTGACCCACCACCTTGTTCAAAGGAGAGCGATATGCGGCTTATCCATCGTCTGTTATACGTGCTTTCGTCTGTTGTCTGCTTATGTGCGAGCATCGTTCTGTCTGCTACGCATCATGGCAGAATCTATGCCGGCGCTGCGTTGCATGAAATCGCTTTTCCCCTGGGCGGCATTGGCACTGGTTCCGTTTCCCTGGGAGGCCGCGGCGAGCTGTGCAACTGGGAGATCTTTAACAGGCCGGATAAAGGCGGAGAGCTTGATTTTACTTTTTTCGCCCTTTGGGTGAAGCCGGAGGGTGGCGAGGCGGTAGCCAGAATTCTCGAGCGCAAGCTTACACCGCCTTTTACCGGCGGACATGGCGTCAGCCAGCGACAGCTGTCCGGCATTCCGCGCCTGGATGAGGCCGAGTTCACCGGCGAATACCCGTTTGCTCAGATCGCATTCAAGGACGCCAGACTGCCGGTGCAGGTGACCTTGGCCGCGTGGAGTCCATATATCCCGTTGAACGAAGACGACAGCTCGTTGCCGGCAGCGTTTTTTACCTGGCATATCGCCAACCCTCATTCCAAAGCGGCGCGAGTGGCGCTGGCCGCCACTCTCTTTAATCCCATCGGCAGCAAATATACCGACGTCAACGGCCACAAGCCCGGTCTGGGCAAAAACCTGAACCAGTATATCGAATCTGCGGATTTTCGCGGATTGTTGTATACGTCGCAAAAATTGGCAAAAACCGAGCCCAATTACGGCAGCCTGGCGTTAACTACCAGTTGGCAGCAGCTCAATGTGCAGACGCGCTGGTACCGCGGCGGCTGGTGGGATTCCTGTCACCGCTTCTGGGATGATTTCAGCGATGATGGCCGGGTGGAGGAGGTGCGCGACGCGCTGGCGTCGAACAACAATCAGAGCGATGTCGGATGCCTGGTGCTGCAGGCGGAGATACCCGCACAGGGCTCGGTCGATCTGCCCGTTGTGCTTACTTGGCATTTTCCAAACCGGGAAAATTACTGGAACGGTGAAAAAGAGGTGCGCGGCAGGATCATGCAGAATTTTATCGCCGGCCGTTACGAGGACGCCTGGCAGGTGGCCAATTATGCGCACCGCCACAAAGCTCGCCTGCACGACGATACGCGCCTGTTTCATGACGCTCTCTTTAACACCACCCTGCCCGATTACGTGGTGGATGCCATGTCCAGCCAGATGTCCACCCTGAAAACCAACGTCGCGATCCGCCTGGCGGACGGCAGTTTTTTCGGTTTTGAAGGCAACAGCGATAAGGAAGGGTGTTGTCCGATGAACTGCACCCATGTGTGGAACTATGAAAACACCCTGGCGTTTCTCTTTCCGGCCCTGGAACGCTCCATGCGCGAAACCGATTTCCTGCACAACACACTGCCAAACGGCTACATGACCTTTCGCACCCTCTTGCCTCTTGGGGAGTATTGGTGGAAATTCAAAGCCTGTGCCGACGGTCAGATGGGCAGCATCATCAGAGCCTTTCGTGAGTGGCGATACTCCGGCGACACAGCCTGGCTGCGAAGCGTGTGGCCCCGCGTGCAATCGGCCCTCGAGTTCGCCTGGAAAGGCTGCGGCGATCCGCCTCCGGCCGGTTACGAATGGACAAAAGAGCAGGTGGCCATGCCCTGGGATATGAACAAAGACGGCGTCATGGAAGCAGAGCAGCACAACACCTATGATATCGAATTCTACGGCCCCAATACCATGATGGGTTCGCTCTACCTGGGCGCACTGAAAGCCGGCAGCGAGATGGCTCTGGCCATGGGAGAGAAGAACAAATCCAGAGAGTACCTGCAACTGTATGAGAAAGGCCGAAAATGGTACGATCAAAATCTCTGGAACGGCCGCTACTATTTCCAGGACATGTATGTGCTAAAGGGTCTAAAGGTTCCGGAACATCTTGTGGCGCCCGAGAGCCAGCTCTGCAGTCCAGCCTGCGCCTGCAAACAGATGCCTGGCGGCAAACGGCCTACTCTGGAAAAAGATGAAACCGTGCCCAAGTACCAATACGGACAGGGCTGTCTTTCCGATCAACTGTTGGGTCAGTATATAGCCCATGTGGCCGGTTTGGGACACCTCCTCGATCCGGCACATGTTAAAACGGCCATGAAAGCCATCTATGACAACAACTTTACACATTCCATGAGCACCTTCGCCAACGTTCAGCGCGTCTATGCATTGAACGAAGAGGCCGGATTGCTGTTATGCACCTGGCCGGCCGGCGGCCGGCCGGCGTTGCCCTTTGTCTATAGCGATGAAGTGTGGACCGGCATCGAGTATCAGGTCGCCGCCACGCTGATCTATAACGGCTGCATCCAGGAAGGGCTGCAAATTGTGAAATCGGTTCGTGATCGCTACAATGGCGGCAATCGTAATCCCTGGGATGAAATCGAGTGCGGCCATCATTATGCCCGCGCCATGGCGAGCTGGGCCTTGCTGCCGGCGCTCTCCGGATTCCAGTATGACGGCGTCAAGGCGAGCATGGGCTTTGCCCCCAGACTGCATCCGGAGGCCTATAGCGGCTTTTGGTCCTGCGGCAGCGGCTGGGGCGTTTTTTCACAGACGATCGCGAATGGCAGGTTCAGCTGCGATTTGGCACTAAAGTACGGCACATTGCAGCTCAATAAATTTCTGCTGGCCTATGCAGGAAACCCTGCAAAGGAGTCGAATGTGCTGGTGGACGGCAAGCCGGAGGCATGCCGCGTGTTAAAGCGTGGCGATGAGATAACCATTGCATTCGCCAGGACGATCAGGCTCGCAAAAGACCAGGTGCTGGCCATACGATTTTAGTCAGATTACCGCGTGTGTTCCAGTATCTGCCAGAGCAACGATTCCAGGGCGTCCGCTTGCCGGATAAAGCCGACATCGGTGGCGTGCACGCCGTCCACCGCCGCTTCGCCGTCAACGCCATACAGAGCATCGCCGTGGACATAATAGATCTGTTGCGTACCATTCCGGATCACGGCCTCGAAGGCGCGCGCCAGTTCCCGGCGTTCCTGCAAAATATGGTTGTTCGCCTCCGGCGTGAGAAAGGCGTGGCTGTAGCGAACGCTTTCCAGCAGAAGGATGGGTGTTTCCGGATGCGCCTTGCGTAAAATGGTGACAAATTCTGTCGCTCGGGTATAGACCTCTTCCGGTTTCAGGTTCTCCAGGTTGGCGAGGATATAGGCGGCCGGATCCAGTTCGGCCAGCAGCTGCGCCATCTCTGGTTCCATGATGCCGTTGCCGGAAAAGCCGAGATTAATGAACTCTCTGTTCAGGCGGCGGCTGAGAATGTTGCTGGCTGCCATGCCCGGCCTGGAAGCGCAGCCGCCTTGCGTGATCGAAGTGCCATACCAGACGATGGCTTTGGTTGTGTCAGCTGGCGTCGGTTCCAGGAGGCATTCCGGGGCCACACCCAGTTCGACTTTGCTCGCGCCGTTATAGAGCGGCAGATAGAGCACATAGTCGCGTTTGCCGGGGAGTATGTGGTTGTACAGGGTTGCTTCGTTTATGGGAAAATTCTGCGGTCGACCAGCTCCGAGCCAGTGCCATGCGCCTTGCTGTTCCACGTAAAGATCCAACCCGCTGACCCCGGTCGCCGGCATATGCGGCATGGCCAGATTTTCCTGCAACAACGTCCAGCGCACCTTTAAGGTGGTGGCATCGGTCACAAACCGCACCGCCACACCGGCCGTGTGGCGACTCAGATTCCATACCGGTTTCCGGACAAGCGATTCGGCCTTCGCCGGCAAGCGGTCGAACGGCAGTTTGGTCTCCAGCCAGCCTTTGCCCTGGATGGTGAGGGTCGAGGCATCGATCCATTTGACAGGGGCGGCCGGTTCTTGTGCCAGGGTGATAAACGCCAGCACGAGTATGAGAACTGGAACGGGAATTTTCATGGGTGGCTCCAATCTGCAGATTTTAATCATCAATCCCTCAACATCAGGGTTTTGCACGTGCCGTCATGGCGTGCCCAGGCGCGGCGCCACATAATCTGTCATTGCGAGCGGAGGCGC
>CAZISM010000025.1:33122-52642 GCA_964541895.1 uncultured Cytophagia bacterium
GTCATGGCGTGCCCAGGCGCGGCGCCACATAATCTGTCATTGCGAGCGGAGGCGCGGCGCCACATAATCTGTCATTGCGAGCGGAGGCGCTGTTGCTGTGCAAGAAACTGCTCTCGAATGCAGCGAAGCAATCTCAGGGAGCAGCCCGCATATCCTTGCAGAGCCTTCGCCCGTCGCCACGCGACCGTTGCATCGGGCCTGATTCCATCCTGATCGACCGCCCCCCTGTCATTGCAGACAAAACGTCACGATCTCAAACGGCGCACACGCGAATTCGACATGATTGTCTTTCATCGCCAGCTCTTGCGGATGTTCTTCGAGCAGATTGGTTTTGAGAACCTGCTTGATCGCAGGCAAGAGCGTCATGCGAACTTTGTGCGGCCTGCCGCTGGTTTCAAAGCCACGCACAACCACACTTTTGCCGTCCTGCGACCGTTTCAGAGCGGTCATGACAAAATCGGGTGTGAAGGATACCAGTCCTGCAGACGGCAGCGTTCGATCCAAAACGGTGATCATGGGGATATTAAAGCTCTGTCCCAGCGCCATAAGGTTGCCATTTTGCCAAGACCCCGCATGGGAAACCAGGCAGTAATCGAACTCGTGGGTGCCGTGTTCCCTGGCCAGCTCGGTCTGGGTGCTCGTTTCGTATCCCGGCACCTTCCGTTTCAAGCCGCTGCGCTGATAGTTGGTATAATTGTTAAAGGTGCGCAGCAACACCAGTTCCAGCCGCTCGTCCTGCAGCCAGTACCCCGGCAGGCCGCGGTTGAGCAGAGCCAATCCATAGTGGCCGTCAGAATAATCGACCCAGGTCTGTGCACCGACATACCCCTGCTGACACGGCGTGGCGGCAAACGCCGTTTCGTAGGTGCGCTTAATGTTCGCCGTATCCATTTTAAGAGCAAAGGAGGTTTTGAAAAACAAATCGCCGCCGCTGAAATCAACGATACGGGTGTGGAAATCGACGCGCGCCATGTGATCGGGCAGCGATACCGTACGTTCGATGCGGCACTCTTTAAAACTGCTGTGACAGAGCAGACGCGTGGCCAACGCATCCCGCTCAACACGGCAGACGGTTGTGCGATACTCTCTGCTGCGCCACTCGGTTCCGGTCAGGTACATGACGCCTTCCAGGTCAGGATTTTTCTCCTGCTCTGCCACTATTTCATTGCCGCGACCCTGCAACAGCTCCTGGCGCAATTTTTTATCAAACAAAGATACCAGATCACCGGTGAGCGTATCGACCACGATGCTGTAAAACTCGTTTTCAATCCTGTCGGAGATCAGGCCGGGGGGAGACGAATCCTTTTGGGCTGTCCGGACCACTTGATACTCCCGAACCGACAGTGCCGGCATATCTCGCGCCAGCCACTCCAGCACCGCTTCTGTGGGCGTGTCCGCCGGTATGGTCACGCGGCAGGGAACGATGACGCCCGAGGCCGAGCGCAATGCGATCTCTTGCCGGTCCGGCAACGACGCCTGCGGCAGCCGTAACCGAACCAGCTCGCTGCGGGGAAATGAGAGGGAATTCATAATGGCAATGCGATTCGTCGCCTGCGACGCCTCGCAGGACGCGTGCATCAGTTTTTCACTGCCTGTCAGCACCTGTTGCAGCCTGGCCATGGCCGCTTCATATACGCGATCATGATGACTGCCGCCGATAATGTCGTGAAAATGGGTGAACAGGAGTTTTTCCCACAGTTCGCTAAACTGCTCTTTCGGATAGGCCTTGCCCTGATGCCAGGCCAGGGTGGCCAGCAACTCGGCGTTGAACAGGCTCGCTTCCGCCTGGCGGTTACGCTTTTTCAATTCGATGCGGTTAGAGTAGCAGCCGCGCAAATCAGCCGCGCGATAGGGCGGATTGAAATCGCACTGTATCACCGGCAGCGTGTCGGCCTCTTTCTCGATGAGGGCCATGTATTCAGGGCCGGTCACGATGTCCATGTGAGGATCGGTGATGTTGAACAGAGCCAGCTTTTTATTCATGACCTCCCTGATTTCGGAAAATCGACGCGGCGGCCGGGCGACGTCACCGCCATAAGGCTGCAGGAGGTGGCCGGAGGTCTGATGGGCCAGATTGATCCCCACCTGCGTTTTGGTGGAGTCGTATCCACCGGGCAGCCAGTGAGTCAAAATGCGCGAGCCGTCCGGCGCCTGCCAGTAAAAATTGGCCGGCATGGCGGCAAAATCGACGTTCAACGGGATGTCGCGCCAAAACATGTTGTAGCGGAAACCGCAGCGCCGCAGAATTTGCGGTATCTGCGGGATCTGCCCAAAGGTGTCGATGAACCAGCCGCAGTCGCTGCGCAGGCCAAAGGTATCCTCCAGCCAGCGCTGTCCCGTCAGGATCTGCCTGATCAACGCTTCTCCGCACGGCTCGGCCACTTCCGGCATGACGAACATGCCACCCACCAGAGCGAGCCGTCTTTCGGCCACGACCTGCCTGAAAAATGTCTGCTCCTCAGGAGTGAGCGCGTTGTAATAGTCACGCAACAGAAACGTTTGATCCTGAGTGAAACGAAACTCGGGATGGTCTTTGAGCAGCCGGAGCGCCTGATCGAAAATTTCTTTGCTCCACTTTTTACTGGTGTCGACCGTCCAGTACCACTCGACGTCGATGTGCGAATGGGGCATGATATGGAAAAATCGTTCCTCTTTTTGCCTGGCCGGCAGCACCGTGGTCAGACAGAGCATCGCTATGAGTAACATCAGGATCGTTTCGTGCGTAACATGATTTGCCATAAGCTCTCCAACGGTTGATAGCTCAGCGTTACGGTTGCTTAATAGGTGTCCGGATCCACCAGCTTGTAATCCTGTCGACGAACATCGGTGAGAAGACGGTCGATGTTTTCCGTCGCCATACCTGCCATGCGCAGGGTCTCGTTGGCGATGCGCAGGATGCCGAAGGAAGCACTGCCATGCGGACTGGCGATCTCGCCTTTCTCCTGCAGGATTTGCATGACCAGGGCCGTGGAGGACATGGCCAGAGTCAGGCCGATGACCAGCGAAGCCTGCCACGACCAGCTCTGCAGCAGGCCATAACCGGAGATCAACAGGGTGGTGAGAAGAATCTGCAGCGACCCGAGCGCAAACACCTGCCGGCGCATGGCCCACAGCCGCGACGGACGCATCTCCAGGCCGATAAGAAAGAGCAACAGCACGATTCCCAGTTCCGCAAAGCTTCGGACGGCCTCGACGTGGGTGGTAATCTGAGGTACGGGAGCGTGCGGCCCGACAATGATATCGGCGACCAGCAGTCCGGCGATGGAGCCCAGACCAAAGTGCCTGAACAGGACGGTGGTGATCGTTGAGGTGAATAACAGTATGATAGCGGAAATTATAAAATGGTCGAGTTCCACTGCACAGAGCCCCTGCCATATCCAGGCTTTATTTCATCCATTCATGTAATACCGCGCACCTGGCAAAGTTAATACTTGTGAATGTCTGATGCAAGCAACTTGTTGATGCTGAGGAAGACACCCCTGCGGCCGGCCGGGATCAGCCTGCGTCGCGCTGCGGCGCAGGCTGACACATTTCCCTTGCTTCCAGCGGCATTAAAAAGTATCTTATGGCAGCCGTTGATACCTTTACAATGGTGCGGGAATTCTATCTCTCAAGGAACAGGGATTTGACGCTTTCAAAAACGACAGAATACGCCCTGCAGATTCTTACCCTGATCGTGCGGGAAGAGGAGGAGGGTCACTTTACCTCCGCCTATATTTACAAAAAGTTAAAGGTGCCTAAAAAATATCTGCAGCGTTTGCTGACCCTGTTGACTAAAAAAGGGTTGATCATCAGCACCCGCGGTAAATTCGGCGGCTACGCTCTGGCCAAAAAGGCGCAGGACATATCGCTGGCAGAAATTATCGATGCCGTGCAGGGATTCAGCGACGAAACCACCTGCTTTTTCGGATTCGGCCGCTGTGCCCTGCAAAAACCGTGTGTCATGCACGAGGTGTGGGCGGAGTCGCAGAACCATCTGCACGACGTCCTGGCTTCCACCAAATTATCGGATTTGAAAACTAGGGCTTGATTTTTTTGTTTTTAATTACTACCTTAAGGTAGTAATTGATCCCTTAATCAACTGAAGGAATTTCTTATGGTAGATTCAACCGTTGTTCTTTGGGGACAAACCATTGCCTATACGGCCTATGTGCTGGTCATTCTCGCGGTGATGGCGTGGTTTGCGTTCAAGGTGACTCGCGGCGCAGAAGTGAAACCGGTAAAAGCCGGGCTGTTTTACTCGTTTGTCGGCCTCCTGGTGGTGATTGGCGTGTCCCTGCATATCCTCACCCATGAGACCATCCCGTGGAAACCGCTGGATTTGAATCGTGCCGGGATCAAGGCGGATCAAGAGTTCAGCCTGGTGGTAGCGAATCACGCCTTCAAGCTTCCCGCCGACAAACTGGTGATCAAAACGAATCAGCTGGTGCGCTTCAACGTCACCTCGGAGGATCTCACCTACGGGTTCGGCCTGTTTCGTCAGGACAACACCATGGTTTTTCAGATGCAGGTCATCCCCGGGCATCAAAACGACATCCTGTGGAAGTTCGATCGTCCGGCCGTTTATTCGATCCGATCCACCGAGTATTCCGGTTGGAAGGGGATCAATATGGTGGTACGGGATGCGGTTCAGGTCATCGACTAATTAATCAACGAGAGAGACATTATGAATTTCCTACAGACATTGGTCCAGGGCGAACAGGGCGCGTTCAAAGCGAACACGTTGACGCCCATGCAAAAGCTGACGCTGCGCTTTGTTGTGGTCGGTCTGCTCTATTACGGATTTGCCGTGATCGAAGGGATGATCATGCGCGCCTATCAGGTCACGCCGTTCAGCCTGATCACTCATGAACAGTATTTTGCCATACTTACCGCGCATCCGCTGGTGGGTATTTTCGGTTCCACCTATTCCATTGTTTTTGGTGCGTTTCTTTTTCTGGTGCCGCTGTTGATGAAAAAGCCGTTGTGGAGCTACACGCTGGCCTTGTGGACGTTTTGGCTCATCACCATCGGCACGTTCGTGTTCTGGTTCTCCGGCTTTGTTTCGCATTACAGTCCGCTGTATACATTGTACTGGCCTTTGCCGGCCGATTTCACGCAATTCAGCGTCATCGGCGGCACGTTTTTCATTGTCGGCATCGCCCTGGTAATGGTAGGGACGCTCTTTTTCGTCATCAATATTTTCAAGACCATCACCTACACCCCGGAGGGCTGGGAGCGTCAGCCGGCCGGCGCGTTGATCAAGTCGGCGCTGGGAGTGACCGGCCTGGCCAATCTGTTTTCCAAAAAGAAAAAAGAACATCTGGTGTCGTTGCCGGTGGCGGCTATCGCGCGCGGCACCGTGGACACGGCGTTAAACGCCGGCATCATCGTTTTCACCGGCGTCTTGATTCTGGTCTATATGGTGGGATCTCTGCTGGGCTATGACCTGCGCCGAACCGCCGTCGATGCGCTGCTGTACAAGAACTGGTTCTGGTGGGGTTTGGATCTGATCGCCGACGGCCTGGTGCTGATTTTCGTAGCCGGCACCTGGTATTTGCTGGCCACCATGATCACCGGCAAAAAGCTGTTCATGGAAAACATCGCCCGCGGCGCCCTGTTCGTAGAAATGGTGGTGTCCTGGACGGTGTGGTCGCACCATTTGATGTCTGACCAGGCTCAGCCGGGCATTCTCAAAATTCTTTCGGGTGAAATGGTCACGGCCTTTGAATTGATCACCCAGGGTTTGGCCTTCTTTATCACATTGGCGACGCTCTGGAGCGCTCGGCCGCTGAAAATGACGCCGCCGCTGAAATTTTTGCTTGGTGGTTTGCTGGGTTTCGCCCTGGCGGTCCCGGCGGGCATCATGCAGGCCGATCTGGGGTTGAACCGGATTTTGCACAACACCCAGTGGGTGGTCGGACCGCACGTGCACGTAGCCGTGCTGGTGGGTTTGAGCATGACGCTTTATTCGGCGATTTATCTTTTGTTACCGACCTTGACCAACGGCGCCAAGCTGTACAGCGACAAGCTGGCCAGCCTTCATTTCTGGTTGCACCTGTTGGGCGGAATAGGCATGGGCGCTTTTATGGGCATGGCCGGTCTGCAGGGTATGTTGCGCCGGACGATGTATTTTAACGGCGAGTATTATACGTACATGGTGCTGGCCGCTCTTTGTGGTGCCATGCTGCTGGCGGCGTTTCTGCTCTTCTTTATCAATATCGTTATGACCGTCGGCTTGAGCGGCGTCATCGGTATTTTTGCTCCGTCAAAGTTGAAAACCAGAGAACTGGTCGTGCCGGAGGCGGCAAATGCCTGACCGTTGAATAGCATAGGAATTAAAAAAAAGGCCGCAAAGAAAACCCTGCGGCCTTTTTTTTATTGCTGCTCTGATCAGTTCGCCGCTGGCACCGTGCGGCTGCTCTCGATGGATTGCAGGGCGAGGTACTGTTCGCCGTATTTTTCAATCTTGTCCATTTCCAGGTCGTACTGGCTGTAGTGGAGCTCCTCATCGGTCACCAGACCTTCAAATATTTTTTTCGAGCCGGAATCTGCGTGGCTGGAACACTCGTTGGCCCAGAGATTATAGTCACGTATGCTGCTCTCTTCCATTTTTCGGGCTGTTTCCAGCATGGTTTTGGCATCATGAATTTTTTTTACCGGGCCGGAGGCCACCATTTCCACTTCGCCTTTGAGAAACAGAATGCGCTCCGCACAGAGCTCCACATGCCGCATCTCTTCCACCGCGGTTCTGAGGAACAGGTCGGACAACAATTTGTAGCCCTGATCGTTGCACTGAAAATGAAAATACATATACTGGTGCACGGCCGCCATTTCGTCGGCCACCGCCTTGTTCAATAATTCGATACTTTTTTCGTACATGATGGACTCCGTTGATATAAAGTGGTTTGAGCAGATGTTCAGCTCCTGCGTAGGAGCATTACATAAAGTATACAAAACAACAACGCAAAAATCAAGGGTATTGTCAGCCAGGCAGCTGTCGGCGGGCGATGCCTCGCGAGCGTCGACAACCCCATAGCGTGATATCGCACCGCGATTTTACTCCTTGGTTTCAGATGGGGATTCTTCTTTCTTCCGGGAGAGAATAGCCTGCACCTTTGCCATGTTTTCCCTGTTGGTGAGAATCAGCAGCACGTCGCCTTCCTGCAGGATGGTTGTGCCGCTGGGCATGATGAATTTTTCGTTGCGCGAAATCAAGGTGATCAGGCTGTCCCTGGGAAAGTTCAGGTCCAGAATCGTTTTGTCCGCTGCATACGAACCATAGGGAACAAACAGGTCGATCAATTGCAGATCCATACCTTCGGAATTATCGAAATCGATGGGATAGCGGCGCTGGCGCACCAGAGGCGCATCGACTTTGGCCAACCGGGCAAACAGGGGAATGGTCGTGCCCTGAACGAGAACGGACGAGATGACGATAAAGAAGACAAGATTGAAGATAAAATGGCTCTCGTCCAGTCCGGCCAGCATGGGAAAAGTGGCCAGGACGATGGGTACAGAGCCGCGCAGGCCCACCCAGGAGATCAGATGTTTTTCCCGGAACGAAAGCCGGGAAAAGGCCAGGCTGACAAAAACGGCCACGGGTCGCGCCAGGAAAATCAACGCCAGTGCCACCAGCAGGCCTTTGCCGGCCACCGGAATAAGTTTGGACGGATAGACCAGCAGGCCGAGGGTGAAAAACATCAGGACGTGCATGAGCCAGGAGATGCCGTCCTGAAAGCGGATCAGGCTCTTTTTATGTGAAAAAGGCAGGTGCCCCAGAACCAGGCCGGAAATATAGACCGCGAGAAATCCACTGCCGCCGAGCCAGGCGGTCAGCGCATAGGTGAGCAGCACCCAGCCCAGAGAGAGAACAGGATAGAGCCCTTCATAATCCAGGGCAATGCGTTTGATGAGATGAATAAAGAGCCGCGCCATTACATAACCCAGGACCAGGCCCAGCGCCATTTGCTGGACAAAAAGCGGGATCAGGATCAAAAAGGATCGTTCCGGATTTTTGATCAATTCGATCAGACCAACGGTCATGAATACGGCCATAGGATCGTTGCTTCCCGATTCGAGCTCAAGCAACGGTCGAAGGGGCTCTTTAAGGCCGACGCTCCTGGAACGCAGCACAGCAAACACGGCAGCTGCATCGGTAGAGGAGACGATGGCGCCGATCAGAAGGCTGTTCATCCAGGAGAGGCCCAGCACCAGCCAGACAAAAACACCGGTTACCAGTGCCGTGAGCAGCACGCCCATCGTGGCCAGTGAAAGGCCTGGTTTGAGCGTCCTGCGCACGCTGCCAAAGTCGGTTTCGAGGCCGCCGGCAAAAAGGATAAAAGCCAGCGCCAGCGTGGCCAGGGACTGCGCCAAACGGGCATCTTCAAAATAGATGCCACCCGGGCCGTCCGAGCCGGCCAGCATTCCCAGGCCGAGAAAGAGCAGCAAGGTGGGGACGCCGATTCGCTCCGAGACTTTGCTGAGGACGACGCTGATAACCAGGATGGCGGCGGCAATTAAAAGTATGAGCTCTGTATTCATGTTATGGCCTGTGACTTCAGGTACACGAGAATCCGGCATTTGCTGTTGCTGTCGTGCAGCAAACAGCAGCGAGTTCAAGATATGAATGTCCTACTTTCTCATCAGGTCCATAATGGCCACAGACATTCCTTTGACGCCGCTGCGGATCGCCGGTTCGGGCTCGATGGTGAACCGCGGTGAATGGCCGGCCGCTATGGGCGTGCCCGATCTCTGGAAAGCGTCGAACCGTTCACGGTCGGTGATGCCAAGCCAAAACAGGGCGCTGGGAATTTTGCCGTTGTCGCTGTAGGCGGCAAAATCTTCAGCACCCATAACGGGGTGGCCTGGCAGCAAATGTTCTTTACCCAATGCGTTTTCCATGCTCACCTTGACGCGATCGGTTAATTCAGGATCGTTATACACGGCCGGGCCTGACCCCAGCCATTCGACCAGCGGCAGCCGTTCCATCGGCACTCCGGCCGCTCTGGCCTGGCCTTCACAGATGCGTTTGATGGCGGCGATCATTTGGTCCCGCACTTTGGTTTTGTAGCAGCGCAACGTCAATTGCAGAACCACTGACTCCGGGATGATATTCCGGGCGGTGCCGCCATGGATGGAGCCGACCGTGACCACCGCCGGTTCCAGAGGAATGATCTCGCGACTGACGATGGTCTGCAACGCCAGCACGATCTGACTGGAAAGGACGATGGGATCGATGCATTTATGCGGTGCGGCGCCATGTCCGCCGACGCCGCGAACCGTGATATCGATGCTGGTGACGTCGGCCATGCAGCTGCCGGACATGTAGCGGATGTCGCCGGCACGGACTTCGGCATTGGTGTGCATCGCCAGGGTATAATCGGGGCGCGGAAATTTTTCATACAGACCGGCTCGCATCAAGGCATGGCCGCCGCTGTCGTTCACCTCTTCGGCCGGCTGTACAATCAATAAAAGCGTTCCGCTCCATTCGTTGCGCAGCTTGATCAGGGTCTGCGCAATCCCCAGCAGAACCGTGCTGTGCATATCGTGGCCGCAGGCGTGCATCACGGCAACCGCTTCGCCCTCATCGTTGTTCATCTTAACCGTACTGCAATAGGGCAGGTCGGTCTCTTCTTCAATGGGCAGCGCGTCCATGTCGGCGCGATACAGCACCGTTGGGCCGGGGCCGTTTTTCAGCATGGCGACAACGCCGTAGCAGATCCAGCGCGGATTTTCATACTGTCCGAACTGTTCGGTCACCGTATAGCCCATGTCCGCAAGTCTGGTCGCCATGAGTCGGGCTGTGTTTTTTTCGTAATGGGAAAGCTCCGGGTGGCTGTGCAGCGTTTTGAATGTGGTCAGCAGCTCCGGGAGCTGCTGCTGAATCACGGCGTCAAGCGATTGTGCGCGGATCATGGTCACCAGCAACAAGAGTACCAGGATCAGATTGATTTTCACCAGCATGGGCTCCTCAAATTATTCTATAATGAAAGGTAATTAAAAATATGTAAATGGTCAATCATAACCTGTCTGCGCGGACACGGCGCTTATAAATAGGCTGGCAGACCTGGATGTATGTCTTTTGCACTCTGAACGGCGCCGCGGCGGGCGCTGGATGGCCTGGCTCGGCAGACGCACTGTCTCCGGAATGGCAGCAGCGCCGGAGGCGTTGTCGTCTGTGCCGTTAAACACGTGTCATTTTGTCAAAGCCGGGCAATCAGCGTTTCATAAGTTTCTTTCATTTGAGTTGTTTAATTTATTTTTAATTTTTACATTCCTGTATGGCGCCGTCATCAGCCGCCTGATTCAAATGTCTCTGGCCCTCTAACCGACGATTGGAACAAAAATGAAAAGCAAACTGATTTCTCTGGTGATGATCCTGTTTCTTGCCGTTCTGATCGACACCCTGAGTGCAACCCAAAAAGAAATAACCGTAATGAACGTCAGTGGCGATTGGCAGGCGGAGGGCGATCTGCCCTGGCAAGCCATGTTGCTCAGCTTGCAGGGGCTGGCCAACAAAACCGCGCCCAATATCTACCTGCTCTATCCTGACGACTATATACATCCCGACGTAAAGTATGTCCTCGAGTACTACAAAACCCGGCACCATTTCAACGCCCGGATGATGACCTCGGTTGAAGAGGCTGTCCTCAAATACAAAAATCATCTCAAAAAGTATGTGGTGTGGGATCCGGCCGTAGTGCCGTCCCTCATGGTTGCATTTACCGCCGCCGGATTGGAAGAGGCTCTGGTGGTCACAGAACGCTACATCCCGCTCGCGCAAAAGATCGGATTGAAACCGGTGGCTGATTTTCGCGGTACATTTGCCGGGAAAACCGATGTCGAGATTTTCCGCTGGGCGTACGACACGTACTGGCCCAGATGCAGCCGGGATTACCTGATCTATCTGGGCGAACGCTGTACCGGCCTCAACGGCAAGCCGGGCATGTGGCCGGGTATTGCGGATTTTGGTATGGTGCACAAAGCCTTCTTTTCAGACCTGTCCACCAGCCCGGAAGATCGGGAGGAGTATCTGCTGGCGGACAAGATCATGAGCGAGATGAAGCCGTACGCTTATTTCTATGGCTGGCATTCTTACTGCAAGGACAAAGAACCGGAAAGCCTTATCATGATTTCCCGCCACGGTCTCATCGTCTCGGAAGGGTTGGCCACCCTGCCCAACATGAGCTTTCACGGCCAGGTGCCGGTTTCGCCCGACTTTACATTCAAACAAAAAGCCCGCTACAATCCCAATCCCGTTGTAGAGGACAAAGTATACCTGACCCTGATCCAGAGCGATGGCATGGGCACCGGCTCCACCTGGATGAAAGCGGGACGCGGCGAAATTCCCTATGGCTGGGAAGCCAATGAAGAGTGGTATGTAACCGCCCCGGCTCTTCTGCAGTTTTACTACGAAAGTGCCACGGCCAACGACCATTTTATCGGTTCGCTGAGCGGCCCGGGTTATTTGTATCCCAAGGCGTTTGCGCCGGACAAATTCGCCGGCGTTCTGCAACTGGAGAACCAGTTAATGCCGAAAATGGACCTGCATGTCTTCGGCGTCATGGACTATTCCGAAGGCGACGAGTTTGTCGGCAATATCGATCTGCCGAAACATATCGTCGATGCCTACTATGAAAATCTGACCAACACGCTGGGGTATATCAACGGCTACACGCCGGCCAACACCTATGACTGCCGCAATGGCAAACCGTTTATTTCCTACAACTATTATGTGGATCCGGACAAACCGGTGGAGGAGGTGGCGGAAGACCTGCAGGAACTGGCCAGGATAAATCCCAAACGGCCCTACTTTTTGCCCATCCATGTGCGCGAAACCAATACGGTCCGGCGCATCAGGACCATCCTGGATCTGCTGGGTCCGGAGTTCAAGGCTGTAGCGCCGGCAGAGTTCCTGATCATGGCCGGCAAAAAGCCCACCATGACCACCCGTTATCTGGACCACCATCCGGATTTTTCCGGCCACTGGAAACTGGATCCCAGGCGCAGCAAGAACGCTTTCTGGGTGGGCTATGAACTGGACATCGATCATCGCGGCAAAGCGCTGACCATGACCACCACGGCACGATATACGCTCTATATACATCATCGGGAGTTGCGCACCAGCAAAACCATGATCATCGGCGGACCAGCTGTGGCCTCTTTGGAAGATTTGCCCCGTCGACTGGAATTCCTCGCCGGCAGCACGGATTCCATCCGCACCTCCGCCCGCTGGCACGAAAACGGCAAGCATCTGCTCCTGACCACAGAGATGAACCTGGCTACGTCTCAGGGATTTTTTCCATTTACCTGCAACTATGAATTTGCGCTGTCGACGGACGGCATGACGTTGACCGTGACCGAGACCAGACCGACGCGGCCGAGCCAGACGCCGAGATCGATTTTTGTGTATAACAGAATTCTCTAGTCCGTCAACAGAAATCCCGGATGTTCCAGGATCCGATCTGTACAAGTCATGCGCGACACCCGGAGTTGCCACAAAAGGCTGCGGCAACATCCGGGATCCCTTTCAGCAACGCATTTCTTGCCGATAGGACGCAGAAAAAGGGAAGCAGATTGATGACACTGTATTGCGCTCAGACAGGAGGGGGCGTTGTCATCAGAGCTGTTGATCCTGGGCAACAGGGGATTGATTGAACTGGAATTATCAGAGTTCAGCGTTTGCGCGGATGGCGACGACATATGGACTGGGCCAATTTCATCAAGGGCGGACTACTGGTCCGCCTGTTGTCCTGCCATCAACCAGCGCTCGTTTCACCGGCGTATTCTGCTTGCTATCCTGCCAAATCTGCTGCGGCAACTCCTCTGAATAAGTGATCTATGTAAATAATTATTAATATAATAATGGCACTACTATTCGATTTGCTGTTTAGTAAATAAAAGTTGACAATATATCTATAATTAATTACATTACATTGTCCTGTCGCCAGCCTGGTCATTATAAAGATAAGCATCTGATTGCCTGAAATTTCTCGTCAGAGTGGTAGATTAGTTTTATAAACGGTGCAAGCCATGGTGTTTCGGGCCGGACTCTAAACGTGAGGTTCATTATGAAACTTTTTTCTGTCCATCAAATCGCAGCAGGGGCCGGACAATCTCTGCAGCGATTCCCTCTGGTCCTCATCAATGCGCTTTGCGGCACGGTTGCCGCCATAGTGCTCATCGATTACGAAGGGCCGGCAGGCGCCAGTTTTCTGTTTCAGGTTATGTTTGCGGCTATTCTTGGCATTCCGTTCCTTTTTGGCCTGGAGCAAATGGCAGAAAAAGGAAAATGGAAAACAGGGCCTTCGCTTGGAATGCAGCTGTTGGGGATCCTGCTGCTTCTGCTCTATGCCTTGACCGTGCCCAGTTACCTTCCTAATGCGCCCGGCCTCCATATCGTTCGTTTGCTTATTCTCACTGCAGGACTGATTTTTTTCGTTTCTGTGGCACCGTTCCAGGGCAAGAACGAGCTGAACGGTTTTTGGCAATACAACAAAACCCTTTTCTTTCGCCTGCTTATTTCCCTTGCTTACACTATCGTGCTATATGCCGGGTTGTCTTTCGCCCTGGCCGCCCTGGATAACCTGTTCGGCATCGATGTCCCCGGCAAACGGTACGGCGAATTGGCCGTGCTGATGCTCGGCCTCTTCAACACCTGGGTATTCCTGTCCGGTGTGCCAAAGGATCTTGATGCGCTCGAGCGAGTATCCGATTATCCCAAAGGGCTCAAGATTTTTGCGCAGTATATCCTGTCACCGCTGGTTCTGGTGTATCTGCTCATTCTTTACGCGTATCTGGCAAAAATTCTTGTCGATTGGGATTGGCCGCAAGGCTGGGTGAGCAAATTGATCCTGGGCTTTTCCGCCACCGGTTTGTTTACTCTGCTGCTGCTCTATCCCATTCGCGACCTTGCGGAAAACAGGTGGATTCGCCTGGCCTGGCGCTGGTTTTTTTATATTCTTATTCCCTTGCTGATCATGCTGCCTTTGGCTGTGTGGCGCCGGGTTTCGCAATATGGTGTTACAGAAGGACGCTACCTCGCTCTCGTGCTTGGCGGCTGGCTGATTATTATCGTGTTCTATTTTCTGGCCGGAAGAGGCAAGAACATCAAGGTCATTCCAATAACGCTGTGTGTCATGAGCGTGTTGGTGTCATATGGTCCATGGGGGGTGTTCGATATTTCCGCCTCCAGTCAGGTGACCAGATTGCGGACGCTGCTGGAGAAAAATTCTATCCTGGTAAACAATCATGTTGAAAAAGCCGCGGTCAAACCGTCCAAAGAAGACAACCGGCAGATCAGTTCGATCCTTGCCTATTTGCACGACCTGCATGGCTATCAGCGCCTCCAGCCCTGGTTTCAAGACAACCTCCAGCAGGAATCCAAAGCGTACAAAAAGCCGGGCGACGTGGCCGCTCTGCTCGGTATTGAATACATGCAGGGCTGGAGGGCCAAGAGTGCGAAGGACATCGATTTATCCACAGATCAAAACGGCATCCTCCCCGTTCGCGGATACGATCATGTTTTGCGCGCCGTGTATTTCAATAAGGACCAGATGCGCCGGGATATCCCTCAAGCCGGGATCACGTATCAGTTCAGCCCCAATTTGGATACCCTGACATTCATCCATAAAGGCAAGGGAGAAGCGGCAGATTCTGTAAAAATAAATCTGTTGCCGTTTTTTGAACAGGTTTTGCAAGCTTATGGTGAAACCAATCCGCAAAACATACCCTGCGAAAAAATGTGCCTGACCACAGAGAATCCGGCCATGAAAATTATGGTGTATGTACGTTATGTTCACCTGAGGCGGGAGGGGGAGGCCATGGTACCAAAGAGTCTCAATGCTGATATTTATTACAGTCTGGTTAAGCAGGATGGCTCACAGGAACGGAAGTGAATCCGCATGAAACTGCTGCTCATCAATCCCACGGCGCAGGCGTGGCGTGTCGGTCAGAACGAACGGCCCTCCGGTGGTACGCGGGTGTTCAGATATTCGATGCTGTCCAGCCTGTACGTAGCCGCTGCAGTGCCGCCGGATGTCGTTGTCGAAATTCTCGATGAAGAGATAGAGCCGATCGATTTCGAAACGGATGCCGATCTGATCGGCATCTCTTTCATGACCTTCAATGCACCGCATGCCTACGAAATCGCCGATCTTTTCAGAAAGAGGGGAAAAAAAGTCATGGTCGGCGGCTTTCATCCCACCTTTATGCCGGATGAAGCGGCTCAGCATGCGGACGCGGTCTGCATCGGCGAAGCAGAGACCAATGTGCCGGATATGATTCGGGATTTCCGCAGCGGATCAATGAAACCGTTTTACCGCAATGGCCCGGCTGACCTGAGCAGCCTGGCCATTCCTGATCGAAATCTGATCAAGAACGCCCATTACGCACCCGTGGATGCCGTTCAGGCCACTCGCGGGTGTCCGCAGCAGTGCCGGTTCTGTTCGATTTCCGCTTTTTTCCAGCACCGCTTTCGCGCGCGACCGGTCGAGCAAGTCCTTGCCGAAATAGCGCCGCTGACCAGGTACTTGCTCTTTATGGATGACAACCTCATTGCCGATCGCGAATATGCCAAAGAGCTTTTTACTAAAATGAAACCGCTGCGCAAAAAGTGGTTCAGTCAGTGCAGCATTGCCATTGCCAACGACGAGGAATTGCTGACGCTGGCGGCAGACAGCGGCTGTATCGGCCTGTTCATCGGACTGGAGTCCATCGAGCAGGCGAATCTCGAGAGCTGGGGAAAGCATTTCTGCAAAGCCGACGACTATGTCCGGGCCATTCAGCGCATCCACAGCAAAAAGATAGGCGTTGTCGCCGGCATCGTTTTTGGCAATGATGGTGAAGGAGCGGATATCTTTGACAAAACCCTGCGATTTCTGCATGATGCCAGGATCGATGTGCTGCAGGCCACCATCCTGACGCCGTTTCCGGGAACGCCGATCTTTGCGGATATGAAGGCCAAAGGACGAATCGTGACCACAGACTGGAGCCAATACGATTTTAACAACGTGGTGTTTCAGCCCTCCTCCATGGATAGCCAAACATTGAAATCAGGCCATGATCGTGTTCTGAAAGAATTTTATTCCTGGAAGGCCATTGTGCCGCGTATTCTCAAAGAATTCAGCTACCTGCACGCGTCGACCATGATGAAAGCATCCATACCCTTAAACGTCGGATACAGATTCAGGCTGTCTGCCAACGGAACCGCGGGATCCAGATGAAAAAGATCTACTTTATTCAGCCGACCTATCGCAATGGCAAAGGTGAATTGTTTAAAGGGAAAAAGCAGGAGTATCCCTCCCTGGCGTTGCCGGCGCTGAGTTCGACGATTCCCCGGGAGTGGGACAAAGAGTTCTGTTTTGAATTTCTGCAAAATGTAAATTTCGACACCGACGCCCAGGTCATCGGCATCTCTTCTATGGGATACGATCTTGCGCACGGCATGGAATTGGCAAAGGCCTTTAAACAAAGAGGCAAGAGTGTCATGTTCGGCGGCCATCAGGCCTGGTTCAGCAGGGAGGAGTTGCACTCTGTTTGTGATACGGTGGTCCTGGGCTGTCCAGGCCCTGAGGAGATGAATCTGATCCTCGCCGATTGCACTGCCAACAAGGTATCGCCTGTCTATACGGCAGGCGTCCATATCAATTTTCCTTTTGATTATAGCATTCTCGACGGCAAACGGACGAGATTCATGCCCGTGCTGGCGGGCATCGGCTGCAGGAACCAGTGCAATTTTTGCTGCAACAAGGAGATCACCTCCGGCCATTACTATCTGCGATCCATCGACACCGTCATGACGGATATCCATGCCGCCAGGCGGAAAAGCCGGTTGTTGGTCTTTTCCGATTCCAACCTTTTCAATCACCGCACACACCTCTTTGAACTGACCTCAAGAATGATTCAGGAGCGCATCGACGCCCTCTGGGGCGCGCAATGTACCATCGACATCGGTGATAACCCTGAATGGCTCAGACAGATGTATAAAAGCGGCTGCAGACTGTTGTTCATCGGGATCGAAACCCTGAACCAGGCCAATATGGATCAGTTGGAAAAAAGGATAGATGTGGCGTTGCACGAACGGCGGATTGCCAATATCCGCACGTCGGGAATCGCTGTCGGCGGCTATTTCATGGTCGGACTCGATGAAGATACAACCGAATCGTTTAACGACCTGTATGACTTTATTCACAGAAATCGATTGGTATCGGCTGTCATCAACATTCTCATTCCAGTTCCAGGTACAAGAATCTACAAGATGCTGGAGGAGCAAGGCCGGCTTCTGGATTCAGCGTTTTTTGATTACACGGATAAAAAACAGAGTTATGCCGCTTCCAACACTCGGGGCTATTTTCAGCCTAAAAAGATGAGCCTGGCTGAGCTGGAGGCCGGCGTGATGGAATTGAACCGGCAGTTAACCGTCTGGCCGGAAATCTGGTTTCGTTCAAAACATAAAAATCTGTCGGCGATGCTGTCTTTTTTTGCGCTGAACCTGGGGATGAGGAGGGAGTATCTGGCGGCCAAACGCTCGCGGATAAAAAATTGGACTGTTAATGATTGAATGACCCTATCGGCGTGCACAGAGCCTGCAGCCGGCCATGTACATTCGCCTCGGAAAATAGCATGCGGAATAAACGTCGGACTCCTCGCAGGGGTCCGACGTTTTTCGCATGAGCGCGAACCTTAGATCCACATCATGCCTCTTTTCGCGGGCTTTGCCTCCGCACCATTTCCACATCCTGCAACGGTTCACTTTCGCATTCGATTTCCAGCACCGTAACCGGCGAGTCCGGCGCTTCGGCCGGCAGACCGGTCAAACGGGTGCGGAATTTGTCCTGCTGAAATGGCACGGGCTGGCCGGTGGCGACGATTTTTATGGATTTGATTTTGGACAGCAGGCCGGAAAACGTGATGGTGTCGCCCTCCCAGAAATAGAGGTTGGCGTACAGGGTGTTGCCCTGGCGGGTAAATGTGGTATAATCGGAACGCCGCGGATCACATCGCTGCGCGCCATAGACCGCGCGGCCGTTTCGGCTCATCCAGTCGCCCACCTCGGACAAAATCTGCACCGACGCTTGTGGAATCGTACCGTCCGCTTTGGGGCCGATGTTGAGCAGATAGTTGCCGCCGTTGTGGGCGCAGAACACCAGATTGCGCACGATGGTGTGCGCATTCTTCCAGTCTGTGTCTGCCGCGTGATAGCCCCAGCTGTTGTTCATGGTCATGCACGCTTCCCAGGCGCGGTCGCCGGCCTCGGCGCGGATATGCTGTTCCGGTGTGGAGAAATCTCCTGCCAGCAGGTTGCGGTTGTTGACGAGGATATCCGGCTGCATCCGGAACACCATGGCATTCATATTTTCTGATTCCCAGCCCGCCGCGTCCAAAGGCCAGGCCACGTCGTACCAGAGCACATCAATTTTGCCGTAATGGGTGAGCAACTCTTTGATCTGGCCGTGAATATAGGCAACGAACCGCTGCCGTGCCGCTTCGTCTTCGCTGCAGCGGGCGCCGTCCGGATGGTGCCAGTCCATGAGCGAGTAATAGAAACCGACGCGCAAGCCTTCGGCGCGGGCGGCATCGACAAATTCCTGCACCAGGTCGCGACCGCACGCCTGTTTGGGAGCGCAGTAATTGGTGTAACGACTGTTGAACAGGCAAAAGCCATCATGGTGTTTGGTGGTCATGACCATATATTTCATGCCCGCCTGTTTGGCCAATCGGGCCCAGTCACGGGCGGCGTTGGGCCTGGGGATGAATTGGTCCGCCAGCCGTTCGTACTCGGCCACCGGCATGGCTTCGTTTTCCATGACCCATTCGTGTCGGCCGACCACGCTGTATAATCCCCAGTGAATGAACATGCCGAATCGGGCCTCATGCCACCACTGCAGGCGACGGGCCCGGTCCGCCTTTTTGGCGGCGGTTTCTTCCGGCGGCTGCTCCGGCTGCCGGCCCTGGTTCTCTGTATTGCCAGAGCAGGCCACGGTAAAGCCGGCTCCGGCCAGCGCGGATCCGCTGCCCAAGAGTGAAAGCCATTTGCGTCTGGACATAGTACATTCTTTAAGCATGGCTGATCTCCGATTTAGCATCTTTGCGAGAAATTATCAGCAGATGTGTTCTGCTTTGCCCTGCGGGGAAAATAATCATACGTCAGACTAAATTCAAGCGTAAAAGTGAGCGTGTGTTTTTTGCATTTTTTATTTATATTATGTTACGGTCAAAGCCGGCGGCAGAAACGTGGCACGGTGCCCGGGAGCTTGCGGCGCAACAGGTGCGCTGCAACTAGAGAAATTCAGGCGGCGGGATGATCAGACATCCATCAGCATGGTGATGGATGTCCCGCGTGAGCAAAAGAGGTCGATGATGAACATGAAAGCGTTTGCTTCGCTGCTGATTCTGGCGATGGCAGCAGCAGCCATAGCCGGTGGATTTGCCATTTCGGCGACAAGGATACCTGACGCCATCAGGGCGCAGCAGATCAAGGAGTTGAAATGGGGCATGTTCATCTGCTGGTCGTTCAGTACGTTTTCAGGTCAGGAATG
>CAZISM010000025.1:52742-53916 GCA_964541895.1 uncultured Cytophagia bacterium
TGAAATGGGGCATGTTCATCTGCTGGTCGTTCAGTACGTTTTCAGGTCAGGAATGGACCCGGGACGCCAAGAGCGTGGATGCCTTTAAAGCCGAGGAGGTTGATACCGACCAGTGGTGCAAAACAGCCAGAGCGGCCGGCATGGGATATATTCTTTTTCTGACCAAACACCACGATGGCTTCTGTCTCTGGGACACCGAGACCACGGATTGGAAGGTGACCAAAGCCAAACTTGGACGTGATGTGCTGGCAGAGCTTAAAAAGTCCTGCGATAGTTACGGCCTGAAACTGGCACTGTACTTTTCGGAAGGGGACTGGACCTGGGCGGGCAAAAGCGAGAGCGAGCAGGCGAAAATCCAGAAGGCGCAGCTCAGGGAACTGGCCACGCGCTATGGCCCCGTAGAGTTTTGGTGGATGGACCACGCCCAGGGCGTGGGTGGACTGGAACATGCCGCGAAAGTTGAATGGATTCATTCATTCCAGCCGAACTCGTTCGTAGGGTTCAATCATGGCGATCCCGCGGGCCGTCTTTGCCTGCGCGAGCGTGGCAATGCAGGCAGGCTTGGGGACTCGACGGCCACCAGGTACAACAAGGCAGAGGGGAGATATCAAGGTTATCTCGTCGCCGAGTTCACCTATCCCATTCTGCCCGACCACAAAGGCGGCGCCCAGTGGTTCTATTCTTTGCCGGAGCATGACCATTTGTGTCATCCGGCCGAAAAGCTTTATCGTGATTATCTCGAAGCCGTAAAGTACGGCAATATCTTTTCGATAGACGTCGGTCCGGACTATAGGGGCCGGCTTCGCGACATCGATGTAAAGACCCTCAAACAGGTCGGCGAGATGATAAGAGCGGGAGGCGTCATTCAACCCGAGCATGCGCCTTGACCACAAAGGAGAATTATGCGATATTTGACAGTCCTGGCTGATTTCATGGCCCTGGTTGTGTTCACTGGCTTTTTGATCAGCCAAAAGCTTGCGGGTGAGCTGCTGGACATTACAGAACTGGTTTTTGCTATTTCGGTTTTTGCCTGCTATGCGCTGTGTGATATCAAATGGGGCAATCGCCGTAACGCGATCCTGCTCCTGGCGATGCTATTTTGGCTGTGGACAGGTACAGATGTTTTTGGCGCGGATGAAAAAAATGAAGCTCAGAGCAGACCGGCCAAAGTGCT
>CAZISM010000026.1:0-25312 GCA_964541895.1 uncultured Cytophagia bacterium
GCAGGCGGTCGGCGAGATAGGCGTTGATCTTTTTGAAAAAATAATAGGGCGATTCGCTCTGTTTGCTGCTGAAAGCGATCGTCCAGCACAACACGCCCGGCAGCAGCACCACGGCGCCGCCGCCGCCGCGCCGTCGCAGCACCGCTACGCCGTCCTGCCGACAACGGTCCAGCCTTACCTCTTTGCGAACCTCTTGCGAATAGCCGACGACAACCGCTGTGCCCCGCGGCTCCCACCACTCCTGCAACAGCGGTTGTTCGCCCAGGTGATCGAACAAATGATCGCGAATATCCATGTTGTTTGTGTTTTCGCCGTGCTGATGCTTCACACTGAAAGAACGTATAGCTGTTGATCGGTAAAGCCGCCCTGGCGGGCGAGAGGCAGGCAGCTCCCGCTCAGGTCAATCCCCGGTCAAAACGCCAGGCCGCTCCCTTTTATCGAAAAAAATCAGCAGCATCATCGCCATGGACAGCCACAAGGGCATCGTGGTCCGGCTGGCGGAGGTCGCTAAATGCCAGTGAAGATCCATCGGCGTGCCGAAGTAAATGAGAAAAATACCAAAATAATACAAAAGCAGGCTGAGCACCGAGATCAAAAACCAAGGGGCCTGCTTTTTCACAAAGGATTTGCCGATAGTCAGAAGAACGATCAGTATGGCGAGAGCAAAATAGATGTGGAAATTCGACAAAAGGGTCGCCAGTACAATACTGCCCGTATGGGTAAACAGATCGTCCGCCCTTGTCAAAATCCTGGCAAAGAATTCCGGACTAAAGAGTCCCAGGTCGTTATCGATGGCCCACAGTTTTTTGTACCTCGCCCACCATATCGTCGGAAAAACGGCCATCAGCGAAAAAATTCCCAGGATGGCGAACGATCGACGGAATCGGCGTACCAATCTCCGCCCAAACGTGGCAAGATACAGGGTCATGCCGGTGATCAGACAAACGCACAACAGCAGGCCCTCATTTTTCAAATTAGAGATCAAACTCAAGCAAACCACCAGGCCGATGACATCTTCAGTATTCCCGTCATTCAGGATCACAAATAATATTCCGATGCACAGCGAATAGATCAACGCCAAATAGCCGTCCATATACCCGTTCCAGGCAAATTCCCCGATAGCCAACACCAGCAACAGGGAAAGGAGAAAACGTCCAAAGTCGCTGAAAATCCTTCTCAGCCACAACAGGCACATAACCAGAATGACCAAAAGACTTTGCCGTGGCAGAAAGTCGTTCCAGACTCTGCCGAAAAAAGAGATTTGGGCCCCCATAAAAGGAATTAGTTTAGGATAATCGGGATGAGACCAACCGAACTGATTCCAGGGCAGGGCGTTGAACAATCCATGATCAAAATAGAGTTTTTTGGCATGAAAGAACCAGATGCTTCTGGCATCCCAGCCATCAAGGGGGGTTCCAAACATCATGCCTGCATAGAGAACAAGAAAAAGCGCCGGCGCGCCATTTTTCCAGTCGGTGATAACTGGCCGAAGGACCGCCCATTCGCCCGCCGCATTTAAATAAAACATGACGATGCCCAGGCCGACCAAGGAAAGGTAGACGATGCCGGCCAGCGTCAAATCCCGGCAGACCAGCAGAACGAGAAAATTCAGCAAAAGGCCGACGGAATATCTCACCGCCACGGTGCGCACGGGATCGCTGCCGACTGAGAAGATCATGTACTTGTTTACCAGCAGCAGTCCCAGGAAATAGAACGAGACGGTATATAAAAAGCTAATCACCAGTACATAGAAAAACATATTTGCCACGCTCTCTGGAATTACATATGAGGGATGGTTTTTCATTGATTCGGAAAAATATGTTTTTTGAATGGTCGTTGTATTGGACCGGCCAGGCGCTTGCAATGATTTGTTCAAAAAACCATCTCTTGCCGACAAGTTTGTCAGAAACTTTGTAATCGGAAAGCTCGCGAACCCTGATCATGGTCACGACCTCCTGTACCAGCTCCGGCAGCACGTTTTCTCCAGATCGGGCTTGCGCAAGAGAAGCATGCAGCGAACGCAACTTGGATATGGAGAATTGCGCCGCCACCGTACCGACGACCTTGTGCGGAGCACATACGAACAGGTACATAACCAGCAACAGGAAAAAAACAAAACGCTCCATACCGGCTTTTCTCTTGATGATGTTGAAATAAATGATATACCAGAGCGCCATCAGACCATCCTTAAATCCGATTTTTTTTCCTTCTTCATAGGTACGCCCGTAATAGGAAATGGGAACTTCATATATCCTTAATTTGCTTTGAGCGACGAACGCCGTAAGCTCGATTTCCATGCCGAATCCCCTGCTTTTCAATTCGAAATTTTTCAGCACCGAGCTCTTGAAAACCTTGTAACCGGTTTCGATGTCCGTCATATTCAGGTTGGTGAAGCAGTTCGATAAAAAGGTAAGAAACTTGTTGGCCAGGTAATGATAAAAATATAAAACCCGACTTGCCTTTTTTACCAGAAATCTGCTGCCGTACACAACATCCGCTCTGCCCTCCAGGATCGGGTTCAGGCAGCTTTCCAAATCGACGGGGTTATATTCCAGGTCAGCGTCCTGTATGGCGATGATATCACCGGTGACGTGCTTTAAGGCGAAATTGATGGCCGCGGTTTTGCCCTGATTCCGGGCGAGTTGAAAAATTTTTACGCATGGATTGTTTGCCGCATAGGCTTGCATGATTTGAAAGCTATGGTCCGTAGAGCCGTCATCGACCATAATTATTTCGTAAATAAAATTTTGCTCAAAAAGCTGTTCAAAAACCTGCGGTAATGACTTTTCCTCATTGTAGACAGGGACAAGAATACTAACCTTCATGGCAATACTCCCCGAACGAAAAATGAACGGTTGCCGAAAACGGCATCTGGACGAAAAGGCGGCTTCTGCTCCAGCCACGTGCTGCCAGATCTAAAGCACGGCGAAACAATCTATCGATTCGCACAGTGAAAAACAAGAACATTATTTGCCCCCGCGCCATTGAGCCATGATGACGAGTGAACGCCCTATCCGTGTCCGTTCTCAAGGGTCCGCCCTCATGGATCAAAGCGTTGCGATACGTCCCTGACGGCCGGAGGTGAATCGGCAGAGGGGAATTGCCCATCGACCTCGAATTCTCGTTTTTTTTCTGTCAAATATTGGCAATGTTATGTATATTGTACCATGAACGCTAAAGGCATGACAACGTTCGCCAATATCCCCCTGCAGTGGGTGGGGCCGGTGCGCATCACAGGACCGGTCGTGAACGGAGAGCTTACCGTGCCGCTGGCCACCTTCGAGTCACCGCTGTGGCCGTCAGTCAACCGCGGCGCCCGCGTCTCCGTGCTCGGCGGCGGCATCCTCGGCGTCGTAACCGACGAGCGCATGACCCGTTCGGTGGTCGTTGAAGCCGTCGACGCCCTGCACGCCCTCAAAACCGGACACTGGCTGCAGGAGCACCGGGACCAGCTGGCTGAACAGACCAGCCAAACCAGCCGCTTTTGCCGGCTCCTCGATTGCCATATTCAATACGTCGGCAATCTCGTTTACATCCGCTTCGAATTCAACACCGCCGATGCCGGCGGCCACAACATGGTCACCAAAGCGGCTGATCGATTGCTGCACTATCTCCTGCAGCAGGATGAGCGGCTGCGCTATGTTTCGATCTCGGCCAATTACTGCACGGATAAAAAAGTTTCTGCTGTGAACGGGATCCTCGGCCGCGGCAAGCACGTGGTCGCCGAGTTGATGGTTCCGGAAAAAATATGCCGGCGCTATTTGAAAACCAGCCCGGGCCGTATGGCGGACCTGCATATAAAGAAAAATCTGCTCGGCTCCATCCTCGCCGGCAGTCTGCGCTCGGCCAACGCCCATGTGGCCAATATGCTGCTGGCGTTCTATCTTGCCACCGGACAGGACGCCGCCAATATCGTGGAAGGGTCGCAGGCTGTCGTGCATTGCGAAGCGCGCGGCGAAGACCTCTATTTTTCCGTAACCCTGCCCAACATTATCGTCGGCACCGTGGGCAACGGCAAAGAACTGGACTTTGTGCAAACCAATCTGCAGCGGCTGGGATGCCTGGAATCACGCCCGGCCGGCGAGAACGCGCGCCGATTGGCCGTGATCACCGCCGCTGTGGTCCTGTGCGGCGAACTGTCGCTGCTGGCGGCGCAGACCAATCCGGGCGAACTCATGGCCGCGCATGAAAAATGGGAGCGCCCATGAGCGAACCCACCAACCGGCGCAAGATGCAGCACGTGGATATCGTGGCCCGCGACGAAGAGATCGATCGCCGCAAAAACTATTTCGACCGTCTCCATCTGGTGCACCGCGGCCTGCCGGAGATCAATCTCGACGACGTCGACACCTCCACGGTCTTTCTCGGCAAACGTCTCTCCGCACCCCTGCTGATCTCATCCATGACCGGCGGCGATTACCCGGAACTGCGCGCCATCAATCGCAACCTCGCCCTGGCCGCCGAAGCCACCGGCATCGCCATGGCCGTGGGCTCGCAACGGGTGCTCTTTACCCACCCGGAATCGCGCGACAGCTTTGCCCTGCGCGAGTTCGCGCCCTCTGCCCTTTTGTTCGCCAACCTCGGCGCCGTACAGCTGAACTATGGCTTTACCATTGACCACTGCCGCGAGGCGCTGGCGGTGCTGCAGGCGGACGCGCTTTATTTTCATCTCAATCCCCTGCAGGAAGCGGTGCAACCCGAAGGCAATGTAAATTTTTCTCATCTGATCGAAGGGATCGCCGGGATCGACCGGCATCTGGGTCGGCCGGTGATCCTGAAAGAGGTGGGCGCCGGCCTGTCCGTTCAGGACGTTCGCCTGGCTATGAAACACGGCCTGCGTTACTTTGATGTGGCCGGCAGCGGCGGCACCTCGTGGAGCCGCATCGAACATTTCCGTCATGACCATGGCTCCAACTCCAGCGCCGGGCTCCTGTTCCAGGATTGGGGCATTCCCACCCCCCTGGCCTTGCTGCAGCTGAAACCCGTACGCAAAGAGATCACCTTGCTGGCCTCCGGAGGCATCCGCAACGGCATCGATGTCGTCAAAGCCGTGATCCTGGGCGCACGTTTGGCCGGGCTGGCCTCCCCCTTTCTGCGGCCGGCCATGGTCTCGGCAGAGCAGGTGATCGAAACCATAAACCGGCTCAAACATGAAATAAAGATTGCCATGTTCCTGTTAGGGATTAGTAACATTGACCAGTTGACCTGTAACGACCTGCTCTTTCTGACACCCCCGGAGACTTTTTAATCACACAGGGCTATGATATGAACGTCGGCATTGAGGCGATCAGCTTTTATATCCCCAAATACTATATCGATTTAAAAACCATTGCCGCCCAGCGGCAGGAAGACGCGGCCAAATACTATGTCGGCATCGGCCAGGAAAAGATGGCCGTACCGCCGCCGGACGAGGACATTGTCACCATGGCGGCCAATGCAGCGGCGCAAGTCCTGGCGGGCAAAGACACCTCTGCCATCCGCACCCTCCTGCTTGCCACCGAATCGGGCATCGATCAATCCAAAGCCGCCGGCATTTATGTGCACCATCTCCTGGGCCTGGCGCCCCACTGCCGGGTGGTGGAAATGAAACAGGCCTGTTACAGCGCCACGGCCGGACTGCAACTGGCGCTGCCGCTGGTGGCGCTGAATCCGCAGCAAAAGGTGCTCGTCATCGCCGCGGACATTGCCCGCTACGGCCTCGGCACAGCCGGCGAGCCGACCCAGGGAGCCGGCGCGGTTGCCATGCTCATTTCCAGCCGGCCCGACGTTATGTCGTTCGACGCCGGATCAGGACTCTACAGCGAAGATGTCATGGATTTCTGGCGCCCCAATTATCTGGATGAAGCGCTGGTGGACGGCAAATATTCCATTAAAATTTATCTCAAAGCACTGGCCGAAGCCTGGAAAGAGTATCAAAACCTGTCCGGACACACCTTTAAAGATTTTTATCGCTTTTGCTATCACCTGCCCTTTACACGCATGGCCGACAAGGCTCATCACTATCTCAGCAGGCTGGTTCTGGGACACGAGCTGTCGGACCAGGAGGTTCAGACACATCTGGAAGACGGCTTGCGCTATGGACGCATCGTGGGCAATGTCTATACCGCTTCGCTTTACCTGGGCCTGATCTCACAGCTGGATCATGCAAATGATCTTGCCGGCAAACGATTGGGACTGTTCAGTTACGGCTCCGGCTGCGTGGCTGAATTTTTCAGCGGTCAGGTAGCCGGCGACTACCGCCGCCATCTCCATACAGATCTTCATCAGCTACAGCTGCAAGATCGTGAAGAGCTGGATTACGAAACCTATCGACACTTTTATTCTTTCCGCCATTCCGTCGACGGCAGCGCCAGCCTGACCCCGGTTTTCAAGACCGGCCGGTTTCGCTTCCGCGGCCTGCAACAGCACAAACGGCTGTACGAAACAAGATCATGACCGCAAGCGCGCCCGGCAAACTCATTCTCTGCGGCGAACACGCCGTCGTCTACGGCCGGCCGGCCCTGGCCATGGCTGTGGATCGCTTCACCGAATGCCGCGTGCAAGGCGTCGAGGATGATGCCGTTTACCTCAACCTCACAGACCTCCAACACCCTTCTGTCTGGCGTCCCCAACAACTGCTGCACCACAGCCGGGAAATTCTGAAACGCTACTCCCTTTTTCAGCAAGGTCAATTGCCGATCCGCCGCGTGGCCCAACGCAGCAGCGACGTGCCGGCGTACCTGATAGAACTGATCCACCGGCTGAAGCAAGCGTGGCAGCCGTGCCGGATCGACATCTGCTCCACCATCCCCATCGGCAGCGGCATGGGTTCCTCTGCCAGCCTGCTCACCAGCATGGCTCTGGCTCTTCTTCATTTTTGCGGCAATGAGATCAGCAGCAACGATTTGCAGGAACTGGTCATGGCGGGCGAACGACTATACCACGGTCACCCCAGCGGCGTCGATGCCTGGTTGACGATCCATGGCGGCATGGTCCGGTTTCAGCACGGCGAAGCAAAACCACTGCCCTTGTTGACCAGGCCTCTGTATCTGGTCCATACCGGTAAACCGGAGAGCTCCACCGGCGAGTGTGTACAATACGTTCGTCAACAACACGGCCATTCGGCCATATGGCAAGAGTTTGAGCAGGTGTGCGACCGGTTCGAAACCGCCATCATCCGGTCACAGCCGGAGAGCTTGCTGGAAGCCGTTCGCAGCAACCACCGGCTGCTGGTGCAGTTAGGCGTAGTGCCGGCGCCGGTCCGGGAATTTATAGCCGGGATAGAGAGCGCCGGCGGCGCGGCGAAAATATCCGGCGCCGGCGCCATTGCCGGCCCTGCCGCCGGCATGGTCCTGGTTTTCAGCGACGAGCCGCCCGCAGAGCTCTGCCGGCTGAACAACTATCCCCTCATCACGGTTCACACGGACGAACATGGCTGCCGCATTGCTTAGAACATCCGCACCAGGAAAATTAATGATGCTGGGCGAGCACGGCGTCCTCAACGGCGCCCGTTGTCTGGTGGCCGCGGTGGACAAACGCCTGTACGTGGATTTACGTTCGCGGGCCGACGCAAAAGTGCTGATTCAGGCAGACCATGGATGCTATGAATCCGCGTTAGCCGAGTTGCAGCCGGATGCGCGCTTTCGTTTCGTAGTGGCTGCGGTGCAGTCGATGATGGCCGAACTGCCCGCCGGCGTAGAGCTGCGCATTACCTCGGACTTTTCTCATCAGGTGGGACTGGGCTCTTCCGCCGCGGTGACGGCAGCGGTGACAGCGGCGCTGCAGAGCTGGTGTCGCCAGAGGCTGCAAACGGACGAGCTCTTCGCCGCCTGCCTGCGCATTATCCACGCCGTACAAGGCACCGGATCCGGAGCGGACGCAGCCGCCAGCATCTATGGCGGCCTGGTTTTGTACCGCATGGATCCGCTGCTGATAATCCCCATCGCCGCGGCGCCGCCGTTGACGGTTGTTTATTGCGGCTATAAAACACCCACAGTGCAGGTTATCGATAAAGTCCAATCCCTGCAACGAAACCATGCCGAACTGTATCAACACCTCTATGGCACCATGGACCTCCTCTCGATGGCGGCGGAATCCGCCATCCGAGCCCATGACTGGGCGAAACTGGGGACGCTTTTGAACGTGAACCAGGGCTTGCTCAACGCCATCGGTGTCAGCAATGCCGATCTGGAAGAGATCATCGAACGTCTGCGCCGCGATGAAAACATCTATGGAGCCAAAATATCAGGTTCGGGATTGGGGGACTGCATCATAAGCCTTGGCACGGCTTCACAGCAGACGGTGCAGGGATTTCAACTGCCGCGGCAGGTTTTGCCGCTGGCCGTTTCACCAACTGGTATCGAGGTGGCATAATGAGTGAAGGTTCGCTGCTGCGCAGCAGGCAAGAGATCGTAAACACGATCGTGGCAGGAGGCCGCCGGACAGTACGGGAGAGCGCTTTAGCTTTCGCGCCGGTCAATATCGCCCTCTGCAAATACTGGGGCAAACGCGATGCGGAACTTAATCTGCCCAACACCTCCAGCCTGTCGCTGACCCTGGCGCCCCTGGGCACACGTACCGTCTTATCTCTGGCCGAAAAGAGTGATCGAGTCTCTCTCAACGGTCAGGAGCTGGACCCGGATTCGGCGTTTTGTCGCAAACTGACGGCGTTCCTGAATCTGTTCCGTCATTCGGACCAGACCTGTTATCGGGTGGACACGGACAACAACATACCCACGGCTGCGGGGCTGGCCTCATCGGCTTCCGGTTTTGCCGCGCTGGTCAAAGCGCTGGACCAGCTCTATGGCTGGAATCTGGCGACATACGGTTTGTCCATTCTGGCCCGGCTGGGCAGCGGCAGCGCCTGCCGATCCATCACCGAAGGCTTTGTGGAATGGCAGGCCGGCACGCGGCCGGACGGTATGGACAGCTACGGCGTCGCCCTGGCGGAACGCTGGCCGGACTTGCGCCTGGGCGTGCTCACTCTGTCAACCCGGGAAAAGTCGATCAGTTCCCGCCAGGCCATGTCGGTCACGGCCGCCACCTCCGTCCTCTATGAATCCTGGTCCAAACAGGTGGAACAGGACTTGTGTTCCATCAAAAGGGCGATCAGTGAAAAAAATTTCACCCTGCTGGGAGAGACCGCCGAGCGCAATGCCCTGGCCATGCACGCCACCATGTTGAGCAGCTGGCCGCCGGTCTTTTACTGGCTCAGCCAAACAGTAGAGATAGCGCAAAAAATCTGGAAACTGCGCGAGCAAGGATTGCCGCTTTTTTTCACCATGGATGCCGGACCCAACGTCAAGCTTTTGTTCCTGGAAAAAAATCAGCAGGAGATAGAGTCCCTGTTTAAAGAAGTAAAGACGATTACACCTTTTAGCTGATACCGAACTCTCGCCCCGTTATTGCATTACCAATCGCTTTATGCGCAACATGACAAAAAAAAGTTTCTTAACCGCGAATGAACGCCAATAAAAATTCGCCTGCATTCGCGTTAATCAGCGGTTTATATGGTTGACCATTGGGCGCAAACAACAACCTGGAATAGCCCGATCAACATCAAAGGGGAAAAATGAGCCATTACCGTATTATTCTGCCGCTTTTTCTCAGCCTGATCGTTTTCAGCCATAGCATCGTTGCCGGTTCAGAAATCAAAGATGAACTGTGCGTCGGCCTGCGCAACTCTTTTAACCATCCGCGCTATCTCTTTGCCGTCGGCGCCATCATTGGCCTGAGCCAGTTCGATAAAGAGGTGCAGTCGTTCAGCCGGCAACATCCGTTGCCCGGGTTCTTGGATCGGTTCGGAGATTATTACGGCAAAGGTCTAAATTACAGCTTGGCAAGCGGCGTTATCTGGCTGGATCGCGGCAAATCCCGGCATGAGCTGACCAGGCGCTGGCGGCAGATGAGCGAAGCCTATGCTTTAACTACCTTGGCTACCCTGATTCTTAAAAAGGCCAGCCATCGCTTCCGACCCGACCACAGCAACCGCCACTCCTTCCCCTCCGGTCACACCTCCTCTTCGTTTTGCACTGCCGCTTTTCTTTACGGCAGGCAGGGCAGGATGGTCGGCACCATCGGCTACGCCCTGGCCGCGCTGACCGGCTATCAACGATTGCAGGCGAACAAACACTGGTGGTCTGATGTACTGGCAGGCGGCCTGTTGGGCCAGCTTGTCGGCAAAGGCTTCAGCCGGCTGCAGGAAGGCGCTCGCACCCGGGTCGCCGACCAGCCAAAACTTTCGTTGCACTGGACCGTCGCCTGGTAGGCGGTGGTCCGAGTCACTCCTTGCCTTCCTCCTCCCGCAACGCCTGTTCAAAAGCCGTCTTGATCTCAGCGCCGCAGGCGCGCGCCTGCTCCAGATGGCGGCGGGCGGATTTGTATTGGCGGGTAAAAAAGTAATTCACCGCCAGCGAGTAATGGGCCTGGCCAAATTCGGGCTTTTGCGCAATGGCCCGCTGCAGAGAAGCGATGGCGTTTTCATGCTGTCCGCGATCGCCCTGCAACACGCCCAGACCGTACCAGGCTATGGACTGGGTGGAATCCTGTCTGATCGTACCTGTTAATATCTCTTCCGCTTCTGCGTTCAAATGTTTTTTGAGAAATAACAGCCCCTGCGCAGCGCCGAACCGGCTGTCGTCCGGCCGAACGCCGGCGGCCTGCCGGTACTCCAGCAGGGCACGATCCCATTGGCCGGCAAATTCCAGCTGTTGGCCGTTGAGATAATGCAGCTCCGCCAGATAGGCGTTGGCCTCTTCTGTTTTGCCCCAGCCGTTGAGGGTCTGATACATCACCCGGAATCCTTCCGGATCGCCGGGCGCAAGAGCCAGCGCCTGGTGCAACGAAGCCAGGGCTTTTTCGCGGTCCTGACGGTATAACCAGTATTGGCCATAGGCAAGCTGTAGACGGGACGAGGGCTTTTTGAGGGACACGCCCTGGCGCAACCGTTTTTCCGCCTCTGCCCACTCCAGCTTTCTCATGTGCACAAAAGCCAGAACGGCGCAGGCATCGGCATTGTCAGGATCGATGAGCATCGCCTGCCGGGCATAGCGGCCGGCCGCTTCCAGCGAATCGGCGCGCAGCGCGAACCAGGCGCGCTGCAATCGTCCCTGGGCCGCCATGCGGGCGGCCATACGGCTCTTTTTCTGCTCGTGATACAACATCGCCAGCTGTTCATAGGATTCCGGCAGATCCGCCTGGATGGAAATAGATTTTTTGAACGCGCTCTCGGCTTGGTCCGACCGACCCATGGCCAGGAGCGCTTTGCCGAGGTTGTTGTAGATCATGGCATAGTCGGCTTTCATCTCCCAGGCATCGGCGCAGCCGGAGAGTAAATCGACATAATGCTGATCCTGCACCTTCAGCCGCCCAAAGTAACGCGCATCCATATACTCCGGAAAAAGCTCTGCCGCTTTTTCAAACGCCGTCACAGCCTCGCCTGCGTTCTGCTGCGCGATCAAGGCCGTGCCCAGATTGTTGTACCCCGCTGCCAGGGAAGAGTCGAGAGCAACGGCTTTCTGGAACGATAGCAGCGCTTCCGGATTTCTGCCCAGGGCATTCAGAACCGCTCCTTTTTGCTGATGATAGGTGGCCAGATCTCTTTGCACGGCAATCGCCCGATCAATGTACGTCAGCGCCGCCGCGGCGGAATCCTTGCGCATCATGGCGACGGAGAGATTGTAGAGCACGATATCCTCCCTGGCATTGGCAGTCAACGCCTGCCGGAAGGCGCTGATCGCTGCATCGTACTGTTGCAGCGCCATTAACACCAAACCCTTGTTGTTGGCGGCGCCGATCATATGAGGATCGATGGTCAGCGCTTTGTCATAGTGCGGCAGGCTCTCCTCCAGACGGCATTGCCGGGTCAGGGCATTGGCCAGGTTGAAGTAAAATTCGGCAACGGCAGGCTGCAGACGGATCGCTTCCTGGAATTGTCCGATCGCCTTGTCGATCCGCCCCTGTCGAAAATAGAGAGTGCCCAGATTATTATAATAGGGGGCGTGCTGCGGCGCCAGGGCCAAGGCGCGCTGCAGGGCGAGTGTAGCAGGCTCGAACTGGTCCAGCTCCTGCAGCATCAGGGCCTGCAGGCTGAAATTTTCGGCATCGCGGGGATCTGTTTGCAGCGCGCGTTCGGCCGCTTTGAGCGCCAGCGGAAAATTTTTCTTCGCATGATAGGCGGTGGCCATGTTTCGATAGGCCGTGGTATAGTGCGGTCGCAGGCGTATGGCGGTCGCATAGGCGGCAATAGCGGAATCCAGTTGTCCCAGATGATACAGAGCGACGCCGAGGTTGTTGAACAGAGCGGGATCATGGCCGGTGAGGGAAGCAGCCTCACGGAAACAGCGTTCCGCCTCGTCGTAGCGGCCGCTGTCGAGTGCAGCGGTTCCCTTTTGATTCAGATAGCCGGCCGAGCTGGAGAGGAGCGCCTGCACCTCCTCCTCCTGTGCGTTTCGTGAAGCACCGCAACCCAGCCAGAGCATCGTCAGGCTCAGCAGAGCAGCCAACAGGAAGGTATCGCTTTTCATCGCCACCTCCGGGGTGAGGTGTAACTATGCAAAGCTGCTGCCCGCCCTGGCGACAGCGGCTCAAAATGGCTAGAAATAGATAATGGCTGCCACCGCGGCCACATACAAGGCAATGTTCACCAGCGTCGGCCCGTCGTGCAGCAGGGCGGTCTCGGGCGATTCGCCGACGTTGTGGTGGTGAACAAGAAAAAGATAACGAAACAAACCGTAAATTACAAATGGCAAAGTGAAGGCAAGATTTCTTGTCCCGAATTTGGCTACGGTTCCGGCATCCAGCGTATACAACGCATAGGAGATGAGGCAGGCGGCGGTGACGGTGTTGATCATTTGATCCAAAAGCTGGGCCGAGTATTCGGAAAGCGTTTTACGCACCGTGGCGGCCTGATCGCCCAGGGCGATGAATTCGCTGCGGCGTTTTGTCAAGGCAAGAAAGAGCGATAAAAAGATGGTACAGATGATGAGCCACGAGGAAATGATCTCATTGATGGCGAGCGTGCCGCCGATGGCCCGCAGGACAAATCCGGAAGCGATTGCCAGCACGTCCAGGATGATAAGACGTTTGAGGAAAAAAGAGTAGGTCAGGGTCAGCGCCACATAAAAAGCCAGCAGCGTGCCAAAGCTGTTATTGATCCTGAAACCGGCCGGCACGCTCACGGATAACAGCACCACTCCCATGACGATCGCCCCGCCGACGGGAATGCGACCTGAGGCGATGGGACGGAATTTCTTTTTTGGGTGCAGGGCGTCCTTGTGACGGTCGAGAATATCGTTGACCAGATACCCGCCGCTGGAGGCCATGCAAAAGCAGACAAAGGCCAGAACCGCCGGCACGATTTTAGCGATGTCATACATATCCTTGGCAAAAAAGAGGCCGGCAAATACCACCACATTTTTCGTCCACTGTTTGGGCCGCAACGCTGTCACCAGATCAAACACCGGTTGCATGCGCGATAGTTTACCCGCCATCCTGTCCTCACTTGATGTATAAGAGTTTTCTCGATAATACGAATTCAGGGCCCTGCAAGCGGCACGGGCAGACGCCGGCTCCCAGCGGCCGGCCGCCGTCGTCCCTGACGTCCAAGGTCACCTGCTGCACACCGGCCGGCAACAGCCGTCCAGCAGAGTTCGACGGCAACATCCCTGCTCATCATAAATACGCAACTGCACCCGCCCGGTTACAGCATCCGGGTCTCGGCGTAACCGTTCTAAATGTCGCGGTTTTTGCTTAAAGAAACAAGCTGTTTTGCCTCATCTATCCGCTGCACACGGGGATGCCGCAAATAATCGCTTTTGCATTTATGGTGAAATTTATGTACATTATACGATATATGTATCGACCCGGAATACTGATTTGGACCTGTTAACCACTCTTGTCATCGCCTTTGGACTCTCCATGGACGCCTTTGCCGTAGCCATTTCCTGCGGTCTGGCCATGGATCGGATACGGCTCGACTATGCACTTAAAATCGGCACGGCGTTCGGCTTGTTTCAAGCCGCCATGCCGATCCTGGGCTGGCTGGCCGGTTCCCGGTTGCGCCATCTCATCAGCGAGTGGGACCACTGGCTCGCCTTTGCCCTGCTGGCGGTGATCGGCGGCAAAATGATATATGAAGCCATGACCGGCTGCTACCGCGAACGCGCCGTGATCGCCTTGAATATAAAAATACTGCTCGGACTCGCCATTGCGACCAGCATCGACGCGCTCGCGGTCGGCATCAGTTTTGCCTTGCTGAACACGGCCGTGCTGGCGCCCTCGCTGATCATCGGCACTGTCACCTTCGTATTATCCACTCTGGGTGTCCTGCTCGGCCATCGTTTCGGCTGCTATCTGGGCCGAAAAGTGGAAATTGCCGGAGGTCTGGTGCTGATCGGCATCGGCTTTAAAATTTTGCTGGAACATTTATCGTAGGGGTGATTACTGCCGGATTCCACAACCGGAGATCATTGCCCGGCTTTTTCTATAGGGGAATAACCGCATGCTTCGCACCAAACATTCAGCTCGTCGTTCATCATCCCGCCGCTTCTGGACCGGCATGGTCTTTACGCTTTTGCTCATACTGGCTGCCATCGTCGGTGGATGGTTCTATGCGTTGCAGCGTGCCCATTACCAGCCCGAGTGGTACGAATCCGTTCAGACCAGAGCAGCCGCGCCGTCGGCTGCGGATGCAGCCTCCTTCATCGCTGTGCCGGCCGGGATCATCGATACCCGCGATTCCACCTTTATCGCCGTACCAACACCAACAGCCGCAGGGCAGCAACCTGGCCATGCTCGCGTGGCGGATGGCGCCAGAAAGATCAAGATCGGCCAAAGCCCGGCAGACGCTGCCTCCATCTGGCTGCGTGTACAGCGCGATCTGGAACAGAAAGGCCAGGCCCGGGTGGCAGCTTTTGAATTGGTGCCTCTGTTTGTTGAAATGCTCAAGGTGCAGGGACGGCCGGAGTGGGCGGCGCTGGTCAAAGCGGGCAAGAGTCGGGTTCACCGGGATCGAATTGTCTCCGAGACCATCCTCGACTTGCGGCAGGTGCCTGTGCAGCAGCCGCGGAGCAAAGCGGCGGACGCATGGAATATGGTTCAGCAGATGATCCCAAAAGACCGCCTGGCTGACGTGTACCTCAAAGTCGACGCCCGGCCCCGGGTGGAAAGAGGCTACCTGCGCCTGGACGATGGATCCTCGCTTTCGGTGGGGAAAATTGTCTTGCCGGTCACAGAACTGGAAAAACGGTTCAACGTGCCCTTGCAGGTCGAAATGGACCGGTTCATGTTCAACAACATAGAGATCGGCAAAGATCAACTTGTTTTGATCAGATAAAAGGACCCGGACGGCGGCAGCAAGGCGACAGCCGCGCCCGGCTATTCTTCCACCCCCGGATCTTCGATGACCCTCATCTCCCGCCACCAGCCCCGGCGAAATCGCCAAAAGAAGGTCAATCCCAGCGCGGTTACATACAGCGTCACAAAGGTCCACAGCCAGTGCAAGCCGCAGTGAAAGAGGTACCAGCCGATGAGCGAAGGGATCACCATCAGCAGCCATGACAGCTTGATGGTGGTGCGCGCGACAAAGCGGGTGTCGCCGGCGCCTTTCAGAGCTGCGGAAAAAGTCATATTCATGGCATCGAACAGACAATAGATCGCGACAAAACGCAACAGGGGCGGCAGCAGCAGCTCCATGCTGCGGGCCTGGGCCGGATCCTGACCGAGGCGGTACGGCAGCAGAAACAGCTGCGGGAAAAAAAAGTAACCGATGGAGAGCACGCTGAAAAAACCAAAACAGAGATGAAACGCCGACCAGGTGACCCGTTCGGCGGCATCAGGACGGTCGCCGCCGAGACGCTGGCCCACCAGCATGCTGATGGTCGTCATCATGCCCAGCATGGGCACAAACGCCAGACTGTTGATATTAAAAGCGATGTTGGTGGCGGCCAGCTCCTCCATGCCCACTTTGCCGATGATCATGATGAACAGGGTGAAAGCGGACACTTCCAGAAAAATCTGCAAACCGCTGGGCAAACCGTAATACACCAGCCGGCGGAACAGCGCTTCATTGAACCGGCAGCCGCGGGCGGTGTGAAATTTTTTTCTGATGGCGGGCATCAGCATGATGAACAGAAATAATCCCGCGCCCACACTCATGCCGGCCACCGTGGCCCAGCCTGCACCGGCGATTCCCATTTCCGGAAATCCAAATTTACCGAAAATCAAAATATAATCCAGCACGATGTTGATCAGGGTGGCGGTGCCATCGACCAGGACGATGGTCCAGGGTTTGCCGATGCCGCTGAACAGACCGGACACGGCATTGGTGATCACCACCGCCGGGGCGCCGTAGAGCAGAATGCGGAAATAGATAATCTCCTGCTCCTGCACCTTGGCATCGTGGCCCATCAGCCTGAAAAAATCCTCAGCCCATGGCGCCACCAGCACACAGAGCACAATCGCCGGCAGAGTGAGAAAGATCCCTTGCCACACCACCAGTCCGATGCGATCCAGCCGCCTGGCGCCGTAATACTGGGCGACAAAGGTGTTGACGTACGACGCCGTGCCGATGAACAGACTGAAAAGGGTAAAATTGCTGATGCCGGAGGGCAGAGCGGCAGCTATGGATTCCGGGGAATACCAGGTTAAAAATATGCGATCGATAAACTGCTGAATGGCCCACGCGCCGGTGCTGAGAATGAGCGGCACGGCCATCTTGAGAACCACACGGTAGCCGTTTTCCTCCGACCACCTTTTTTGTATTTCCTGCAAAGCCATGATATCCGATTTTCACTGACGAATGGTTGATTATACAGACAACGTGCGGGCGGTCAGGTCAGCGCCTCCTGCTCGCCGATTCACCAAAACGCATACGATGCTGCGTGCCTCAGCGGCGGGGCCGGCGCCGTTCGGCGATCTTTTTCACATAGCGGGTGAACACCTGCAGCTCCGAAACCCGGAACCAGGCGGTCAGGAGCAGATACAGCAGAGCAAAACCGCTCAGAACCGCGGCCGCGCGCATGATGGGATGCCATGGCAGAGCGAGATGTTTAAGAAAAAAACCGGCCGCAGCGGCCAGGCAGGCGGCCAGCAGAACGCGTCCACTCCAGGCAAGGGCGATTCCGGTCGAGCCGATGCGCAGGTTGAGCTGACGCCGCAAAAAATAAAATTCGATCCAGCTGGCCAGACCGGCGGCCAGGGTCAGGCCGATCACACCCCAACGCGGTTCCACCCCCAGCCACGGCGGCACCCACAGGGCCAGAACACATCCCACCAGCGCACTGCAACTCACTCTGACCACCGCATAGCGAAACGGCGTGCGCGTGTCCCGCAGCGCATAGTAGGCCGAAGAATACAATCGACTCAGCGTCGCCGCCAGCAGGCCGAACCCATAGCCCAGCAAAATCATCCAGACGTAAAACACATCGTTGTCACCGAAACGGCCGGTCTGGTAAATGGCGGCGACGATGACGTCGCCCAGAGCCAGAAAGCCCGCGGCTGAGGGAATGATGAAATAGGCGATCCGTTTCAAGCCGGTCGCGAGCCGGTCCTGGAGATAACGGGCGATCTCTTGATGATCACCCAGTGCGCTGGACATGCCGGGCAGTTCGGCGGCCGAGACCGACATGCCGAACAGGCTGAGCGGCAGCAGGTAGAGCGTTTGTGCATAGCCCAATCCGGAAAGGGCGCCGGTGGGCAAAAAACTCGCAATCGAACTGTCGATATAGGCGCTGATCTGGGTCACGCCGCGACCGAAAAACACCGGCACGAAATTTTTCAACACTGTGCGCACCTGCTGCATGCGGATGTTCAGATTAAAATAGAGCGGCCGCGCCAGGCGAATCACCTGCGGCCATTGCACCAGGAACTGCAGCGCGCTGCCGACGACCGAAGCCCAGGCATAGATCACGGTCAGGGGAAACTGCTCCAGACGCGGTCCCCATAGCAGCAGGCCGGCGATCATGACCACATTCCAGATAATGGGCGCTGAATAGGAGACAAAAAAGCGACGATGGCTGTTGAGCACACCGAGACACCAGGCGGAAAGCACCAGCAGGCCCGCGCCGGGGAAGAGAATACGAACCAGCTTGATCGTCATCTCCCGCTTGACACCCGCAAAGCCCGGCGCGATCACCGACAGGAGCAGGGGCGTGGCATAGATCCCCGCCAGCACCAGCACGGATACGAGCACACTTAACAGACTGGCCACCGCTCCGGCCAGTTGTCCGGCCTCCTTGTCTCTTTTTTCCGCCAGCAGGCGCGCATAGACCGGAATGAACGAAGCGGACAGCGTCCCTTCGCCAAAAAGGTTTTGCAAAAAGTTGGGGATGCGGAACGCCGCTTTAAACGCATCCGCCGCATCCGAGTTGCCGAAAAAATGGGCAAACACCCGATCGCGGATCAGGCCGGCGATGCGGCTTAAAAAAATTCCCATGCCAACCAGCAGCGCGGAACCGGCACCGCTGTCCGTGGCAGGCGTACGCTTATTCACCTGAAATTCCCAGCGGCACAGTGGCTTTGAACAGACGGGTGGGCCGGCTCGACCGCAGGGTGTAGGGCACATCGGCCGGGACAAACACAACGTCGCCGCGCTGCAGGGGCAGCGACTGGCCGCGGGAAAATGCCCAGGCATCCCCTTCGGTCAATAAAATGATATCCGGGCCGTGATGCAGTTTGCTCCTATATTCCACCTGCGGTTCCAGCTGCAGCAGCGAGAGGAGAAAATCCGGAACCGGCGCGGCGTACACCCGTTCGCTGATGCGGATTTTCCTCCCCTTCAGGATCTCGGGCTTGGCGCCGCGGAACGACAGCGTCTTGAGCAGCTCTTTGATGTCCACGTACTTGTTGGTCAATCCTCCGCGCAGCACATTATCGGAATTGGCCATAAGCTCCACCGTCACCCCTTCCAGGTAGGCATGCGGCACGCCGGCGGCCTGAAACGTGCCCCGACCCGGCGGGATACGGATGAGATTGAACAGATAGATGGAGAAAAGACCGGGATCAAAATGGCCGCCTGCAGCCGGGAATTGCTGCAGCGCCTGCAGGGTCCAATAATGCGGACTGGATTTGCGCACCGTGCTTTTTTTAAACTGCGGTTCGATCGTCTGCAGCAGCGCCCCGATCATGCGATCGATGTGTGACTGTGACATGTTCATAACGATGCGGTAGAGCTCGGCCAGCCGTTCTTCACGACTGGAGATTTTGCCGGTCAGCTTCAGATATCGATTGGCCAGCGGAGCAAAGGCCGGCGTTTTTTTCAGCATCTTTTCTATCTCGGCCAGCGGACGGAACCCGTGCAACATCCAGAATTCGGTCAGGGCGACGTGCAGCTCTGGTTTGTGAAACGGATCCTTATAGTTGCGCTGCGGATCATCGAGGGGGATCAGCTTGTGATTTTCCCGCTCAAACCCCTTTCGCGCCTGCTGGTTGGTGGGATGGACCTGAATGGAAAGCATCTGCCGGACATCCAGCACTTTCAGCAGATAGGGCAATTTGCCTTCAAACAAAACCGCCGCATGCGGACCAAGAATCTGCAGCGGATTGGCGGCAATCAACGCATCCAGTGCTATCTCAAAACCGCTGACCTGGGCGAGAGAGGGCGAATTGGGATGAGCGCCGATCCAATATTCCGCAAACGGCTGTCGCTCCGAGTTCGCTTGCCGGATAAATTCCGGAATGAAATCGTACCCGCCCCAGGCATAGTGCTGAACCCGGCCATACAAACGAATCAGGTGTGGCTGCTCAACGAAATCGAAAAAAGCCTTGTTTTGATCCATATCGTGTTCACTATCTGTTTGTTGATGAAGCGCTGCCAGGTTGCTCAAATTATATACGCATGGCAAGGATGGCATCTATGTCAGCAGCGCCGATATCCTTGCGCTCTCCGATGCGGCCATCCCTTTTGCTGATCCTGCCGCTGATGCGATCCAGCCCGTCGCGGCCGATGGCGTAATCGGACAGGCGGGTGCCGACACCCAGCGAACGAAAAAACGCCTCCGTTGCCTGTATCGCGGCCTCGATGCGTTCATCGGTGGAATCCTGGGTCATGCCCCAGATACGCTCTGCGTATTGCAGCAGCTTGTCCTGTTTCTGCTTTTTCTGATAGCGCATGATCCCGGGAAAAACCACGGCCAGCGATTGCGCATGATCGAGGCCATAAAAAGCCGTAAGCTCATGACCGATGGTATGGGTCGCCCAATCCTGCACCACCCCGCAGGCGACGACGCCGTTGAGGGCGGACGCCGCGCACCACATGATGTTGGCCCGCGCGTCATAGTCGTCCGGATGCTCCACCACCTTTGGGCCCTCTTCGATCAGAGTCAGCAGAATGGCTTCGGCCTGGCGGTCCTGCAGCGGCGATTGCACCGGATGGGTCAGGTACTGCTCGAGAACGTGGGCAAACGCGTCGACCACGCCGTTGGCGCTCTGACGACGATCGAGAGTAAAGGTGGTCTCGGGGTCGAGAATGGAAAACGCCGGGAAAACGTGTGAACTGGCAAAGGCCAGCTTTTCCTGCGTACTGGCGCGAGAGATGACGGCAAAGGCGTTCATTTCCGATCCGGTGGCAGGCAACGTCAACACACAACCCAGGGGAACCGCGGCGCGCACACGCGCATGCCGGGTAAGAATATCCCATGGATCTGCGCTCGGGAAGGGAATGGCCGCGGCGATAAACTTGGTGCCGTCCAGCACCGATCCGCCGCCCACGCTGAGCAGAAATTCCACTTTTTCCCGGCGGGCCAGCTCGACGGCTTGCATCAGCGTCTCGTATTTGGGGTTGGGTTCGATGCCTCCGAACTCTATCAGCGAACGGCCGTGCAGAGCGGCCATAACCCGATCATAGACGCCGTTGCGTCTGACCGATCCGCCGCCAAACGTCAGCAGGATTTTCCGATCCGCCGGAATGTATTTGCCGACCTCAGCCACGGTTCCCTTGCCAAAGACGATCTTGACCGGATTATGAAAAACAAAATTCTGCATCCTTCCTCCTTGACTTCGTACAGCAATGTACAAAACATGCATCTGATAACAAAACCATTTTCTTTCCGGGCACAGACAGAAAAGCCCCTTTCCGAGGAAAGAGGCTCTCGCGAGCGGGAGACGGGGATCGAACCCGCGACATCAAGCTTGGGAAGCTTGCGTTCTACCGCTGAACTACTCCCGCTGATCGTTATGATTCGTGCAGCGGGACTATTTTATAAATTTTTTCGCAAAAATGCAAGAATTAATCTGATGCTCCGTGCCCGGAGCCGGGTTTATTCTTTCGGCGACCACTCCCGGTTCAGCAGATTCCTGAACCAGAAGCGCATGCTCTCTTCGCCGGCATGGCGGTATTTGGGATAGCCATAGCCGTGGCGGCCGTTGGGATAGATCATGAGTTCAAAATGGCAGTTGGCATCCTGCAGCTTGTCGACCAGCTGAACCGTGTTCTGCATGTGCACATTATCGTCCATGGTGCCGTGGGTGAGGCGCAACACTCCCTTGTAACGATCCGCCCAGGTCATAACGCTGGTGCTGTCATAGCCGGATGGGTTCTCCTGCGGCGTGTCCATATAGCGTTCGGTGTAGATGGAATCATAGAGCCGGTAATCGGTCACGGAAAACTCGGCGATGCCATGGGTAAAATAATCCGCCGCCCGGGTCAGCGCCAGGCAGGTTACGTAGCCGCCATAGCTGCCGCCGGTGATGGCGATACGGGTTGAATCGACAAAAGGCTGTTTGCGCAACCATTGTACGGCGGCGGTATAGTCGTTCATTTCCCATGTGCCGAGCCGGCGATGCATCTTTGAAACGCCTTTTTTGCCAAAATGGCTGGAACCGCGGTGATCCACCGAGAAATGGATAATGCCGTTCTGCGCGAAATAGTGGCTGTTCAGGCGCGGAAAGGAATTGCTCACGTCCCGGCCGGCCGGCCCGCCATACACGGAAAACAGCACCGGGTACCTTTTCTCCGCTTCCATATCCGGAGGCAATACCCACAGGGCCGGCAGGGAAAAGCCATCTGCCGTGGGAATGGCGAACAGTTCCACCTTGCCGAGCGCATATTCGGACAACGCCGCGGTGGCCGCGTCACCGAGGGTGCGGATGACCTGGCCGTTTCTGCCGCGCAGCAGCATGCGCGCAGGCTGCTGAATACTGGAATAGGTATCGATGATATAGGAACCGGCGCTGGAAAGCCTTACCGAATGGTTGCCCGGCTCCGGTGTGAGCGTTGCCAGACCCTTGCCGTTCAGGCGCACCCGGCAAAGTTCCGTCTCGGTGGAGGCCGATCTGGCGGCCAGGAAATAGACCATCCCGTCGGTTTCATCGACATGGACCATATTTTTCACCGCCCATTCCCCGGCCGTCAAGGTGCTGCGCAAGGCGCCGGCAAGGTCATAATAATAGAGGTGCGACCAACCGCTCTTGTCCGAACGCAGAATAAAACCGTTTTTCAAAACCCGGACATCGCTGAAAAAATCGACCCAGCTGTTCTGCCTTTCTTCATACACCGCCTTGAAGGCGGCGGTTGCGGCGTCAACCGCATAAATGACCAAACGATCCTGGCCGCGGTTCATCCATTGAATAAAGAGCTGCCGGCTGTCACGGCTCCAGAAGGGACAGGCGATATAGTGATCCGCTTTTTCATCCAGTCCGATCCAGGAGAGATCGCCGCTTTCAATGTCCACAAGGCCGAATTTCACCAGCGGATTGGGATCGCCCGCTTTGGGATAACGGGCCGTTTCCAGCTGGCCGTGAATGCCGTCCGCCCGGCAGAGCGTGAACACGGGCACCGGCGAATCGTCATAGCGGGCCAAGGCGATCCTGGCGCTGTTGGGTGACCACCAGAAGGCGCGGTAACTGCGATCGTACACCTCTTCGTAATAGACCCAGGAATTGTAGCCGTTGAGCACAACCTCAGAGCCGTCCTGCGTCAGTTGTTTTTCCACAGCCGTGGCGACATCCACCACGTAGAGATTGTGTTCGCGCGTATAGGCGACATGGCGATAATCCGGCGAGAAAGCGGGCGTCTGCTCCGGCGCCGGCGTGTCGGTCAACCGTTTATGAACTCCGCTGGTGCGGCAATAATAGTAGAGGTCGTTGTCTTTGTTGAACAGAAAATGGTCATAGTCGTCACTGTGTTGCAGGGCTCGCTCGCTGGAAAAACCGGCCGGCAACCTGGTGTTGATCGAATCGAAATTAAAAAATTCCGTCGCCTTGCCGTCCTGCGCCGAAACCGCATACAGGTGGGCATGGCCTTTGTCATCGGTTTTGCGTTCCAGATAGCGTTGATCATCCAGCCAGCCTTCAATGGCCGGAAGGGGTTGCAGCAGGCGAACGTCACCGCCACCACGGCCGCTGGACATGCGATAGGTCAGTTTTTTCTTCGGTGCCGCCGAGGTTGAAAGCATGATGCTTAATAACATCAACGTAACAGCTGTGCGCAGGGGGATGCGTTTCATACATACTCCTCTTCCACAAATAGATTATTCCGGAATGGTGCGTTTCCATGACTTTGCAACAGGGAACGTTGGCAGGCCCATGGCTGCCGGCCTGTCTCATCTGAGAGGACGAATCTTCACAGGGTGATCATCGTTCCGGTCAGGCCGTGCTCCTGCCGGCAAAACGGAAGCCGGCCTGTCTCATGATAGCCATCACTTCATCGACCGAGTGGGTGGCGGCATCAAGCCAGCTTATGCGCCGGTCTTTGCGAAACCAGGTGAGCTGGCGCTTGGCATAGTTGCGCGAATTCTGTTTGATCAGAGCGGTCATGGCCGGCAGGGTCAGTTCACCGCTGAAAAAACGAAACACCTCTTCATAGCCGACGGTGCGCAGTGCATTCAAATGCAGTCCCCACCCGTTCGCCTGCAAGCGTTGCACCTCTTCGACCAGGCCCATGGCCAGCATGGCGTCCACCCGCTCCTCGATGCGCGCATAGAGCTGCGTGCGGTCGCGATCCAGACCGATGAACAGCGGCGTGAAATCAGCCGCCTGTTCCTGGCCGTGACGAAAACGGGAAATGGGTTGGCCGGTCAATTCGTACACTTCCAGCGCCCGTACAATGCGCTGGGTATCGTTGACGTGCAGCCGTTCAGCGGTCTGCGGATCCACACGCTGCAGAGTGGCAAACACCTCCTCCTGGCCGCGTTCCCGGATAGCCTGCCGCCATTTTTCCTTGACCGCCGCATCAGAAACCGCCGGCGCAAACAGTCCATCTACAAGCGCCCGGATATAAAAGCCCGAGCCGCCGACCACAATCGGGGTGCAGCCGCGGGTCAGCAGATCCGCCACACAGGCCCGGCCGGCGCGGCCGAAATCGCCGGCGCTGTAATAGTCATCAGGGTTGCAGATGTCGATAAAATGGTGGGGAATGGCGGCACGCTCGGCCAGAGTCGGCTTGGCGGTGCCGATGTCCATATAACGATAGATCTGTCGTGAATCGGCCGAAACGATCTCTCCGCCCGTGTTCGCGGCCAATTCCAGAGACCAGGCGGTTTTGCCCACCGCGGTCGGTCCGACCAGAAACAGTACGTCAGGCCCGTTCAAAGCGCTTGTCCAGTTCGTCCAGGGAAATGGTGATCATGGTCGGTCGACCGTGCGGACAAAAATAGGGGTTGGTGGTGGCAAAGAGCTGGTCGATGAGGGCGTTCATGGCCTCTGTGGACAGTTTGTCGCCGGTCATGATCGCACCCCGGCACGCCCAGCTTTTGGCTACCCGCTCCTGAATGTCCACTTCGGCCTGCAAATTCTCTTTATACTCTTCCAGCAACTCGAGAACGATTTTTTCTTCAGTGCCGAGTCGCAAACCGGTGGGCACCCCTTCCACCACCACCGTGCGCCCGCCAAAGCACTTTATGATGAACCCCAGCCGGGTCAGCAGCGGCAGGATCTCTTCGATATAGGCATAGTCCTGCGCCGACAGATCGAGAGTGAGGGGAAAGAGCAGCTGCTGCGACGCGGCCTCGGTCCTGGCAAAATAGGCTTTGGCTTTTTCATAGAGAATGCGTTCGTGCGCCGCATGCTGATCGATGGCCACCAACCCGCTCTTGATTTGCGCCAGAATGTATTTATTCTGCAGCTGCCAGACCATGGCCTGGCTGGACGACTCTTTCGCGGCCGGCGCCGGCGCAGCCGCCATGGCCGCAGGCACAATCTCCGCTCCGGCTTCAGCCGCAGGCAGCGGCGCTGCCGGCAACAGGGCGCCGGTGGCAGGCCGGTTCCATTCGATCTGGGACTGATGATATTCAAAGATATCGCGCTGCACCGAGCTCTCTTGCCGCGGCTGCTCGCTGGACCAGACGCCGGGCGTAAATCGCCGCAACTGCGGAATGATCGAATCGGTCTGCAGGGCCCG
>CAZISM010000026.1:25412-52689 GCA_964541895.1 uncultured Cytophagia bacterium
CGCCGGGCGTAAATCGCCGCAACTGCGGAATGATCGAATCGGTCTGCAGGGCCCGTTTGACCGCACCGCGGACCAGATCATAGATCAGCTTTTGATCGGCGAATTTCACTTCGCTTTTCGTAGGGTGAACGTTGACATCCACCCGTTCGGGATCGATGTCTATAAAGATAACATAGAGGGGGTACTGGCCGAGCGGAATGTTGTCCCCGAAAGCGGAGGCAATGGCGTAGCCGATGGTGCGGTCGTTGATATAGCGCCGGTTGAGAAAAAGGTATTGATCGTTCCTGGATTTGCGCAGCGCATCAAAATTGCCCACGAATCCGGATATCTGCATCAGGGTGCTGTCATCCTGAACGGCTACGAGATTTTTCGCTGTCCGGCTGCCGAGCACTTCGCCGATGCGCTCCTGCAACCGGGCCGGCTTGAGATCAAAGACGTTATGACCTTCGTTGACCATGGTAAAGGCGACCTCCGGATAGGCGAGGGTGAACCGGTTCATCATGGCGAGAATATAACGGTACTCGGTGCCCTCTACGCGCAGAAACTTGCGTCGCGCCGGCGTGTTAAAAAACAGGTTTTTAACGGCGATGGAGGTGCCGGGGTTGCCGCCGGTTTTTTGGATCTGACCGACCGCACCACCCTCTATGGTCAGCTGCGTGCCTTCCATGTCACCCTGCAGTACGGTCTTCATTTCCACCCGTGCGACCGCGGCGATGCTGGCCAGCGCTTCGCCGCGAAAGCCCAGGGTGGTAATACGTTCCACATCCTTGTACGTATGGATTTTCGAAGTCGCATGCCGCTGCAGCGAGAGTATGGCATCCTCTTCGCTCATGCCGCAACCGTCGTCCACCACCTGGATCAACTGACTGCCGCCGCCCTTGATGATAACGGTCACATGGCGCCCGCCGGCGTCGATGGCGTTTTCCACCAGCTCTTTGACCACAGACGCCGGCCGGTCGATCACCTCGCCGGCGGCGATCTTGTTAATCAGGTTTTCCGACAAAATATGAATTTTACGATCGTTCAATTTCATTCAGGCTGATCCGTCTCTCTCTTTATCTCAACACCATCATTTTGCGCCATAGCGTAAGGCCGTTGGCCTGCAACCGCAACAGGTAAACACCGCTGGCCCGTTCGCGGCTGTCCCAGATAAAAGAATGGGGTCCCGCTTCTTCATACCTTGACCGAAGGATCGCCAGTTCGCGGCCTTGAACATCGAACAGCGTCAAGGTGCAGGTCCCGGCTTGGGCGAGCGTGTACGCCAGCACCGTCTGCTGATTAAAGGGGTTGGGATAGTTCTGCTGCAGATGGTATTGCGTCGGCCGCGACGCCGTCCCTGCATCTGTGACAGAACGGGAAATGTGCACCCATCCGCTCTGACAGCGGAGGCTGTCTATGGCCATGCCATCCTGATCCGACAGCATCGTTCGTGCGCCCAGATGCAGCGAATCAACTCCGGCATGGGCTGCAGCCAGGATGCGCACATAAAGATCGGCCAGGTCATATTCGCCGGCCGGCATCGTCTGAAGGCTAGTGCTCAGCTGTACGGCCTGACTGTCCCGGCAGACCGAAATAAAATCCTGAGCGCCTGGCCGCACCTGCACAGAATCGATATGCAGCGCAGCGGGTACGTTATGCACGATCTGAATCTGCCAGCCGCTGATCGCCTGCCGCGTAACGAGTCGAACCGGTACGGCTACGGTTTCGCCGGGTCGACCGCTGCCCTGGCCCAGGCTCATCACCGATTCGCCTGACGCGGCCGACGGTGTAGCCGCTATCGGAGTGATCTGTCTGGTCAGCCGCACCGCATCGAGGACCGTGACGGCCGCGGCACCGGGCTCGGGCGAACCGTCCAGATTGGCGCGCCAGAGTTCGCCGCGTGTAGCCGGCCGGCCGGATGACACAGCCAGCTCCGCACACCGCTGCACATCGTGCAGGTCCACGTTGTCATCTCGATTAATATCCGCCCTGCGGCCGAAATCCACCTGCACCAAATGCGGGCGACTCCAGACGCCGGCCTGGCCGTCGCAATCATAACCGCGCACCCGATAGCTATACAGGCCGGGCGCGCTCTTTTCCAGCGCACAGGCGGTGTCAGCACTGCTCTCTCGGATGGCGACCGCCGTCTGTGGCAGATACAGCGGCCCCAGTTGATCGATGTAGAGGCCGCCGTAGCGGACGTCGCCTTCGGTGATATGGCGGATGCGCAACAGCACGTCCTGGCCTTTAAAGCCGCTCAGATCAAAGTCGGCGTTCTGCCAGCCGTTGGAAGCGCCGGTAATGCCAAAGCCCAGATTACGTCCGCTGGGATTGTCGGCTCGGCTGATGTTACCGCCGAGATTGGTGTAGGTTTTGCCCTGATCCGAAGAAACCTGCACGTAAAAATAGTCGTAATTCGGCTCGAGATCGAACCAGGTCTTGAAGGTAAAACGAGCGTTGTTCTGCACCCGCAGCGGATAACGCAAAACCAAATCGGATCGTATGGGCTGCACTGTAGCCGAATAATAGCTTTGGCGACCGCTGAAGGCTCTTGCTTGGCTGAGCTCCACGTCAACGGCCATCCAGCACGGCGATGGCGTCTCGGCACTATCGGTGACGGTGCCATAGTCGGTCAGTTCTTGCACATCAAAAGAGATGGCGTTGTTCAGCGAGTCCCGGCCCGAACGCCAGGCCAGATGAATACGGCCGTCGTCATCGGGTGTGGACAGCGCCAGAGCGGGTGCTGACGGCGCCAGCACGCGAAAGGGATCGGGTTTGAGCAGGCCGGCCGCTTCAGCCAGGTAAAGATTGGCTGGGAGATTTTCATCCACGAGCCGCAGGATGGACTCTGGTCGTGGATAAAACGTCGTGCCGACTTCCGGCGTAAAGGCAAAGATCCGTTCCTTTTCCACCAGGTCGCCGTAGAGATAATCGTCTGAATCGCCGTTCACCAGATAGATCACACCCATATGGCTGTTGCCCGGTGCATAGCCGTTGGCCTGCGTCATGGCTCGGCCCATCTCGAGAAAAACCGGGTGGTGCGGGGTGTTCATATACCCATAGCTCCACGGGAACAGCCAGAGATTGCCATAGCTGTGGTAAAACAGAGACGCGTCCACACGATGCCGGCGGGCGAAATCGCGGATGAGCTGCGTTTCCGGTTCAGAGAAGGCGGCCGGTCCTCTATAGGTTTCATCGGCCGGCACCGGACTGGAGCCGATAAAATCATAGCCCCATTGGTAACTGAAATTGCGATTCAGGTCCACGCCGATGGAACCGTCCGCATTAATCCTGCAGTTCTTCCGCCACCAGCGATCGCCGCTTTCCACGCGGACATGGCCATCCGGATTGAGAGTCGGGATCAACCATAACTGTCTCTCCTGAACGAGGCGGGTGATGCGGTCGTCATGGCCATAGCCGTTGAGCAGGTGATCAAGAAAATAAAAAATGATTTCAGGGGTGATCACTTCACGCGCATGAATATTGCCGACATAGAGCACGCCCGGTTCGTCGATCTCTTCGCTGTCCGGGTGGTCCGAAACCTTGAGGCCGTATATGGTACGGCCTTGGACGCTCTGGCCCAACTCGAAAAGTCGGGTAATGGCGGGATAGTTCTGCCGGCAGGCTTGTAGCGTCTGCACCATTTCATCATAGGTACGGTAATAGAGCGCACCCTGGCGGGCCTGTTTGCGCAACCCCGGATATTCGTCCGGCAAGACGGAATAGCGAAATCCCATAGCGGCCAGCCGCTCCTCATCGCGGCGGCCGGCGACGATATCGGCATGGTCCGGGAAAACGGCGGTAGCAAAATCGAAATTCTCGCCGGCCAGTTGGAGCTGTTGCGGCCGGGAGGCGATGAACACACGAATCAGCTTTTTATCAAAGGCCCACACGCGATTGGCAGGAAGGAAAAGTGCCAGAAAAAGCAGAAGGGAGAACATGTAGCCAAAACGTTTCATGGTGTGCCATCACCGCCTTATTGAGCCCGGTGTTAACCGAGCGCCACGTCGAGCATCATCATGACTGCAAATCCGAGCATGGTGCCTACGGTGGCGGTGTGCGTGTTTTTTTCCAGCTGCGATTCCGGTATCAGCTCTTCCACCACCACATAGATCATGGCGCCGGCGGCAAACGCCAGCGCATACGGCAGGAGCGGGCGGATGAGGAGCACGGAAGCGGCACCGATGACGCCGGCCACCGGTTCCACCAGGCCTGATAGTTGCCCGTACCAGAAACTCTTCAACCGACCGACGCCTTCACGTCGCAGCGGCGCCGACACCGCCATGCCCTCGGGAAAATTCTGAATGCCGATACCGATGGCCAGCGCCACAGCGCCGGCCAGATTGGCGGAGGGTATATCGGCGGCCAGAGCGCCAAAGGCCACGCCGACGGCCAGCCCTTCCGGAATGTTGTGCAGAGTAATGGCCAGCACCAGCAGGATGCTGCGCTTCCAGTGGGTTTTCAAACCCTCGGCCTCACTCATGGGAAAGCCGAGGTGCAGGTGCGGCAAAATGCGATCGACGATGCCGAGAAACAGTCCGCCGGCCAGAAAACCGATCACAGCCGGAAGCCACGGCGTAGCGCCGGCCGCTTCCGCCATTTCAATGGCCGGTGCCAGCAGCGACCAGTAACTGGCGGCGATCATAACGCCGGCGGCAAATCCGAGCATGCCGTCCAGAAACTTTCGGTTAACCGTTTTAAAAAAGAAAATCATGGACGCGCCCAGCGCGGTCAAAAACCAGGTAAACAGCGTACCCAGCAACGCCTGTTGAATCGGTGAAAGCGACTTGAATGCTTCGACCATACCCTGTCCGATGTTTGGTTATATGATGCGCAGATAATCCACCATGGTGCAGCGGCGCATGCGCGTGAACGTGCGCGCCGTGGTAATGCCTTCGCCCGTGGGGCTGGCAATACTGTGGGTGAAGGTGCCTTCGCCGTTAATGCCCAGGCCGGCGGTGGAGGGCCCGTTTTTCACAAACAGCGTGCAGTTCATGACTTTGCCCATGCGGGTGAGATGGGCGACGTTGGTGGAGTGCATGATGGCCGTATGCCTGAAGCCGTGTTCTACTTTTTGCGCCATTTGAATCGCCGCTTCCACATCCGCTACGCGAATGAGCGGCAGGCAGGGCATCATCTGTTCGGCCAGCACCCAGGGATGATTCCAGGCCGTTTCGCCGAACAGCATGGGCGTATCAGCCGCCAGATCGAGGCCGATCGCTTTGGCCAGCACAGCCGCATCGCGGCCCACCAGTTTGCGATTAACGACCGGCTCTTCCGCACCGCGACCGCCGTTCTCAAACGCCTGCTCCGCCAACTGATCCATCTGGGCCGTGGTCAGCTGGTAGCACCCCACCGCTTTCAGTTCACGGATGAGAGCGTCGGCCACACTGTTGACGACGATGATTTCCTTTTCACCAATGCAGAGAATATTGTTATCAAAGGTGGCGCCGTCGACGATGCTTTTCGCGGCTTTGGCGATATCGGCGGTTTCATCCACCACCACCGGCGGATTGCCCGGGCCGGCACAGATCGCGCGTTTTGCCGCCTGCATGGCGGCCTTGACGACACCCGGACCGCCGGTGATGACCAGAACGGCGATGCGCGGATGGTTGAACAGGATCTTGCCGGTGTCCATGGTCGGCTTGCGCACCGCGGTCACCAGATTCTTGGGTCCGCCGGCTCTGACAATGGCGCGATTGATCAGCTGCACGCCATAGCCGGACACGTTCATGGCATTGGGGTGCGGATTGACCACTACGCTGTTGCCGCTGGCGATCATGCTGATGGCGTTGTTCACCAGCGTCGGCACCGGATGAGTGACCGGCGTAATGGCGCCGATCACGCCAAAGGGGGCCATCTCGTTCACCGTCAGACCGTGATCGCCGGAAACGGCGTCGGTGAGAAGATCTTCCACACCGGGCGTACGTGTGGAAGCAGCCTGCATTTTGATGATCTTGTGGTCATATTTGCCCATTTTGGTTTCAGCCATTTCCCGTTGTGCGATATCAACGGCGTGTTCCACCCCCATCTGCCGGATGGCGGCAATGCAGATTTTGCGCAATTCGATCCCGCCCTCAGTCAACCGCTCCTGCGCGGTCCAGGCGCCGAGAATAGCGGCTTCCATGTCATCAAACAGCCCGTCATCGCCGTCCGAATCCGCTGCAACACCCGTCACCCCGTTATTCTGCAATTGTTGCAGCACTCGTTTTACGATGGCGTCCATATCAGGTTGATTCACAGTGTGTTCCTTTATAAGGTTTAAATGTTTTATCACAGGCTATTTCTTAAAGGTCGTGCGGCCGCTGACTTCTACGGCGTCGACAATGCCGATTACAGTGGCGTCGGTGGGAAGCGTCTCCATATGTTTGGCAATGCGGGCCGAACTGCCGCGCACCACCAGGACGATCTCGTCACGGCCGGCGCCGACCCCATCCAGGGCGACGACAAAGGAGGTGGTAGGCGACGTGTCGGTATTGAGCAGGTTGATCAACAGCATTTTTTTGCCCACCAGCTTGGGCTCCTTGGCCGTCGCCACCACCGTACCTACAACTCTTCCCAGATCCATACGTGTTCCTCAATGGCCTATGTTTTCGATCAGAGGCCGTCAGCTCAGCAGACCCTGATCGGCGAAACTGAAAAAGTGATCTTTGCCGACTATGATATGGTCCAACACCCGGACATCGACAAAGCGGCAGGCTTGCACGATTTTGCCGGTGATCTGCCGATCTTCCGGCGAAGGCGATGCTTCGCCGCTGGGGTGGTTATGCACCAGGATGACGGATGCAGCGTTGGTGCGCACGGCGTTTCTTACAATCTCGCGGCTGGAGACCACGCTCTCGGTCAGACCGCCGCTGAAGAGCTCCAGATCCTCGATGATATCGTTGCGATTGGTCAGAAAAATGACGCGGAACACCTCCCGCGGCAGGTCGCGCAGACGCAACCGTATGTAATGAAACGCATCGTCGGAACACTGAATGCGCTCCATGGTTTTCCACTTTTCCTCAACCAGCCGTTTGGCCAGTTCAAAGGCGGCCTTGATCTGACAGGCTTTGGCCGCACCCACCCCTTTCACGCTCATCAGCTTCTGGATAGGCTCGCTGTCGAGACGACGCAATCCGGAACATGCGGTTAATATTTCCCGTGCCAGATCAAGGGCGGTAGCTCTGCCGCTGCCGGTACGCAAAAGGATGGCTAACAGTTCGGCTTCGGACAAGGCATCTGCGCCATAGCGAATCAATCGTTCGCGCGGGCGTTCATCTTCCGGCCATTCTGGAATTTTTCGGCCATAGTCCACCATGTCGAGAAGAAATATAGTCGGAATTCACACAAAAAGCAAGGGACAAATCCCCTATAAAAAAGGCCGGCCTGAATCAGGCCGGCCTTTTCAATTCGCTCCTCACAGCCGGAGGATGGCCTCTCCCCCTTATTGCACCTTGATCAATTTTTTCAACCAGCGGCGTTCGCCGTCCGTGAGAACGCTGATATAGACGCCGGAGCTGGTGGCACGACCGAACTCATCCAGCCCGTCCCACTCTATTTTATGATACCCGGGCTGAACCGCACCGGCGAGGAGGGTGCGGACTTTTCTGCCCAGCATATCGTAAATGGTCAGGCTGACCCCGTCTTTGACCGTACCGGGAATGCGCAGTGGAATCGTGGTCCGCGGGTTGAACGGATTGGGATAATTCTGCTGCAGCGCCATCTCTTTGGGCGCCGTCACTTCCACGGCCACAACCGGCGAATAGTGAAACGAGCCGTCGCTGTCCAGCTGCTTCAGACGATATTCATAGCGCCCCAACTCGAGTTCGTTTTGCGTAAAGCTGTACTGGTGCGGCGAAACCACGGTGCCGTGACCTTTGACATAGCCGACGTTCAGCCAATCGCTGCCGGTCCGCTTTCGCTCGACGACGAAGCCCAGGTTGTTGGTCTCTGTGGCGGTCTGCCAGTTCAGCACCACCTCATTTTCCCGGCTTTTAGCGGTAAAAGCCGCCAGTTCAACAGGAACGATTTCGCCTTGAACGCTTACAATCGTTGTCAATTTTTTTGCGGTTTGATTCCTTAAAGACCTTGCGCTATCGGGCGTAACACTGGCGCCTAAAAAATAAAAACGCAAAGCCAGGCTTACATTTCCGCCTTGTGATGATGGTGTCATATCAAGATATTTGACACCGGTATCTCCCCAAGATCCGCCACCGCCGGTGTCGCCTAAGTTTATGTTCGGACCATCATTAGTGCCTTTTGCACCATCCATGTAATATAAAAATCCGTTTACGTTTAAAATCGGCTGTAAATAAGCGATCGTTAGAACGGTGCCAGCTAATCCGGTCTGCATCCACCAGTTCCATGCATACATATCCAGGGTACGGACCACATCGTTTAATGGGCCCCATTCGATGCCTTCATCTATTTGATTGATATTGACGCCATTGGGATGGCCGAAAAGATCATTCTCGGTAAACATCTTCATATTTGACTGACCCGGATCCATATCGACCGACATTCGAATGAGGTCAATTTTTTTTATTTCAACTTCGGATCCGGTTATTTTGGTTGGAAAATTAAACACGAAATCATTATAATATGGGTAATATCTCATCGTAAAAGGAGTTAATGAAAACTCTGGAAATAAGGGGATTCCGGTATTAATTTTTGTTTCCCAGAGCTTGATTACCCGTATTTTCCCATCGATACATTTAGCCGACGCCGAAGGATTTGCTTTTTTGATGAAATTCTCGCTTATCCCGAAATTGTTACTGGAGAGGGCGCCATATTTTAAATCGATTTGAGCATGAAACTTGAGCCGATCCAGAAAATCACCGCCATTTCCAGCTGCAGTCAGAGGAATACTGACACTCGTCCACAATCCATCCGTATTAAAACCGCATGAATAATAACGTGAAACGATACTGTCCGTATCGGTGGATGAATTATAGCGATAATCGATATAGTCCGGGGGCTCTTCGAGCATTCCGGCATCGACAACCCGAAATCCATATATATATCCTTTATCACCGGTGGTATCAAAAATGGTGACTTGAAAACGCGGATAATTAAACGAGCTTTCATTGGGAATCCAAGCCGATATGGGTGCTGGATCGCCGGCATCTTTCGCCAAAAACAACACCTCATCGGACGACGATAGGCTTTGCGGAGGATTGGAATAGAAATAGCCGTTGTTGCCCACTTCGTCAACCTGAGAGGAGATAATTTGCCAGCTATCACGCTCTGCATCATAGCGAAAGAATTTTAGCTCGGAAGGATTGATATCGGCATAATCAGGTAAAAAATCTCTTCCGTACAGAGTGATCACATCCAGCCGGCTTTCTACGGCAGCAAACCCAGGGCAGGCCAACAGGATCAATGCGATCACCAGCGATACGACGTTTTCGAAGCATTTCATAAGCTACATCCAGAACTGATTCAGAGAAAAACAAAAGGGTAAAAGAAATGTCAACCTTGAGGCTAGACTTCTTTACCCTTTTCGTGAATTGTCACTTGCGCATCTATCGTTGCTTGAAATAGGTTGAACTACGTAGATGCATTCAATGAAAGACTCCCTAATCTATGCAGCAGAATGAGGACCCTTCTCCTATAAGCCTTTGGTTACTTTTTAAAGGCCTCAACCGCTTGCTCTACCGTATCAAATGTATCAAAAATCGTGACAAGTTTTGTGATGACGAGCAAGTTTTCCACATTATCCGGAATTTTCGCCAGTTTCAAATCGCCTTTGGCGTTGCGCAAAGAGGTCATGGCACCCATCAGAGCACCCAGGCCGGTGCTGTTCATCCACGACACTTTTTCCATATCAGCGATGACTTTGATACTGCCTTTGCCGACCAATTCTTTGATTTTCTCGTGAATTTCGCTGGTTTCGTTGCCGCCCATCAGCTTGCCCTTCAACTCTATAACAGCGACATCGCCGACCACCTGTTCTTTTAAAGCCATGTTATCCTCCTTGGGTTAGATTCGCAGTTGAAAATACAGCAATTTTTTCAAAGAAGCAATGTTTTTTCGATGCTTCGGCACCGTCCTGCTAGCGGGCAGCGCTTTTTGCCATGGCCAGCAGGTGGCGGGCTTCCAGATGGTTGCTGTCCAGACGAACGGCTTCCGCCAGCAGCTTGCGGGCGCGATCGTTCCAGCCGCTCTCGAGGCAGTAACGGCCGACTTCCACGTAGGCTTCCGGCAGCCGTTCAAGGGTAAATATGTCTGTGAGCACGTCCACCGCTTTTTCGCCGATCGTCTCCTGAAGATAGCGATCGTTTTCCATAATATAATACAACAACGCTTCGTTGTCGGAATAATCCCGAAACAGCTCTTTGATCGTCTCGGTGCCGCTGCCGAAAAAGTTCTGGATGCGCTCGATGTACGATCCCAGAGACATGTTCGAGTTGACGTAATCCATGGAATCGATGGTGTAATGGTCCATGACGTATTTCAATTCCCTGGCCACCATGCTCTTGTGAAACAACAGTCCGACGTTGTTCATCCAGGCGATTTCGCGCGGTGAAGGGATGATTTTGTCGCTCTCCTCAAAACGCATGGCCCGGGGGTCGATCACGCGCCGGAACATCAGGTGCAGGTTCTCCTTGATTTCGAAGAGCAGGTCCGAGAACTTGCGCCAGTGTTCAAAGGTGATCGGCCGTTCGGATTGAAAATCGCGCGACATGTTGGTGAACATATTCTTGGCCCGCAGGTAATCTGCGACCATATGGCACATCATCCATTTTCGGTTCAAAGCGATAAACGTGTTGGTCTTTCGCATGACGGCCTCCTCTCAGAATACAGAAACCGGTTGAGCGCCGCTGAGCAACAAGGTATTGAAAAACAGCTTGTAAGTCGCTCGCGTCTGGGCGCGAAACTGCGGCCGCAATCCCATCAGCACAATCCGACCCGAGCCCAGCGGCACCGAAACCACCGCACTTTGTAACGCCAGATATTTTTCACCCACCAGCAATCCGCTTTCCAGAATATGACCGCCGGCATAGATCGCCACCGACTCGGCCAGCCCCGGCGCTGCCGCAAACGCCGGACTGTTCTGCACCAGCCCGCACAGATGCCGCTGCAGCCCGTAGCCCAGCGGATGGCTGGTGTCCACCCGCAGACGCAACAACGAACCTGGAACAAAGTATTCGTCCGCTTTGAGATCGGCCACTGTATTTTTTATGCCCAAATCCCATTGCCCCAGCACCAGGTCGCAGGACCGATTGAGCAGGAGCAGCGTACCGCCCCGTTCGACGAAATGACGCAACCCGTCCAGACTGCGCCGTTCGCTGTCCAGGGGGTCTATCAGCAGCCGCTGCAACCGTTCCGCCGACTGGTCGGAGAATACGATGACATCGAAATTCTTGCAGAGATTGTCCTTTTTGATTTCGCTGCTGCTGAGGGTGACCGCAGAAAAACCGAATGCTTCCAGCAGGAACAGCGACCACCCCTGATCGACATCCGGAACCGCACCGCTGTACAGTCCGACGCGAACCGGCCTTAATTTGTACGCACGCTCGCTGCCGCGCCACAACGGCTGATATTGATCGACGTGATATCGGTCGATCCAGGCGCTGCCGCTATCGCGGATGAACAGCGCGCCGGGCGGCAGGGTTTCCCCCTCTTGCGTACGCGTTGAATCCTTCAGCCAAAAGGTCGGCAACCCCTTTTTCAACGCCTGCGTCAACACCTTTACCGCCTGATTGCTCCGGTAATCCAGCACCATGCCCGCACCAGCGGCAGCCGCTTTGCGGCAGACCGGCTCTTCCAGCACCTCCACAGCCGACAGGTCAGGAATCTCACCCCGGTAACGCAGGGTTTCGACGCCGAACAGGGAAGGCAGATGATGCGTGGTGACATCGTAAGGCGCTGTCTCGGCGCCGGGGAGTTGCCGGTAATCGGTCTTTTCCAGAAGCGTTTGCGCATACGCCCCATAGGGCTGACGGCTGGGGATGACATAGAAGGGCGGCGCCACAACCGTCCCCTGCACGGTAATCGGCTCGGTGCAGCGAAACAGCCGCACCATGCCGGTTTTCAGCAGCGAGAGCATTTCATAGGCAGCATAACGGTCGTGCTGTCGTTCCGGCACCAGGTAAAAAATCAGCGGCGTCGAATCCGAAACGGCTTTTTGCAGCACCAGCCGGGAGTTGCGCAACCAGGTGAAACGATTGGCCGCGGCGTGACGCAACAGCGCCATGCTGGCCTCCAGACCATAGGTGACGATGTCGCTCAAGGCCCAGCGCCCCCCAGGCCATGGCAGCGGCTGCCGCCAGCTGCGCCGGCCCGGGTGATACTCCGCCGTCGCCTGCAGCTCAGACGGGCTGACCATGATCGGAGAAGCGATGCGCGCCGATGCGATCTCACCCAGCACACGGATGCCGGCATGATAATAAATATAGCTCCTCGCCGGCGAAAACGGATCAAAGTATACATTATGCACGACGCCGGCAAGATCACGAGCGGTCATCTCCATGCCCATCGCGGAACCAAGCGCGGTCAATTCGGACTGCAGAATGGGGTCCATGTAAGGATCATGCGGATCCACAAACGGCGGCAGAAACATGCGCGCGCCCGTACCACCCATTTGATGCAAATCAAAAACGATATTGGGTCGCCAGACGTTATATACTTTTTCAACCGTTAAACGGGTTTCCGGCTGGGACAGGATGAACCAGTCACGATTGATATCATGACCGCAAACAGGGTGATCCAGCTTGAGCAGCGGCACCTCGGCCGTGCTGTTCCGGCTGGTGTTGTACCACTCTACCACCGTATCAAGACCATCAGGATTGTGCGCCGGAATAAGCAGCAGAACCACGTGCCGCAGAATGGTTTGTATTTCATCATCATCGCGGCTGGCGAGCTGATACGCCAGCTCCATGGCCATCTGCGAAGCGCCGATCTCGCGGGGGTGAATGGAGCAGTTGATGGAAACGATCACCGGCATCTGCCGCAGCAACGGTTCCGCCTCTTCGCCAGGGAGCGTTTGCGGGTCAGCCAGGCGGGTCAGGTTGGCGATGAGCTGACGGCTGTTCTGCAGGTTTTGCCGGGCGGAAATCTTGACCAGATAGAGCGGCCGTCTTTCAGTGGTAAAGCCAAGCTCCTCCAGCTGCACGTTGTCCGACAACCGATCGAGCTGCCTGAAATACGCCACCATGGTTTCGTAATTCGCCAGTTGGTAATCATCGCCGGGACGGAATCCGAGAAACGATTCGGGCGACGGTATCTCGTTCGCAACCAGGCAAAGCGGGAACAGGAATACGCCGACTATAACGACAATTCGCTTCATTGGCCTTTTTTCCAACTCTCTCTGATGATACGCTGTTCCTCGCTGATCGATTCAGCCGGAGTGATGCGACAGCTCAAACGATCCACCTTGTCGATGGTAAGATGCAGCGTTTTTTCATAGCCATCACGAAGAATGAGCAGAGTACAGACATCGCCCACTTTTTTATTCTGCACCAGCTTGTACACGCCCTCCTCCCCTGCCACCGGCCGGCCATCCAGCTGCAGGATCAGGTCGTTCCGCCTCAGCCCGGCGCGGGAGGCCGCTCCGCTTTCGTCCAGCGAAAACACCCGGTTGCGGGGCCCGATGATGCGAAGGCGGCCAATGGACGGAAAAGGCCGGGACTCGAGCCTGACATCCAGGCCGGCAAAGGCAAGAATTTCCTGAAACGGCAGTTCCACCAGGCCGTTGACGTAGCGATCGAAAAACGGAGCAAAATCCTTGCCGGTCACCTGCTGGACCAGGCCTGCGAATTCCCGATCCTGAATGCCGCTTCCGGTCTCGGCATATCTATGATACATATACCGAATGACATCGTCAAGGGATTTTTGATTTCGCGTCACTTTGCGAATGAACAGATCGAGCAGCAGACCCGTCAACTCCCCTTTGTTGTAATACGAAAGGCCCGGGCCGCCCCAACCGTTCTGCCAGACGCGCCAGCTGGCCTGCGCCAGTGATGTTTGCAGGCGATCGGGATTTTCCTGCAGTCGCTCGATCTCTTGCGCCAACGCGTTCAGATATTCGCTGAAGGACCAGATGCCGCTGCGCAACAGAAAAAGATCACCATAGTAGCTGGTTACACCCTCAAACCACCATAACGATTCGGTCCTGGCTTCCTGATCATACCGCAACGGCATAAAAGCGGCGCTGCTGATGCGTTTGACATTCCAGAGATGGAAAAATTCATGACTGCTGATCGAAGCGGCCTTTTTGACATCCTGCATGACCTCCAGGGCGGAAAGACGGATGGTCGTTGAGGCACGGTGTTCCAGGCCGCTGGCGCCCTGCTCCTCCGTGCTGAGTATGTATTGAAACACATAGTGCTGGTAGGGCAAGCCGCCCCAGAACTCGCTTTGCGTCCGCACCATGGTCTGCAGCATGGCGGTGAAAGCGGGAATATTGATCTCGGCATCGCCGCGAAAAAAAATGTGATGCGGCCGGTCATCAACGTTGAAAACCGTATCCCGCAGTGCCCCGAAGAGTATCGGACTGTCCACCAGTTCATCATAATGGGCTGCCGCAAAACCGCTGGACCGTTTGCGCAGAGCCGTGGCGCATCGCCACGAATCGGGCATCGACACGGTGACCTCGATCGGTGTGCTCTCCAGGGATCGTACATACATCCACGTGGCCGCTCCTTCCAGTACACCGCCGCTGGAATCGAAACTGGTGCCGAGAAAATAGCGACCCACCGGCTGCAGGACATAGGATATCAGCAGCGGCGAACCCGCGGTAGGCTGTATTTCCCAATCGTTCCTGGACAGTTTTTCCACACGAACGGCCTGGCCCTCGCCGTTAACCGCCGTAAAGGTCACAACCTGTTCGCCGAATTCACGCCACTCGTACGCCCCCGGGATCCAATTGGGCAGCGAACAGATCAGGCGGCGCGGCAGCGGCTCGTCGATGCGCATGGAAACGTGCACGCAGGGCAGCGATTTTTTCTCGATCGACAGGGAATAACGCAAGGCCTGTGCAAAAAGGAAATCACAGCCGGCCGCCCAGAGGATGATCAACACCGGCACACATCGTTTCGACATCAACAAGATGTACTCCCTACGCTAATAAAAAATCCGCGGTTCCGCCACCCGGTCGCTCTGCAGATAGGCTGTGATGAGCCGGACGGCATCGCCGGCATGTGCGACCTGCCGCATATCGATGCTTTCGACATCGGTCTCATACTCGCTCAGCCAGCTGACGGCGATCTCGCGGTACGGATCTGCAAGCAACGCCGCCGTCGGCGGTACAAAAAAGTAGTCGTGGACCATTGTTGCCAGGGTTTCGTGATCCGCGAGCGCCAGCGCCCGTTCAAAAACGGCCGAGGGTGTCGCTTCCTGCGAGCGTAGCAGAGCTACTGGCAAAAGCGCTTTTTGCGGATGGATGAAAAACAGGGAAGCATGAGCGAAAGCAGCCGAAGTAAAGATGACGATGCGGGGGAAGCGGCTCTTTTGTCGGTGAGGTCGATCCTTGACCTGGAGCTGCCGGTTGATGGGTGGATCCCACTGCAGAATCAGTTTACACTCCAGCAGCCGCGCTTCCAACTCCGAGCCGGTCGGCAGTATGCGCACGTCCGCCAGTTGCCGGCGAATCTCTGCCAGCTTTTCATCCACCTGCATCGTGGCCTGAAAATAGCAGCTCACTCTTTCCTGCAGATTTTTCGCTTTGCCGATATAGATCGGCTGATCGTTTCGATCGTACATGACGTAAACCCCCGAGCAGGTGGGCAAGGTACGAACAAACTGGTCGTCATAGTCAAACCGGTCAAACACCACGGCTGGACGATCGCGTTGCAGTCGCTCATGCACCTGCGCCAGATGCTGTACACCCTGCTGCTGCAGCCTCTGCAACAGAATCGCCAGCTCGTCTGCCAGCTGCTGCAGGTCCAGGACAGCGTCCGTTTCGCCATAGGCCGGCAATCCCAGCCGCTGGGCCAGCTGGTCGCTGTTTTCAATCGAGTCATCAGGAAAAGCCAGTCCGGCCAGATCCCGCAGGCCGGTCAATAGTCCGGGCCGGGTCGCGCCGACGCTGCGCAGCAGTTCGCCGGCGTGCGACAGCTGATTGCCCCACCCCGGCACAATTACCGCTCGCCTCTTTATCTCCTCTCTATACCCGGCCAGACCCGCCCCAAAATGGTCAACAAGCACGGCACAGATCTCCATGTGACCCTGATCCCAGGTCGCCAGAGCCATCCGCTGATACAACGACCAGTGCGCTACACGCTCCGGTCTGGTGCGGATGAGAAAAAATGGTTGCTCCCACAACGGGATCATGGTCTGCTTCGGACAAAAATGCCAAAGCCCCTGTTCGTCCTGCCTGAATCGCGGATCGTCGCCGATCACGCCGGCGATCAACCGCTCCGCCAGCGCAGGCGGCGTGTTCACCATCCTGAGCACCTGTTGCACCAGTTCCTGGCTGGAAGCCGGTTCTTTTTTCTCTGCCAGATGGGCAGCCACTCGTTCGATCACGACAATGGCGGCAGGCTGGAATCCTGATCCGTCGGACCCGGAGTCGGTGCCGGTGCCGGTGAAGGCGAAACCGGCGGATAGTAGGGCGGGGTTTTACTTTGGCCGAACAGCTTGACCCCGATCAAACCACCCAACAGGCCGAACACGGTGTACATAACCAGGCGTACAAAAAAGCCGAAAACGGCAAACATTTTCATCAAACCGCCGCCGGGCCGCAACTGCTCCATCATGGCCTCCATCTCCGGGTCATGAACATATTCTGTAATCAGCTTTTGCAGCAGTTCATAGCTGAATCGGGCAAAGAGCTGATCCAGAGCGGTTCCGATGATGGCGCCAAATACTCCGGCCAGCAGACCGAGGGACGCGCCATCACCCATATCCATATGGTAGCGGACATCCAGCTGCCTCCGGAACAGGTAGACGGCGAGAACGCCTCCGGCCATGATTCCGGCACAGCAGGCGCAATTTATCCAACTGAGCACGGGGACGCCGCTGATGACACCCATCAGCAAGCCGCCCCAGACAGCCGGCACCAGTTTACCAGGTTGTTGCGGCATAGTCTTCTCCTGAGAAGAGGAAACGGTAATCTGACGAAAGATAATACATTTAGAGTTATTAACCAAAAACTAAATGCAGAACGCGCTGGCTTTTGTTGCTTCGCGTTCGACCATGCTGTCAAAGATGTGGCACGGCGATTGGTCCGCTCTGAGTTTGCACGACAGAACGCCAGGAATCTCCTGACGATCATCAAGCAAATGCCCCCATGGACAAGCCATGAAAAAAAATGTCGGACCCTGAAGGTCCGACATGTAATACATATATCAAACATTATTAAAAATCAATTATGTCCGAACCCTGGATGTCGGACGCCTTCAGGGCGTCCGACATGTAAGGGGTCACATCTGGGCCGGAGTATGCTGCAGAGAGGAATTCGCGGTTCCAGTTATCCCTGCATGGCCGGCGGTTTTGGCAGACCGTTCAGGGACGACAGCGATTTTTCGATCTCGTGTTCCGGCAGCGGATAGTTCACCAGTTCACCTCTGAAGTAGAGGTCATAGCCGCGCAGATCCATCAGACCGTGGCCGCTGAGATTAAAAAGGATGACCCGTTCTTTGCCCTCTTCTTTGGCTTTGCGGGCTTCATCGATGGCGGCGGCAACAGCATGGCTGCTTTCCGGCGCCGGAATGATGCCTTCGCTTCTGGCAAAGGTGACGGCAGATTCATAACAATCCAGCTGATCGTAGGCGCGCGGTTTGAAAAGTCCGAGGTTGATGCCGTGGCTGATCATGGGCGCCACGCCGTGATAGCGCAAGCCGCCGGCATGAATCGGCGGCGGCATAAACCGATGGCCCAGGGAGTGCATCGGCATGAGCGGAGTCATCTCCGCGGTATCGCCGAAATCATACGAAAAGGGCGCCCGGGTCATGGTCGGACAGGAGGTCGGTTCCACGGGGATGATTTCGATCTCGGCGCCGTTGATGACATCGTTGGCATAGGGGAAGGCCAGGCCGGCAAAGTTGCTGCCGCCGCCGACGCAACCGATCACCTTATCCACCTTTTTTTCTCCGGCCATGGCCATCTGCTTTTTGGCTTCCAGGCCGATCACGGTTTGATGCAGCAGCACATGGTTCAGCACGCTGCCGAGGGAATAACGGGTTTTGCCGGTCGGGTCTGATACGGCGTCTTCAATGGCTTCGCTGATGGCCATGCCGAGGCTGCCCGGCGCATCCGGAAATTCGCTCAAAAACTTGCGGCCGGCGTTGGTCTCCGGGCTGGGGCTGGGTAGACACTTTGCGCCCCAGGTTTCCATCATCAGGCGTCGAAACGGTTTCTGCTCAAAACTCACGCGCACCATATAGACCTTGATTTCCAGGCCCAGCAAGCTGCCGGCAAAAGCGAGGGCGCAGCCCCACTGACCGGCGCCGGTCTCGGTGGTGATGCGGGTAATTCCGAACGCTTTGTTGTAATAGGCCTGCGGGATGGCCGTGTTGGGTTTGTGGCTGCCGGTGGGGTTCACACTCTCGTTTTTATAATAGATGCGGGCCGGCGTGCCCAGCAGCTGTTCCAAGCGACGGGCGCGATGCAGCGGCGTCGGACGATACAGGGCATAGAGTTTCAGCACCTCTTCGGGAATGTCGATCCAGCGCTGACTGCTCACTTCCTGTTCGATCAAATTCATGGGGAACACCGGCGCCAGCATCTCCGGCGTGATGGGCTTTCCGTCCGGTCCCAACGGGGGCAGCATGGGTTTGGGAAAATCGGCGTTCAGATTGTACCATTGACGTGGGATATCTTTTTCGTCGAGAACGAATTTTGTGTTCTCCATCTTGCTCTCCTTTTGTATGAACAGTGAATGTCTATCCTCGGCTTTCAGACCCGCATCGGCTTGGCCACGTAGCGGCGGAGACATAAAAAAAGCCCGCTACCTGGTTACGTAGCGGGCTTGATAGGCTCTGGGATTCTGTGATTCGAACTAGTCGGTTCTCCCACCACGTAAGGACGTACTCTGGCGCCAGCCCCACCAATAACCCCAGAAATTGTACGTACACGCGGTCGACATAAAAGTTCCTCAATTTTTAGAATATAGTCATTTTCTTTTTTGCTGTCAAGATTTCTTTTTATTAAATGCACGCGCCTGCCGGCCGTAGCGACCGCAGGCGAGAATGCATTCGATCATGCTGGTGGGATCGGCGATGTTTTTGCCGGCCAGATCGAACGCCGTGCCGTGATCCACCGCGATGCGCAGAAACGGCAACCCCATGGTCAGATCGATGGTGCGGTGAAAATCGTAACATTTGGTGGCGATATGGCCCTGATCGTGATACAACGACAACACGGCGTCAAAATGGCCCTGCAGGTTGAGATGAAACACCGAGTCGGCAGGCACCGGGCCGACCACGTCCAGACCTTCCCGGCGCGCCTGCTCCACCGCCGGCGCCAGCACGCGCATCTCTTCGTCGCCAAAGAGACCGTGTTCGCCGCCATGGGGATTGAATGCCGCCAGGGCCAGGCGCGGTTCGGGAAAACCCAGCTGGCGCATGCCCTGATCGCTGCGGTGCAACGCCGCCACCACATCCGGCACGGTCAACAGATCCGCCACCTGGCGCAGCGGCACATGGCGGGTGAAAAAAAAGACCCGCATGCCGTCGACCATGAACAGCGTCATGGGCGTATCGGTGTTGGTAAACTTGGCCAGTATTTCGGTTTGATCCCTGTAGGGAATATGGCCGGCTTTGAGGGATTCCTTGTTCAAGGGCGCCGTGGCAATGGCCAATGCGATGCCGCCTACGGTCCAATCGATGGCGTTGGCGATGTAGGAAAAAGCGGCTCTGCCGCACAATCCCTGGATCTGCCCCATGGTGACCGGTTCAAGGACGATATCACTCTCCACCACATTGATGTTGTTCGGCTCGAAAACGGCCAGATCCACCCGCTCCACGCGCTGCAGGTTGAATTGCAAACCAGTGATCTCCATGGCCTGATGCAAGACGGCACCGTCGCCGAACACCAGCGGTCGGATCTGCTCGACCACGCGTTCATCCTGCAACGCTTTCAGGGTAATCTCCGGGCCGATGCCGGCCGGGTCTCCCAGAGTGATGGCAATAATGGGTTTTTCGTTTTGATTCATCTGTTTTTCCGTTTCATGTACTGGATGTAAGAACCTGCGGATCCGTTCACTCTTCGCCGATGCCGGCCCGGCGCAACAGGCGAACGCCGTCGCGAATGTGTTCGGCGGTGGCTGGTTGGTGGACTTCGAGGATCTTGAGCATATGATTTTTTTGATAGCGGGCGATCAAGGCAAAATCCAGATCGCCCTGTCCCGGTGCTTTGTGATCCTTCAAGCCGTTAATATCGTGAATATGAAAACCGATCAAATGGTCTTGATACCGGGCCAGGAGATCGGATTCGTGATGCAATAATCCCAGTCGATGATTCAGCTCGGCGTGGCCGCAGTCATGCCAGTAGCGCAAATGGCCGCCGCGGAATTCGGCAAAGAGCCGGTCAAACTCGGCGCCGAACGGGATCTGGTGATAATGATATCGGTTTTCCACACCGATATAGACACCCCGCTTTACCGCTTCCGTATGGATGCGATCCAGCGCCCGCAGCAGCGCCTGCAGGTGCGGCTCTGCTTTGCTGTTTCGTTCCGCCAATTTCGTGTCGCGAAACGCGACCGCTTCCGGCGAAGCCACGCCGCCCTGCTGATAAAATTGCACCAGCGTGCTCTCTTCCGGGTCCATCTCCACCTGGCCGAGATGAAACACCACCACCTGCGCCCCGAGGTCCGCGGCCAGCTGCAACGAACGGATGGAATGGCTGATCGCCAGGCGGCGTTCATCCTCATCCAGCGACGTGGGCTGAAACAGAGTGGTCGCCTGCGCTTTGCTATAGCCATCCGGCAGCGGACAGTAATTATGCAGCGAGAACGCTGTGAATTCACCGTTGGCCAGGCGCGGCCGAATACGCTGCAACATATCATGGGTGACACGGTAATCGATTTCGATCGCGGACAGGCCGGTCTCCGTCAAGGCCCGCAACAGCTCGTCGCCGTCCGAAACCTGGCCGGACATCCAGGCGGTTGAAATTCCAAACATAGTGCTCCTGAAAAAAATGGCCCCTAATTTAACGGATAATTAAGGCAATGTCAACCGTTTTTCAGGGATGGTCCGGCAGGCGTCGCAGGGCGAAAAGAGATTTATCGGTTTGGGCCATGTGACGCAACAGCTCATAAAAAGAGGCATACTCTGCATGGGCGACCAAGGGCTGGCGCAGGATAAAACGCTTAACCAGAACATACTCTTTGCCAGCTTGTTGGCTGGTGAAGCGATAGGCGGCGCAGGGGTGTTCATAGGCCGCCTCAGCGGCGTCTGTCTCCAGCTGCCACAAGCCGTTGCCCCTGATAATGATCGAATCGACCACGGTCTGGGGATGGCGGAACTGGAGCGGATAGGTTCGCATTTCGTTCAACGGCGTCGCCACATCCATAGCGCCAAATTGGGACAGAGACCATACGGCCCCATCTGCCGCCAGCGGCAAGCGGAACTTGACTGAACAGGAGAGCGGCAACGGCTCGTTCTCGAGAGCGGCAATCGCCACCGTATCGATGACGGCGGCGGGAAAACTCTTTTTTATCTCTCTGGCCAGAAACTCTTTTCGTTCCCGGCGATGGAGATCCAGCAGAAGCGAACGCATCTCCTGGGCAGCCGCGCCCACATAATCGCTCTGCAGGGTGGCGAGAACGTTTTCTGAACACAGGTTCAGATGCCATCGGCGTCGCCACTGATGATCGGCCGCCGCTTGGCCGGGCGTGCGCTGCCATTCACCGCTGCCGTTTGCAGCGACCGCGAACACCAGCCGGTCACGGTCAAACCAGGGCAATTCACCGAACGGCGTGAACCGGCTGGTGGGATCCATCCAGATCACGGAGCTGTCGGCCAGGCGCGCCCTGGCGATGACGTGATTAAAATGGGTGTGCGATACTACGGTAGTGTCGAGCCCGCCGTTTTGCCAGGTAGAGATCAACACCGGCGATACCTCGATGCCGGCGCACTCCGCCATCGCCTGCAATAGCACGACCTTGTCCTTGCAGTCGCCATAGCGATTGAGAAACACCTCGGCCGCCGGATGCGGCTGATAGCCGCCGATGCCGATGGCGACCGCCACATAGCGCACCTCGTCGCGCACAAAGAGGTAGAGCCGACGCAGTCGCTGCAACGGCGGCCAGTCGGCGGGGCAGAGCTGCTCCACCCTGTTTCGTATGTCTGCAGTTGGTTGAACGCGGTCTTTATAGAGGTTGAAGAACCAGCGGGCCAAATCCGGCCAGCTCTTCATGCCCAACGGCGCAAACAACAGCGAGGGTTGCACATCGCGCCACGCCGGCATGCCCGGTTCAGGAAGCAGCGGCGGAACATCTGCCGCTTCCCACAGCCAGGTCTGCTTGAACCCGGCCGGCACAGCCGTGGTTTTGGGCGCCAGGTCGATGTTCGAACACTGCCACTTGAGCGGCCATTCGGACGGCGCCGTCACTTCATAGCGGGAGAGGCGCGTGGGCACCAGGCTCTGAAACGACCAGGAATCCCAATAGGTATAGCCCTGGACCGTAGCCGTATAGCGGTACTCGAGAATGCACTCGGGCGCCACCGCCGGAAAGGTAAAGCGCTTGGCACGGGTGTCGGCATAGAAAATAAAGGCCGGATAGATCGAGACGTCAAATATCTTATCCGCGGCAACAGGCACGACGGTGCCCTCTGCCGTGATCGTGCGGGCGCGGATGTCGGAGATTTTCGTCGAGCTGGAATACGGGATGGTGACATTGGCCAGATCATAGCCGCGTTCGTCAAAAATTTTCATGATGCAGCGGAATTCCAGCTGCGACTGCGGTATGTCCTGATTGGGGAAAATATTCAGCGAACCCTGCTGCAGCAGCACAACCGCTCCGTCATCCGGATACTCTTTGCCGGTGGGAAACGGCTGCGCCAGATAATCCGGCCAGTGCACCGGCCCGCTGTCGACGTGTGTGCCGGCACAGGCGAGCCATAAAAGCCAAAGGCAGCTGAGAATGGCTTTAAACGTTCTGGAGCACATGACGGATAAATTCGCTTTAGTATCCGGATTCTGGCTCATAGACACGGTCTCACTCCACCTCGAAGAGGAAAGCAAAGTCCGATTCTGTTTTACATCCATTCAATGGCTCGCCGGTCCATGTAGTCGCGCCAAACCGCGTCGTCTGCTGCGCGTCCGGATTACTTTGCGAGTTGCAGAATTCGATACGCGCCGCGAGCGACGATGAAAAATATGATCGTCCCCGCCAGCAAATCTGGGAATCTGGAGTTGGTGGCATAGACCAGGGCGCCGGCGATTATTACTCCGATATTGATGATTACATCGTTCGAAGTAAAAATCAGGCTTGCCTGCATATGTGCATCGCGGCTTTTGTTTTTCTGGAGCAGATACAGGCTCATCGCATTGCCAATCAACGCAAGAATAGAAATCACAATCATGGTCGCAAAAGCCGGGACCTTGTCGTAACCTGCAAAACGTCTTACCACTTCAGTAATTCCCATAACAGCCAGAACGATTTGAAAATACCCGCTGGCTCGGGCAATGTTCTTTTTAACAGCGATCGTCCCACCTACAGCGAAAAGGGCCATACCGTACACAACGCTATCAGCCAACATATCCAGGCTGTCGCCTACCAGTCCCATAGAGTGAGAAATAAAGCCGGCAAGTACTTCCAGGCCAAAAAAGAAAAAGTTGATAGCCAGTACCTGCCAGAGCAATACTCGTTCAGCAGCATCCTGGCCTGCATGTGCAATGTCATCCGTGCCGGTTGTCTCCTTAAAGGACGCGTCCAGCTGCAGCAGATCAATTTCGTTATGGATCGGCTTGTAATCGCCCGAATGATACACCTCCAGCCTGCGATGGGCCAGATCGAATTGCAGGGAAGCGATATTGGGCAAGCGGCCAAGTTTGAGACGAATGAGCTGTTCCTCCGCCGCACAATCCATCTTTTGAATGATGAACGTGGTTTTCTGCATGATGTTCTCTGACTTTGAATGATACTATCTGCCACAAGCAGAAACACAAACGGCAGGCCGCAACGTGTCGCTCGCGTCCTTATGCTCTGACAGCCCGGTCATAGTTTTTCATGCCTCTGGCCATCTCGCGCAAGCGGGCATCGACGCGGCCGAACACCGATTTAGCCGGATAGCGGCCCTTTTTGTCGGGCTTGCCGGCTGCTACGCCGGTGAGAATTTCGATACCTTGCTCGACCGTGTCCACCGGATAAACGGCAAACTGGCCGCTGCGCACCGATTCCACCACTTCGTTGTTCAACATCAGATCGGCCACGTTCTGCCTGGGGATCAGCACGCCCTGCGTGCCGGTCAAGCCCCCTTTGGCTTTGCAGGTGTAATAAAAACCCTCGATCTTTTCGTTGACACCGCCGATGGGCTGGATTTCGCCGTTTTGGCTGAGCGAACCGGTGACCGCCAGATCCTGCCGAATGGGCAGCCCCGCCAGGCGGGAGAGAATGGCGTACATTTCCGTGGACGAGGCGCTGTCGCCGTCCACCCCGCTATACGATTGTTCGAAGCAGATGCTGGCGGAAACGGCCAGCGGCTTGTCCTGGGCGAACTTGCCGGCGAGAAATCCGGAGAGGATGAGCACGCCCTTGTCATGGGTGGGTCCGCTCATGGCCACCTCCCGTTCGATATTAATGATACCGGCCCGGCCCATGGCCGTCTGGGCGGTAATGCGCGCCGGCATACCGAACATGTAATCGCCGGTGCTCATCACCGAGAGGCCGTTCACCTGGCCGATTTTGCGGCCCTGCGTATCGACCAGCAGCGTGCCGTCGACGATCATTTCCCGTATTTTTTCTTCCACCAGATTGAGACGGAATCGACTATCGGCCAGGGCTTGATCGACATGGTCGGCCTGAACCTGATCTGCATTGGCCGTGCGCGCCGCGTAATGGGCTTCCCGCAACAGGTCGGCGATATAGGTAAAGCGTGTGGAGATTTTGTTTTGGCGTCCGGCCAGGCGCACGCCGAACTCGGCTATTTCCGCCACCGCGGCCCGATCAAAGGGCAGCAGCTGTTCGTCGACGATGATGCGCTTGATGAACTCGGCATAGCGCTGCAGATGGGTCGGATCCCGCTGCATCACCGAGTCAAAATCTGCACGAACCTTGAATATTTTCTTGAATTCATCGTCCGCCTGATAGAGCAGATGATACAGATTACTGTCGCCGATCAGAATCACCTTGACCCTGGCCGCGATCGGCTCCGGCTTCATAGCGGAAAGGGAGAACATGAAAAACGTGTCATAGCTCATGATCTCGGTGGCGCGCGTTTTCAGCACCCGCTTGAGGGTGTTCCAGACATTGGGTTCCATGAGAACGTCCATGGCGTACATGACCAGATAGCCGCCGTTGGCCTGCAGCAGCGAGCCGGCGCGGATGCGGGTGAAATCGGTGCGCCACTGCCCGTTGGCGTCCATGACCCGTTCGATGGTGCCAAAGAGCCGGCTGAACGAGGGTGCGTTCTCGAAAATCACCGGCGCCCCTTTTTTGTCGGAATTGTCCACCACCACGTTGACACGATAGTCGAGAAACGGATCCAGGCCGGTGCGCCCCTGTTTAACGCTCTCTTCCTCGGCATCCGCCCTGGGTTTGAACAGATCCAGATTATCCAGCAGACTGTCGAGCATCGCATCCAGGTACATGTTGAGTTTTTCGCCGGTAAATTCCATGCGGATGTCGTTCAAAGGCTCTTCGATCATCGGACGGATCATATCGCGATCAAACGTCTGCAGCCGGCTTTTTTTCTCCTTTTGCAGCTTTTGGCTGGCCTTGAAAATTTTCGCCAGCTCCTTGGAGAGTTCGACATGTTTTTTTTGAATCTCGGCCACCTCTTCCGGTTTGATGGCGCCGGACTGGACCTGTTCGTTCAGCGACTCGAGGGGGATGGGTTGGCCGTTGATCAACGGCAGCACATCCGGCTTGGTATAGGGTCCCAGTTGAATCTGCACCAGCGTAAACTGCTCTTTGTTGGCGCGCTGTTCGAACTCTTTGATCAACTCGGCCTGCTGACGATTAAAGGTTTCGATCAGCGCTTCGCGCTGTTCGCGCACCTGATCGCTTTCCATATAATGGGGCACCGCCTGGCGCAAATGATCGACAAACGCTTCCATCTCTTTGCGGAATTTCAAGCCATCGCCGGCCGGCAGCATCAACACCAGCGGCATGTCCGGCGTTTTAAAATTGTTCACATAGCAGAGATCGTCCGGCCGTTCCTTTTCAAAACGAGGGTCTTTGAGCAGGTATCTGACCGTGGTGGTGCGGCCGGTGCCGCTGGCACCGGAGACGTATATGTTATATCCCGGATAATCCATCTCCAGGCCCATGGTGATGGCGCGCACGGCGCGATCCTGGCCGAGGATAGCTGGAAAGATAGAGACCTCTTCGGTGGATTGAAAGCAAAGATCGCCGCCGTCGCATTGCCAGCGAAGTTGATCCACCGCTACAGTTTCGAATCTGTTTTTCATGGGACCTCGCTATATGAAAATTTGTAAGTCCTGGCATAGTCACGAATGCTATCTATTCTTATTCGTCGACCGTAGAAGCCGGCTCCTACGAATGCCATCTATTCCGTCCGCGTTCGCAACAGCCGCTGCCGTTCCTGCACCAGGTCATGATACTCTTTGAGCACCTCCGCGGTGCCGCCTTGCTTGTCCTTCATGATCTGCCGCAACTCGTCGATGCGATCGTCCACTTTGGCCAGGCGGATGATCATGATGCAATCAAAGGCAAACTTTTGCGGATTGCCGTATGTGGCCTGGCGTTGAAACGACTGCGACAGGCTGGTGGCTACAAAGGGGGTCTGCACGGCGGCCAGGTAGCGCGCCGCATCAATGGGCCGGCCTTCCAGCAGATCCAGCTCCACCTGGTGAAAGATGGTTTTGATCTCTGCAAAGCCGATCTCTTCAAAGGTCAGGGTGCGCGTGATGGTCGACGCCATTTCCGGATGTTTGAGCATCACATCCAGCAGACCCAGTTCAGCGGCACCGCGCCGGGTTTGAAAATACTTTTCTTCCGTCGACTCTTGTGCCGGCGCCGGTGCCGTATGTGAAAGCGACGTCCGTTGCGTCCGTTCCTGTTTGCGCACCTCCTGCCACAGCACCGGCTCTTCCAGCTGCAGCTTTTCCGCCAGATCGCGGACATAAAACGATTGCTGCAGCGGGTCGGTCATCTTGGCGACCGCGCCCAGCAGATCGCGCACCGCTGTAGCTTTTAATCCGGGCGTGCGCAGCAGCCCGCGCGTCTGCATCTGCGTGAGCTTGA
>CAZISM010000027.1:0-52669 GCA_964541895.1 uncultured Cytophagia bacterium
TCCAGAAACCGGTCCAGCTTTAGCAATTCATTGCGCGCGCGCGGCAAATCCTGACTATGGCCGGCTCGATCCGTCTGAAAATATTCAAACAGGCTGAAATGATACTCCTGACTGCGGCGACCAATGATCGCGCCGGCCTGTTCCGGCGTATACGACGGCACATCAAAGCCGTTGGCCAGCAACCACTCGCCGGTCATGTCCTGATACACGGCTCTGCCTTGCCGCACATCGTCCAGATCGAAAAACGGCAAACCGGCGTACAGGTTACACACGGTGGTGACCGAAAGATGGCGAATGATATCATGAGGATTGTAATCGAAAAAGGGCGGCCGAAAGGCGTTCAAGAAAGCGACCCGCCGGCCGTTCTCGGTGAGCGTTTTAAAAACAGAGTGGCGGGCGATAAGCTCCCGCAAGGTGGGCGAAGGGAATCCGTTCAAATGGCGGCCGATGGCGGCTGCGCCGTTCCGGCCGGTGAGCAGAGCGGTCTGCCCGGTGGCGCTTTGCGGCAGGCCCGGCATATCCAGACAGGCATCCATGCCCCAGACCAAACCTCCATAGGGCAGCGGTTTGGGAAAGCGGTCGCTCAACACATGATTAAAAAAGCGCAGCTCCGCTTGACAGCAGGGATTACAGTCGGCAAGGTCTTCACCGATGCCCAGGCCGTCGACAAAGAAGAGAAGAATGTGTTCCGGGCGCAGCGGCATCAATACATTTTTTTAATTCGCGTGCCCTTGTAATACGCCGCCAGGATCTGGCCGGCGTTCTGGCCGCGCAGGGCGCGCACCGATGCGCCGATCTGGCACATGCCGACGCCATGTCCCCATCCCGCGCCGCTGAAGACATAGGCATCAGCCACACCATCGGCCAGGTCTTCTTTATCGATCACAAAGCAGGCGCTGTAGAGCGCGGTCTCTGACAACGTGCGGCGGATGTTCAGTTCGCGCGTCACGGTCACGGAATCGCGGCTGCCGATCAGGCGAATTTCCGACAGGCGTCCGGATGATCCGCGCCGAACCGGAACGATGTCGATCAGCGTTCCAATATCCGTACCGGTCTTTTCCGCGATCCATCTTTCCAGATCCGTTCGACTGGCGCGCGTCTGCCAGCGAAAATATTTTGCCGCATAGCCGGCAAAAGAGGGCTGGCCGGCCATCTCCAGGTTGCAATAGACCTTGGGGGTGGATTGAATCCACAAACGCACATTCTCTTCCTGTCTAAGATTGAACGCCTGGCTGGAGATACCGGCTTCGGTAGCATCGAATTCGCCCTGCAGATAGGGCTGGCCATCCCCTTCCCATACCTCGGAGGCCTCTTCGGTATGCCCGCCGCACACCGCTGAGTAACTGGCCGTGCACAGAATATCGCCGTACGTAAGCACTTGTCCGCGGGTGGCGTTGACCGCGGCGCTGGTGGATTCGTTCTGTTTGCTCACACCGACATACACCTGGCAGTGAACCTCGTCGCAGACATCGAAATCGGCGCCGCGATGAAAGCGATAAAAATTATTCAGCAACAGCGTGCGCGAGACAATGGCCTGCGCCTTGAGCGCTTCCGGCGGAAAGCTCGGCGCCATTTCGCCGGCCACAACGCCGTTCAGATACGCTTCCAGGGACACCACGTTCACTACGTTGGTTTTGCCGGTTTTATCCACAGCCAGTTCCAGTTCGCCGGCATAGCTGCGACTTTCCTGGTGCGCCCAGTGATAGCCCGAGCCCACGTTGACATTTTTCAGGGTGATCCTGGGGCCGAGGAGTCGAAGACGATCATGTATGCGGTACTCCTGCCCGCTCGGCGAGCGAAAGACCAGCACACCGCCCGGCGGCACATCATACTCTTCGATGATCTTGCCGTTGGCCAGGTTGCCGGCCGTTTTCAGATACAGCTCTGCATCCACCATCGTATCGAACTGGCGGGCGAGCACAACGCGGTAATAACGGCGATCGACCAGCGCCTGCGTGCCGGCGCGCAGCACCTCCCCGAACGGCTTGAGCTCGGCTTGCACGCCGCGATTCTTGAACCGTTCCAGTTGTTCGCGGCTTTTCTGTTCTGAAGCCGACTCGAACAACAGTATGAGATAATGCTTTTGTCCCGGTCGCAGCTCCACAGCGCGGACCGTCCACAGACCGGGCTCGTTCAGTTTGAGATTTTCCTTGCTGTCCTGCGCCTGAATTTGAAATGGACCCTGAGGTTCAAAATGGATGGATTCCTGCTCTTCGAGGATGCCGACACGAATGATCGGTTCATGAACCGGCGGCGTATAGCGCATGCGCGCGCAAGCGAGCAGCAGGAGCCAGAAAAGAACCGTGACAACGCTTGCCAAACGAAGTGATCGCGTTTTCATACGCCTCCCTTTTCAAAACGGGCTATTCGGGGAAATAACCCATTTCGCGTAAAAAAGTATCTTTCTTGCGCCACTTTTCCCGCACCGCTACCCACAGTTCGAGAAATACGGGTCGCTGCAAAAAGGTTTCGATGTCCCTGCGGCTGCTTTCACCGATTTTGCGCAGCCGCGCGCCGCCGCTGCCGATGATGATGGCTTTTTGCGAATCGCGCTCGACGATGATCCGCGCCCGGATCAGATCCTTGCGGCCTTGCTGTTCGCGAAACTCATCGATCAGCACCGCCGTCGAATAGGGTATTTCATCTGCCAACTGCTCGAATATTTTTTCCCTGATGATTTCGGCGACAAAAAATCGCTCCGGGTGTTCGGTCACGTCGTCTTCGCCGTAGAACGGGGCCCCTTCCGGCAGCAGTTTGACCAGAGTCGGCTCTAAAAGATCGCTGTTCTCACCGGTCCTGGCCGACAGGGGCACAATAGCCTGCAGCTCGGCCTTTTCGCGATAAGATGCGAGCAGCGGCAGCAAACTCTCTTTGCTCACCATATCGATCTTGTTGATGACCAGCACGATCGGCTTTTTCTGGTCCTGCAACTCTGTCAGAATGGCGAGATCCTCAACCAGGGGACGGCTGCCGGCTTCGACAACCAGCAGGACCACGTCGCAATCCCGGACCGCATGTTTGGCCGCCTTGACCATCAGCTCCTGCAGGCGATAGCTGGGCTGCAGCAGACCCGGCGTATCCAGATAAATGATCTGATAATCCGGCCCGGTTTGAATCCCGATGATACGCGTGCGGGTGGTTTGAGGCTTGGCAGTGGTGATGGACAGCTTGAATCGCAGCAGACGATTGACCAGTGTGGATTTGCCTACATTCGGCCGGCCGATGATGGCTACATAGCCCGACCGAAACGGTTGTGCCAGGTTTTGCATCATGCGGCACGGCCGTTAAAGATACGCATCAAGGGTATGGCTTTCGTACAACCGCTTGACCAGCTCGTCGCCGCTGACGAGTTTGAGCGTATGGAACTGGCAGCCGTTGCGAAGGCAGCCCTCAATGATCCCGCCGTGGGGCAGATGCAAAGAGAACATGGGTGCGGAACAGACCGAGCAGGTCTGATGTTCGTCGATCAGAGAGGTCCGGCAGTGCGGACAAAAGAATTCGACGATGCCGCCTTCCTCCACCTTGACTTCGAACACATTCTTGAAACTGCCATAGATCGGATCCAGGTGGACAAGGCCCTGGTGCCCCTTGCTTTTGACCAGCACGGTCACCGAGGCGTAGCCGTTGATCAGATGTTCGTTATCCATGAGGCTGTGGCCGTTTGGGCAACTGGCATGCTGAATGCGAATCGCCTTGCTGGGCAGCTCTATTTCCACCACTTCTTTTTTTCGTTTCGGCATGGAAGGTTCCTCCCGTTATCGCCAGGGTGCGCTGCCGGTCGCGGCAGCGAACCGAACATGTTCAGGACCGCCGTCTGGAGGCGGTCGAATTAATAGGACTTGGCCACCAGAACCCGCCGCGAAGAAGCGGCCCCGCAGACGATGCAGGCGCCGGGTTCCTGATCGTCCGACGTCGGGATCAGCCGGATGGTCGCTTTGGAGGTTTCCTGGAATTTCTCCTCACACTCGCGGCGACCGCACCAGTGCAGCCAGAAAAAGCCGCCCGGCGTTTCGACCCGCTCGGCGAAATCGGCATAGGTGTCGGCGCGGGAGGTGTTCTGTTCGCGGTGCCGCAGCGCGCGCTGGAACATGTTTTTCTGAATCTCTTCCAGCAAGGCCTCCAACTTCTCCAGCAAGCCCTCCTGCGGCATCGAGATCTTTTCTCCGGTGTCGCGGCGCACGACCACCACGTGCCCCTGGGCTACGTCGCGTGGTCCCATCTCAATCCGGATGGGCACACCACGCTTTTCCCACTCGTTGAATTTAAAGCCGGGACGGTACTGATCACGATCATCTATTTTGAAAGCCAGGCGCCCTTTCCAGCTTTGCGTCAGGCTGGCTGCTTTCTCCTTCATGAGCGCCATTTCGGCGTCTTCTTTCCAGATCGGCACCACCACCACTTTGAGCGGAGCCAGCCGCGGCGGCAACACCAGGCCGTTGTCATCGCTGTGGGTCATGATCAGGGCGCCGATCAGACGCGTGGACACGCCCCAGCTGGTGGCGAAGACATGCTGCAGTTTGCCGCCTTCATCCTGAAAGGTCACATCAAACGCCTTGGCAAAATTCTGCCCCAGATAGTGGGAGGTGCCGCATTGCAGCGCCTTGCCGTCCTGCATCATGGCTTCGATACAATAGGTCTGCACGGCGCCGGCGAATTTTTCCTTGTCGGTTTTCAACCCGGTGATCACGGGCGCTGCCATATACTCTTCGGCAAAGCGACGGTAGACATCAAGGATCAGCAGCGTTTCCTCAAGAGCCTCTTTTTCACTGGCGTGCGCGGTGTGGCCTTCCTGCCAGAGAAATTCGGTTGTGCGCAGGAACAGTCGCGTGCGCATCTCCCAGCGCACCACGTTGGCCCACTGATTGATCAGGATAGGAAGATCACGATAGGATTGAATCCAGTTGCGATAGGTCGACCAGATGATGGTTTCCGACGTCGGCCGTACGAACAGCGGCTCTTCCAGTTTCTTGCCGCCGCCATGAGTCACCACCGCGCATTCCGGCGCAAAGCCTTCCACATGCTGCGCTTCCTTGTGCATGAAACTTTCGGGAATAAAGAGCGGGAAATAGGCATTGACGTGGCCGGTCTCCTTGAACAACCGGTCCAGATTTGCCTGCACGTTTTCCCAGATGGCATAACCGTTCGGTTTGATGACCATGCAGCCCTTGACCGCCGAATGCTCCGCCAGATCAGCGGCGTCGATGACATCCAGATACCATTTCGAATAATCCTGATCGCGTTTGGTGATTCCTTTGGCCATACCTGTAATCTCTTTCCTGTTCCGTTCCAACCCACCCGGCGGAGGCAAACACCTTTGCCGGGTTATGCGCCCTTATGAATTATGACAGACATCAAGTTTTTGCAATGCATACAGATAACACTCGCGGTGGTCCGGCATGCCGGCGAGACAATAGAGCTCGCGATGGTGGCTGGTGTGGCCTTCCTCGGTTTCTGTAACGTCCACTAGCGCCCCCTGTGCGCAGCGGATACAACCTCCGGCCTGGGTGTTGAAATGGGTGGCGCTCGCTCGCGCCACCAGAGCCTGACTGTTGCTCCAGGTCGGTCGGCCGGAGCGCTGCTCAAAGCCGAGCGAACGCAGCGAAGAAAGCACCAGACGGCCGCGATCGAGCTGCAGCCGGGCACGGCCTTCCACCCGGTCCTCTACCGCAAAATGGTGCTGCTCCTGCTGGCCGGGCGAAATCGTACAATAAAAATAATCTTCAAAAAAGGTGCGGCCGAGAAATCCCTCTTTCATGATCAGCAGGTAGCCGGAGAGGCGCACGCGACCGCGGTCGTGACCGATTTCCTTGATAAAGCGCGGTTTGACGGAATCGATGTTAAACGCGACATCGATTTCTCTGTCGCAGGTCTCCTCCAGCCACTCATCAAAGGCCTCGATCTCATCAAGAAATTCACGATACGCCGCTTCTGCCAGGTGCAGCTTGGGCTGGCAGTGCTGTTTTTCGTCGTGGTAATAGGTGCAGCCCTGGCACAGCCGGCCGACAAAATTATAGCCCCGTTTGCAGCGCTCGCCCTTGTTCATCCTGCTGCAGGACCAGCGGAAATAGAGACATCCCTGCGGATAACACTGCTTGGCCTGCAGCACATGATAGGCCGAGACTTTATTTTCGAAACGATCGTGACCCTGATAATTACAGGAAAACACATCGGTTCGTTTGTAGGGATTTTTCAGCTACGCCTCATGACGCTTTTGAAGATAAATGTAATTAGATTAAAGAGGATAATCAAGATAATTCTTGAGGCGGATTTGGCCTTGCTTCTGATGGGTGATTTGTTAAATTTACAATGATCGTGTCGGATTCGTTTAAACCGGGAGCAAAAGACCGGCACGGCCAGGGCAACGCTCACCCCGTACGAATTGCAAAGGAACCGGTATGGCTTTGACTACGCTCGATATCTCTATCATCGTCGCTTATCTCGCCCTCGTCACCTTGTTCGGTGCCTGGCTCGGCAAAAAGCAAAAATCCGCCACCGACTATTTCCTCGGCGGTCGTGATCTGCCCTGGTTGGCCGTCTGCTTCTCCGTGATTGCCACCGAAACCAGCACCCTTACTTTTATCAGCATTCCGGGTCTGGCCTATGTGACCAACCTGAATTTTCTGCAGATGACCTTCGGTTATCTGCTGGGGCGGATCATCATCGCGTTCGTCCTGTTGCCCGGCTATTACCGGGGTGAAATCAAGACCGCCTATGAACTGATCGGACAGCGCTTCGGCAAACGGCTGCGCAGCTTTACGGCTGTGGTTTTTCAATTGACCCGGCTGCTGGCGGACGGCGTGCGTCTGTTCGCCACCGCTATTCCGCTGGCCGTAATCACCGGCTGGAATTACAGTCTGAGTATTATCGTCATGGCCATCCTCACCCTGGTCTACACCTTTGTCGGCGGGATCAGGGCTGTCATCTGGATCGACGTCATTCAGCTTTTTATTTACATCGGCGGCGCGGTAATGGCCCTGTTCGCAGCAGCAGCCCGGTTGCCCGGTGGGCTGGAAAGCGTCTGGGCTATGGCCGTGGACAGCGGCAAAGCGCAGATTTTTGATTGGGGCTGGCATGGCGACCTGCGCGCTTTTTTTGCCGGCAATTACACGGTCTGGTCCGGCCTGATCGGCGGCGCCTTTCTCTCCATGGCCTCGCACGGCACCGATCACCTGATGGTACAGCGGCTGCTGACCTGTCGCGATCTGAAGAGCAGCCGCAAGGCCCTGATCGGCAGCGGTATTTTTATCATATTTCAATTTGCGCTGTTTCTTCTGCTGGGCCTGGCGCTGCACGTTTATTTTTCCGGCGCTTCCATGCGCTCGGATGAAGTCATGCCCCGCTTCATCGTGCAGGGGCTCCCCTCCGGCATTTCCGGTTTGATCATCGCAGGCATCTTTGCCGCCGCCATGTCGACGTTGAGCGGTTCACTGAACTCGCTGGCCTCTTCCACACTGTTCGACCTCTATAAACCGCGTCAGCGCCGTGAAATGAAACCGGAGCGGGAGCTTTACCTGTCCAGGGCGTTCACCTTGATATGGGGCATCGTCTTTATCGGCGGAGCCATGCTGTTCAAAGATGATAAAAACCCGGTGGTGGAATTGGGGCTGGCTATTGCCTCGTTCACCTATGGCGGCTTGTTAGGCGCATTTTTTCTCGGCACCTTTTTCAAAAAAATCAGCGAAGAAGATGCCCTGGTTGCAATGTGGAGCGCCATCTTTTTCATGACCTGGATCATCGGTATCCATGGCCTCCAGGCCTGGATCATGGTCTGTCTGAATCTGGTCGCCGCCCTCTGGATCTGGCGCGCCATAAAACAGTGGAGCCATCGCCTGGCGCTGGCCATGCTGGCGGCCGTGCTGACCTATCTGATTTTTACTGTGCCAGCCATGCGCTTCGGCTGGCCCTGGTATGTTCTGATCGGATTTCTGGTGTGCATGGCGGTTGGACTTGTACTCAACAGGCTGGCAGGCGCATTCAGGCAGGAGGGCAAAAAAGCAGATAAAAAAAACCGTTGATTCAGTAAATCAACGGTTTGCCCAGTTGGTCGCCCCTAAACAAAATTACTTCCCCTCGGTATAGATAGAATATCAAATTGCATGCCAGGATTGCCGGGATTATTACTGCTGTTTTTAATAAACTTACACTATAGACACCACGGCGAATGTTGTAAAAATACTACATCCCTACTACTGGATGTTGCAGAAATTGCAACATCATATTGCCAACAACCTGGCGCCCGCGCCGGGCTTTCCGGCTGATTGCCCTACCCGCAGACGGGGCAGAACTTTAACTCCTTGGCTATATTTACCGGCTGTCGGGTCGGCACGTCCCGTCCTTCCAGATAGATGCCTTTATGATAGAGGACGCGAAAATATTCGATATCACGCTCATCCACGAAAATAAACGGCGAAATCTGATTTTTGCCCGGTTTGAAGTGCATGCCGCCGACGTTGACCGCTTCGATACGGACGCCGGCGTTCACCAGATCGACGATGTATTTGGGGTCGTCCACCAGCAGCAGCACGCGGTCCTGGCTGAATTCGCCGGAGAGCAGGCTCTGCACCGTTTCTGCCAGAGTTAACACCGACGCGGCCGTTTCCGGCGGCACCGCGGACAGGTAGATCGTTTTTTGCCAATCCGAATTGGCTACTTCATCGCTGCACAGCATGATGCGATCCGGCTTGAGGATGTGATGCCAGCCAACCACCACTTGTCCGTGAATGAGACGATCGTCGATGCGCACCTGTACCAAAGCCATTCTGTATGACTCCTCTTTTCGTTCTAGTTTTTAATGTGCAAGGCAATGCCGCGCAATCCGTCTTTGACCACGGTATTGGCCAGCTCATCCAATGAGAGCAGATCCCGTTTAGTGATAAAGGAAAGAACCATGGAGAGGTTGACGCCCGACAGCACGCGCACGTGCTCATGATCCTTGGCCGTTGCCACCGCTACGTTCCAACAGCTGCCGCCTTTCAAGCTGGCCATGATGAGAACGCCGTCCTGTTGCTCCTCCGGTGCGTTGATGAGGGCCAGCAGCCTGGCGCTTATTTCCGCCACCGACATGTTGTTTACGACCAGGGCATGCAGCCCTTCGTCCAGCCCCATAATGCCGCGAACGGCTTCGATGAGGGCGTCGCCGATCGGTCCGTGGGTTAATAATATGGCATGTTTCATGTGTGGTCCTGAGATTGATCCGGAGGTTGCATTTTGCTCATCAGCCGCTCGTTGAATTCCCGTGCGGCGTGTTCTCCGTGCTGTTTCAGTTTATGGTTGAGCGCCACGACCTCGGCGATGACGGTGAGATTCTTGCCGGGAAGGATGGGCAGCACCACCATGGGGATCTGCAGCCCGAGAAGGTCCCGCGCCTGTTCGTCGACGCCGATCCGTTCGTATTCGCGTTTTTCATCAAACCGTTCCAGATGCAGCACAATCTGTATCTGCTTTTTGCCGCGGATGGCGCGGATGCCGAACATGCGGCGCACGTCGATGATGCCCAGTCCGCGGATCTCCATGTGGTGGGTGAGCAATTTGCTCGGCGCCCCTTCGATGCGATTGAGTCCGCCTTTGGTGATGTGCACAACGTCATCGGCCACGAGCTGATGACCCCGCTCCACCAGGTCCAGGGCCAGTTCGCTTTTTCCGATGGCGCTTTCGCCCGTAATCAGCATGCCGACGCCATAGACATCCACCATCGAACCGTGCAGGATGGTCTGGGGGGCAAACACCTGATCGAGGTATTCGCTGAGATGGTGGATCAGGGCGGTGGTGCTGAGCGGCGTTCGGAACAGCGTGATGCCGTTGCGGTTGGCCACCTCGATCATCTCCTGAGGCGCCCGATTGCTGTTGGTCAAAATAATACACGGCAGGTCAAAGCCTAATACCGTGGAAATGGTCTTGAGCCGTTCATCCCCATAGAGGGTGTTCAGATAACCGATTTCGGTGTTCCCCATGATCTGGATGCGCCAGTAGGTAAACACCTCGACGAACCCGCTCAAGGCGAGGCCGGGCCGGTGCAATTCCCGTTCGCGGATCTTGCGCGGAAAACTCGCCGTGTGGTTTATAATTTCGAGGGAAGCCTGGCGATAGTTGTCCTGGTAGAGCTGCTCGACGGTGATGCTGGAGGGTGTAGAGTATGTTTCCATTTGAGTTCCTGCCAACCGCTCCACGCCGGCAGGGGCAGGGCGGGAGACGGTGAATGAGTCAAGCCCCGGAACGCGGGTCCCGGGGCTTGAGTTGATTATATGGATTCAGCTATTCGTTCTTTATCGAACTCGTGCAATTTTTCCTTATAGCGTTTTAATTGTCGCTCCATTTTTTCGACCGCCAGATCGATGGATTTATACATGTCTTCGCTTTTTTCCACAACCGCCAGCCGGGTGCCGTACACCTTGGCCACCAGCTCGGCTACCTGTTCCTGTTTAACATAATCCAAGATGATTTCGATGTCCAGGATACCCTCGTAATATCGTTTCAGCTTGGTGACTTGTTCCTCGGCATGTGCTTTCAACCGTTGCGATGGTTTAAAATGACGAGCGGTAAAGGTAATACGCATAACAGCCTCCTATTCATTGGTACGCGGATGGTTGAGCTTTGCCATCTATTCTGGTATTCTAGTCATCACCTCCTGTCCGTTTCGTTCGTTGCTGCGCACGCGGGTGCGCCAGTCGATACACCTGTTTTAAACGTTCCGCTGATACATGGGTGTAAATTTGTGTGGTAGTCAAGCTGGTGTGACCAAGAAGTTCCTTGACTGAAAGGATGTCGGCGCCGGCATCCAGCAAATGCGTGGCAAAGCTGTGCCGCAACGTGTGCGGGTGCGCCTTGTCCGGATCCGCAATTTGCATGATATAATGCCGTATCAGATGAGCCATCTGCTGCCGGCTGAAAGGCAGGCCATCAGGTCGGACCAGTACGAAATCGTCCGGCGTCAGTTCGCGTTTTTCCAGGTCGGCTCGTTCCTGCAAAAATCGCTGCAACGCCGCCGCCGCATGTGACCCCAAAGGTAGCAAACGTACTTTTTGACGTTTACCCAACACCCGGATTACGCCCTCCTGAAAACGAATATCGCGTAATCGCAAACCGATGGCCTCTGATATTCTAACCCCGGTGGCGTAAAAAAGTTTCAATATCAGCTGATCGCGGCGTCCGGCCCATTCTTCCACCGCCGGCTGCTGCAAAAGGCGGCGCACTTGCGCGGTCGTCAAAAAATCCGGCAGCCGTTTCGCCGCGCGCGGCGAGCGGATGTTAAGGGCCGGGTTGACGGCCAGTATCTTTTCCCGCACCAGGTATTTGGCAAAACCGCGCAGGCTGGCCAGTTTGCGGCGAACGCTGACGGCATCATATCGATTATGCACCAGACTCGACAAAAAACCGCGCACGGTCTCTTTGCTGAAATGGACGGTATCGACGTTTTCCAGGTGGTACGCGAGCGCCAGGAAGCGATGGTACTGGTCCAGGTCGTTGCGGTAAGCCTCTATCGTATGTACGGAACTGTTCCGTTCCACCTGCAGGTAGCGCAGGTAGTTGTTCATCCATACCGTAAAAGAATTCGCCAGCGTGTTCTTCATGCGTTCCAAAGTTGCATTTGAGACGGATCAAAGCTGCTCTGACACTGCGGACATACCCAGGTCAGAGTGCCATCCCGGCCGACGGTTTCATTCAAATGGCCCTGCCGGCACTTGGGACACACGGTGCCGGTCGGACGGTCCCAGCTGCGAAATCGGCATTGTGGATAACGACTGCAGCCATAAAAGGCGCGACCCTGCTTGGTCTGTCGTTCCACCACCCGGCCGGTGCACTGGCTTTCCGGGCACGCCACGGCCGTAGCCAGCGCCTGCGTGTACCGGCATGCCGGGTATCCCGAACAGGACTGGAATCGACCATATGGGCCGGCCCGGGTCACCAAGGTTCTGCCGCAGTGCGGACAGTGATCGCGACCAGGTGACGTGTGCTTTTCAGCTACGGCGATCGACATCACCGAGCGCAGGCCCTGGTCGGTCAGTCGCCAGCCGCGCGCCGTTTCTTCGATCAGGCGCCGCTCCTGCAGGGCCAACAGCCGGTTGAAAAAATCCGTGGCCGTCGTCCGCTCGACAGCGTTAAATTCCGTATACAGTTCAGCGCCGCTGCACTCGGTCGACGGCGTCGATAACGGCTCGGCCAGCACCTGCAGCAATTCCAGCGAATCGCCCTTTTTAATTTCCGCGCCATGGCGGTGATCCAGGCCGTCACGCCCGCCCTGGTGCTGCCATGGCAACGATTGCAGAAAACCGCGAGAGAGTATCTCCTCCCCCTCTGACGCAAACAGGTAGCGCTTTTTCGGACCGGCGCTGACGATGATGGAGGTGCTGCGCACGACGGCCGACGCCATTTGCGATGCCATCGCCCGTTCCCAGATTCGGGTATACGCCACGGCCACATCCGTCGTCAGCTTTTTTTTCATCTTTTTGGGAGTCCAGGACGGTTGCGTGGGACAGAGGCGGATGTCATCGCCTTTCACAGGTTTGAAGGTGCGTACCTGCCGGGAGACATAGGACGCCTCATAATGATCGGCGATCCATTCCCGGGCTTGCCTGTACCATAGAGTCGGTAACGGCTGAAGACCATAGCCCAGAGCGGTCACCAGCGGTGTCTCATCGTTCTGCTGCGCGAGCAACCGCTGCAGGTCGTGCTCGAGGATGGTTCGGTTCATGGTAATGGCCGGGTCCAGATACCATTCCACGACCGACATCGGCGGACCGGGGATGATTTCCTTCTCACGACTGCTGATGCGGTCAACCGTATAGCTCTGCTGCTTCAGATCCAGCACCACGGCCTCCACTCGCGCTTTGTCCAGCATATGGCCCGGCGCGTTCTGCCATTCCTGCAAAGGCACCGTGAACGCCGGATACCCCGGTTTGCGCAAGCGCGCTTCGATACGCCAGTTTCTGATGCCGTGAAACAAACCCTGCTCACGGCGGAGCAGAAATTTCAACAGCGATTCTGTTGACGCATCGAACGGCGTGTTCATCACGAATCGTACAGTTTTCTCAATGGGATAGTCGATTTGTGGTAAATTGGAAATAACCGGCCGAGGCATTTTGCTCAAAATCGAGCACCACCATCACGATCAGATCCTGCATGTCCTGCACATCGAGACTGGGCAACTTCATGTTGACCGCGCGCTCGATGATGGACTCCATATCGTCGTCGTTGAGGATGTCCAACTCGCGAAGGTGAAAAAGATAACTGAACGCTTCCGGAGAGATGGCGCTGCGTTCGGAATCGTTCAAATGCCGCCACACCGGTCGGGGGACACTGGATGCCTTACTCTTGACCAGACGGTCAATGGTCTCGCCGTGGTTGACCAGCCAGACCATAGCTGCGGAAATATCATCTTCAGAAAAACCCCGTTCCAGCAAAATATCCATTATCAACTGCAAATCGATGTTGTCAAATGAAGTATCGCGGATTTCCCGAATCACATAAGCTATTATTTCTAATATTCTTTTATTCATCCCAATCTCCTGCGGCAGGAGCGACCGCCGTCCTTACATTGCAATATATAAAAAAAACGCTCAAAGTCAAGTGCTTATAAATTTTTCCCGCAACACTGTTTGTATTTCTTGCCGCTGCCGCAGGGGCAGGGATCGTTGCGACCGATGCTGATGGATTTTACGATGGGCGCGGTGCGGGCCGGTTGCGCCGGTGCAGGCGCGGCCGCCGCCGCCGGTGCCGCAGCGCTCTGCTTGAACACATCGACCTGTGAATGGGTTGTCATATAGTTGCGAGGTTCTGAACGGCGCAGATGCTGCTCCTCCAGTTCGCCGCCGACATCGAAAACCCGGAACAGCGTGCTGACCACTTCACGATTTATGCGATCGATCATCTTGACAAACATCTGGTAGGCTTCGCCTTTGTATTCCAGCAACGGGTCTTTCTGGCCGTACCCGCGCAAGCCGATACCTTCCCGCAGTTCGTCGACACCGTTCAGGTGTTGCCGCCAGTTTTCGTCGATTTTTTCCAGGACGTAAAAGCGTTCATATCGCGACGCCGCATCGGCGCCGATCTCGTCGATGCGCTTTTGATACAGGCTCTGCGCCCATTGCGCGACCCTGTTCATGACCTCGCTGGGGCTCATCAGCCGATCCGTGTCGTCGGCCAGGCGCGGCGCCTGCCGGAACACCAGCCGGCAGTCCGCTTCGAGCCGGCGGATCTGATGCGGGGCCAGATCTTCCTGGCCTTCCAGCGCGGTGCTGATCGCGCCATAGACGGTGTCGTCGATCATCATGGCAATCGAGTCGCGCAGTATCTCCCGGCTCAACGCTTCCTGCTGGATCCGCTCTTCGTGATCGGCATAGGTCTTGTACAGCGCCAGCGCCCACGCCACCAGGTTCTCAACAAACATCGCCAGGAGCGCTTCGTCCTGTTTTTCCGGAATGGCCTTCGGCGGCCGTTGCAGCAGCATGTACTCCATCGCATTGCCCAATTGCCGGCGTCGCTCCTCCAGCGGTGCGGACGAGAACACGATCTGGCGGGCTACGTTCGCCACCGTCGCTTCGATGCACTCTTCGATGGTGGCGTCGGCCAGCAGCGCCGTCCGGTATTCCTCCATCTCTTCGCGCATGGCTTCGGTGCGCGCCTGCAGCACCCGTTCTGCCAGCACCTGCCACGCCCGTTTCTCCTTCTCCGCGCCCAGGCTGCCAAAATCTTCGCCGAACAGATCGGCAAGAATTTTTTTCTGCTCCGCTGTCAACATCAGCGTGTCTTCATCGGCGGCCGGTGAAACCATGGCATAGACGACGGCCTGACTGAATTGGATTGTGGAAAATTGGCCGATGATGCGGTGGCGCAGCTGCTCTTCAGGAATCGCCGTCCGGCGATCGTTCATCCAGGCCAGCACCACGTCGAATATTTTTTCCCGGCGGATGGTCCGTATCTCATTGACGCCCAGTTCCGGTTGCTCGCCGAACAACCGCTGCAGGTCGTTGAGAAACGCTTCGGTGGTCCAGGATACCACCGGCGCCAGCGGCGACAGATGCAGCACCATCAGACCTGCCAGGCATGCGCGCAACATCTCGTCCAGGGTCAACCGTCCATACAGCGCCGAATCATAGATCGCGGCGCAGGCCTGCATTTTTTCCGCATAGGTCTGCCGGGCCCAGGCCGCCAGCCGCTGCTCCACGGCCTCGGCATCGCCCGGCACCGCGCCGTTCTGCGGCAGCTCCGGCCGCCGTTTGAAAATCCGTTCCAGTTCATAGGCGATACCGTCGACGTTCCAGCGCGAGGTATCGCGCGTACCGCCGTTGTGCAGCCGGATCTTGAGACGAACCAGTTCGTTGATCAGCGCGTCCATCTGCGTAAAGCCGAGAAGCCGGTGACGCAACTGCATGGCGTGGAAAAACTCTTCCTCCTCCAGCCGCTCCTCCACCCATTCCAGCACCATGGCCTTGATCTCATCGGCCTTGTATTTCTCCAGATCCGTCACGGTGAAATCCGGGGTCTGCTTAAAGAACGCCTGCAATCGCTCGATCAGCTCCTGCAGATTCCAGGTCGTGCGCTCCTCTTCCTCGTTACAATAGCGTTTCGCTTTCGATTCGACAAAATCCTCGGCGCTGGCATAACCGAGCAGGTTCTGCCGCCGTTTGTAGATGATTTTTCGCTGTTCGTTGAGCACCGTGTCATATTCGAGCAGATTTTTACGGATTTCAAAGTTGCGCTCTTCCACCTTTTTCTGCGCCCGCTCGATGGATTTGGTGATCAGCGGATGTTCGATGCGCTCGCCCTCTTCCATCGGACCGAGGCGACTCATCATCGTGGTGATACGATCCGAGCCGAAGAGCCGCATGAGGTCATCTTCCAGCGACAGATAAAACCGCGAGGAGCCGGGATCGCCCTGACGACCGGATCGACCGCGCAGCTGCCGGTCGATTCGCCGCGCTTCGTGTTTTTCCGAACCGATGATATGCAGACCGCCTTTTTGCACCACCTCCGGCGACAGCTTGATGTCCGTTCCGCGACCGGCCATGTTGGTGGCGATGTTGATCATGCCCGGCAAACCGGCCTTGGTGATGATCTCGGCTTCCTGTTTGTGATATTTGGCGTTCAACACCGTATGGAATCTGCCCGACTCCAGTTCCTGAGTGACGTCGCCCTTTTTGAGCCAGTTGGCGATGGGCACGCCGCGTTGAGCCAGCATTTCGCTCAACCGCTGCGACACATCGACCGAAACGGTACCGACCAGCACCGGCCGGCCCTGTTCGTGCATTTCCAGCGCTTCCTCGATGATCGCGTTATATTTCTCGCGTTTGGTTCTAAAGATCACATCGTTATGGTCGGTGCGGATGACATTTCTGTTGGTCGGGATCACCACCACTTCAAGCTTGTAGGTGCTGAAAAATTCCTGGCGTTCCGTTTCCGCCGTACCGGTCATGCCGGCGATCTTTTTGTACAATCTGAAAAAATTCTGAATGGTGATGGTCGCCAGCGTTTGCGTCTCCGCCTGCACTTCCACCCCCTCTTTGGCCTCCAGCGCCTCGTGCAACCCGTCGCTGAAACGGCGTCCCGGCATGAGACGGCCGGTAAACTGATCGACGATCATGACAGCTTTGCGGCCTTTTTGCCCGCCCATGCGCCGCACTTCGCTCTCCTCCAGTCCTTTCACCACATAATCCACATCCTTGTGGTACAAGGTAAACGCCCGCAGAAGCTGGGAAATGTTTTGTACCCGTTCCTCGACCTGGGTATAATTGCGCCAGATGTGATCGCGCTGGCTGTCCAGCTGCCGTCGCGGCACGCGGTCCAGATGCAGGGTGCACCAGATCTCAATCTCTTCCATCGAGATGACGGTGTGGGGGGCGTGCGCTTTATAGATCAGTTCGTTCAACTCACGGTCGTCGAACATGAAATGCCTGGCGCGAAAATGGGATTTTTCTTTGGGCAGGATCGCGTCCGCTTCCTGCTTGCTGTTGACTTTTTTCGCGGTCATGCGCAGGACCTCTTCACGCAACCGCTCCAGTTCAGCGTGGTGGCTCACGAAGGGCAGCCCTTCCAGCAGCGCACTATGGATCGATTTCTGCAAACGTCCCGGATATCCGTTCGCAGCTATGGTCATGATGGCATCAAACTCTACATCCGGATTGGCCATTAAACCGAACAACCGCCTGGCGATCGCGCCGCGATGTTCGGCCTGACCCAGCAGGGTGCGCATACCGCCATCGGAGAGACCGGACATACGCCAGGGATTCGTGCCCTCTTCAAGGATAAAATAGCGGCGGTAATGGCGCAACCGTTCCGTTTCCGACCACTCTTCCTTCCAGGGCAAGGCGAGCACCATGGACAAGGTGCGGTCGATGCGTTCGACCTCTTCATATTTGCGCGACCAGCTGGCCGTTTTACCAGCGCCTGCAAACGCCTGTTCCAGAAAACCGTCCAACGCGAAACGAATCTGAACATCGTTTTCATGGCCGGCCGGCTTGTAGGAAGCGCGCCATTCTTCGATTTTCTTTTTGACGTCAGCGACCGGTACCCCCAGCAGCTGATCGAGCGTTTCAGCGGTGAGGCCCAGCCAGCGTCCCTGCGCATCTTGCCGCAACGATTCCGGCCGGCGCAACCTGGCATCCAGTTGCTCGATGACCTGACGGGTCTGGTCGGAAAAATCGGCAACCAGATCCTGACCGTAGCCGGTTAGAGTATATCGCTGCACCGGTTCAATGCTGTCGCTGCGACGCATCTCCTGGCGCGTATACAGGGCCGCACCGTTTTCAAGACTCTGCATCTGCTCCAGGGTAGTCGCGATGGCTTCAATGGCCTGCACGCGACCGGAATAGCTGAAAGACGCCTGATTCAGAGTTCGATCCAGCAGCTCCTGAATTTGCCGGTCCCGCTCCTCTACAATGGTGCGATCGGGCAAAATATAAAGATCCGGATTGCCGCCGAGGATGGCGATGCGGCCTTTTTCCGAAATGTGCTTGGGCAGCCCGCCTTTATCGGACAGTTCAAAATAGTCCAGATTTTTCTGATCCGCATCCTGAGCGGACTCAGAGCCGCCGCTCCGGGTGGTCCCGTTGAGCAGGCCGGCCATCTTGAGCACGAACAGCAGCAGGGACGGATCGCCCTGGTGCAGCATGACCAGCACGGCGAGTTCGCCTTCCGGCTTGATGGCCGTGGGCACACCCAGCTGTTTGTCGACGTCAAAAAACAACTGAACCAGCTCCCGGTTCCGCTCCGACTCTGCTGCCGCGTTGGCACCCGCGTCATCGCCGAACAGGGCCTGCAACAGGTCCTGCCAGGCTTTGACCGCCCGTTCGTCGCCCACGCTTTTGCCGAAATAGTCCAGTCCGGAGGCATTGAGGCCGGTTATTTTGCGCTCGGCGCTTTTGGCGAATTCAAAAAGCCGGCGATACGCGCCCAGCTTGTCGCTCTTGCTGGACTGCATGGTGGCGGCGATAAAGGCCGGCAATTCCTTGACGGTGGCGGCCAGTTTTTTGATCGCTCCCCGTTCCTGCTCGGTGACGTCACCGCTGCCGCTGCAGAGGGCGACAACGCCGTCGTCGGAGAGGCCGCGGCAATGACCGGTGGTCACATCCTGTATGAAAAATCGAAAGGCCTTTTTCTGTTCGCTCATCTGACCGAGGCGTTCATCGATCTGGTCCAGCATCTGAATCTTGAATACCATATCCTGATCGCGGCCGCCGGACAAAAAGATACGGCCCTTTTCGGTGATATCCACCACATGGCTTTTTTCATCGATGGTGTAATAGAGCTCGCCGTCGATCTTGCCCATCTCTTTATTGATCTCGTATTCGCCCTGCAGTTTTTCGATCAGCTTCTTGACCCAGAATTCCGAAGTAAGCAGCTCGAGCAGCTTGGCGTTCTTGGGATCGCCGCGATGCACCCGCAGGAGCGTCAGGCCGGCCTGCTCTTCATCCTTGTCAAGCAGGTCTTTGCCCTTGCGGAACAACTCATCGACCAGATCCTGCTGGCGGCGGTAGAGGTTGGCCACCACCGGTTTCAATTCGTTATAGATGTTGGGTGGCGCCCCGACGGCGCCGGAGATGATCAGCGGTGTTCTTGCCTCATCGATGAGGACGCTGTCGACTTCGTCGACAATGGCATAGTTCAGCGGCCGCTGCACCACGGACCAGATGTCCACAGCCATATTGTCGCGCAAATAGTCAAAACCGAACTCGTTGTTGGTGCCGTAGGTGATGTCGGCGCTGTAGACGCGCCGGCGTTCCGCCGGCTCCAGTTCGTTGTGCAGGGCCATGGCCGAGAGGCCGAGGAATTCGTATATTTTGCCCATCCATTCGCAGTCGCGCTGCGCCAGATAGTCGTTCACCGTAACCAGGTGAGCGCCGCGGCCGGCGAGTGCGTTGAGATAGAGCGGCATGGTCGCCACCAGCGTCTTTCCTTCACCGGTGGCCATTTCGGCGATTTTACCTTCGTGGAGCACGATGGCGCCGATGATCTGCACATCGTACGGCACCATGTTCCATTCGATCTCGTGGCCGCGCACCAGCCATTTTTTGCCGACCAGCCGGCGACAGGTCTCCTTGACGGCGGCGAACGCTTCGGGCAGAATATCATCCAGAGTCTCGCCCATGCGCAACCGGTAGCGGAACTCGAGCGTTTTCGCTTTCAGTTCTTCATCGGTCAGCGAACCATAGGATTCCGCCACAGTGTTAATGCGGGCCACCATGGGTTTGAGGCGTTTGACTTCACGCTCATTGGCGGAACCGCCGAACAATCGTGCAAAAAAGTTTTCAACACTTGACATAGTGCAATTCCTTGTATCCTGTACCGCCTCACGGAAGGAGGCCTTGAGGTCCTAAACGTTTGCGCCGCTCGCTTCGGCCGTATGCAGTTATACGTCGCACGAAGAGCGGCGTTCCAATTTATTGCGGGCACGGATATCGAAGCGAGGGCTTTAGGATGAATCCACCGACTCGCCCGCCGTCTACAGGGCGTCCGGCTCCTCGCCGTCTTTCAGCCCGCGGCCGACTTTGATAAGCCGGTTATGATCTTTCAAATCCAGAAGGATCGCATCGAGAATGCCATTGACGAACCGGCTGCTCTGTTCGGTGGAATAGCATTTGCTCAATTCGATCGCTTCATCTATGGAGACTTTGGGCGGGATATCCCAAAAATATACAAATTCACAAATAGCCATGCGCAGGATGATCCGATCCACGGTGGCGATTCGCTCGAAATCCCAGTTCGCCGCATAGGTTCGAATATAGTTATCCAGTTCGCCCTGGTGCTCCAGGGTTTTCTCGATATGCAGACGGGTGAACGCTTGTACCGTGTCGTCCCTGTCGTGAAAGGAAAACAGGTCTTTCATGACCTGATCCACCGAATGGCTGGAGTATTCCATGGCGTACAGGCCCTGCAGCGCCAGTTCGCGCGCCTTGCGACGCGAACCCGGTGGAGACATTTCCATCGGCTCGTCGTCGTTTTGAGTGAAGGAGTTACTGGACGTAATCATGCCAACCGTAGATGTCGTCACACTCACCGGCGATATACTGAAAATATCTGCTCTGAATTTTTTCCGTGAGAGGGCCACGCCGGCCCGCGCCGATCGGATAACGGTCGATGGAGCGGATAGGCGAAACCTCTGCGGCGGTACCGGTGAAAAAAATCTCATCAGCGATGTAGAGCATTTCGCGTGGTATCGACTGTTCCTTCACCGGCCATTTCAATTCTTCGGCGATCGTCAGCACGCAGTTTCGCGTAATGCCGGGCAAAATGCTGTTGGACAAGGGCGGCGTATGGATCACGCCGTCCCGAATGACAAAGATATTCTCTCCGGACCCTTCGCTGACATAGCCCTGGCTGTCCAGAGCGATGGCTTCGGTATACCCGTTGGTCACGGCCTCCATTTTCATCAGCTGCGAGTTCATATAGTTCGAGCCGGCTTTGGCCATGCTGGGCATGGTGTTGGCGCTGAGACGGTTCCAGGACGACACGCAGACATCGACGCCCTGCGTGATCGCTTCTTCGCCCAAATAACGCCCCCAGTTGAGAGCGCCGATCACGACGTCCACGGGACATTTGACCGGATCCACGCCGAGCGTGTTGTAGCCGCGAAACGCAATCGGCCGCAAATAGGCGGAGCGCAGTTGATTCACCTTGATGACGTTTCGGCAGGCGGCCATGATCTCGTCCTGCGAATAGGGAATCGGCATGCGATAGATACGCGCCGAGTCCATCATACGGCGGATATGATCAGCCAGGCGAAAGATGCTGGGGCCTTTCGGCGTGTTATAACAGCGGATCCCCTCAAACACGCTCGAACCATAACTCACTACATGGGACATGACGTGGATGGTCGCGTCCTTCCAGGGGATGAGCGTGCCGTTCATCCATAGTTGGCCTTGCTCGTCTCTAGGATCCATATCAGATCTCTCCTTGTTTTCGTATCCATCGTTGCGCGCCGGGGCTAGCGGATATCCTTGGCGCGCAGTTGAATGCCCTTGCGTCCCATCCATTCGTTTTCTTCAATAACAAAGGCGAGGTCGATGCCGCTCTCGCCGGAGCGGACGCGATAGGCCAGGTCGCCCATACCGAAACCGATCACATCAAAGACATGATCGTGTTGGCGCACCTTGAATTTGAGATGGTTGGAGCCCACCAGCGACGGCGAGCCCACCACCTGCAGTTTCTTGCTTACAAAAACCGGCCGCATGTTCTGCGGGCCGAACGGCGCAAAATAGCGCAACAATTTCAGAAACATGGCATCGATCTCCGCCAGGGTGATCTCGGCGTCGATGGTCAGTTTGGGCACCAGCTGTTCGTCGCGTAGACGGGTGCCGGCGATCTCTTCAAACCGGGATTTGAACTCGTTAATATTCTCTTCCTGGATCGACAAACCGGCGGCGTATTTGTGGCCGCCGTACCCGATGAGCAGATCCTCGCACGCTTTGAGCGCGTCATGCAAATCAAATCCTTCGATGCTGCGCGCCGACCCTTTGCCGACGCCGTTCTCGATGGATATCAGCACCGTCGGCCGATAGTATTTTTCCACGACGCGGGAAGCGACAATGCCGATCACGCCCGGGTGCCAGCCGCGCTGATGAAGAACCAGGGAACGGGTCTGGGACTGATCAAAGGATTGCTGGACCATGCTCAGCGCCTGCCGAAAGGTCTCTTCATCCACATTTTTGCGATGCCGGTTTTCCTGCTCCAGCACTTCGGCGATTTGCCGCGCTTCGATGCTGTCATTGGTCGTCAGCAAACGCACCGCCCGCTCGGCGTCCCCCATCCGCCCCACCGCGTTGATGCGCGGCGCGATGATGAACACAACATGGCCGGTGCTGATCTCTTTGCCCGCCAGCCCCGCCACCTCCAGCAGGGCGTTGAGGCCGATGTTCTCGCTCTCGTTCAGCTTTTCCAGACCGACCTTGACAAAGATGCGATTTTCATCCACCAGCGGCACAATGTCCGCGGCGGTGCCGATGGCCACCAGTTCGTGATAGTTGTCCAGAATCGACAGATCGATGCCCATGCGCAGCAGCAGGCCCTGACACAATTTGTAGGTCACGCCGACGCCGGCCAGTTCCTTGAACGGATAGGGACAATCCGTCCGTTTTGGATCCAGCAGCGCCACGGCGTTGGGCAGCGTCGGGCCCGGTTCGTGGTGGTCGCACACCAGCACTTCCATGCCCATGGCCTTGGCGAGATCGACCTCCGCATGCCCGGTGATGCCACAGTCCACGGTCACAATCAGATTGGTGCCCTGTTCCCTGGCCGCTTCGATGCCCTGCTGGGAGAGGCCATAGCCCTCCAACTGCCGGTCAGGGATATAATAGCGCACATCAACCCCCAACTCTTTCAGGATCAGGTAAAGGAACGAAACCGATGTAATTCCGTCCACATCATAGTCGCCATAGATCAGGATTTTTTCTTCTGCCAGAATGGCTTTGCGCAGGCGATCCACCGCTCGATCCATATCCTTCATGATGAACGGATCGTACAGATGCGAGAGGTTGGGTTTGAAAAATCTGCGCGCACTGTCGAAATCGCGGACACCGCGGCGCAACAGCATTTTGGCAATCACTCTGGGAACACGTATATTTTCAGAGAGGGCGTGTACTTCATCCGCTGAAAATTCGTTCACGATGTCCCATCTTAAATCCATATTCGATTAACTCCCTTTGCTCGGCTTGTGAACCAAAAGATCGAACCACGCCTGCGCACGACCAACTGACCCCGCCTTTACCGGACAGGCCCGGCTGTTACGATACGTGTCCGACACACAACGTCCTGGAGTAAGCGGATATCAGGCAGCCACCGCAGAGCGCGGTGGCTGTCCGAAATTCCAAAGCAGGTCGATAAGCCGAATTCTGTTATCCCGAAGGATCGACGGTCATTTATCTGGGACGCCGGTTGCCCGGCGCCTCTAGCGACCTACCCGAGGGTCTGACGAGACGAGCAGCCTCTTCCCTCCTATTTGGCCTTGCACCGGATGGGGTTTGCCGTGCCTTTGATGTCACCATCAAAGCGGTGAGCTCTTACCTCGCCGTTTCACCGTTACCGCGTCCTCGCGGCCGCGGCTGTTTGTTTTCTGTGGCACTTTCCCCGCCTCACGACGGGTCCGCGTTACGGACCATCCTGCTCTGTGGAGTCCGGACTTTCCTCATGCGCACGAGGCGCACGCGACCGTCTGACCTACTTTGGATGGCATATCTTTTCTGTTTCCGGCGACCAGATCATAATCCGGCCGCACACTTCGCACAAATACATTTTATCCATCTGCCGGATTTCTAGTCCGCGTTGCGGCGGAATGCGGGAGGAACACTCGCTGCAGGCGCCCTCCTTCAGCAACGCCAGAGCAATGCCGCCCCGCCCCTGGCGAATGCGATCATAGGTGCTGATCATGGGGCGCGACAATCCGCGCAGAATATCTTCACGCTGTTGCGCCAGAACCTGCTCTTCATCGCGCGTTATGGCCAGAGTTTTTTCCAATACCTCCTGCGCCTCCAGCCATTGCGCTTCCAGCTCCTGGATACGAGGGTGCAGCTCTTCCTGACGCCTACGAACCGCCTGCAGCTGATCCTCAATCTCCATATCTCTCAATTCCAGCTCTTCGATCTCTTTTTCCGCCACCTCGGTTTCGACCGTGATGGCATCGTATTCGCGATTGTTCTTCACCTGGTACAGCTGCGTCTGATACTTTTTCAGTTTTTCCCGCCGGAGAACGGTCTCGTCGCGGCCGAATTGCTGCTGCTTGAGCAAATCCTGAATATGCGCCTCCAACTCCTCCTTCTGCTGCCGGAGCGCCTGGATGTCCGCCTTTAACGTTTCAACGCGTTGCGGCAGATCGCCTTTGATCATATTCAGTTCGTGCAGTCGACAATCCACCTGCTGCAGCTTCATCAAAGCGCCAAAGACTTCTCGCAATTCGTATCCTCCTGATAGTCCGTTGATAGATACAAAAAAAGTGCAGCCAAAGGGATGCACTTTTCAGGTCATGGAAAAACCGGTTTTGACACCATAAGGCAAGCATTGGCGCGCGCCAGATCGATCGATCGTATTCTTCGTATCAAAACCATCATGGTGAAAAAGAACTGTTATTCAATTGGTTAATTCTATAAAAATTACGGCAATAATGTCAAAAAAGCAAGAGAAATCTGCGCGGGAAAACAGCTCCGCGGCCATCAATGAAGCTCGCCTTTTCGTTCCTGCGCCCAGTGGTCGACAATGGTCGCCGGATGGTACACGAACATCATCTCCAGATCTTCGCTGCCCGTATTCACCAGCGAATGGGGCTGTCCGGACGGTACATAGACGGAAGAGATTGCTTCCATTTTCTTTACTTCCGAACCGATATGCATTTCACCCGATCCCTTGAGCACGGTATATACCTCTTCGTTGTCATGCTCGTGCAGCGGCACCTTGCCGCCGGGATAGATAATGACATACCCCATCATGAATCCTTTGGGCGTGATCTTGCCTTCACCGGTAATAACCCGCGTCCATCGCCCGGCGGGGAATTTATCGCCGGCTATATCGTTCAGTTTTACTATATCCATGCCTACTCCTCCAGCGCTTTGAATATTGTATACGTGTCGTTCTTGATGATCGTCTCTTCAACCCCATCCAGGTACAAGGTCACCTGCTTGACTTGAATGCGCGGTTGACAGGCCGGTATGTAGATCCGGTCAATGTGCACCATGATCTCCGGGTTTAAAAACTGGTTTTCACCTACAAAACCGCCGAAGTGATCGCTGCGGCCGAAACCGACGTGAAAGCCCAGCTTTTCATCCAGCAGAATTTCGTTGCAGGGAGCGATGCCGAAATCGGCGAGAACGCCAAAGCCGAGTTCCGCCATGTTGCCGACGGCCGGTTCACGGCTGAGGTTAAGACTCTCGAGTTTGCCAACCTCTCCTTCGCCGTGCACGGAACGGGCGCGATTGCGCCGAATGTCATAAAGCAGCAGCGTATCCCTGATCTGTACCGGCAAAACGCCTTCGGTGCGGCTGACCGGTTGCTGCTCGCCTTCATACGGCACAATATAGGTCTCGCCGCTGGGCAGGTTGCCCACGTCGCCGGCAGCCAGGAATCGGCCGCTGCTGACGATAGCCGTCCGAAAGCGCAGATCGAAATACATCTTGAATTCGTGCTGACGATCCACGCTGAATAGGACGCCCGCCCCTTCGGCCGTATCCAGCTTGCTCTTCAGCATCGCCAGACGCCGGCTCACCTGTTCATAATTGACGCGCAAAGCCGGCACCATGGCGGTGGAAAAGCCGGGCATGGTCGCCGCTCTGAATCCGTAGGTTTTGGCCAGAACTTTCAGCGGGGCCGTAGCGGAAAATTCAGTCGGGGCCAGGAAGAGCTGAGTGTCGCTGAACAGCTTTTGCCCATCCACCACTTCACCGGCAGACCAGAGTCCATCGGCGTGATCCGGCATGGTTCCCGCCAGACGCAGGAACCGGTCGGGCAGATTCGCATTATTGGCCCGCACATTTTCATACACATAGAGTTCGACACGTTCGAGATTGAGCTCGCCCGGACTGAAGCTTAAATCCTTGTACCAGTGCCATGCCAATTGTCGACGCTGCTGCCAATCCGGATTATCCTCGTCAGCATCACGCGGCAAATCGACCAGAATGCCTAGCGCCCGGTCTTGCGAAAGAGTCGGGAAAACAGTCCGGATCAGTTGCAGCAATTCGTCGTGCTTTAGGCTTTGCATGTAGGCGTCCACATCTCCATTGCGTTACAGATCGGTATCATTTAAACTTAGCGGAAAGTGCGGTTAAATGCAAGTATTTTTTAAGCGAAAGCCGGGCGAATCAGCTGCAGATCGCTAGTCGTCGTCGTCATCGTCATCGCCGGCGACCGAACGCCGAAAAATCGGCATTGGCATCTCGGAATCCGCACCCTTGACGGATTTCCAGACGATTTCATTGAGTTCGAATTCCGGCGTGGCATCCTCGCGAGAGAAATCCATACCCAGGCTGGCGTCGGCGCCCCAGGAGGTCGCCGTATTGCGCTCTGACATAGACACCGTTGGCCGCAGCGAGGTGTAGGGCTTGAAATCCGGTTTGTCGGTAAAGCACGTCACCATGGGAAAAGCCGCCGCATCATATTGACTCAGCGGATGCACGCCCAGGATCATTTCCATGGTACGCAGCATACTCACCGTATCATACAGCGTGTGATCCACATGCCCCCGGCGCACATACGGGCTGATGACCAGGGCTGGTGAGCGATGCGCGTCCACATGATCCGGCCCGTTCTGGGCGTCGTCTTCCAGAACGAATATGGCCGTCTCCGGCCAGAACCGGCTTTTACTGACCGCTTCAACAATACGGCCCAGAGCAAGATCGTTGTCCGCCACCATGGCGCGCGGCGACAACTTGCCCGGGCTGGTGCCGTAGGTATGATCGTTTATGACCCGCATGATCAGGAACGAAGGCATGTCGCCGTTTTTTTCAAACTCGGCCAGCTCTTTGATAAAGGCGGCCGCTCGCAGCGTGTCCGGATAATCCATATCCCAGCTGCGATAATTCTGAGAAAAGTGACCCACCAGCGCCGGATGCCTGGCCACCATGGAATCCCCTTCGATTTCAATAAACTCGCCATAACTGCGATAGGATAATCCTTTGCGGCCGACCGACTCCCAGATGTAGCCGTTGCTGGGAAACGCTGCTGCAAAACTGCCCTCAGCCGGATAAGGCAGGCCGCGTCCGGAATAGGAGGACGGCCAGGTTTTTTCCACAAAGTCTGTGGCTATGGCGCCCATGCTCCACTCGTGACCGTCGGCGCTCACTTCTGCATCCACATAAAAATTATCCAGCAGCACATACTCTTCCGCCAAAGCGTGATGATTGGGCGTGACCTCGCGGCCGAACAGACATAGGGACGGGTCGCCATTGCCCTGCGCCAGATCGCCAAAGATCTGATCGTAGGTCCGGTTTTCCTTGATGATGTAAATCACGTATTTGATCAGCGACGGTTCACCCAGACGACGCGGGATCACCTGCGCCGCCACCGGCTGCGGTCCTTCCTCCAGACGGTGCTGGGTTTCATTAAAGCCGTTGTTGGCCACCACCTGTTTTGTAAAGGCGGCCAGCCTCTTCTCATCAGGCTCTGCCACGATAGAAAGCACGCCGTTAAACAGGTTGGCGATATATTCCAGGTTGCCTTTGCGGCCGCTGTACGGACCAGGTCCCTTGGGATTCGGTTTCGAAATCATACCTTTGCCGTTGGCCACATACAGCGTATGCTGAATACAGGCGACCGCGGTCGGATACCAACCCACCGGAATCAGGCCTTTCACCTGATGGCCGCTGCGTCCGGAGACATCGATCACCGCCACGTCGTTGTTGGTGGCGTTGGCGACATACAGCGTTTTTTGATCGGCCGACAGCGCGAGACCGTTGGGTGTACTGCCAAAGGGCGCACCCGGATACGGCTGCAAGTTGATGCGATCCAGCAGCTGATCGCTGCGCGTGTCGATGACACACACTTCATCGGTGTTGGCGCAGGCCACAAACAGCCGTGCGCTTTGCCGGTCGAGCAACATCATGTTGGGGTGATCGCCTACCGGAATCGTTCGCACCAGTTGAAAGCTGTTCGCATCCACCACGGCAACAGCGGCACCGCCCCACAGGCTGACATAAATTTTTCCCGACGCAGCGACATAACGGACATCATAGGGGAACGTACCGACCGCAACGCGACGTTGCCATGTATTCTGCGCCATATCAACAAGCGACAGCGTGCCGCTGCTGCTTTCGGCGACAAAGAGCCGGCGGCCGTCCGGCGTGATCGCCAGACCAAACGGTATCAGTTTCTGGTTTTTCTCCTTGACCAGCGGAATGGCGGAAACCGCCCGCAGCGTGTCGCCCTGTTGCCGCCACACCAGGATCTGATCGTCGGCTCCGCCGGATGCATACAGCGATCGGCCATCCGGATGAAAGCAGAGGCCGAAAAAGCTTTTCGCCATGGGCAGTTCCTGTACAATTTTATTGCGGCTTACGTCGATGACGGAAACGAATTGCCGGCTGAAGCCGTTGTTGGTTACCGCCAGGGTGCGGCCGTCCGCTGACAACGCCATGTTCAGCGGCAGGTCGCCCAGCGGTAATGTGGTGCCGGCCGGCGTCAGCAGCCAGCGATTGGGCAACAGAGTTCCTTTAGAGCTCACGCCGGGACGATGCCAGCGTGGCGAGCAAACCGAAAATAACAGCACCCCGAATAACAGCATGATAGAAATGTAAGAAATTCTTCTGAACATACCCGATCCTTTCAGAGGTTTGAAAATAATGATATAAAGATAGGGCATCACATATAAAGACGCAAGAGATTTGTATCCATTCGCCGGCCAGCGGCGTGTGGAAAGCCTGATGCAAAACACGAAAAATAACCTCTGCGAGAACGATAGCTTCAGGTTAAGACGAGAGGCTGTTGAGGGAAGTGTCAGGGTATTCCTGCTAAAAAAGGCGGATACGATCTATGGTGCCATCATGACTGGTGAGCATCGTTTTTATGTTTTGGAAAAGGGCAAGAGCGAAAGGCTGGATGGTTTAGCAAAATTCACGCACGTCTGGGTTCTAAAAGATAGCACTTGGAAAATGTCCCGCATTCTGAGCTATGATCATGGTCCGGCCCCATATGTAAATAAACGGCAGGGCATCCAACTCTCGCGTGCGAGTTTGGATCGGTATGCCGGTAAGTATAAAGGTCCGCAGAGCGGAACGATAATCGTCCAAAGAGAAGGTGATGTGTTGACATTGCTGCTCAACAAGGGTCAGAGGGCGGTTCTTTATCCTGAGACAAATAACCGGTTTTTCCAGAAGGAGCGAGATCTTGCATTCGAATTTGTCATAGGCAGCCAAGGCGAAACTTCCAAAATGGTGGTGCGGGAGAACGGAGAGGTTGTAGAAGAGCTAGTTCGCTTTAAGTAGCAGGTCGGTCTCGGCGCTAACGTATGAAGGCAAGCTGCAGCTAACACTTGGCTGCCGGCGCCAGTCGCTTCGCTCCTTTCGCCCAGGCTTCAGGTTCGCAGCGAGTCGGGGCTGGACCAGATCAACTCTATTATACATTACGAAAACCGTAAAATGCCTTAAAATGCATTTTTCACCCAGTAAATCGCATTCTAAGGAAAGTCGTAGATGATTCGAAGGAAAAGAATTCTTCCGTCACTCCCCTACTGTTGCTTGGAATCCATTTGCAGGGGAAAAATTAAAGACTGTGGTTCGCACAATAAAATATATCAAACAGAATACAATCAAAATATTTATTTGTTCTGACCCTGATATTACGGGATAATTCCAAACGCACACGACACGCCTGTCTGCGGTTCTGAATGAACATCGATGGGTCTCTCTGGTCATTCAGTTCATCATTTTAAAAATATTTCCAGGCATGCGTGTGGTGCTTTTCGTGGGTCGAAAGAAAAATGAAAATTAGTAGAGACGAAATTGCCGCTGTTTTTGGTTTAGACAAGTTGCAGCCAGGGCGCCATACCATCCGCGATTCGAGTCGTTATGCGATCGACGAGCAATGGGTATCACGCATCTGGACGGTGCAGATCCTCCCCAGCTTTAACGAATCGGCGATGTTGGCTGCTATTTCAACGCGCGACTGGGAGTATTCGGGAAAAAAGCATATCGCTGAGACACGCAGCGCCTTCCTTCTCGAGAACTTGGGAGGTGTTCTGGTTAGCGGGCCTGTAGGGCTAACGGATGATCCGGTGGCTAAGTTGCTCCAAAAGATCAACGTCTATCCGGAAGAAGAGTATCTATCCTTGGACAGGATAAGCTATCACACATCAACACAACAGTGCGAGCTTGAAGCTGACATCTACTTCAGCAATCCGAGGAACCCAGGGCCTTTGCAGGTAGAGTCGGCATTTTTCTCATTTGCCAAAAAGCTTTTCGAAGCAGATGGTAGAAACGAGTTTCGACAATATCTTGCACCGTGGCAGAGATACCTCGACCGTTGACAGCAGCGAAAGAAAAAGATGGGAACCGGGGTCGGACCAAATCAACTCCTATATTCACATTACGATAACCTCAAAAATGCCATAAAAACTGGCCTTAAAATACATTTTTCACGCAATAAATCGCATTCTAAGGCAAGTCGTAGATCATTCGAAGGAAAAGAATTCTTCCGTCGCCCGCCTACTTTTGCTTAGAATCTATGTGCAAGGCGTATAAATCGAATAAAAGACCGTTTTGCGCACAAAAAAACATCACAAACATTTTACTGTCAAAAAGTCAATTTAGTCCGACCCTGGTTATCCCCGATTATGAAAGGGTTCCTTTTGAAGTTACACCAGGACGATGCCAGTGTGGTGAGCAAACCTTAAGCAACGGCACACCGAACAACAAAATAATAATAACGCTATAGTTATTCCTACACATACCCTATCCTCTCATGACAGCCGGCTTGGTCGAAAATCGCGAGCGACCCAATCGGGACGGTTTTGTACGTCTTGCCGAGATACAAGCGGCATCAGGCGCCGCCGCAACAACACTTAGCAGCGGCGCCTAAGCGATTTATTCTTCAAACAGAACAGCTCGTTAATCTTCCTGCTACTACGATTCAACGTTTTGTCAAAAAATTAATCGCTCTAGCAATTGCATCCGTAGAATTTGAACCAATTATCAAATCAGAAGCCGCTTGGACTTCTGAATGGGCGTTGGACATGGCAACACCAATACCAACACCTTTGATCATTTCCAAGTCATTTCTCCCATCTCCAAATGCGATAATCTCTGATAATGAAATGTGTCGATCTCTAGATACCTGTTCAATTGCATTCATTTTTGAAATGGCAGGTGGTATGATTTCTAAAATAGTGGGCGTGCTGGAAATGACCTGCGCCTTAGGCAGGCTGCTGGCCAATTCTATTCGCAAAGGCTCAATCGTTTCTGATTTGCAGAAGACGATGATTTTTAGCAAAGAATCGGCAGAGAATTTTGAAAGATGACTGTAAAAAGTTGGAGCAAGCTTTGCATCTGAGAGCATAAGAGCAAATTGGCTGGAATCTCGATCTGCCGCGGTTGCTTCAGCAAAATACAGCAAAGAAGCTTTGATTTTTGAACTGCCTGCATACTTGCTGAGGAAGATTCGCATGCTTTCTGGATCAAGTCTAGCTAATATTTGTTGTTTATTGGATTTCGGGTCAATGATCGCAACGCCGTTCATAATAATGCTTGGCAGACTAGGCTGAATAGCAGCAATTGCTTCAGACGCCTGCTGCCTGTTTCTTCCTGTAGCTATCCCGACTTGTCCTCCATTGCTCTTAAAATCCTGCAGAGCTTTAACGGTCGAGGCTCGAACGACGCCGGTCACATCCAATGCGGTTCCATCCAAATCTAGATAAACGGCTCTATAGCGAACCGGACTTTTTATACATGCAAGAAACAACCAAGCAGCCGTAATGACGGCCAATAATATAAGACTTAGACTGCTTTTTTTCATATTTGCTCCTTTAAAATATTAGTTCAGCTTTTCTTTAATGCTAAATCAGTCGTACACACTAATTTACTTTATAATAATTGAATCTTGAATAATTTTTTTAATGATCAACGTGCATGCAAAATCGATGTCGCCCAGCGTCCGCAGGCTTTTTCGGAATCATTAAAGGTTTGTCTGTCTGGATAATTAAAGATATCCGATTTTTTAATCACTTCAAATTCATAATGCGCCATTTCGTGGAGAATTACATAGATGAGAGCTTGCAGCAAATTTTTTGCCCACGGACTATTTCCTTTTTCTACCTCACCCTCCATAAACAAGTACTGGCGATCAAATAGCAATGGATAGATAATGATATCAGCGGCAAATTCCTCTTCATTTTTGAGATTTGAGTTGTGATCGATTGATTGCAATGTACTTGCGTTTTTCAGTCGCGTAGATTCGGTCCTTCGTTCAAAACTCTCTTTCCCAACCGATTCGTATCCTGGACAATGGCGGATTCGCTGCATCTCGCCATTGGCATATCTAACCCAATATTGAATATCTTTATGAGGTTTGGCATATATTTGTTGTAATTGTTTGTCAATAAATGCATACAAATCTAATCGTGTTTGAACGCGAGAATAGCGAATGCTCGGCTTATGAACAGTCAGTTCCGGTTGAAAAATCTCCACCTCATCCGGCCCTCTTAGCTGGAAATTGTCCGGGTTCTGAAATAATTCTTCAAAATACTTTTTTACCTGATCTGGATTGTCTTTGTTGACGAATTTATCAAAGTCAGTTGAATTAGTATATACTCTGGTATCTCGGCCACAACGTGCTAGCAATTTCCACACAAATGAAAACGCCTCTTGAACAGCCTTTTCTCGATTCTGCGCGTCTTTGCATTTTGCACTATCCGGCCATGAAGGCGGTTTGCCGAATTTTTGAATAAGTGAGTTGGAATTTATTATATCGGTACTATCAGTCAACGGACAATAATGAATAGTTCTATAAAAGGCGTGATGATAATACTGATTATCTTCCACTACTTCTTGCCCAAATAAAGCAAAATGGAATGATAAGAGCGAGACCATGCAAATGGTTTTCATGACGATTTCCTTTCATCGAATGATGTAATTTATTTTCAAACAGGCCGGCTGCCTTTGAGTGAAATTTACTGATTACCAATTAACTATGGTTTTGAAACTTGATGCGTACCTTGTGCCTTTTCTTTTAACTTTTTCAATGATTCTGCGCTGCTTTCTTCAACTGCCGGATCGCTATACGGATCAAAGCAAGGGGTGCTCTTTTCAGGTTGAATCGATGGAGTGGCTTCATAATGTCCAAAGGTTTGTTCTTTCACCTCTCTTGCACAATCTCTAGCGGAACTGAGCGCGTCGCCGATCGCTTCCATGGCTCTGCCTGCATGATCCGCAAAATCTCTGGCATGGTCACCGGGACTCGAGTCCCTTCCACAACCGCTATCTCTATCCCTACTGAACGAATTCCCGATACATTGCGCGTCTTTTGCGGCATCGAGGGCTTCAGCGCCGGCTTTGACGGCGCTATCTTTCATACTATCACACGAATGGGCAGTGCCTTCCTTTTCCTGGCAAATTGCTTTGCTCAAGAAAAATCCCTGTGATAAAATGAGAACGAGCATCAAAAACACTTTTTTTAATTTCATATTTGCCTCCAGTGTATTATTCAATTCTGGCAGCCGGCCTGTTTTTTACTTTTTCAATTGCGGAGAATTAAATATCATCCTTTCCGTAAAGAACTTAGATTGTGAAGCATGTGGATCAATACGTCAATTCCTTTAAACCATAGAGGAAGATACAGATTTTCGTTCGCTGAATGAGCGCCGCAATCAGGAAGGCTGAAACCGGTAAGAACCGAATCGATACCGCATTGGTGCTGCAACAGGCTGACAACACCCATAGAGCCGCCTTCATGGTGATAAATGACTTTTTTGTTCCAAACGGTTTTGAATGCCTTGGCCAACGCGGAGATGCCGATATTTTCCCTTTCTGTTCGACATGGATTTACTCCGTGTAACGGATCCAGTTCCCACTTAATCGTTTTCGGCGCTTGTCGGCGGATGAAATCACGCAGTTGTTGAAAAACGATTCCAGGGGTTTGATCAGGGACCAAACGGCAAGAAATTTTAGCCATGGCCATATCCGGGATGATGGTTTTCGAACCCGGCTCAACAAACCCTGACTGCAAGCCGTTGACTTCCAAGGTCGGCCGACCACCGATACGTTCTGCCGGACTGTATTGCGGCTCGCCCCAACAGGCAGGTATTTTTGCCGTGGCGATCAAGTCCTTGGCATAAATAGGTATTCGCCTAAAATCTTCTCGCTCTCGCCTGGTAAACTTTTTCACCTGGTCATAAAAACCGGGGAGCATGATTTTTCCCTGCCGATTATGCATCGCGGCAATCAGCTCCGCGATGACCTGAGCCGGATTGTGTACCACGCCGCCAAAACTGCCCGAGTGCAGCTCCTTTTCCGGACCAAAGACTCGTAATTCCGCGTACATTAAACCGCGTAAGCCAATGCTGATCGTTGGTTTGTCGATTGCTAGAATTCCTGCGTCCGGATTAAGGCAAAAATCCGAGATCAGTAAATTTTTATTCTCGCGGATGAAGGCTTCGAGATGTTCAGAGCCAATTTCTTCTTCGCCTTCGACCAGCCATTTGAGATTAACGCCCAGGCCGCCGGCCGTTTTCATTGCCGACACGGCTTCAATAGCTGCCATGATCTGTCCTTTCATATCCGCGATACCGCGGCCGTAGAGCCGTTCGTCACGGATTTCCGGCTCGAACGGAGGCGATTGCCACTTGTTCAATTCGCCGGCCGGTTGCACATCATAGTGCCCGTAAATTAACATCGTTGGAGCGTCATCACCTGCTTTAAGCCATTCGCCATAGACCAAAGGATGACCGGCAGTCGGTAGAATGTGGACATTTTCCATTCCGATAGCGCCAAGTTTGTCGGCTGTCCATTCCGCCCCGCGTTGCATGTCTATACGATTCTCTTTTGCTGTTGAAATCGTCGGGATCGCGAGCCACTCCCGTAGCTCCACTAACGCTTTTTCCCGACGTTCTCTGGCAACCTCTAATGCTCGTTTTAGCATAATTAAACTCCTTGCGATCTTGTTCACCTTGCAAACCAGGTAATGCCTGATCAGATTTGCTCGGTTTGAACTCATTCGATGGGTTACTCAATATCGGACACCAGCATGGTGTCCGATATTGAAGACAATTAGTCAGGCTGTCTCGTTCAAAATGAGTCCCGATTACATTGGGAATACACCCATTGATTTTAAGACGCCGCTTAAGATTCCGCCCACGCCTTCCCCCAGAATCGCCGAGGCACAGATCGAATTAAGGGTTACTTCGCTCATTTTGAAGTAGCGATTTAGAGCAGTGAACACAATGGCGCCAAAGGTGAATGCCAGGCAGTTCGGGATCGAGAGGATGAGCCCAATCCCCAAGCCTGTGGGATGCGGTAAATATTTTTTAAGCCGCGTACTGTCCAGACAAGCCGCTAGTATGCCGGCGATGCCAAATCCGATCATCATGGGCACAGCGTTGTCAGGCAGTTGGCCTCCAGTTAAAATCAGGCAAATAGCAGCCCACATTTTTGCAACCGGTGCGGCCAGAGCATCACTATTGATGGAAATATGATAGGTGTTCGCGATAATTTTAAACACAAAGACGCTAATCACCGCTATCACCGGCAGGACAACTATTTGAAGCGCCATTTGGATGCGAGGCCGGACATTTAACACCGACCCGGTAAATAAATCTTGAACCAGAATGCCCGACTGGTTGGCGGACCCCGCGAGAACGCCAGCGCCAGACATATTGATCGGTGCGGTATTGGGGCCGAGTAGGGCAGTGATCCCTTGTAGAAGCACACCCATGATTCGGATCGGATTGAAGGTGGTCTCGCCCATGGCTCGGACGGCGATCAAGTTTAAAAAGAGCGATCCGATTGCAACCAGGATGATGCTCAGAAATAAGGGGACGGAGAAAAACCATTTGAGAACGGCGATGGTAAAGATGGCGGCAGTAGCTAAAGAAATAATCAGAGTCTTACCTGACATTATTTTATTTTCGTCAGAAGTACCCAGATTGCGCAGCGACAATATTGCGTTTGCCATCATTCGCCAGTTGATCAACAGGCTGGTGAGACCTGAGGCCAACAGAAAAGCGACGCCCGGATAGACAAAGCGATGCGGTGCGGCGGGATTGTCCGTGTAAGGCGCCAGAAAAATTTGGATCAAGGCGGCCGCGGCAAAACCGATCGACACTCGGATCCCCACCAGGTATCCGGCGCCGATCAGGAAGGGGCTTAAGCCAAGACCGATTGAAGTTAAACCACCTGCCGAAAAGAGTTTTAAAGTTTCCAGCACGGGATATCCGCCCTGCGCCAATACAAAGAGGAAAAAAATCACGGAGAATACTAGGATAACCCGACTCTGTTGGTGCTCTTCTTCTTCGACGGTGGATTTGATGACGTCTGCACAAGCTTGACCTACCGGCCATTTTAGCCGCTCCTTTACGACAAAGAGCTGGTAAAATGGAATGGCCATCAGCACGCTCATTGCGCCGGTGCACAAGGTCAGGCTGAGCATCTGTGCGGTCGACAATTCCACGCCGATCATTTTGTACGCGGTAAAAATGTTGGCGACGAAACCGAAACTACCGCCGGCGCTGCCCATAGTGGCCACCAGAACGGCTTCGGTTGCGGATACGCGTTGACGTAAGGCCGAAAAAAGGGAAATAAACACCAGTGCTGAAATAATGGGACCCTCTTCAATTATGCCCGCCTTGAGCGTGAGATACGAGTTGACGGCGCACATTAACGCGGCCATGACTAGCCCCGTAACCACGCTTCGCAGTGTCACTTCGTTGGCAAAGGAACGCGCAAGTAATTTTGAACCTTGAGTCGACATATCGATCTCCTTGGTTACCTTGCTATTGTTTGCTACCAAATGAGTAGTTCGAATTAGTTAATCTCTGCTGCAAAATTAGTGGCGCGAGTCGTAACCCTGGAGTTGCGACAGCACGACCCCAGGATTTTAATGTATTTTGCAGCAGGTACTCGTTATTAATGGCACATTTTATTTTCCTCTTTTCTTTATCTGAGGCGTAATTTAAGAGACGAACGTATAACCACTATTTCATTGAAATCGTCAATTGGCAACCGAGAAGCAGACGACCCGGTTGCCACAGCCGGGCAGAGTCATTGCGATCGCCGCGCATGCGATGATTGCTGTTACATAACCGCGCTTCATTTTGCCCCTCCCGCGATAAGTGTCGAACGTCCCCCGGGACCCAGGAGCCCCGGGGAATGAGATCACTTATAGTAATGAATGCCATCCCCTGCATGCTGCGGCGGATAATCGATCCTGGCGACCGAAACCAGCACATAGTTGCGTAGAATCTGCCGATCCGCGGAGCCTGCGGCGAGGTTCCAGTGACTGGCATTAGAAGCGTTTCCACTCCACCAGTCAGCGTCTCCGGAAATGACCAGCGCATAAAGGATGTCCGCCATGCGATTACTGAACCGTACCTTCTTAACGCGGTTGAATAGCCACAGCGTCTGGCCTGTTCGAGGGTCGATGAATTCCGCGGCGACCCAGTCGTGCCACAGCCTATCATAGGAGGCGCTAATCAATTCGACCAGCTTCAGGGCATAGTCCAAGGAATTGGATTGATCTGAATTGGGTTCCTGCGCAGCGTAGATTGACCAAGGCACCGACTTGAACGAAGCGTGCATCACCGTGAACGCCTTCCGAGCCGAGGCTGCGCGTCCCGTGGCATCGGAGACCCGCAGCGAAAGTATGTGGTCCCCTGGAAGGTAGGCTGGACTGTTAAACGTAGGCGCAGTGCTGGTAGCCACGGTCTTCCCGTACCGGATCAACCTCCATTCATAGCGCGGATTCTCCAAGCCTGTGACCTTTGCAGAGATGCCGTTGATCTTCACTCCCGATGTCAGGCAGGTGGCGCAGCCGGTCGTCCCGCCAGCATCGACGATCTCCACCGTGGGTGTTGGTTCCGGTGCGGGCGGCTGGCCGGAAGTCGGCTCCTGGCTAGGAGTCGGTTCGGTCGGGCTCGTGTCGCGGTCGCAACCGCTAGCCAGAATAGCACCCAAAACGGCGGCCACGACCAGCCCAATGGTCATGCAACGCCTAAGTAATTTAAAATCGTGTAATGACATATGATCTCCTTTCTTTGTGGTTGCAACTACTGGAAATCAGATCGTTTCGAATTACTTATTCAAGGCCCATTTTATTTGCCTCCTTTCCAAATTGGCGGTGAATAGCAACCGCTCTTTCATTGAAATGGTCAATACTAAAAGTATATGGGCGAATTCACATACCGCTCAATTAGATCCTTGTCAAATGGCCAATACCTGATCAGAACATACAAGAAAGATATACTAACGGCCAGACCGGCTATTCCGGTCAGGAATTTGGCGAAACCGCTTGGTACTCCCTCAAAAAACATGGTGCGAAAGGAAGAAATAATGAAGCCCATCGATACCATTACGATGACTGCCAGGATGTAATAGAGAAAAAATCCGATAATCGTCAAAATTAAATTCATCGCCAATACCTCCTAAAAAGCGAAAAATGGCAGTGACAGATTTTTGCCTGATAAAAGCAATCGCTGTTCTCAGTTTCTCACTAGGCTTTAACAAGAGTAATCAGGATCGCTCAAAAGCAATACAACTAAAATGAAACTTGATGGAGATTATCTTCAGTTTGACGTCTGCATCTGTTGATTTCAGGAAGGCAAACGGGGTGCCAACAAAATTGACCCAAAAGTGCAATATTTTTATAAGCCAATTTTATTAGCTAAGGAGAGTATATATAAAAAGATAAAGGTGAGGTGATGAAAGGATGCAATGGGGGAAAAATTCTAATAAAACTGTAAATTGGGAAAATTTCTATTAGAAATTTATTTAATTAGAAATGGTTAATCTTTTTCAGGCTCATAATGAACTTTTTTGGCATTTGATACTCATCAAGCACTTTCTCGATATTGGGGACATTTCTATTTTTTAATTTTGCAATAATTGCACTAGCGCATTTCAGTCTTAAATTATATAATTGTGCTTGCTTTAGCTGTTTTGCTTTTGGAAACTGATGCCTGTCTTTTAATATGCGACCAATTTCCCATTGGTATTTAATAAAAATATCGATCCATTCTTGAATATTCTCGTTTTTAAGGTCTTCTTTTGATATTTTTTCAGTTTTCTTTTGATGAGTTTGACCTGTAGAACGAAAGAGGATGTGGTCTGATGTGATTACTATATGCGGATCATTATAATTACTCTTTTTAGCAAGCGTTTTTGCGCGTTTTAAAGTATTTATTAATTCTCTAATATTGCCCGGATAATAATATTCATATAATTTTTCTTTCGCAGTAGGAGTCATATCAAAAACTCCAAGTTTTTTTAGATAGGAGTCTGCAATGAGTAAGATATCTTCTTTTCTATCTCTTAAAGGCGGAATCTCAATGGGTATCCCAAGCCTATCTAATAAGGATTCATCAAAAGTACCTTCTAGTATTGCACTGTTTAGATCAATATTAGTGGCAGCAATAATCCGAACGTCTGATTGATGGATTTCCTCGCCTCCCACAGGCAAAAACGATTTATCATCAAGATATACATTTAATTTCTTTCGACACGTTAAAGGCAATGCATCAATTTCATCCAAAAAAATAATACCTTTATCATGTTTTTGTATCAATCCAATTTTACCTTTTCGATTAGCACCAGTGAAGGCACCACCTGGGGCATAACCGAAAAGCTCACTTTCAATAAGACTTGGATCAAAATGCGCAGCATTTACTTTTATGAACGGTCCAGAACGATTACAATAGCTTTTGATCATTTCAGCGATAAGGCTTTTTCCGACGCCCTTTTCACCTAAAAGAAGTACAGGACCATCTTCTTCGGTCGCTAGGTGCTTTATCAATTCTTTTAATTCTCGCATTGAACGAGAGTTCGAGATCAGTCTTGGAAAGGGATCATTGGCATCGAAAGAGTCTTCTGAATCTCGTTTTTCATTACTTGTTTTGATTTTAAATACCTCTTCAAATTCTTTGTTTTTTCTCTCCAATTTATCAATTTTACTGAATATTGCATCTCTCTTATTTTTGAATGTATCAATTCCGGAAGTGATGCTCTCATCAAGATTTTTGCCATCAATTATAATTTCTCGCGATTCACCCAAAATCGCGGACAGTTCAGCAGCGATTTGCACGAAAGCGGCTTTTATTTTCTTAATCAAGATTTCTTTGTTGGCAATTTTTCTTTTCATCAAGATTTCTTTATTAGCGATTTTTCTTTCATAAAGTAAAATGGACATAAGACAAAATGCAATCGATGCAACAATCTGCCAAATTCGATATAGTTTGTTTGAAAAATAATACAAATCTTCAAAAAGCTCCGGATGTAAGTAGCGCACACTGTTATTGGTGGCCAACCAAACTCCACCGCGGTCATCTACAGCAAGATCCTGTCCGTGCACTGGCTGGCCTTGGTTGGGAATAATTAATTCCCGCCAATTTATTGGTTCATTTGATTGGTTTAAATATTTAGCAAATTTATTAAGGTAATATAATCTCCCAAACCGGTCAATTATCAACAAGCGCTCGTGTGGACCAGCACAAGCATCTATTCCTTCTAAATAAAAACTTTCATTTGTCTTGTATGGGACTGAAATGTGGTATGCGCGGTCAGGGGTAGCATTTTTAAGGTCGCTTATTTTCTTGAATTCTATTATGGTTATATTTTCATTCACAGCGGTTAAAAAAAGATAAAAAGAAGTGTCAGATTTATTAACAATTGCAGGCGATTGATAATTTGTAGTTGAGTCCATGCCATGAAATTTAGAAAGCATGATGCTTTCCCAATGATTGTCGCCTAATTCACAAAAATATAGAGTTTTTTTAATAGAATTGATCGTAATAAACATATTGTCCTTTTCAAAGAAATCCAATCCTTGAAATGCATAAAGTGTGTCGCATCTTTTAATAAAAATATCACGATGGTCACTCTTCATAGGCAAAACATCTGGAGATTGAATCGAGGGGCCTTTTTTCTGGTTTGAGCTGCTAATGGGAGCCTCTAAAAGATCGCCAGTATATTCTATAAGATAGGCATGTGTTTGTCCATTCTTTTTATCTTGCATCACGTGAACACCATTAATACCAAATACCTCATTAAAATGAATGTTGACAAATTCCACTGAATCCGAACATTTTTCATTGCTCGAGTCGAAAGAGCATAATTTGAAAGCATTCTTTTCAATCCAATATTGTTGCATCGAAGAGAAAATGTTGTTCTGGTACCAGTCAATACCCCAAAGAATTCGATTCCCAGAGGACTGTTTATATTCCATGGTCTTAATTTGAAAGATTGGAATAGTATCTGGCTTTTGTTGACCAAATGTTGAATGAAACGCACTGATGCGCCTTTTATCGTCAGGTTGTGTCAGGATAAAATACTCTTGATTTGTAATGCGTTGGCCAAAGATTTCATGATTTTTGTGAATATTGAATCGATCAACGAACACACGATACCCAGGTACCTTGCTTTTTTTATCAACCATTTCTTTTTCTAAAGAAAGGAACAGTATGGGGCCAAAACCATTTTTCTCAACATGTATAGCATAAAAGCAACAAATAATATAAAATACGCAAAAAAATCCAAGGACATAGATAAGCCAAGTGAGCATAGTTTTTTTACTCTCACTTGAAACTAAAATCTGCGTAAAAAAGGACTTATCCATAATATTTTTTCCTACTGTTGTTTTATCACTAATGAGCAATGGGGAATTCGTATTATTGAATCAAAAATAAGCTTGAATTGACTATTAGTAATCAAACAGCTCTCTATTTTAATTATTGGTTTTTCATTTAATATATTGCCTGCAGCACATTAATATTCCAATTTTTCATTCATGTAGTACTTGCTCTGCGCATTTTGATAGTAAATATTAAAGATAGCCAACACCGTTTTCGCACAGGAATTTTGAATTATAACTGGTCACTTAATTATTTTCAAAACAATCGATCGCCATTCATACATAGTGAGGGTGCATCATTGCTACATTTTGAATTTTTCAAACTGCACACGCGACATAACTTCTGCGATCTCCGTATCGAATATTTGTACTTCATCATAGGAAAGATCGTACAATTTATATACCATTACATCGAGCTGTTTTTCTAAGTGTGTCGAGTCTTGAGATTTTTGCCTCAGAGCTTGAATTTTATCCACCAAAACTTCGAATGGTTTTTGTTGTTGTTTGCTTATGCGCTTGATGGGTAGCTGTTCAACAAAGATCTTTTTAAACTCAAAAAACTCACCTTCTCGACTGTAAGCTATGAATTTCAACAAAAACGACATAATCCGGCTATTGATTACCGCCAATATATATTTTATGCTTTCTTTTTCGGAGGTTAATAGATTGGCGGGAGCATTGACAACTGAGCCTTTGTCATCTAGAGCATAACTTGGGTCAGTAGCCAAATTACCCCACACAACTTTTTCCTTTTCAAATTCATCCAAATACGCACAGTTCCTCAAATTCGTCCAATGATCGCCCTGATCTTCACGTTTTTGAGCCGTTTCTTTAAATTTCAGCAGGTGTTTATATATGGCAGGATATTTATTTGGGATGTCAATTGGCGTAATATTTTTTTCTTTGATACCATTGTGCGCGTTGATCAACCACAAATCCGCGAATTCCACGTGATACCGTTTGATATCCTTTCCGCGCAGGATCGGCTTGATGATCTCCGCGCTCTTGGGGTCTTGGCTGATCAGCTTGGCCCGGGTTTCACCGTCAATAATAAACGCCTCGTTTAGGCCGGTCAATATGCCACGATAAATTTGAACATCCCAATCCTTGAGCGGAATGCCCTGCGACTCGATCTTGCGCTTGATGCGCATTTCCGCTTCCTTGACGATCAGTAACCGCTCTTTTGAAAATTCGCTCACATACTCTTTTTTCTTTTGCTCGATCAACGCCGGCAGCGGCTGATGATCAACGTTCTCGCGACTGAGATCCAACGCCAGCAAGTCGGCACCGTCGCTCCTTTCGCGGGAAGTGAGCAGAATATTGGTATAGGTGGTGGCGTTGGCAAAGATCGGCGCGTCGCCGAAATCGATCAGGATGCGCGGTTGGGTATGCTCCAGCAAATAGACGCGCAGGGATTCGCCGTAGCCGGCGCGCATCCATTTGTTGGAGGTAATATAACAGAGACAGCCCTTTTCGCGCAGCAGTTTATGGCCGCGTTCATAAAACAGGCAATAGATGTCGCCGGTGCGTTCAAAGGAATCGTACTTTTCTCCCTCGTAAAGTTCAGCCAACCGACCGCCCTCTTTTTGCAGTTGCACATAGGGCGGATTACCGATAACCACGTCAAAACCCGCCTTGACCTCTGGGAAAAAGTAGCGTAGATCAAAAAACTTGACCGTCTGATTTTGAAAGAGATTTTTATAGCTTTCCCATTTGGATACCCACGCGGTTTGGGTGTCCAGATGAAGCTGCCGTTTTTCTTTTTTGCGCTTATTGGCGGTAAATTGACTGAGTGACAGAATCAAATCAAATTTTTCATCGACCTTTTTATTGATCAACTGAACAATGGTCTTGCGCAAGGACGTCTTTTCTTCGGGCGAACTGGCGGAAAAATAGTTTTCCACATGTCTTTGAAAATGGTCGAAAAAATCATCTTCAAAAATGTCCGCCTGCGACTGCTTTACGTCTTCCTCATTGTGCAACCCGATCAGCGAATCGGCGGAGACAAATTTGAATTCGAGGTTGGGCAGGGCGTGGATGCCGCGATTTTCCTCATGATCCTGTACTTTTTCTTCAACAATGAGCGAGAGAAAGAAACGCAGTTTGGAGATTTCGACCGAGATGGGCTGGATATCGACGCCGTAAATGGATTTGCGGATAATGTTCAATTTGCGGGTATAGTCCCACAATTCGTGGCTGTTGGCGATCTTTTTTGCGATTATCGACCGGAGTGTGGGGTCCGAGATGCTTTGCAGCAGTCGCTTTCTGGCCTCTTCCGCGTTGGGATCCACCTTTTGCAGGATCAACAACATCTTTTGCAATGCGCCCATGGGAAAGGCGCCGGAGCCGCAAGCCGGATCAAGAATTTTGATCTCATCAAGCCCGGCAATGATGTTGTCGCGATCACTCGGCGAGATCGCTACATCCGCGCTGTAATTCAACAAATCATTCAGCAGGGAATCGGGCAATGAGGTTTTATGGCGCAAATAGTGCTTGAGGCTTTCATCGACCATGTATTCGACAATAGGCCGGGGCGTGTAATAACTGCCGGTGGATTTGCGCACGGTCTCGCCGGTGAGCGGATCGATCTCTGCAAGCAGGTTTTCAAATATTCGACCCAGCATCTCGGGATCAATGGAGAGTTCGATGTCGATGGTGGTGTTTTCGTCGATGGTGAAATTATACGTTTCGAACACGGTAAACAGATCGTCGAACCATGCATCCGGGATCACCAGCGTGTTGAGATGTCGGGTGATGCCCATCTTGCGGTCGGGTTCATAGAAATCGTCTTCGTGCGGCTCGAACAGTCCACCGTTAAGAAACGGCGTATCCTTGAACCGGTCGCTGACCACCTCGCTGCGTTGGTTTTGCGGCGTGTTTAACACCTGAAAGAACAAATATTCAAGAATATGATGGTAATAGTATTCGTTTTCGCGCACTGCCTGAGAAGAGAGAATGTCGTCGCTGATCAACGGAAAGCCGTTGGCGCTACGCTTCTTCTTCAGAAACCAACAAAACACCAACCGGCCGATCAAACGTACGGCGAATTCCTGATACTTTTGATGATTGTGCTCGTTGTTGGGCAAGGAGGGCAAACGCAGCAGCGCCTTTTCTTCGAACAGATTAACGCCGATTTTGCGCGTCCCGCCCACCAATCGCGTGAATAGCAGAGCGATTTCGTTATAAAATTCCTTATTGACCACTTCAACGGAAAAACGTTCGCGTAAATCGGCCAGATCCCGGATTCGTCCTTTTTTAATCAAAAATTCATTGGGGGTGTGAGTCTTACAGTTCGGCCCGAGAAAAAAGGAGTAACGTCGCGGATTGGCAAATTGCTTTTTTACCTTGCCATTGACAATAACCAGGTCCATGGAAATATAGGAAAGACGATAATTGTCCGAATTGGCGGAGATGAACAAAACTAAAGCGTCGCGAACCAGATACCCGACGAGAAGATGAAACGTTTCTTTCGCCAGGCTGACGCGGGGATCACTGTCAGAATGATGATGAATTTCATAAACCGGTAAATCCAGGGCTTCACTTCGCCCCAATAAAACGACTCGGCTGATGTATTGAGTCTTGATGGTAAGATCGACCTTTTCAGACCGCGGCTTGAAATCTTCAGGTAAAAAATCGCTTTTAAACCAGCGCAGGAAGATATTTGGGTCGTAAGGCTCCTGAAAATTCACCATCAGATCAACTCCTCGGAAAGAATAATTGCTTCATCGCCTTCTTCAATCTTCCGGGCAGTTTCCAACATCACCGAAAGATAGGAGCCGGGCAGTTCTGTTTTTAATTCATCAATGGAAGAATCCGGCGACTTTAAGTCGAGTTTGCGCAATTTTTTCAAAAAATAGTCGGGCAAAGCGTCTAGGGTGCGGATAACCAGACTGATATCGCGCAAATAATCCTTGTGTTTCGACGAAACCGGAATTAACGCTTCTACCGTGGTCAACGCGTCCCGTTTTCCCTTATCGGAGCTGATCTGAGTTTTGCGCTCGAACAGCCGCGACTTTAATTGTTGATAAATCTTTTCAAAACTTTCGCTGATCGCGGCCGGTTTTTCACCCACCTCGGACTGAAAAAGCGCTAACGCCGTTTCAGCGCTCAAGGAGATTTCGTCCGCGTCATGACCCAGCTTGAACTTGTAATCATCGCCCTTGCGTCCAAAGATGAGCACGCCATTTTCAGTTTTAGCCGCGGTTCTGCGCACCCGCGAACGATGGGGCAGAGCCCGCGCCTGTTGAATAAGCTCCGGTTGATGCGCCTTGAGCTGATACAAAAGATTTTTATAGTCAACATCCCAGGATCGCTGCTCCTGCAAGTCCTGTTCGCGCTGATATTGCTCGATGAAAAACGACGCTAGATTTTCTTCATCGGTCAACACCTGCGTGTCTTCGCCCAGCAAGGCGTGAATCATGTCGATCTTGAGCGTGCTGATCTGCTTGATCCGGGTTTCTTCTTCACCGGTTGCGGTGGGAAAAAAGTTATAGATATAGAGGTGGTCAAAAACCTTTTTGTTGATGCGATTGATGCGGCCGACTCGTTGGATTACTCGCGTCGGATTATAGGGAATATCATAATTCAAGATGACGCCGGCGCGATGGAGATTGAATCCTTCTGAAATAGCGTCGGTTGCGATCAAAATATCAAAATCATGTTGTTGTTTGTTTAGCGGTAACCCGGCGTCAAAATTTTGTCTGATACGGGTTTTATTGTTTTGGTTGGCGTCCGCTGAAGAATATTTCAAGACCCGAAAACGGCCGAGCAACAATTCATTGAGATATGCGGCAGTATCGCCGAATTCGGTAAAAATGACAATTTTTCGATTCGGCGCTTGTGATAATAACTTGCTCAACACTTTAGTCAGAGTTTCCAGTTTGGGATCGCGTCCGACTCCTTCAGCGAACCAGGTTTGGTGAATTTCTCGAAGCAGCGAGATATCGTTGTCTAAATCGTGAATAAATTTTTCCTCAAGGTCCGTCTTAGGAATGGTAACAAGACCTTTTTCCTTATATGCCGCCAGTATTTGGTCAAGATCAATGTCGCTGACATCGGTGTCGTCCTCGATGCCGCCATCGGCCAGCAGGGCATCGACATCGGGTAATTTACCTTTTTTAAACACCGGCACCAGACCCAGGCGATGGTACCACTCTTTAACCAATTCCGCAGAACGAATCATCGATTCGAGGCTGGCGCGAAAAGAAAATTTCGAACTTTCAAAACGCCTGACCAAAAGTCGACGCATGAATTTAGCCAAGTTGATCTGTGTTTGCAGGGCCAGGTTCGCGTCGCCATATTCATCTTCCCATTGCCGGCGATATTTTTCAACATCTTTCACATACATGCCGGGTTGATAGCGCGCGCCAATAAAACCGTCGCGCGTTCCTCCGTTTTGTGGTGAGATCCGTTCCAAGGTTTCACAATAGAGCTCGGTCAGATCGCCCAAATCATAATCTAAGAGCCGGGGCGGTTCGATGCGGTTCAGTTCAATATGTTGTCGGTCTAAATCGGCGCGATACTCTTCAATTTCATCCAAATCAAGTCGCGAACGCCGGATCAGCAGCGGCGAAATAAGATTACGAATTTCAGCAGCCAGACGCTGAATTCTGGTTTTAATTTCATACGGCGACGCCAGTTTTTCCCGCTGCGAACGAATAATATCCTTATATTCAATAATCAATCGGCGAAATTGGTAAGCAAGGTTTTCAACGGTTTGAATGGTCGATTTGGCCGGAATTTGAAAAAGCTTGATCATGGAAAATATGTCTTGCGGCCGGTTGTTGAACGGTGTGGCGGTAAGCAGCACTACGCGGTTACCTTGGCATAATTTGTGAAGATCGGCGTAATCGCGGGTCAATTCGTTGCGGAATTTATGCGCCTCATCAATAATGATCAATTTTCGCTCATCGCCGGTCGCGGCATCGAGCGCTTTATTAATGGCGCCGGTGCTGAACACCTGGACATTGAACTCGTACGTATAGCGGTAATCTTCCCATTGATCCTTCAAGTGGGGCGGAGCGATGATGATCGTCTTCAAGCCGAGATTGTGAGCAATTGTTGAAGCGATAATGCTTTTGCCTAAACCGACGACATCGGCAATGATGACGCCGTTGTGTTTTTCAATAATGTTTAAGGCCGACTGGACAGCGTCGGTTTGGTACTTTAGATTAAGAAAATTATGGTTGGTGATTTCCGCCGGAAACCGGATATTCGAAGTGTGTAGACTAAAATATTCGTCCAACACCCGTACATATATTAAGAACGGTTTGGGCAGCTTGTTAATCCAAATCCGCTCTATTACTTCCGATTCAAACTCGACGAAATTTTGCGCGCTGATCAAATCAATAGCGGAATGCCACAATTCATCAAAGAGGGTCTTGGCTTCGTGGTAATGTTCGTCGCGAAAAATTACATTGATCTCATGACGGCCGGTCAATCCTTCCCGGGATAAATTGCTGGAGCCGGTGACGACCGATCCGGGATAGTATCCGCCCTCGTTATGTTCCGCCGCGTTTTCAAAAATGTATAATTTTGCGTGATTGGGTTGTTCGGTTTTGCGCAGCTCGAGCGAACCTTCTTTAATCTTTCTTAAAAATAACGCAAATGCCTGCTGCTTATCGTCGTTGTCAAAATAATCGGTATCATTAAACAGCTCTACCAAAGCGGCCATATAGTTGCGGCGGATCTGACCGCGGGATAAATGGACCTCCTGGATGATTTCGAATTCTTTGATTTTGTTGAATAGCGCCTTTTCCGCGTCCATGCCCACCAATATTTTGACCTGCTTGTCGGCTAACTTTTTATATAATTCCGCGAAGCCGGAAAAATAAAAATAGCCCACCAACGCGTACATGGCCTTGGTTTTCGGCAGAATACTGTTGATCAGATGGGATAAAAGATCTTTTTGATTGGTAATAAAAGTGCTGGACATGGTTTCACCGCTCCAAATGAAACGAACTGCAATCCATCGAGTCCAGAAATGATAACTGGTAGAGGTCCCTGGCAAAATCCATATAACCTCTTGAAAAATAGAAATACAACAAGTCAAAATCAAGAAAAAATTTGACTTTGCGTGTAACGCTTTAAGACGAGTCTGAAAACTGAAGAATTCAATAGCAACGAATTAGTTGGTCACGACACTTCTTGCTATCGGCATAATCGTTTCAGCTCTTGGAACACAGAAAGTACTCGTGCCGAATGCGACTCTGATTTTTTCAATCACCAGCTTAATTATTGCTGCAAGAGGGCGCGGTTCTGCAATGGAGGAAGATAATATTAAGCTGACGAGTGCAAGGAGGTAGAAAATTGCGAATTGGGGTCGGATCAAATGTGGGTGAATCGTGAATCGGGGTCGGACCAAATCAACTCTTTTATATACATTGTGATAACCGCCAAAATTCCTTAAAAACAGGCCTTAGAATGCATAATTTGCCCTATAAATCGCATTCTAAGGATTGTCGTAGATCATTAAAAGGAAAAGCATGATTCCGTCGCCCCCCTACTGTTGCTTAGAATCCGTTTTCAGGGGTAAAAAATTAATTCTAAGGGCCCTTTTACACTAAAAATTTTTTCAACCCTATTACAAACAGTAAGTTAATTTGGTCCGACCCCGATTTTGACAGGATTCGGCGACGGTGAACCAGAATCCATGGATATTGAAAGCGGATTCAGAAACGTGTGCCAGAATCCCCAGCTGAAACCTGGCGGCTCTGAATAAGCGTACGCTATGAAATTATTGTCATCCACATTAAAATGTCCTTCAGCTGTACCGGAAATACCGATATTGTGACTCCACGATTTTATGTTTTCCGTAATTTTCATCGGGGCACCAAAACGCAACCCATCCGCTGAAACACGCAGGGCCACATAGCTGGACGGCGAAAAGTGGCCGGCGATAGAAACCGCGATAAATTTTCCCAGGCTATCGCAATACTTGACGTCCGATGCGCCCTCTCCACCCTCTTCTTTTCCGCCCGTGCAGTCAAAGGCAATGCCCCGTTCGGCTATTTTAGCCGGCCAATTGGGATCATCAACTGGAGCCGTAGCGACGCGGATCTGGTTGATTATTTTCTTTGGTTTTTCACCAGCGGGAAAAGCAGGAGAATTGGTCCAGGAGTAATAGATGTACAGGCATTGGTCGCGCGATACAAAATGAGGCTCGCCCGCTCCCCAGGCGTCTTTTGGGCCGCTATAACGAATGATCGGCTGCGGATCTCCACCCCAGCCATGTCCATTCCATTTCTCGTATGGACCAGCGGGCGTCAGGGATCGCGCCACAAAAATATAATTGTGTCTTCCCTTGTCATCATATACGGCGGTCACGCCCATGTAGTAGTAATCACCAAGTTTGATCACGCCGGGATCACAAACCGACATTCTGTCCGCCGACTTGGGAGTCGGTTTGAGTACAACGGTCTCCACGCTCCATGTTTTGCCGCCATCCACCGATCGCCGGTAACGTATCCAGTCCCAGGAGCCTTCGCCGCCTGTCGAGGCGAACCAGAGGTCAATGCTTTTATCGCTGTTGATGATGATCGAAGGACCGTAGCGATGGCCGTCGCCTTTTTTGGGAACGAAAATGTCCCAGCCTGTCGAGCAGGTGGCGTTGATGGACTGGCCGTTAAGGCCGGTACTGATGGCGATCATTGTGGCACATAACACGACTCTCACCCATTTTCGAATTCTCATTTGCTGCCTCCGAAAATCATTGGATCAAGGTAAAACGCCCACCTCAATATGACTGGGAAACGCCGGTGAATGAAAGACCTGGTGAGTGGCAGGAATGAAATCCTGATCCGCCGCAGCAAAAATATTGTCAACCCAGCTCTGTGGATTTCGATCGACGAATGGGAACCAGCTGCTTTGCACCTGAATCATGATGCAGTGCCTCTTCAGGAAGGTGTGTAGAATATCCGGCAGTTCGTATTCGATCCTGGCCACCTCGCCCGGCCTGAACGGCTTGGGGTGTTCAAACCCGTCACGAAAGCGGCCGCGAAAAACTTGCGCTCGCACCAATCGCTGCAAATTTCCCTCCGTTTTATCGCTTTTCGGCGATACGTCGATAACCTTTACAATCCAATCGGCATCTGATCCGGTGGTCGAAACATATAAACGCAGCGCTATAGGGCCGGCGCAGGTTATGTCCTCTTTTAATACTTCACCGGAATAGACGAGCACGTCCGGCCTGCGACCGGCGAACCGTTGGTCTTCGGTCATATATTTATAGGACCAATATTGGGAATTTTCCATCGTATAGGGCACCGGTTTGCTGGGATCGCTTATGAACGAATCGACCGTATCAGCCTCAGCCGCAGGTAACGCGAACGAGAGTTTATGACGGCTGTTCAAGAACAGTTTCTTCCCCTGCCGTGTTACCGGCGGCCACGCATTAAAACAACGCCACCGGTTGGCGCCGGTTTCGAAGACATGCGCTTCTGCTTGTGGCATGCCATCGCCAGCCCCCTTGAGATGGCGGCGGAAAAACCGGCTTAAATCGTTTTCTTGAAAATCCTCCGCTGTAGCAAAACCGAACGATGCGCTTCCCAAGCTGTCGCCTTTGCTCCTGATCCAGCCGCCATGGGGCCAGGGACCCATCACCAGTGAATTAACAATGCCGGGATTCTGTTTTTCAACCGCCTGATAGGTTTTCAGCGCACCAAAAAGGTCCTCGGTATCATACCAGCCGCCAACGACCAACACCGCTGCTTTAATGTTTTTGAGATGCGGCAGGATATTTCGTGCCTGCCAAAAGCCGTCATAGTTGGGATGTTGAATCAAGTCATTCCAGAAGGGGATTTCACATTTGAAATATTTTGCATTCACATTAGCCAGCGATCCCAAATCCAGGAAAAATTGAAAGGCATCCGGGGTGCCCAGATCAAATTCAGCCGGCCACTCGGTCGTCAGACTGTCCCGTCGCTTGCCAAAAGTGGAAAAAAACACAAAAGCTTCATGCAGGTTAAAAGCTCCGTTTCGATGCATGTCGTCCCAAAACCAATCGCCAATAGGCGCCTGCGGGGACACTGCCTTCAACGCCGGGTGTGAATCGATCATGCCGGCCGAACTGTAAAATCCGGGATACGAAAGGCCCCACAGGCCAACGGCCTTGTTGTGATTGGGGATGTTCATTAACAGCCATTCGATGGTATCGTAGGTGTCTGTGCTCTCATCGGTATCCTGCTTCGATTTTTTATCAGGAACGTGAGGCCGCATATTCACAAAAGTTCCTTCGGACATGAAGCAACCACGTACATCCTGAAAGACAAAGATGTATCCCTCCTTTTCCATCTCTTCGTTTGAGGCCAATTGAGACGGGTATCGATCAACGCCATAAGGATTGATGCTGTAAGGGGTCCGTTGTAGTAGCATGGGAAACGTTTTGGAGCGGTCATTGGGAAGATATACGCTGGTGTAAAGTCGGACGCCATCGCGCACGGGGATGCGGTACTCGAACTTGGTGTAATGCGATCGGATATACTCCTTACGAGACTTGCTTTCCCCCGCAGATACGTGGGCGGTGAGGCCGAGCAGGACGGCCTGAAGCAAAAGAAAGGTAGCGCATTTCATATTCACCTCACCGATAATTAAAATCGATTTTCGCAATGGATGTCGATAACTAGCCGGCAGTCTATCAAATGGCATACTAAAGATCAAAGCCATTTCAATCGCATCACCTCGAACAAAAAAAAGCACAAAATTCCTTCATCCTTGCTGATGAAAAAAAGTCGCGCTTTATTCATGCTGTATCTCCCCCGTTCAGATAATTGCGAACTTGCTCTGTTGAATTTTATCAAATTTTAAAAATATATGCAAGTGATTAAATATTCAATTGGATCTCCTCTTACTTGCCCGTCGTGAATATGGCTTACAATATTTAATACGTCGCTTGCTTTTTGTCAAAAATGTAACCATTTTAAACTCAATCCGTATGCAGGATTAC
>CAZISM010000028.1:0-5889 GCA_964541895.1 uncultured Cytophagia bacterium
TTTTGGATAACATCGCTGACCGCCGGCATAAGGGAGAAAAGCCAGTGCGATGAATCGTACATGGCCTGGCCGGGCGCAAAGTGTGAAATATCAGTTGCGCCGGCCAGGGTGTTGATGGCAGTGTTAAATTGCAGAGCCGGCGCCAGGTACGGCGGACCCGTGTATTCCGCCATCAACTGCACACGATACTGCGCGCAGGCGGCGCGGCTGTATTTGACGGAGAATAAAGTCTGTGCATCCGTATCGTTTAGAAAAGCGGGGCCATATTTGCCCAATATTTTTGCCAGCGCACCGGTATTGCCCGAGCATACTCCCTGTGCTATGCCGATTTTCGGTCCACCCAATATGAGACCGATGGGTTTTCCGGTCTTGGCCCTGGCGGCCGCCAGCGTTTGACCTGAAATCTCCTCCAGCCAGTTGTTGTACCAGAACATGAAATCCGACCAGCATTTCCTTCTATCGATGCCTGTTTCGTCGGCCATGGGGCCATAGGGAGGAAGGATGTCCTCCCAATTTGAGAACGGCTGACCCCAGGCTTTTTCGAGCAGGCGCAGGTCATTCTGATAGGCCCCTTTTAACCATGCGCGAAAATTTTCTCGGGCTGGTCGACTGAAAGCAGGAAACTCGGCATCCTTTGAAATGGTATAGTGCACTTCACCATAAAGGCTCACCGGTGCCGGAAGCATAAAAGAACAGATCCAGGGCTTGGTCGAATAAAAATCGACGCCGGCCGCCACATGCTCGGCAAACTGCTTGATAAAATCAGGATGAAAAACGACGGTCTCGTCGCTGTGGTACATGTCCGCCACCTTTTCCACCGTATTTCTGCCATAAAGGTCCTGGTCAATGTCCTCCGGACTCAAATGGAGCGACTTGAGCAAGGGAGCGACGGCAAGTCTCGCTGGGGTGAAATTCGTGGCCATGCCCTGCAGAAAAGCATATTCCTGCATGGGGTAGGCGGCGCCATTCGATAAAAATCCCATGCGAGTCTGCCGGTAGCGGTCCATTGCGGCTGAATCCCTTTTCAATATATTCCAGCTGCCGATTCGCGGCATGTTCAGCACAGACGACCGTGCGGCAATCTCTTTCTGGAACAGATCTGTCATGAATCGATTCTGCTCCGCCCCGCTGTTACGCACACAAAGGTCATCGATCCAGAATTGACCCGGAGATGCGGCTCCATCGCAGCGAATAACCACATCGGAGAGCGCCAACAAGGTAAAGGGCTCATGCGGCTGCGCCTCCTGCATGCGGCCGAACGGGATCGCCACCTGCTGCCACGAATTGTTGTGCAGGGAAACCGTAACCAGGTAATCGATGAGCTGCAGTTTCTTGTTCCAACCCCGGAATCCTATGCGAAGAGATAATGCCGAGCCGTCACCGCGCAGCCAGAGAACCAGTTCATCCGGCTTGCATTGCATCCATTCGGGCAAATGCTGGCTGATTCCCAACAAGGCTTCATACCACCCATCTCCAGGATGAATTTGCGCCTGCAGACTTTTCTCGCCGGAACGACAAACATCAGACCAGGTTATTATGAACCCGGCCTTTTTCTGCTGCAAAGCGCTGACGCTGTTTCCGTTGGACAGCTTCCAGCCGGATAAGGAGGATTCAAAATCGTCGATCAGACAGGTGCGATGGAAATTCTCTTCGGCCGCCAATACCACGAGGCATGGAATGAAAATGAACAGCAAGGTAATTTTTCTCATCTTTTCTCCCTGGCGACAAAGGTAGCCCATGTCGAGGCTTGACAGGTAGCCAACATGCTTTCCCAACATACAAGGCAAAAATTTAGTTAGCCATTCGCTGCGTGAGTTAGACAAGATACACTTAACGGCTGGCCCACTGCAGCAAAGCTTCCAGGTTGATGGCGCTCTCCCACGGCCGGCAACGGGTGCCCTGCGGCTTGTCATCGAGATAATATTCCGACCAGGCACCGACGGCATCTGCCAGCGAAAGTGTTTTTTCATAAAAATAGGGAGCGCGCATATGGCCGGCGCGAGTAGCCGCATATAATACCAGGCCAAACTCGTAACCGACCGAACGGTTGGCACCGGGCATTTTGCCGGTTTTTATGTAAGCATCAATGATCTGTTCCAGCGCCGGCTGTAACTGTGGCAGAGTGACAAGTCCGGAGTGAAGATAAATGGGCGTCAGGCTCACGGATACCAGATCGTACAGTTTCGGCTCCACTTTGATGTAAGGACCCAACAGGAGACAGTTGGCACATTGGTACCGGCCGTTGCTGTCGCGCTCGGTCCAGGTGATGCCGGCAAAGCCGCTCTTGGGAAATACCAGACAATTTTCTCCGGCCCGTTCACAGACCCCATGGCGGAATCGCGGCGGCTCGACAGCCTGTGCCCGGGAGGGGTTGTTGGTCATCACATGTCCGTCTCGCCAAAAATTCATCAGGAATTTATCTTTGCAGGCCTGTAAAAGCCTTATGTTTTCATCAATCCGCCGCTCGTTCCAGATTTTGTTTTTGGCGATCCATGACAACAATTTCTCGCCCCCGTCGACGAACAACATGGTGGCTTCCGCAGATCCATCATTCATGACCGTGCGCGGCAACAATCCGCCGGCGATATAGGTCTCGTCGCCGTTAAACGGCAGCATGGCATGCACTAAATGCTTTTTTTGCGCCTCATAGGCCCACAGCAGCATGGGAGTTATCTCCCGGAGAAAGGCCTCATCACCGGTTTTTTGCAAAAGATCAAACGCCTGGATGATCAGATATCCCGTACTTTCCACGTCGTCATTTTCATGGATGTGGAATTGCTGAGCCTCCAGCCCTATGGTCTGGGCGTTGTGGATCTTGCCGAACTTTTTCCAAATCTGCCAGTAAAAATCCAGAATGGCCCTGGCTTCGGCATGACAGCCCAAAGCCAGCAGCCCCCGGGACACACCATACTGGTCGCGCACATAACCCAGAGGATATGGGTATCCGGCCATCACCGAGCCCTGCACGGCCTGTTGCGTCTTGATCAAAACGGCGATATCATCGATGACCTGCAGCAGTCTATCCCGTTGTGGCAGATCAGCCCGCCATTTACCTGTGAAATCAGTTCGGGTCTCACTGAACGCACGCCAGTACGACCTTGTTCTCTGCAGCAGAGCTGCAAAGCCGGAACGGAAAATCTCTTCCGTGTTCTGTATGACTTGTGGATATTCCGGTCCGCCGACGAAAAACAGATCACAAACACCCGGCTCGCAGCGAAGTGTGAGTTTTTGCGGTTCGCTATCCGATCGCAGCAGCCGGACACGGCCTTGCCAGGCGATTTGATGGTGCAGGATACGCGGATACACATAGGTCTGATAAATGATGGTGCCGGCGGGAACCTGGAGAAGAATCCCTCCCCGCCCTGTTGCCGCATCAAATCGATGTTGATTATCGGTAAGACGTACGTACTCTTTTAAAATGACGTGGAATTCCAGCGGCTCTTTGGTCTCGATATGTCGGACCAAACAGGCGAGGTCGCGATCGACAAAGTCGATCATGCGGCCGATTTTTTTATGATTGGCCACGATGTCATGGGTCCAGATGGCGGTGCCGGTCTCGCGCATACTTTGCACGTGCTGTACCGGCGAAATGAGAGATACCGTGAAAAAAGAAGGCGTTGAAAAAGGTCCAGGGTACAAATGTGTGATTTGCGGGCCCTGCTCGTACACCAGCATCTGGCCGTTGCCGAGAGAATGGACCGGTCGATCATCCCCCGCGTCATTTTTCCAGATGCGCGCAGGCGTCTGTGCGGATGCTGATGGCACAAGACACACGTAAAGCCACAACAGCCATAACACGTTTCTTTTCATGAGTGCCGTTCCAAATTATTCTTTTGTTGTCAGTAAAATCCAATCCTGCTCATCCGGCTTGACTGGAATTTGCCAATGGCCTTGCAGCGGTGTTATGCTTTTGGCGATTTCTGAGTACTGTCCAGTGCGCGGATCAAACCAGCGGGCGGTGTACGTAGAACCTGGATTCATATTCTTCAACTGGCCCGTAGTGCGGCCGCTGCCGTAAAAGTAAACGACATAGACGTCAGAACCTGCTGATTTTAAAACAGACTGTTCCGGATTGTTGAACCTGGCCCAGGTTTCATCCTGGAACCTGGGGACAAGCTCCCACCACTTTAATGCGGTATAGAATTCATACAGATATTGCATCTGTTGTCCCCCGGGAAATTCAATGGCTTTTGACCAGACATCAATACCCCATTGTTCACAACAGGCACAGGAATCTGCGGTCCAGCAGATGTTCCAAATGCCATTGGCGCCATAGGCATAGCCCAGGCTGCCGCACTGGATGGATTTGTAGGCGACTTTGCGCACCATATCGGCATGGTTGGTACCGGGACCGAGAATGATTTCTTCATAGTTGTTCTCGGCTTCGACGAACGGCTTGACCTGAATGCTGTAATCCCAATAGACTTTATAATGTGCCATATCGTGCACTTTGCCATGACCGCCCTGCAAAAAGAACAGATCATGTTGCGGATCCTCTCCCCAGAACGTCGGCTCGCTCCGCGTCGACGCCCACAAATGGCAGGTGGCGGGATGGTTATAATCATCGACCGCATTCCAGGCATCAAAGGCATGTTTCCATTTGTCCTGATTATTATCGATATCTATTTCCTGGCTGGTGAAAAAGAGCACCGGATACGCGCCATAGCGCGCGCATACATATTTTGCCAACCGTTCCGAACCTTCCGGTGTAAAGTAATCGATAGTTTTATGGGCCGACAATCCAAAAGCATGAACGAGTCCGTGATCGGCGATATATTGGAAATACCTGTCCAGTTCTTTATACTTGGCCGGATCGACCGCTGTGACCCCTCGGTTGCTCAGGGTATTGCCAACCGGATGCGATTGGTATACCGTGTATTTTTGCTGCAGTCGTTTTTGCACCATGGGTACAAACTGTTCATCATATTTTTCCCACTCCATGAACCAGTGGGTGTCGCCCAGGTAAAAAAATGGTGTCTCATCCGCATGAACCAGATAGCGTCTGTCCTTGCTGACTTTTAAAAAGCCGTGCTGGTACACGGACAAATCACCGCCATAAGCGGTACAAACCAGTTCGCCTTTTTGGTTATGCAAACCACGGTTTTCCGGATCAGAGCACTCTATGGTATACGTCCAGGTGCCAGGTGTCGTCGGCGCAAAACGGACTTTCCAGATCTTACCTTCATACCAGAATCCAGGCCGATTCAAGGTCTGGCCGTCTGGACCGATAAAATGCGCTGTAAGGTGAACGTCCATAAACGGATTGGCATAGGTTTTGGCACTGACCAGAGTTATTTCAGACATACGCCATCTTTCCACTGTCGGGATGCTGACGGTATGGCACGCCAGCAACAGAAAGAGCATAGCGGTCATGGCAATCGACGACAACGTGATTGATACGAAAAAGCGATACTTCCTGTTCATGGCAGCACCTCACTTGATAAATACCATCTTTTTTACATTTACGCCCGCCGATGACAAACCCGGCGCGACCATCTGACAAAAATAGATACCGCTGGGCGCAAGAGAGTTTCGATCATCCCTTCCGTCCCAGACTGCTTTGTGCAGGCCTGCGGCTTGCTTCTCATCGACCAACATGCATATCTTATTGCCGATCCGATCGTAAACGGTGATGATCACCCGGCCCGGCTCGGGCAAATAATAGCTGATGTGCGTGCCGGCGTTGAAGGGATTTGGATAGTTCTGCAAAAGTTGCATCTGTTCGGGAGTCGTCAGAGATTCGCTTCCGCCATCGACCGCGCTGGCCTTTCGGTAAAACTGATATAGCTCCTGAACCTCTTTTTCTGAAAGCGACCAATCATACACCTTGACTTCATCGATTTTGCCGTTAAAATAGTTAACATTTGAAGTATTGCCTGATCCAATACG
>CAZISM010000028.1:5989-52436 GCA_964541895.1 uncultured Cytophagia bacterium
CAGGCCGCGCGCCTTCTCTCCTGAAAAGACTACGCTCAGCGTATGACCGCCATCAATCTGAGTAAACGTATACTCCAGGAGCGGTCCCATGGACACGCCATCGACCAAAACATCGCGAACGACAAAACCGCTATTGGCAATGAATCTAAAACTTGACGTTTCACCCTTTGATACAACGATCGGACCGGAAGGGATAATCCTGCCGCCGCCGCCAGAATAGGTTTCAATTTTGTAAAGCCCCAGGCTGGAAAACCGGGCTTCGATGGTGTGGTTCTCCGTTACAGACGGAAAACTCCATTGCGAAACAGCGCCCACGGAATGGCCGTCGATCAGCACGTCCTGCAGCGCATAACCAAAATCAGATTCAAAGCGAAACACCTTCTCCTTCTGGTCGCCAACAAACACATCTCCGGAAGGATATATCCTTCCTCCAGGACCTGCCGCTGCACGGATTCGATGATAGGCCGCCGACGAAGCTTGATCCATCACCCAAAGCAGCCAATCCGCCCAGTCCGGCTTGTTGGGAATGGCCCATTGTCCGTCATTTGAAACCAATCCTTCATCGATCACCTGATAGTGATCGGTTTCCGGATTGAACCAAGTGGCGGTATAAACAATGCCGGGCTTCAGGTTCTTCAATCGGCCGGTCGTTTGATCATCACCATAAAAATATGCCACATACACATCGGAACCGGCTGTCTTTAGTACCGCTTTTTCCGGGTCGTTAAACGTTGCCCAGTTTTCATCTTTGAACCGTGGATAAAGCTCCCACCATTTGAGGCTGGTATAAAATTCATAGAGATACTGCATATGCTGTCCGGCCGGAAAATTGATCGCTTCAGACCAGATATCAACACCCCATTGTTCGCAACAAGCACAATCATCCGCCGTCCAGCATATATTCCAGATGCCATTTGCGCCATACCCATAGCCCAGGCTGCCGCATTGAATGGCTTTATAGGCCGCTTTCCGCACCATATCGGCATGGTTCGAACCGGCGCCGAGGCTGATCTCCTCATAATTATTTTCCGCTTCAACAAAGGGCTTGGTGGGCTGGTTATAATCCCAATACGCTTTGTAATGCGCAATATCTTGCACCGTGCCATGTCCGCCCTGTAAAAAGAATAAATCATGCTGTGGATCATCCGCCCAATACGTCGGCTCTCCAGCAGTCGACGCCCACAGATGGCAGGTGGCGGGATGATTATAGTCATCCACCGCATTCCAGGCATCAAAGGCGTGTTTCCACTTTTCCTGATTACCGTATAGATCGATTTCCTGGCTGGTAAAAAAGATAACCGGATAGGCTCCATACCGCGCACATACATATTTGGCCACTCGCTCCGCACCCTGCGGTGTAAAATAATCGATGGTCGAATGCGCCGATAATCCAAAAGCGTGGACCAGTCCGTTTTCAGCGATATATTTGAAATACGTGTCCAATTCCTTATACTTGGCGGGATCGACGGATGTGGCGCCGCTATGGCTCAGGGTGCTGCCGACCGGGTGGGATTGGTACACGGTGAATTTCTGCTGCAGCCGCTTTTGTACCATCGGCACAAACTGTTCATTGAATGCTTCGAACTCCATAAACCAGTGCGTATCACCGAGATAGAAAAACGGCGTACCATCGGCGTGCACCAGATATCGTTTGTTATCGCTGGTGCGAAGAAAGCCGTGTTTATAAATATTCAGGTCGCCGGTGTACGGAATGCAATCGATAACTCCTGTTCGACCATGCAAACCGGAATTGCTGATATCGCTGCACGTTATCGAATAACGCCAGGTCCCGATCCGCGTAGGGGCAAAACGTATTTTCCAAACATGGCCATCGTACCAGAACCCTGGACGATGGATGGTTACGCCATCCGGACCAATAAAAGCGGCCGTGATGGCCACATCTAAAAAAGGATTGCCATACGTCTTGCTGCTGGTTAAGCTGATTTCACCAGCCTGCCACTGCGCTACTTGCGGTTGTGCCGACACGACCATCGGCAACACCATCAGACACAAAAGGGGGAGCACCCCCCTTTTTAAAAACCCTGTCAGCATGATACATCCCGTTCATGTTGTACACTAGATCACGCCATCGTTATGCCAAAGTTCATCGCTTTCCAAACACCTCTTGTACCGCCTGCAAATATTCGAATCCGTGCACCCTATCAGGTTCCAGATAGCTGCCTTCGGTCCATTCATTCCAGGAATTTATGTTACAAATTTTTACAGGCGGCGTGCTCTTGTCGAGGAATTCTTTGGCAGCAACCAGGGCTTTTTTAAATTCAGCGGGCGTGTTATTCTTCAGGACCGGCGTAAACGGATAGCCGATGTTCTCGTAAATATCCGATTGCACCGTACGCGGGCTGGAATCCCAGCCGACGCTGATATTGGGATGGAACGGTGTGCCTTTGTATTTATCCTCGGCAATAGACCAATATTGTACCGATTTTTCTCTGATCTGGGCGTATTCGGTTTGGGGAAATTCAGGCATGCTGACATTATGAATCCAGACATACGATGTAATGCTATTGGCCTGCAAGGCGGCCATGACCTGCTGTGACGTCATTTTCTTTTCTTTGACAAAAGCCTCCAGCCCCCAGTCGATTAGGTTCAGATGCAAGTCACGAAATCCGGCTGCTTTGGTTTTTTTTCTGAATTCGGCCAAAGCCGTTTTGGCCTGTTCCAATCCTCCCAACCCTTCGATAAACGTCCCGATCAGATAGATGGAAAAGTAAGGGGCGTTGTCGATCTTCCAATATGAAGGATGCATAAAATACTGTTTGATGACCAGGTCCGAGATTTTGGCAAACGTCTCCTTGTTCACGGCGCCAGGGTAAAGCGTCAAGGGCTGTGACTGGCGGCGTTCGGAATACTTGGTCGGCTCTATGTCCTGCCAGTCATGGTTAGCCCACATCAGCGTAAATTTAACACGCTGGTTATTGCTTGCTTTCAGGTACCCCTCGTCCAGACAGCGATTCAAAAAAGGCCCGTCATAATAATACCAATCGAAAATAAAATGGGTGATACCGTGATCGGCAGCGACGGTAATTTTCTTAGCCATGACCTTTGGATCCGCTTCGTCTTCATATCCCCAGAGCGGGACCTTGGGTTGTTGATGCCCAGGGAATCTTGGCTGCGCGGCTTTGAGCACCTGCCATTCGGTCCAACCGGTACCATGGGCCTGTTCATTCCGGGCGTCAACATGCCAATTGGGAAAGTAATAGGCCCCGACCCAATACGTGGGCTGGCCAGAAAAAGACTGGGCAAACACCGTTACGAAACAAAAAACAGAGATCACGATCTGAAACAGAATGTGCTTTTTCATACGAGTATCCTTTATGGAAAAATGCAGAGCATCATACTATAATATTTTTTGCCGATACAGCACCAGGGTCACCCGATTGCCGGTCTGCCGACACGGGTTCTTCTATTTAAACATATTTTCCAAAAGAAACAAACCGCTCTTGCCGGGTGCCAGTAAATCGATATCGCCATCCTGATCCACATCGGCAGCGGCCGAGTAAATACCAAAGCCGACGCGATCACCTTCATGCACCACATGACGCTGCCACTGTTTGGCTGACGGCGTGAACTCGTAATAGTAAACGCAGATGGGATGATCTTCACCGGGATCATGGCCGTTGTGGGCATAATACCGTTTGCCGGTGACCAGCTCTTTGCGGCCGTCGTTGTTCAGATCCGCCAGCAGCATAAAGTGCGGCTGCGACCAGGTGTCGTCGATAAAGTGCTGAAGCCAGGTGATCTGGCCGTTCGCTTTTCCGGTCTGTTCCAGCCAGTACAATCCGTAATCATGGCCGAGGCCATAGATAATATCGCTGTCGCCGTCTTCATCCGCATCGTGCACCAGTATGGGGATGCTGGTGGAAGGCAGTTTGAAATCCGCATGCCAGATCCAGTGGTCCGTGTTGGCGTCCTTTTGTTCCAGCCAACCTTTTTGCGTGACGATGTCAGCCTTGCCGTCATTGTTGATGTCGCCGCTGCCTAATCCGTGTCCTGCCGCTTCTTTGGTCAGTTCGTGCTTTTTCCAGGTACCGGGACAGCCGGGCGATAGCAATTCATACCAGACCAGCGAAGAGACTGTGTTAGGCAGAATATCCGGTGTGTGATCGCCGTTCAAATCGGCGGCCACCAGCGTTTCCAGATTGCCGGGTTCGTCGATGGCATAGACCGGAAAATCTCCTCCGGCCGCGCCCGGGTTCCGCACCCAGAATACGTTTTTGTCGTGCCAGCTGCCGTTGACGATATCGGTCCAGCCGTCTTTATCCACATCCATGGGGAAGGCGGCAAAATCAACATGATAGCCGCCCAGAGCCTTGACATCGCGAACGTGATGTTTTTGCCATTCCGGCGCGCTGAACCAGGAACCGCCGCAGAACAGGTCCAAACGACCGTCCTTGTTCACATCCACAAAGGTGCCGGCTTCATAGGCTGAGGTACTGTCGATGACATGGACTCGAAACTGAATATCACCGGGATATTCGGTAATGGTGATATCTTTGTAGCGTACCTGTGCCGCCGCGCCGCCGTGAATTTGCAGAGCGATATAGCCTTTCTGGCGCAGAGAAGCATCCGGTTCCATATAGTCCACGGTCTGCACACCATTGAGCCAGAGCTGAACACGCGGTCCGACACAACGGATGACATAGGTATTCCAGCCGTTTTTCCGCAACGCTTTTTTAATAACAGCCGGCTTGGCTTCAGCGATGACTTTATTTCGTCGCGATTCATCATACAGGCTGCCCCAATAGTTCTGCCCCATATCAGCCTGGTAGCCGATCATTTCATGGTGATCAGGAATGCGTTGCGAGCGGATCTGGATGCCGGCGTTGGCTTTGGCCAGGTCGCCGACAAGCTTGCACTGCAGCGAGAGTTCAAAATCCGCGTACTCTTTGGTGGTGCAGAGGAATTCGTTATGGGGCAACGCGGTTTGCAGTGAGCCACCAACGATGGCACCTTCCACAACGCGAAAGCAGTCGCCATGGCCTTCCCAGCCGTGAAGAGTTTTGCCGTCAAACAGAGCTTTGGCGGCGCTTTGGTCCGCCTGCGATTGAGCGAGCTGATAATCGGCAATCTCTTGGAGCAGCTTTTCCACCTGCTGAAGCGAAGCGGCAGACGTACATTTGCTTTTCAGGCTCTCAAGGGTAAGGCGCACCTGTCCCGGGTTTTGCTGATAGATCTTGCCGCTAATCTGCAACGCGGCATCGATCGCATCCTGTCGCCGTTCCGGTTTGCCCGCTTGCAGAGCGGCATAGTTCAGAGCACGAAAGGTCAAGAGGTCGGCTACCTTTTTTTCATCTTTTATATACTGATTATATTCCAGCCGGGTCATCTTTTCCTGTAATGTGGTAGATTGAGCCATAACGATCGCCGCAAAAGCAACAACAAACAGCACGATATTTTTTTTCATTTTTTCCTCGATCTTACAAGGTCCAGGGACTGCGCTTGTCCCGTTCCAACCAGCGATTGGCCACCGGATCGTCGACAAACTGTTCCAGGGCCGGATTCCATTGCAGCGGCCGATTCAGCCAATAGGCGATGTTGCCGAGATGGCAAACCGTAATAGAGCGGCGGGCGACGTCCGGATGAGCCGCTGTCCGCCGGCGTGTGCGCACCGCTTCGAGAAAATCCGTTTGATGGTTAAAGCTCTTGTGCAGATGAATTTCATCAGGTCGCAGCTTTTGTTTCTTTAAATGCTCGGGGCCGGTGATGAAATGGTCGCGACTGACTTCGAGCCATCCTTCCGTGCCCTCGAAACGCACGCCCGGCGTGTTGATGCTGATGAGATCGCGCACCAGCAAGGTGCCGTTGGCATAGCGATAGGTCAAGACCGGAAACTCTTTGCCGTCGGGCGGAAAAATTTCCACCGGTCCGGATTCATCCATACCCATGGCCCATTGGGCGATATCAAACATGTGGGCGCCCCAATTGGTCATTTCACCGCCGGAGTAATCACGGTACGCCATCCAGCCGCCGGGTGCGATTTTCGACGTATAGGGTCGCCACGGCGCCGGTCCCAGCCAGCGATCCCAATCCAGATATTCCGGCACCGGTTCGGCCGCGCCGTCGCAAAACCAGAGCGGCGGACCACCGACGTTGACAGCAATTTTCTTCACAAAACCGAGATAGCCGTTGCGCACCAGTTCACAGGCAAAACGAAATTCATACCAGGAGCGCTGCTGGGTGCCGACCTGCATGACGCGATTGTACCGTTTCATGGTCTCGGCCACCACCTGCGCTTCGTGAATGGTGAGCGTATGCGGCTTTTCACAATACAGATCTTTGCCGGCTTTGGCGGCGGCGATGGAGAGCAGCGGGTGCCAGCGATCGCCGGTGGCAATGACCACCGCATCGATATCGGGCCGCGCCAACAACTCTTCGAATTCAAGATAGGCCGCGCAATCCCTGTTGCCATAGATCTCGTTGACGCGGTCGCGCGCCGCTTCCCGGCGGAGCCGGTTGACATCGCAGACGGCGACCACATGGGTATCCTCTCTGCCCATAAATCCGCCGTTGGGTGCCCAACGGGTGCCGATCAACTGGTTGGTCCCCTGTCCGCCCAGGCCGATAAAGCCCATGACGATTTTATTGCTTGGCGAAACTCGACCGTTTCGTCCCAGCACGGAAGCCGGCACCATCAACGGCGCCGCCATGGCCGGCATACGTTTTAAAAAATTTCTTCTATTTAATAAAGGGCTCATAGGCTCTCCTTATTTGGCATCCAGCCCGGCGGCCAGTTCCTGAAAACGGGCCATGACAGCCAGGGCCGGATCTACCGGTACATTCGCTCTTTGCACATCAGCAGGAATCGAGATGACCGGCATAGGCCGGATGGATCTTCCGCTGAATTGGGGCAGCCATTGTTGCTGCGCGGCCAGCATGGCCGCAGCCATGTCGCGGATCTCGCTCAGGGTCAACACCGCACTGGTCAGCGGATCCAGGGCACAGGCGTGCACGATGTGTTCGGGATCGCCGGTGAGGGCCGCTTCCACCGCCAGCCGCTGTACATTGATGTTGGTGAGATTCAGCGCCGCACACTGCGGCGGCAGGTCGCCGACGATCATGGGGTGCAGGCCGGTACGATCGGCATACACCGGGCCCTCGGCGCAACAGTCCGCCGGCAGGTTGGTGATCATGCCGTGGTTGATGACGTTGCCGTTGAATTTGAACACCTTGCCGGTCTCCAGCGCCTCGATGATATAGGATCCATATTCGACGCTGCGCCGGCTGAGCGCCGCCGATTCGCCGGCCAGAATATCCTGCTCGCTGTATTTGTCGCTGACGGATTGGGAAAAATAATAATAGGCTCCGGATTCGCCGCCGAATCCCGGCTCGTCACAGTAGAGGTCCCGCGCTTTTTTGTTATTGCGGAAATAGGGCAGGTATTCGGACAAATGACCGGTGGATTCGGTCATGAAATAGCCAAATTGACGAAACGTTTCGCCGCGCACTTTTTCATTCACATAATACTCGGGGTGTTCGAAGCGTTCACGCAACAGCGGATAGAGATCGCGACCCTGGTGAGCGATCTTTAAAAACCAGGCCATATGGTTGATGCCGGCGGTGAGAAAATCGATCTCTTCTTTCGGTATGTCCGTGTAACCGGAGATGAGATCCAGAGTCGTTTGTACGCCGTGACACAAGCCGACAAACGGCACTTTTGTTTTACCCAAAGCCCAACACACCATGGCCATGGGGTTCACATAGTTCAGCAGGTAGGCGTTGGGACAGAGCTCTTCCATGTCCCTGGCGAGGCCGAGAATTTCCGGTATGGATCGTAAGGCACGAAAAATTCCGCCTGGCCCGAGGGTGTCGCCGATGCATTGATCGATGCCGTATTGCAACGGAATCTTGTAATCATATTCAAAGCCCTTCATGCCGCCCACCTGAAAGGTGGCGATGACATAATCGGCATCTTTAACCGCTTCTCGCCGATCGGTGGTAACAGAAACCGTTGCCGGCAAGCGGTTTTCACGAAGGACACGATTTACGAACGACTCGACCTGCGGTGTGCGTTTGGTGCTGGGCGCCATAAGCACGAATTCGGTCGCACCCGCCTTTTCGATCTGAAGAATGTCCTGCACCAGCGTTTTGCAAAACACCATGCTGCCGGCCCCAATGATCGCTACTTTTGCCATATGACAATCCTCCCTGCTTATTTCGTTTTTAAATGATCGGAGGTGATGAGCAGATCCGATACCGGGCCGCCCTCCGGAGTACAAATGCGCACACTGGCGCCCCACTCGGCTCCATCGGCCTGCATAATCTTTAGCATAATTTTGTTCCAGCCTTGCTGCAACGTAACCGCGACTCTATCCTGATCGACCTGATACGTTCTTGTCGTATTCATGGCATAAACCTCTTTTCCATTCAACCAGATTTTAGCGCCGTCATCACTTCCCATAAGAAACAGCACCGGCTGCTGCTGCGGCGAACGGATGTTGGTGCGCAAATATGCGGTTTGATTGTTCGGGCCCTTCAGCGTGTTCGCCATATCCATATAATAGGGCCGATCAGGATCAAGCATGCTGGTAAAGGATTTATACACAGCTCCTCCCCAATCGAACTCGGCATCCAATTGAATGGAAAACAGCAGACTGGCCGGCACAGAAGGAATCGAAAACGGCCCCGCCGCCTGCCAGTCGACGATATAGCCTTTGGCTTTATCGAATACATTCAATATGTCTCGCGCCTGTGCTTTTACGCTCTCTGAGCAGTTCGAGCGGTCCACAGCCGCCATCGCCGTGCGGACCGCCGTCTGTTCTCGAATCCACACCTTTTTGCTCACAGGAATCATGGCCATAGCGGCTTCGTCACATATGGCCGGATCGTTTAAATAAGGAGCAACGTGTTCAAGCACTCCACTACTCCCCAGTCTGGCAAGATGAGAAAATGCCAGTTTCTTTTCCTGATCGCGCTGAGCCGCTTTGATGGCTTCGACTAACTTTACAATTTTCGTCGACTCAGCGATAGCACTGTCACTGGCGATAACATTCAGATATCCTTGCATGGCAAGGATTCGATGTAACGGCTCTCTGGATTTGGCCGAAACCAGTAAAAGATCTTCCGCCGGTAACGCGTTGGGCCAGTTCGATAAACCGCGAATGGCGGCTTCCTGCACCTGCAGGTTTTTATCCTGCAAGGCCTGGCGAAATACCGGCAGTGTGCCTGGGTTGCCGATTCCGCTCAGAATTCGAAGAAGAGAGCAGGAGACTTTAACATCGCGGTTGCTGTTCAGTTGCACCACCAACTGATCTAAAAACGTTTGATCATATTCCAGTCGTTTGCTGACAACCATCAGCGCCTTTTCCGCATCCGGCAACGAAGATTCAGGGCAGGTCATGAGCAATTGCAGTAACGACGGCAAATCCTTTGGCCCGGCTAATACGTACAGCGCTTTGAAAGACTCTTTCCGCACCTGTTCGTTTTCATCTCGAGCCGTTTGCAAAATCAGGGGTACCGCCGCTGCCGTTGCACGTCCACTCAGTGCCGACAGCGCTGCGATTTTACGCTCCGCATCCAGTCCGCCCTTGTCCAGCGAGCGAATCAGTTCGTCATCCACGCCCAGCAGGGTGACAAGGCTGTTGAGCGCCGCTCGTCGTTCCGCCTCGGCGCCGGCCACAGCACGCGGCAGCAAAATCTGAACACTGGAGGCACCGCCAATTTTCCCAAGAGCTTCCACCGCGGCTAAGCGGACGGCATCGTTCTCGCTCTTAACCCATCCTTCTACATCAGTGGCAATCGCTTTATCGCCGGTATCAGCCAGCGCCTGTATCACCAGCGCCTGCCGCTCCGGCGCTAACGACGGTATTTGCGCCATCAGCTGCCGCATCAGTTCGACATCCTTCGCACAACGAATGCATCCCAAAGCAGCATCCAACAGGTTGATATCGGCATCACCAATAAATTGCAGAAGCAATGGATTTGCTTTTTTATTCTGTAATCGAATCAGTCCAGCCAACCCTGCACTGCGGAGATCCGCTTTTTGTTCAGGTTTAGCCAGCGTCTCATAAATGCCTGCCGCCTGTTCGGCTGTGGCAGCATCGGCGAGCAAGAGCATGGCATCACCGTACGCCGCCAGTTGAGAGTTCTGCTGAACTATCTGTAAAGCGTTGTCACCGCCAATATGCGCCAACGCCAGCAACGCTGCGTTTCGAGAGGAGTCACTTTTATCCTTGGCCACTATCTTTTTGAGCACATCAACAGCTCCAAGGTCGCGGCGAACACCAATGGTCTTGATGACAGCCACGCGTATCGGGCCTTGGGCCTTTTCCAGCGCTTTCCGCAGCGCCAGATCGACCTGCCCGGATTGCGGGAAACGGGCCCATGCAAACAACACTATGTTGGACAGGGCTCTATCCAGCACATATTTCTGCAGTATCGGTAATTGCGCCTCCGAGCCGATCAAAGCCAATTGGCGGCAGGCAAAGTCCCTGGCGGCAAAAGGCGCATTGGAATCGAGAATACCCGCCAGCCTGTCGGCCATCGCCTGTTGCCGGCTGACGTCTTTTGCACCATCGGAAACGAGACGTTCGATTTGTTCCAGCACAGCGCTGGATTGCCCATAATCAAACACCCGCAATTTCTGAAACAGCGAATCTGTCTTGATCTGACCAATACCACTGCAGCAGAGCAGGCAGAGTGCGAGAAAAGCAATTGAAATGGATTTCATTTTCATCTTGGCCTCTGTTCACTAGAATAATTTCGACATGTTGATTTTTCCGGTTTCTTCAGCCTGGCCTATAGAGAGGATGCGTTCGTCGATTTTTTCCGTTAAACTGTTCGCCGTACGATACAAGGCTAGAATGTTTTCCAACGGCGTGCCGACCTGAATGGCATGCGTCGGGCCAAGAAAAAGACCTCCTTGCGGAAAAAGCCTCAACCGCCTTTCAACTTCCTGCCGGACCTCAGCAGGGGTTCCCCAGGCCAGCGTGCTCTGCACACAAACGCTGCCGCAAAAGGTCAATATTTCGCCGAAATCCTGCTGCAGGATGGCAATATCCATATCCGGTCCGGTGGGTTGCACCACATCATACACATCCAAACCCAGTTCAATCAGGCGGGGTAAAAAAGCCCTGACACACCCGCACATATGCATCATGGTGCGGCTGCCATAGCGGTGCGCCATGGAAAAGTAGCGGCCAAATTTCCCGGCAAAATGCTTTTCAAAAATGTTCGAGTTGATGGTCTGTCCCTTTTGTGTGCCCAGATCTTCGCCGATGTGAGTGAAATCAATCAGGCCGTCAGCCGCTTGCAGGACGCATTCATGCATGTCGTAATAAAACTGAAAGCGTGCCTGCATAATCTCCAGATAGACCGCATCATCGGTGATCAAATCGATCAACACCTGTTCCGTCCCGCGGGCGCGGGCGATGCTGTTGATAAAATCCATATCTCCGGCCGTACCGTAACAGACGGCAAATCCCTGCTCCCGCCATCGTTCACATTGTTCTTTTATGGTCGAATAATCAAACCAGTCGGCCCGAGGAAAATGGGAACGATCGAGCGCAGCCGGCGAGTCGATGCCGGCAAAGGGCAGATAACTGGCTTCGAGATATTTGCCACCCTCGAATTCCGCATATTTATAACGTTCGCCCCAATATCCCTCGACGCTGCCATCCGGGAATGAGCGCAGCTTGGGACCGACATAAACCGGTTCAACATAACGAAAGTCATCTCCTACCACCTGCAGCACTTGCTCCATATTGACCAGGCCAAAATGTTTCATGATCATGGCATTAATTTCCGGTGTGGCTTCATGTTTAACCGGGATACGGTCGTAGCCGGTGCGATGGAACGCACCCAGCACTCTTTCTCTGGAATTCAAGGCCACCTCCATGCAACTGAAATTAGTATTCTTGTTTATAAGCAAGCCGGAATTTGTTCGTCGCGAATTGCTATTGTAATTCTTTTGGCGTTCTGTTTTCACACCAGTCTGGGCATCAACACCGTTGCTGCACCCAAAAAAACAGACAACGGTCTTTGCCGGTTATTCAACAGTTCGCACAAGCTTGATGGGTCCGATCATACCAGCGGAAGCCGGCGGCTGGTGGGCAGTCCACACCTGGGCCGTGGCATTATCATGCAAAGAACGCATATGATTCAATAACACCGGCGTTACCCGCACCACAAGCTCGTTTTTCCCGGAATGGAGTTCGTGGCCGAAATCAAATACCGGTCGACCCCACCAACAGAGACCCAGCTTCTTCCCATTTAAAGATGCTTCAGACACACCAAATACCTGACCCAGATCGAGTCTATTAAAAGCAGCATCGTCAAGATCAAACGCGGTACGGTAGACCACCGTGCCGGCAAAAGAATTAATCCGTGGATCCGCTGACTCTTTGAAATCCAGTAAAGGTTGCCCGTTGTTCTGAAACGGTTCGCTGTGGATCGGTAGAAATTCACAATCCCAGGAGGTAGAAATCACCAGCTCTTTTTCCAATTTGTCTCGGGCCGGTGCTGCCGCTTTGCCAATGCCCGCCTGGTCAAAGACGATAAGGGCAGATTCCAATGGTTGCAGTTCGAAAGACAATCGTTGGTCAGACTTGTTCCACGGCACAATATAACGCTCGCCACTCTCAGGCCGCCAGCGCCACGCCGAGTTGGCTGCGACCCTGAAACTCGCCTGTACCGTTCGACCGGCCAGTGGATTCTTGTTTACAAAGAAAAAAAGATCCTGGTCGTTGAAACGGTATTGAATCTGATACACATCCTGGTGCGGATTGGATAACGTTACACAGGACTGTACGGCCAGTTTGTTTAACATCGCTGTAGTCCAGTCCAGCAGGCGCTCAGGAACCGGTTCGTCCATCAGCAAAACATGCTGTGAGGTACGAGTCAACGCCATGCTCTCTTGCACCATGCGGTCATTTTCAGATGAGGAGATCAGGGACGGCGAACGATGGGGTTGGACACCGATGAAAACCAACTTTCCGCCGGCCTTGGCAAATTCCGCAATGGCTCTGGCCGTTTCCGGCAACAGCGTTTCCACTTGGCTCAAAACAAGAACCTCATACGCCATCGGGCCGTACCTCAGGCGGCCGTCCTTTGTATCAGCCTGTTGCACCACTTTTTCCCCGATATAGTCGGCGGTGCATCCATTCTGACTCAGGGCTTCCCACAATCGGTGTGTATACCAGGGTTTGGTTTGAAAAGGCGTGCGCACCAGACCGCTGTTGCTCCAGGTGTCGGCTTCCGGCGCCAGAATGGCGATCTGTGCGACCGGCTTCGCCGCCTGAAAAATGCTGGACAAGCGGGCGTTGTATGCAACCCAGTAGGGAAAATAGGGCCACCACGGATTCTGTTCGCTGAAATAAGCGCCGTAACGCACCCAGCCCGGAAATCCGGCTTGTGGAGGTGAATAATTAAAACCATGTAATACCGAATGGTTCATGCCCATGATGAAATTCAGGTCATCCGCCTGCTTGATCATTTCCAGGCTGGTTTGAAATACCCCCCGCGTGTTGGTCATGGCTTCACAACTGATGATCCTCCGCCCTGCCAAATGACCTCCGGACGAGGTATACTTGTTCCAGACGTTGTAGCCGTGCGTATAAGCGTCCCGCGAAAATAACCAGTTGTTGCTCTCCGGAATATCCGGTATCATGTATCCCTCTGCGATCCCCATAAGCCAGGGCATGCCGTAGGCCTGATACCGTGACAAGGTTCCGTGTTCGTGGCACCAGGTGTGATACGTTTGCAGAAAGCGATCCAGAAACATCGCCACCAACGTTCTGCTGTAATCGTATCGTACTCTGCGGATGGTGTCGGCCAACGCCGGATGCGTTGTAATAGTCCATTCGAATCCTTTGTAGGCATCCTCATAGATAACGAACGGCAGATACGGCATGAGGTCATAACCGTTACGTGCCTGAAATTCCTCGCGCAAGTCGTCCGTCCAATTGGATCCGGATAGTTCAATGCTGTCGACAAATAAGGCACGGATGGCATCACCCAGTTTGCCGCCGAGAACTGGTTCCAGCGCGTGCGCCAGCCGGTCGCAATACTTGGTAACCGCTGCGGCATTATAATGATCAAGGCAGGGCCCATCCGCACCCGGCGCACCGTTGGTCACCTGGCGAAAAGCGATGCCGGTATGCAAAGAGCCTATGGCCAGGGTATAACGGCCGTCAGGAACCGTCATAGTCAGGTTGCCGTTTTGATCGCATTGACCGGTCAGGTCCACGACCTGCTGCAGGCGCATTAAAGGGGATGGTACCAGTTTTATAAACAGTAGGTGCGGCCTGGGAACAGAAGAGGTGGAATCAGGTTTATATTCAACGCCCATTTTCAAAAGTTTAATGTGATCATAAACATTCAGTGTCGTTTTCGTCGGGCCGTTTACTTCCAATCGATTCAACACCACGCCCTTGATCTGTTCTTCCCGGGATAAAAATTTGCCGCCGAACGGCCAGCCCGTGCCCATAATGATATCAGTAACCATACCACGCGCTTTAGCCTCGGCCGCCGTAAATTGCACCATGTGGGCCCATTCCGGACTGCCCCAGCTCAGACAGGTTTCGCCCGCGTGCGTCACCTCCTCCGGCATGGCGATGGGATTGATCTCGATGCCGCCAATACCCGCCTTTTTCAAGATATCCAGCTCGCGCACGATCTCTTTTTGCGTCAAGCAATTGCCGTTCCACCACCAACGTACAAAGGGACGCGCTTCAGCCGGCGGATTCTGGAAGGTTTGATATAAGTCGTCTTTCCGGCACCCCGAGACCGCCAACAATGACAATTGGAATAAACCGATAAGAATTCGAACAAAGCTTTTCATCGTTCGCCATGAACTCCATTAATCCGAGTTTTCATCCATAGGAACAGGTATCCCAGATGGGTGTAGCACCGGTTTCCCTGGGATCGCCGGTCTGCCTGAGATAGGTCTTTAACCTCTGGCCGAGCTTATTTTTAATTTCAGCAAAGGCCGGCTGCGATGCCACATTGACCAATTGATCAGGGTCCTGTTTCAGATCATACAGCTCTTCTGCCGGTCGCTTGCCAAAGACTCTCTGAAACAGCCGGCTGACGTGTGGATCATTTTGATGCTGCAGCATATAGCTCTTGATGCCGGAGCCCAGACTGTCGATGTCGCCATAGGGTTCAGTCCAATTGGGCAAATAGATATCCGGATCACCAGCCGGCCAGCGCTCAGGTTCATAATTATGAACGTACAGATAATCATGCGTGCGGATGGCGCGCACCGGATAGCCGACCTGATGGGGGCGGCACAACGTATGCCGTTCACGCGCCGTAACCACGGCATCACGACTTTTGTCAATAAATCCGGATTGTGCCGATTCCAGGATGTTCAACACACTTTTACCGATCATGGCATCTGGAACTTGCACCCCGCAGGCTTGCAAAAATGTCGGTGCCAGATCACACAAACTGACCAGATCATCAACCTCTCGCCCGCCCTTGACGCGTGCTCCCCAACGAATCGCCAACGGCATGCGAACTCCGTAATCATAGCAGGTGCCTTTGCCCCCAGGAAACGGCATGCCGTTATCAGAGGTCACGACGATGAGAGTGTTTTCCAACTCGCCGCTTTTTTCAAGTTGCTCGATCATGCGGCCCAGATGAAGGTCAAACCACTCTATTTCGCTGAAATAATCAAGCAGGACAGAACGCACCGGCTCACAGTCAGGCAGTACGGTTGGTACCTCCACATCCTGCAGGGATTTGCCCAGCGCCAAGCCTCGGCCGTTCGCCAGCGGCAGATGCGGTTCTGTAGCGCCGAACCAGAAACAAAAAGGCTGATCCTTTTGACGATGTTGCAGAAAATCAGCAAAATTTGCGGCATAATCAACAGGTAGAATGCCATCTATTGTTGTTTTGTTCTGCTGTCTGTTGAATTCCGGTCCGGCAGGATTTCGTGTCCGTCCGCCTTTGCTATCTGGCCCTGGGCCCCAGCCTTTGCCCGTGTAGCCGACCATGTAACCTGTGGCTTCCAAAAGATCCGGATACACCGGAATTTCTGCGCGTATAAAGCCTGCGAGATTTCCACCTTCCTGCAGACGCCAGATGGGCTGACCAGTTAAAATACTGCCACGCGATGGCGTGCAGCTGGAACAAGCGCAATAGGCATGATTAAATAGTACGCCTTCACGCGCCACACGGGCAAAGGCAGGCGTCTGCAAGGTCGAACCGCCTTTGGTGCCTGCAAAAGCCCAGGACTGGTCATCCGAAATACAAAAAAGAATGTTGGGACGTTTTTTCACAGTTTTGCATGAACGCAGCCAGGGTGACAGAGCGGCCAGGCTGCCGGCTTTAAGAAAATTTCGTCGATTGAGTGGACTGGAAAAGCTCATTGAATTCCTCTCCTTTACAAACAGCAGGGATTCTGTTGAGACACACATCATTCTCATGTGGTCGAAGGCACAATAGCCCCGTGCGCCAGCAACATCTCCTTGATTTGCGGAACCGGCACGTGCAGAGGTGTGGTTTTGAATTTTACCGCTAACGCGGCCGTTGCACCCGCCACCTGTCCCATAGCCATGCAGGAGGCTTGCACGCGCAGGGCGGAATTGGCCGGCCGATCGCTGCTGACACTGCGGCCGGCGACCATTATGTTCGTACTGCGCAACGGAATCAGCGCACGCAGAGGGACCGTCGGTACAACACCGGCTGCAAGTTGCCTTGGCTTTACACCGGCCCGGTCGTGTATGTCGATGGGGTAAAAAGAGTAGCAGAGCGAATCGGTAAACATCCGGCCGGACACATAATCGTCCTGGCTGATTTGATAGGTGCCGACAATGCGAAAGGTTTCGCGAACCCCTGTTTCAACAGCCATAAATTCCAGTTTTGTTTGTTCACATCCCGGCAAGGTCTTGACAAATGTGAGCAAGCGGAGCAACGACTGGCGTCCCTGAATATTCGCCTCAGTCTGTGTCTGTGCCGTGGACGAATCGGCATGGTAAACGTGTTGGCCGTTGTCACCGCCCTTGGCGAGAAAGCCCATAAACGGTCCTTGCGGAAACTGGCAGTCGCCTTCGTGCAACGCACCATCCGCCATCGCCTGCAGGTATTTTTGTTCAATTATTTCTTTGTTCAATTTTTCATAATCATAGCCCGCCAAGCGAAAGATCAGCGTGCCGGGTTGTGTTTCCTGTTCACGAAGACGGGCAAAGCCGGCCATGGCCGCAATATCCGCTCCACCGCTGCAATCGATCAACTGCCGGCAACGCACGGTTCTGCGAAATCCTTTGCCAACCAGCTCTACCTTCCAGCCCGGGTGTGTGGATTCAATCTGCAATGGGAATTCGTAAAAGCAGAGCCGTACACCAGCCCGCAGGCACGCATCTTCAGCGAGCACGGCGTACAGCGGTCCGTTGATTCGCACCTGATGACGCGAGTGTTCCTTGCCAAATGGCCTGGAGAAATCCGGCAGCCGGCCGTTGTCGAACTCGACAGTTCTGCGCACCAGATCCCAACCTATACCACTGATCACCTGGCGTCCCCAGGCATGAAACAGACCCGGAAAGCTGACGCCTCCTGTCGTCGTGGTGCCACCCAGCTGGCTGCCTTTTTCGACAAGCATGGTCCGCACGCCGGCGCGCGCGGCCTGAATGGCCGCGATGGTGCCGGCTGTGCCGCCACCGACAACCAGCACATCCGTCTCTTCATGACGCGGCGGCAAAGTTTGCCCAGGCGCGGATTCAAGACCATCGCTTAAAACAGCCGACAGACTAACGGCTGCGGCGGAATGGCGCAGGAATTTTCTACGACCGATATTTTTCATTGTGCGTCCTGATTACCGTGTTGAAAGTTTATTCAACCACTAACAGAGTTTGCAAAGCATTCAGTTGTAGCGGCAACTCGTCGGTCTTTACCTGTTTACCAACAAACTGATCCAGAGAAGGATCCAGGACAGTCCAGGCGCCAGGTTTTTCGGTTAACAAACGGCCGTGATAGGGCTCGCGCCCCACATTTACAGCCAGAAGGATGGTTCGACCATCGCGCTGGAAAGGCCCGAGTACCATATTCTCTGAAGGTGGATCCAGTCGGAACGGCGCGGTAATTTTTCCCGGCCATTGCCCTCTGGCAACCAGGCCGCCGGCTTGCTCCATTTTTTGCACTATCGTTGCCGCGGCTGCAGGCAATTTGGCTTCTTCGGGAATGACCAGCGTATCGAATAACCGGTTACCGATCTTGAGTCGACCATCTTTCTGTACCTGAGCTCCGGCCAGATACTCATGATCGACGATGATGAACGGGATCTGCCGGCGCTGCATCTCCTGCCCCAGCTTGTTAAACGATTTAATGATCTTTTGCGCTCGTTCGGACTGTGATTCCGGTTCGAGCCGCTCCGCCACCGGGATATATTCCTCCCACAGATCATAGACCGGATAATAGAGCAACACGGTTCTTTCCATCTGTGCCGGTTTGAGGACCGTGTTCAGTCTTCCGATAAATTCACCATAAGCCAGCATATCCTGTTTGGAACGGCTTTCCAGATTGTAATAGAGCGTAAATTCCGTTACACCCCAGGCCGCCTGCCAGGCCGCCGTCGCCTGCATTTCGGCAAGGCTAGCCTGCGCTTTTTTGTGGACCATCTGGCTATGATCGCTGACTTCGCTCATGATCCGACGCCTGTCGTGCAAATAGGCGGCAGAAGCAGGCAGACCGGCTGTCAGCCAGCCGCTGTGCATAACGGCCGTCGGATCCGAGGTGAGCATGTCCAGTCCCGGAATATCCATTCGACTCAAGCATTTCAGCGCATTGCCCTCGACCGCGACCTGATGAATGAGCGATTCCTCCACCAACGTATGACCGGACGAGGCGATATGATGCGCCGTGCACCAGTCTTGGATGGGTGCAAAAAAGCGCGCTGATATCAAGTCTGCTATCAGGCTCCAGAACTGCCGGCGGATTTTTCGGTCCTGTATGCTGCTGCCGGTAAACAGTGACCTTTGCGCTGTCAGAATATTTTCACCAAAGCGCTCCTGGTATTGCTGTGGCAGGTCGGCCACCCAGGGCACGCACGGCAACATGTTTACCTTATTATCCAACGAATCAGCGAGCGGCACTGTAACGCGGACGTGTTCCGGGATCTGGCCCAGATTGACCGCGATCAAGGACGGTTCATCAGTAAACATAGCCATAATAGGATTGCCGAAAAACCCACCTGCTCGTTCATAATACGCCATGTGCGTTGTACGAATGAATGTCTGCATGGCTTCTTTGTCGATCAGATTGGCGTAACGACGCGAGGCATAGTAATTATTGCTGGCATGGGTGAATTCATAGGCCGGTCTGGTGATAAACGAATCAGCCAAGGTCGGATCATAGGCCAGTTCTGTCGCTTCATATTGCGGATTCTCCTGCACCACCAGGCCACCGGCCGCACCAGAGGGATATCCGTCCTCATCATATAGCCATACCTTCATTCCCAGAGACCGGCAACTCTGCAAGGCGGTCAACAACGTCTGCCAGTTTTGCTCCGATTGCAGATAGCGAGGCACATCTTTTTCATAGGAAGGTAAAAGATGGCGATTATCAAAGGCGACGTTGGTGACCAGACCGCCCATGCCGCGCTCCAGAAAATAGCGCATACTATCGACCGACACTTTGTGCTCATCGAGCTGATGGATCAGCTTGAGCGGACGATCTTCGAGAGCAGGATTTGGCCAATGTGTAAACCAAGCCCTCGGCACAGCACCTGGCTCTGCAGTGAACACCGAATAAAAGCCCATTACCAGAATAAATCCGCCACACCTCAAAGTCCTGTTCATAGATATTTCCTCGAAAAACATATTCGTCTAGAGCAATCTGACCGGACCCAGCAGGCCGGAAGGATACCACGGTTGACGTTTGGTCCAGACTTGCGCGGTTTTATTCTCTGTCAGCGATTTGCAGTAATTGCCAAGGCACTTGGTCACGATCACCTCCAGCTCGTTACTGCCGGCTACGAGAGCCCCCGCAAGTTCGTACACATGACGGCCATACCAGCGCAGGCCCAACGGTTTGTTATTCAGTTTGACTTCCGAAAGATCGCACACTTTTCCCAAATCTAAAAGATGAAACGCATCCGGCTGATCGATCGTAAAGGTCGCTCGATAAATCGCTTTGCCGGCGAACGATTTCAAATCGGGCTTTTCGTTAAAATCCACAAGGCCATTCAATTCCATGACCCTGGAAGAGCCATCGCTATGATGCAACGTAACCTGCCAGGGTCCGGCTAACGGTGTAGCGGTTCCTGGCAGGGGCAAGCCACGATGCCACTCACCTTTGTTGTCGCTGGCGAACACAATGAGAAGCGAACCGGCCGGTGCAAGCTCTACGTCCAGAATTCTGCCGTCTCCCTCAGACGGGTACATACGGCGCTGGCCGGTCTCTGCGTCCCATAGCCACGGTGTTTTGCCATTCACATCAAATTCCATTTTCTGGCGGTAACTCTTTTCCAGGCTGGAATTGGCAATAAAAAAGATATCCATATCTGCGGTGCGATAATAAACCTGGCTGATCATGACAGCCGGTTCGCCAAAGCGAACATACGGTTTGATCGCATACCGCGACTGCAGAGCTTTGTACCAGGCCAGAATGCTGCCGGTCGGCGCCGGATGCATAACAGCGCGCTGCGGGAAACTCTTCTTAAGGGCAGCGATGGTTTCAGCAACCGCTTTATCTTTTTGTTCATGATGGAGAAAGCCGGCGGAACGGCATGGCTCCTTGCCGACAAAAATCACCAGTCCGCCTGCCTCGGCAAATCGCTTCAAAGCCTCAGCGGTCTCCGGCTCCATGGATTCCACTTCGATGAGCAGGAGCGTACGGTAACTTCGCGTACCATAAGAGATGCTGCCATTCTCAAACACGGCGTGCTGGAGAATGTTCTCACTGATAATATCACAGCCGCTGCCGTTCTGGTGAATAGCCTCCCACACGTTGTGCACATAGGAGGGATACACCGTAGCCGGATAAGGGTCGCGCTGCGTGCCGTATCTCATCCACATATCGGCCAGGGGATGCATGATGGCGATATTGGACATTAATTCGGCATTTTGAAAGACGGCCGATAATCTCGCCTTGTAATCCGTCCACAGCCGGAAATAGGGCCACCACGGATTGCGTTCGTTGATGAATGTGCCGTAGCGTATCCAGCCTGGAAACGGCGCTTCTGCCGGACCGTAATTAAAACCGTGCAGTATGGAATGGGTCACGCCCGAGAGATTGCTCTGATCGCCGCCTATCTTGATGGTTTCCAGTGTGGCATTGAACACCATACTGGTATTGGTGATCTCTTCGCAGCTGACAATTTTCTTTCCGACCAGCCTGGCACCGGAAGAGACGTATTTGTTGGACATGGAATAGGCGCGGCCTTTGCCGTACTGGTAATCGGGCATGTCACCGCCTACACTGGCACCCAACCAGGTTTCGCATTCAGGAATATCCACATCCATGCTCGCTTCCATGGGATGATATTCCATACCATACGCCTGGACGCGCGCTTGCACACCCTGTTGCCGGCACCAGGCATGAAACGTGTCACTGAACCGTTCTTTAAACAGTTCGATATGTGTAATATAATAATCGTAGCGCACGCGCTGAATGTCGTTTTTGGCCGACTCGGAAAATGTACTGCCATAGGCCTCTTTTACGGCATTGCCCATTTCGCCCACTTTGAACAACACATAGGGCAGATAAGCGGTCAGAGCATAGCCTCGTCGTTTCTCAAATTGCTGTAAAAAATCTTCGCACCAGTTGGCGCCTTCCAGCTCAATGCTGTCGGTGAACATGGCCCGAAAATAGCTGCCAGGCTTACCGATTTTTTGGTTCAGTTTGTCGGACATTCGTTGCAGAAAAAGCGATACGGCTTGGTCGCTGAAATGATTCAGGACCGGACCTTTGGCGCCAGGCGCGCCCTGGATGACCGCCATATAGCCGGTCATTTTCACCAGAAAATAGAGGACATGATCGCCAGGCGGAACCGGGATGGTCAAGGTTTCCTTGCCCATTTCAGCATCGAGATCAATGCCAGGTACAAACATATCCATGGCGGCCGGCGCGAGCCGCAGCATGAACAGCTCTTTGTACTTTTTCTCATTCGGGGAGTGAATGTCCGGATTGACCGCATCCAGCAGTTCCTGACGGGGAATGTGCAGAACCGCCGGCCCTTTGATGTTGCGGGTGCCGATGGTCACCATCTGCGTCTGTTCGTCCTTTGAGAGAAAATCACCGCCGTACGGCCAACCGGATCCGACAATGATATCACAAACGATGTCTCTCTCCTTTGCACCTTTTAATGCCGTCTGCAGGTAACCGAGCCATTCATCGCTGAGCCAATCGCACTCTTTGATGCCGATGGGATCTGCCGTTTCCGGAAATTTGATAGGATTGATTTCGACACCGCCGATGCCTGCTTGTTTGAGCAGATCCAGTTCGCGAAGAATTTCATCATGAGAAAGACGATTGCCGTTCCACCACCAGCGCACAAAAGGTCGATGAATATTTTTAGGGTCTTTAAACAGAGCGTAAAGATCCTGCACCGTTGTGCCCTGGCCGGCGGGCTTGCAGCCCCCGCTCAAGGCCATAGTAACAAATGGCAATCCGGCCGTTGTAGTCGATGCCAATTTAAGAAACGTACGTCGCTTAACGTTCATAGATTTAATCCTTCCTGTGGATGGGCCTAGTAAATATATTCATTATCCACGGCCGATCACCTGCCGCCAAACACCTCTTTAATGGCTTCCAGATAGCCATACTTGTTTATGCTATCCGGCTCCAGATAACTGCTTTCGGTCCATTCGTTCCAGGCATTGATGTTGAATGTTTTTTCACAAGAGGGATTTTCATCCAGAAACGCTTTCATCTGCTGCAGCGCGCCTTTGAAGGCAGCCGGCGAATTGCCGCGGATCGTGCCCATGAAGGGATAGCCGATATTTTCATAAGGACCGGGCGTTGTGCGCGGGCTGGCATCCCATCCCATTGTTACATTGGGATAGTAGGGCAAACCATATTCGTTGATGGCATTTTGGGCATGCTCGAAATACTTTTGCTGAACCACGGGGTAATCGGTCTGCGGAAAATCAGGCAACTCGACATGGTGAATCCACACATAGGAAGTGGTTGAAGAAAAGCCCAAATTCTTCAACAGTTCGCCGATATGTTCCACCACACCTTCCGAAGGTAACACGGCTCTGCCCCAGACCACGGCGTTGAGATGGAGATCGCTGAATCCGGCGGCCTTGACTTTGTTGCGAAACGCTTCAATGCCCCGGCGCGTTCCCTCGGCGCTGCCGAAAATATCGAAAAAACGACTCAGGTCATAGACCGAGAAATAGGGTGCACCGTTGATCGCCCAGTAGGAAGGATGCTTAAAGTAGGTTGAGATGACATAGTCGGTCATCTTTTCCCAGGTCTCCTGGGTGATTTTTCCCGGATATAACAGATCCGGTCCTTGCTTGCGCTTTTCCGGCGATATGGGGTGTATGTCGATCCAGTCGTGATTGGCCCACATCAGAGAAAATTTCATACGGTTGTTGTTTTTCGCTTTTAAAAATCCCTGTTCCAGGCCTCTTTCCAAAAACAGGCCGTCGTCATAGTAATACCAGTCGAAAATAAATGCATCTATGCCATGATCGGCGGCAGCATCTATTTTTTTGGCCATGGCCACAGGATCAGACTCATCCTCATAGCCCCACAACGGCACTTTGGGTTGATCGTGGCCGGGAAAGCGGGGTGTAGCTTTTTTGACCAGTTCCCATTCCGACCACCCCGCGCCGTGATGTTTGGCATTGCGGCCGTCACTGGGATGATAGTTGGGAAAATAATAGCAGGCCACGGTATAGGGCGATGGTTCTTTTTTGGGGGTCGAACAAGCGGAGATGAAAATCAGGGTGATGAGCGCCGAAACCAACAAAAGATCCCCAGCTCCAGCCAATTTTTGATACATACCAGATCTCCTTTTTAATTTTTTCAACCTGACGCAGAGCGATTCCTTAGCAGGGGTGCAATAATAGAATTCGGAAAAAATCATATATTCCGTGGCCGGATCCTTTCCAGGCCGGACTCGACCGCTATTTGCGAATCACCTTGAAATCGTATCCTCCGGAACCGAGATAAAGCAATATGACACCCGCTTTGACTTCCATCACTTTAATGTCATCGTTGGGCTGCAGCATATGTCCACCTTCCTGTATCTGCTGCAACCGATCGGCCGGCAGATACACGATGGCATTGGTGTTGGGCGGGATCTGTACTTTTAAGGCATAGGTCGAATCCGTACGACTCCAGCTGGATACGATTTCCCCGCGAATAGAGTTGTATTTGGCCGAAACCCAGGTGAGATCACCGACCAGATCAGGGTTGATGATGATGCGTTTAAACGCCGGCATACTCTCATCGAGGCGGATGCCGGCGAGGGAGTGAAAGAACCAATAGCCGATGGGCCCGGCCAGAGAGGGCATCTGCACTTTGCCGCCATCCCAATCCTCTTTCAACACCGTGTTGCCCTGATTAAACACCATATCGAACCAGCTGGGATAGGTTTCCTGCGTGGCAATGGTATAAGCCAAATCACCCAAACCCAGATCACTCAATGCCGTCAACAAAACAGGGGTAGCCACAAAACCGGTAGACAGATGCAGCTGGTCGCGAACGATCTGTTCCTTGAGCGAGGCGATCACCCGCGCTCGTTCAGCATCCGGCACCAGACCGCAATACAGTGCCATTAATTGGCTCCCCTGCGATCCCGTCGCATACTGCGCCGTTTTTGTATTGTAAAAATGGCGGTTAAAGGATAATTTAATGGCGGCAGCCAGATCTTTATATTGCTTTTCTTCCTTCCAGAAATACTTCAGGCGGGCGAATTGGCTCATCAGGTTGGCATAGTAATAGTACGCACACGTGGAAGTCAGAGCAACGGGTGTTCTTCGGGTGTATTTGTCATTCTTTGAGAACGGCTCCAGCCATTCGCCCAGACCCCATTCAATGATATGGTTTTTCGAAATGGAATGCAAATAGTCCATGTATTTTTTCAAAGCGGCGTAACTTTCATCGACGATCTCGTCATCCTGATAATACATATACAGCTTGAACGGCGTGTACATGACCATACCGCCCCACCAGGGTCCGTTGATGTGATACCCTCGGAACCTGCCGGGCGCCACGGGCGGCACATAGCCGTTGTCAAACATAATGTCGAGAAAATCCCGCTGCCATTTCTGATACATCAAGGCCGAATCGAAATTATAGGCATTGACGTCGAAGCCGCTTTCTACATCCTGTGTCCAGCCTGCTTTTTCCCGAACCGGATCGTTGGGAATATGAATGATATAGTTACGCACCGTAGTAACCAGGATCTGTTGCAGACGGGTGAGTTTTTCGTTGGAACAGGAAAACGAACCAGCCACCGGCAGATCGCTGTTGACCAACTGACCGGTTATCTGCGAAGGCTTGGGCATATACTCCAGGCCGGAAATGTCGATATAGCGGAAGCCGGCATAGTGAAAGCGGGAGGTAAAATATTGTTTTCCACCGTTCAATATGAAAACGCAGGTCTGGTAACGACCCAGGGTGTGGCTGTCAGCGCCCAGGTAGTTCACGGTCACTCGCTGGCCTTTTTTGCCGTGCAGTTCAAACCTGGCCCATCCGCATAAATCCTGACCCAAATCGACGCGATAGCCCTGTTCTGTTTTTTCCACCTTTTGCGCCGGCACCTGTTTCAGCACGCGAACCGGATGCAGCTGCTGAGCTGTCAATTTACCTTGTGGCGCTTGGACCGGCAGGCCATGTTTCCAGAGACGGTCATCGAATTTCGTACGGTCCCACCCTGAAAGCTCCTTGCGGCTGTCATAGGTTTCGCCGGCCAGCAGGCAATTAAACGTGATCGGTCCGTCTGTTGTATACTTCCAGGATTCATCACTGACGATGACCTGCTGTGTGCCATCCTCGTAGGTCAGACGAAGCTGGAATAATAACCGTGGTGGTTCGATATAATCCGCTTCATCAAATCGCAGCGCATGCGGCGTTATAAGGTTGTACCAGCCGTTGCCGAGGATCACTCCCAGCGCGTTGTCGCCTTTTTTGCAATATCGGGTCACGTCATAGACATTGTAAAACACCCGTTTTTGATAATCGGTCTGCGCCGGATTCATAAACGCATCGCCGACCCGTTCGCCGTTCAGGTAAAGCTCATGCAATCCCAAGCCGCATACATACGCGGTAGCCTGACGTACCCGCTGCGCCGCAGTGAATTTTTTGCGCATGTAAACAGCCGGCGCCGTCTCGATATCTTTTCCGCGTGATCGCAGCACTTTGGCCCGCGCCCATTCACCGCCATCGCTGTTATCCGGAGCAAAATCAGGCCTTGCTTTAAGCTCTTGCTGCAGCGGCTGCAGTTGCAGATCAGAGGCGATCCATTTACCTTCCCAGCCATTCTTGTCGAGGCAGCCCATTTTCCAAAAGGCCGGCTCGCTCCACTCCGACTCTTTGCCATCCGGACTCCATACTTTGACCTTCCACCATACATCTGCATAACTGGACAACGGAAAGCCGTCATAGGGAACATTGATGTTGTCACCCATAGTCACACCTGAATCCCACAGGTCACCCAGATGGCTAGCCAATTTGCTTTCTGCCGACGCTACAAGGATTCGGTAACTATGCTGGTACCAGCTGCGTTTGCTGCAGGCGATTTGCCAGCTTAGGCGCGGTGCGGGCTTTTCGATGACAATGGGATTGATCTGGTATTCACACGTGAGGCGGATTGGACGATACACCATTGGCGCTTCCTGGCCCTGGCAAAACATCAAAAGCGGCACGATTGGAATCAGCCATCGGAAAAAACGCATTGCTCCTCCTGGTAAAACTTATGGCGTTCTGTTATGACGGGTAATTTCGGGCCAGCGATCGGTGCGAAAAGGCGAAGCCGGTAGCAGGGCTTTATTATACAGATTGCCGACGGGATGGGTAGCCCAGCCATAGCGCACGCTCAACGGATTGTTAACCTGTTCGGACCAAACCGTGACTCTGTCGCCATCGATCCTGGCCTGCGCCCAGACAAATTGCGAATCAGAACCGGCTATGGCAAATCCTTTTAATGGTTCGCTGTTTTTGCTTAACAGACCATCCGCCGCATACTCAAAGGATAATATAGCACTATTGTTTTTAAATTGTACTGATTTATATAGCGGCCCTGACTTGGCGACCGGCCTGCCATACACGTCAGCCAGAGCCCAGAGGGCCAGTCGTTTGCCGACATCCTGTTTGTTTTTGGGATGGACGTCATCCACTTCACCAATATCGGCCGCAACGGCCATTCCCGTATGTTTTGTCGATTGCAAGGTCATGGTTTGTGCTTCCCGCAATTCCGCCCAAACGCTTTTCTCCACCGGTGCTTTCTGCAAAGCTTGCCAGCCGGCCAACTGCACAAATAGAAACGGCAAATCCCGCTGCTGCCATGCCCGCCGCCATGAGTGGATCAGGGCCGGAAAAAGTCTGCGGTACTGCACCGCTCGTCCGGCATTGGACTCTCCCTGGTACCAGACCACACCGCGAATGGCGTATGGAATCAAAGGAGCAATCATGGCGTTATAAAGAACTCCCGGTGTGTTCTTTTGTCCGAGCATGATGGGATCCGGAAACGGAGGCATGGGTTTGCCTTGCGAACGGGCTTGCTGGTCCTCCAGACGCCAATTGGCCACCTGTTCCTGCCATACCTGCATATAGCGCTCATAATACGCTTCGAACCCGGCTTCATAATCCGGCACATCTTTGGCCAGCTCTTGCCAGAAATCAAGAAGCGGCTGCAGTTCGGCATCCTGCTGCAGAGCCGAGGACGGCATCCATGATTCCGCCGGCGTTGCCCCATAAGCACTTTTGATCAAGCCGATCGGACATTGCAGCACAGCGTGCAACTCCCGTCCGAAAAAATAACCGGCAGCGGAAAAATTGCCTGCAGAGACAGAGTCACATATCTGCCATTCGGCATCAATGTCCTGCAAAGGGTTACCGGCCGCCCTTTTCGGAACCATATAAAGCCGAATGTGCGGGTTTCCTGCACCAGCCATCTCTTCCCTGGCGTGAGCAGAACTCTGCACAGCCATTTCCATATTGGATTGCCCGGAACAGAGCCACACCTCGCCGATCAGGACATCGCGAATAATCACCGTGTCTTTGCCCGCGATCCGCAATTCATACGGCCCGCCGGCCGACCGGGGGGGCAAGGTCACGTTCCATTGGCCAAGCTTATCAACGTGCGCACTCCGGCTCTGCTCCTGCAGAGTAACGGTTACTTCTCCGCCTGGATGGGCCTGTCCCCATATCGCTATGGGTTTCTCTTGCTGTAAAACCATATGGTCGCCGAAGAACGAAGGGAGGTGTATTCCCGTGGCAGGCCTCCTGCTGCAGCCGTACAGGCTGAACAGCAAAAACACGATACATATCATTCGCCGCATGGTTGCCTGATCCTATGGCTTTAGAATGTGTCTGATGGCGTCCAATTTCCCTGTTTTTTCCGAAAGCGTCGGCACGATCCAGCCGCCCTCGTCATTTTCATTCCAGGCATAAATAATCACAGCCTGAGCTTCCGCTGCTTGTGGGTGGTTGGCGCTCCACCGAACGGCATGCTGCAGATGTGTTGCCAATTCCTCTGGTGTTGGTGTTTCATAATAGAGCAGATACCCCTCTCCCGGCTTTTGCCACGTCTCCCATGGCATGGGATGAATCACACGCGGTCTGCGGTCCCAGCCCGCCGTTACCAGGGGCACAACTTTGGCGCCGGTCTCCCGCATCCGATCCCACCACTGTTCGGTGTGTTCGGCTAATTTCAAGTAAGTGGCGGCGGTGTCATTGGCGCTGGCCGCATAGGCACCGATGGCATCAAAACCCAGGCTGTCGATGAGTTGTCGTCCGAATTTATGTGACCACTCCATGGCGACCAGATACGGATTTTTATGGCCGGCCTGCATGGCCGCTTCACGCAATTGCGTAAAAGCCCGTTTGCCTTCCTGCCAGGAAGCAAAGCTCTGTTTTCCCACCATAGGTTGAGCGTGGAACATGAACAGCAACGGCCGGCCGTTCAACACGGTCTGAAAATTGCCGTCTTTAAAATAGGCAATATAATCATGCATCTTTTGTGGCCAGGCAGCCAGCCCGCCATGGCCCACACTGCCGCCGAGCAATATAAGCGTAAAGTTGAGTTTGTTTTTGTGGGAGCTGTGTCGGTATCGCTCCAAGGCATAGTTTAATTCACTCTGTGCTCCAGTGTAGACAAACGCCCAATAATCCAGTCCGCTGGCACTGGCATAGAGGATTTCCTGATCGACCACGGCCTGCGAATCGCCGATCATCTCCACTGTGCTGTCAGTCAATATCCTGGCAAAAAAGGGCAGACGGTGATGCCACTCTTTCGGCCCGAGGGCCTGGTGCACTGCGGTGCCGGCATTGCCCCGATTCCCATACCAGGCATCCCAGCGTATGGCCCCTACCACAGGTCCGACTCTTGAATTCTTGCGCGGACCGGGCACCTGTTGACATTGCGTCATCAGGAGTAACATGACCAATCCCCAACACTCGATGAGTCTTCGCATAGGTCTCCCTTTCTTATCAGGCGCCGGTCGTCTTTTGTGAGACCGTGGCCCTGATGATGCACCTCCGCTAGGCAACGGAACTAGAACATGACATTGGCCGCCATGAGCCCGAACTGGGCATCCGCCGCATCCATCTCGATCGCAAACGACTCGAGCACCTCTCCCGCATCGCAACTGATTCTGTAAATAGTGATAAAATCGGTTCGCGCATCGCGGGTGACGGTGACCCTGACCGGATAGGTATCAGCGGCAAAATGGCTGTACATGGTCTGTATGTTTCTGTTCACACACAGCGGGACCTCTTCGCTGTTATCGTTTTCATAGTGTAAAGTCAAACGGCCGACTCGGGAGCCGGTCAACCTGCTTTCCACCTCCGTGGCATAAAGCAGGGAAAGCATGGATATCTTTTTGTGTACCGGCACATCCAAACGGCGGGGATATTTTACCGGCAGAGTCAGGCGTGTAAACGGATCCGACATGCCCAACTGGATAACGGCCAGACAGGGGCCGGTCAGGGGCACGGTGAATGAACCGATAGGCGTCGACAGTACACCCGTACTGTCCAGGAAGGAAGAGCGGATTATCTCCGCCTCCCATCGTCGCCATGCCGAGGTCATGAACATGGTTATAGAATTGTACGATGCTTTTATATCAAGCGAACGTGTCCTGCTGTCTCGCACCTGGCACATTCGTAGATCCGTGGCCGGATCACTGCCCCGCAAAACGACCGGGCACGTCGATTCATACCCGGCTTCGTCATTGGCAACATGGAAGCGTATTTTGTAGGTGCCTTCGGCCGGTATTTCCCTGTCGGCCCATACGAACTCACATTTCACCGGCCCGGTAGAATCAGGATCATCCATAAGGCCGGCAAGGGCGGCTTGCCCGCCCAGATCGGCCATGAGTCGATTAGGACCTTTGCCGCCGGGCAGCCATGCCCGGGCGGTCAGGCGAACCGATTTGTCCTTAGCAGAGTATCGGGCGGTGTCGGCATACACGGCAAAATGAGGTCGAATCGAAACAGAGAGCGGCACGATCACGGCCGGATCTTTGAGGTGAACAAAAAGTTGCTGAATCGCCTGCCCTTTCGCCGCTGTGCCTTGCACGGTGCGATCGTTGATGAAGACGTTCTGCAGAGCCTCTTGCGGGTCGCTGATTTTTTCTATGGACCGTGTGCATGACCATTGTACCGATCGCTCCTCTTCCACAACCGCCGGACCGGCGACCTCAACTGGAAGCGGCGTGTAGGAAAGCTGGATATCATAGGCTCTCTTGGAAGCCAAAGACAGCGAAAGCTTGGAACTCTGCCATGCCGGTTCCAGTTGATAGGGAAACGGTTTGCCATCCACCAACACCTGCGTCACTTGACCGACAGGGACATGGGTGGAAAACATCAGAGCTCTTGCTGTATCCTGCTCGAGCGAATATTGAAGCACGGTGTGAGCAGCCGACTGTTTTCGTTCATAACGAATCCTGGCAGCCGGGATGGTGAATTCGGTGTGATCCCAGGCCCTGGGAAAAGCGGGTGTCCATACCAGCGTTTGGCCGCCGTCACTGATATTCAAGCCATACAGTCCGCTTACCACAGAATGTATGAACGACCCGATAGGATTTCCGAACAGATAATTGGCTTCCCCCTTGCCCAGATCGTTCATCCGTTCCGGGAAATTGCCGGGCGCTTCGGTATAGATGGTACCCGCCAGCGCCACCGCCACCAGCAAGCCATAACCGCTCTCATAGTCGCCCATTTTGAAAAAGGCTCTGGCGGCTTCCGCCATCTGTACCGGCATGACATTGTCGCTGCCGAAAATGGTCGGCTTAAGATCGCCGACCCGCATAAGCGTCAACGACCTGGCAGGATTCTGCAGCAGGGCCGTAAGCCAGAGGGTTCGTTTAAGGTACTCCAGGCTTTGCCAGCCATACTGATCGGCAAGAGAGGTGTACAGCGTGGGAAAGACCAGATCCGTATAATAGTGGCTCATGTGCCTGATCTTTTGCAGATCGATGTGACTGTAAAAGGCGCCGGCTTTGCTATTCCACAACGAATCCAGGCTGCTGTAGACCTTTGTTTCTAAAGCTCGAATCCAAGGCACATCCTGGATCTGGCCCGTTCGCTCAGCCAGATACGCCAGTTTTTCCAGCATACCAGCCATGAGAAGGCTTGGCGAGGCCGCATCGCCAGGAAACCCGAGATGGTCAGCCTGATAGAGCGTTTCGTTGCTGCCCAGTTTCCAGTTCAACAGACCATTTCCATCGGTATCGCGGACCTGCCAGAGCTGCCGAACGGATTTGAGCAAAGGTTGCCAAACCGTTCTCACCAGAGTCTCGTCTCCGGACTGTTCATAGTACTGGCACAATTCATAGATGTAATAGGGCAAACCAGCTGCGCCGGACTTTATACCAGGAGTGGGAACGCCGGAAGCCAGCATGCAGGGGGCTGGTCCAATGGTTTCGTGATTATAGAACAACAGGGCGGTCCGCGCACGCTCCAGCTGGCCGAGCGAAATAGCCGCAGAAATCTGGTAATTGTTCGTCCAGTAGGCCGACCACCAGTGTACTCCCTCCAGCCAGGCCTTTTCGGCATACACGTTATCCAAATTCAGCACCGCCGTGCGGAAACCGGCATCGAAGAAAATATCCGGCGTCGAAATCCGGTATGAACGCAACAGGGCGGCATAATAGGCCTGCGCCTCGCTGATAGCCTTTTCCGGGTCAACGGCCGCCATTTTCTTCTCCAGGGCAGCCGCATCTGCAGAACGGCCGGCGCAAAAATAAAGTAACAAAGGCGCGTCCGCTGCGAGATGTGCGTGATGAGTATGGATGATTCTGCCTTGCTCAGCCATCGCCGGCCGTTTTGGCCGCGTAGCGGTCATAACCACCTCCGGCCATTGATCATCCGAAATCCTGCCGAATTCACTGTTCACATCGAGGTGATTGCCGATACCATCCAGGGAATCCGGCTGAAAATAGGCGGCACTGAAGGTGCGGGGCTTTTTACTGATGCCGCCGAATACGAAATCCACCTGCATCTCCAGCTCCTTTTTTGACAAGCTGGTCATATGCAATTTAGCCACGGCACCCCAATCGTCCATCTGGGCAACCTGCAGAGATACGGCCACATCGGGTATCGAAGGATGGCTCAGAGAATAGGCGGTATTTGACGGATGAAACCTGGTTTCGATCCTGGCAAAATCATCCAGCCAGCAGATCACATTCCCCACGCGTAAACGAATCCTGGCATCTCCCAGTTTAACCAAATCCGGATCCAGTCTGGGTTCGGGAAAAGTGGTCATCAGCGCAAAACGGGGTTTATCCCCCGTGACCAGGATTGTGTGGCCCCGCTTGACCGCGCGGTTAAAGATCGTGTCGGCTGGTAGGATCTGCACTTGGCTGCCGTGGTCCATACGCACCACCGGATGGTTGCCACAGGTGACGGCAAAGGAGATGCCGTCGTCGCACAATTGATATTTCGCCGCCCGGGTGGGATCTGTGATCACCGTCTCCTGACAGGATGTGGCTGCCACACCCAAAAGCAGAGCATAGTTCAGAACCTTTTTGATGTTCAGCGTCATGGCTTGTCCTCGTTATGTTGCACGCCGCAGATTTCGCGGGGCCGCCGCGTTAACCGCATGCTGTGAAGCAACCCTGCATCGCTGGAAATTTAAAAATGTTATCTCTGCGCTGCCAAGAGTTCCTGATTGGCCGGCGCGCCCTGAGCAGGCCAATCCAATTTGAGGGTCTCGGCCTGATGGCTGAGAATGGCCTTTGCAGATCAAGTCACAAAGAGACCAGGCGGGGGTTTTCTTATCAGTTCACTTGCTGGAGCGACCGAACACATTTCGTATCGCTTCGAGATATGCCATTTTGTTGATGGTATCCGGCTCCAGATAACTTCCCTCTGTCCATTCATTCCAGGAATTGATATTAAAAATTTTGCTCTTTGTTTTGCTGTTATCCAGGTATTTTTTTACTTCAACCAGCGCCTCCTGAAAAGCCTGTGGCGTGTTGCCTTTCAACACCGGGGTAAACGGATAACGAGCGACCATGAATTTATCCGACTGTACGGTCCGCGGACTGGAATCCCAGCCCATGCTGACATTGGGGTGAAACGGCACGGTAAATTCCGCTGCCGCCGCATGCCAGTATTGGATCGACTCTTGCATGACCCAGCGATAATCGGTTTCGGGAAAGTCCTTTAGCGGTACATGATGAATCCAGACATAGGAGGTGATGCTGTCAAAGCCCAACTGCCTGGCCAGGGCAGCACGATCAGGTACTGCCCTGCCGTCCGGCAAAGTGATGTTGCCCCAGAACACGCCGTTCAGATTCAAATCCGGAAAACCGGCCGCCTTGGTCTTTTCCCGGAAATAACGGAACGCCTCTGCCGCCTGCTCCACACCGCCCAGGCCTTTGATGAAGGCGCTGATGTCGTACATGGAAAAGTAGGGCGCGCCATCGATCGTCCAGTACGACGGATGTTTGAAATAGCGGCTAATCACCAGGTCTACAATATGGTCAAACGTGGCCCGAGTCACCGGGCCTTGATATTGCAGCGGCGGTTCGGTATGCAGTTTATAGGGATGGATATCGACCCAGTCGCAGTTGGCCCACATGAGGGCGAACTTTATTCTGTTATTGTTGCGGGCCTGCATAAAGCCGATATCATGTGAACGTTCCAAAAAAGGACCGTCATCGTAATAGTACCAGTCGAAAATAAAATGGGTGATGCCGTGATCCGCGGCGGCAGCTATTTTTTTCTCCATGACCTTGGGATCGGCTTCATCCTCATAGCCCCACAACGGCACTTTCGGTTGCTGATGGCCGGGGAAACGCGGTTCGGCGCGTTTGACGATCTCCCACTCGGTCCAGCCTTTGCCGTGTTGTGCTTCGTTGCGAGGGTCGACATGGTAATTGCCAAAGTAATACACACCGATCTGGTACTCGGTGTTGATCCTGGGCGATTGCTGAACGCAGGCCAGCCCGCATAGGGTCAGTACTAGAACCAGAAATCTTGTTCGCATGCATCCTCCAAGCGTTGCTTTTATAAGCTCCATCCTTCCCGGTACGGAGATTGCAGATATGTATTCGCCTCTTCGGGCGTGGTAAAGCGATAGTTCGCATCATCCCAGTGCATTACCGTGCCGCTAAACCGTTTTGCCACATTGCCCAGAAAACAGATCTTGGTCAACATGCCCGAATAGTCGAAACCGGCTGTTGTGGTGTGTTGGTTTTTGCATGCGGAAATGAATTCCTTATAGATGCCGGGCGAACGCGGCAGCGTTTTAGGAGGAAGTTTGAAAGCCGCCATTCGACTTTCCGGCAGCAAGCGCGGACTTTCACCATAAATGCCGCACATCAGCTTCCCTTTGCTCCCGGTAAAGAGGGCGCCGCCCTCGGACTCTCCTAATACCCTGTTGTCTTCCAGCTCTTTCGGCCGCGGCGGACGCAATCCTTCATACCATGTCAGCTCCAATTCCGGAAACCCTGGCCGTTTATCGAAACGGTAGTTGACGATGGCAGCCACGGGATAGGTTTCCTCGTTGTAATCCGTACAGATGGCCTCAACGCTCACCGGCTTTTCCAGGTTGAGGGCGCTTACAACCGGATCAAAGGTATGACAACCGCGATCGGCCATCATGCTGCTGCCAAAGTCCCACCAGTTTCGCCATACCACCGGATGATAGCACGGTGAATAAGGACGATACCTGGCCGGACCCAGCCAGACATCCCAGTCCAGATCCCCTGGCGGAGGCGGCGTCACATGGGGGCGATGGTCACAGGGTGTGCTGTAATAAGCATGACCGGGCGGATAATGGGTGATGCTGCACCACACCTCTACTTTCGTCACTTCGCCAATGGCGCCATTGCCTATCCATTCTCTGAGCAGGTACGATCCTTCCATACAGTGCCCCTGGATACCCATCTGCGTGACCACACCGCTGGAGCGCGCGGCTTGCATCAGGACAGGAATTTCATACAGGTCATGCGTCAGCGGCTTTTGGCAAAAGACGTGCTTGCCGCCTTTGATGGCTGCCATGGCGATGACCGCATGGGTGTGATCCGGCGTGGCGATCATAACCGCATCGATATCTTTGACTTCACTCAACATCTGGCGGTAATCACTGTACTTTTTGGCGTTGGGAAAATGATGAAAGGCCCTGGCGGCATAGGTACGGTCCACATCACACAAGGCGATGATGTTTTCTTGTTCCACACTCCTCAAATCGCCAAATCCTTTACCGCCAACACCCACACCGGCAATATTCAGCTTGTCGCTGGGCGCCGTATAGCCTTTCCCGCCCAATACATGGCGCGGCACAATCATAAAAGCGGAAAGGGCGGGTGCGGACATTTTCAAAAAATCTCGTCGCGGTAACGTATCCATGACCTCTACTCCTCCAACTTGATGTACGATGGTCGTCCAACCGGATCGAAGCACTATTTGATTTTTGCTTTTTCCAGCTCAGTTTTCCACAACGAGCCGGGATATTTGGCGATAAAATAATCCTCCACCGGACCGTCGTTCAACAGCGATTCGTCCAGGAGCTTGTACTGGTTCAGGGTTCGCGACACATGATGATTGAGCGGGGTTAGATTATTCATCTGATATCGAATCTGAAAAATCTGATGCTCGAAATTAATCACCCGGCCTCTTGGCTTGACGGCAAAATTGTTGCCGCCGAAGGTATAGTATTCCCCTCTGTTAAAGCGATAGTAACTGCCCTCCTTGTCCAGAGGATTGAACAACGTATGCGTACCCACCCGTGACAAGTAACCGGTAACTCCCTGAATGGCGTACAATCCCTTGGGCACATCCGTAATGCAAAAATACCCCTGATCATCGGTGTACGCATAAAAGTGCAATTGCTTGCCGTCGCTCGTTTTGCCCAGGATGCCGATTTGCGTTCCTTTTTTAATGATATCGATAAAATCCTGATCTTTTTGCCCCTCAAAGACAATGCGCCCTATCAGGATCATCGACTCTTCCGAGGTAGGTTCGGTGAATTTACCCGAAGATCCCGCACAGGCCAGGACCAGGGCAACAGCAAACAGCGCGGCACAACGTACGTAATTGTTCATATTCGACCTCCTTGGGTTATAGTATGTGTTTGATGGGCATGGTAAACGTGTATTCACCGGAACCGGTCTGCACCGTCGCCCGAGCCGGCGTCTCGTCGGCAATGCGGCCTGGCTCAGCAGGCCAGGCACGACCCTTTCTGCTCACATGTTGAAGATTCTTGACTGGAAAACAAATGGTCGCGGTCGTGTTCGCCGGGATCGTCACATTCCATGTCAGTGTTTCACTGCTTTTTTGCCAGGAACTGACAATAGGACCATATGGGGAGCGATACACCGCCCGGACGTTTTGCAGCGTCGCTGGAATAACCGGCTTGAAGATAATATGTTTGAATCCTGGCTGATCCGGATACGGACGAATGCCGGCCAGATATTCCATGAACCAGCGACAGATGCTGCCCAGGGCAAAATGGTTGGCGCTGCCCTCTTCATGCCAGCTTTCCCAGATCGTGGTAGCCCCTTTCCCGACCAGATAACCCCAGGACGGGAAATCGGTGCGTGTGGCCAACCTGAAGGCGGTTTCGATCGCGCCGTTTTCCGAAAGGACGGGCAATAGTTCCGCTGTAGTAACGAATCCTGTCGTGAGATGGTCTTGATGGCTGAAAATATCTTTCAGCAAGGATCGGACTACCGGTTCTTTTGCCTGGGGCGGAGTGATTCCAAACGCCAGCGGCAGTACCAGGGCGCCCTGGTTGCCGATGGAGTAGGTATGGCTGTCGGCATGATAGTATCGGTCGTGTATTGCCTGCGCGATGGGCGTAAGCATGGCGGAGTAATGGGCGCAATCCGTTTCATAGCCAAGAACATCAGCTACTCTTGCCAGCAGTGAAACGGAATGATAATAAAACAGGGCGCTGAAAAAATCGCGAGGAGTCTGTTCGAGAGAAATATGATCGCTCCAACACCAGTATCGGCTGGCACCGGTAAAGAGCGAGTCGCCACCCTCCTTAATGCGTCGCTCGACGATCTGAACCATGTCCGGATATTTTTTTTCCAGGATTCGCCGGTCGCCATAAAAGTGATATAAGGTGAGCGGCACGATCAGTTCTTCATCTTCCCAACCGACCGCCCCCAAACCGAGTTTCGGACCACCGGCCGTCCAGGTTGCAAGAAACCTTGACATATCCATTTGCCAGCACGCGGTCGGCGCAAAAACCTGCATATCGCCGTTCCAGGGATGTTTTTCCCGTGTCGGACAATCCGTGGGAATATAGTGCATATTGCTGCGCAGCGTCCAATTGGTGTTTTGCCAGAGAGTGTTCAAGAGAGGATTACTGCAGGAAAAATCAGCGCTCCGAGCCAAATCATTATGAAACACCATATGCACCAGGGCATCGGCCGGCGGCTTGCCGGGATATCCGGAGAGCTCGGCATAACGAAATCCGGTGTATGTAAACCGGGGCTGCCAGTATTCCAGGCCGCCACCCCGGCAGATATAATGATCGATATTTTTTGTGTTAAAGGGTGAGATCCGATCATTATCACCCCGGAACCAGACATCCCGATACACATCGATATTGAGTGTGCCGTCTGCATTCAGTTTTTCGCCGTAGCGGATGGTGATCGGAGTACCCGGTGAAGCGCCGGACACTTTGAGTCGGCAGCGCCCGGAGGCGTTTTGGCCGAAATCGAAAATGTACTTGCCTGGCACCGGTTCACTGACCTCTACCGCCGACCGTTCTTCGCTGATCGTGACCGGCGGCATGGCTTGACTGACCAGAGGCTTGTCATGGTTGAGGTGATCAAGATTGCTCGGCAACAACGCCGTCGAGGAAGAATCCTTGGCGTTGACGACGTGTACCGGGCTCCACGACCGTGCATCAGTGACCGGCAGACACCAGTCTGGAATTTCCTGTCGCGCGTCATAACGCTCACCGTTCATTAATGCATCTTCAAGAACGGGCGAGGGGTGCGCCTGCCAGGTGGAATCGGACACGATCCAGGACTCTTGTCCATTCTTGAAACGCACGAAAAGCTGCACCAGCACCTGCGGCTTTTTGCTATACAAAAAACTATGGCCCTCGCCATTCCACCAGCCGCCACCGACCAGAACACCCACACCGTTATTACCTTTTTTCAACCTGTGCAGGACGTCATAGGATCGGTACGGTTGAACCTTCCCGGAGACGCCGGGAGCCAACCATTCGTTGCTGATTTTTTTACCATTGAGGTACGGCTCATAAACACCTCGACTGCTGATATACATCCGGGCGCTGATCGGCTTCTCTTGCAGGTGAAAAATTTTTCGAAAATAGTGAGAGCGGCGAGTCCAGCGGGGATGAATATCCTGGCAAATGCCCGGCGCCCGCCAGGCGGCCGTTTCCTTAAACGAGATATTGGCCCAGTCGTTTGCAGAAAATTTTTGGGGGTGATTTTCACCGAAATCAAAATAGACGATCTTCCAGGACGAATCGGTCGCAACGGACACGGTCGGCGCATTGGCAAATTCGATGTCGAGTCGGGCGCGCAGAGCGGACATAAACCAGGCAGGATGATCAGTTTGATAATGCAGGATGGCTATCACGTTTTCCCCATTCTGCAGCAACCGGTTTACCGGCGTAAACGCCGAGTCGGCGGGTATGGAAACGGATTTGCCGTTGATGAACAGATCGAAGGTATTATCCGCCTGAATGTATAACAGGGCGGAGGTCAGCCGATGTCCGGCCGGTATGAAAAATGATTTACGAATATAATTGCGGGTGCTCAGATTGCTGGCAATCCACTTGGCCGGCGGCCTCTCATCACGACTCGCCTGCCGCAGGGGCAATGGAGCCGAGTCGATAAAAGTGATCCAGCGCGCCCGCCAGTCAGAAGGGTGCAGAAGCGCCGTCTCGAAAAAAGCGGGATCCGACCATGACGAACATTCATCGTCCTGATTCCAGACACGGACTTGCCACCAGTAACGTCGAGCCGAGGTGAGGGGTATACCCTGGTATTCCACAAGGTGGGATTGGTCAGAGGGGACACGGCCGCTGTCCCAATAAATGCGATGCCGGCAACGGGCATCGCCGGCAACCCTGATCTGGTAAGCCTTCTGTCGCCAGTTATAAGCGGTAGATGAGTATTTCCAGCTCAGTCGCGGTCGAGCTTGATCGATGGAGATCGGGTTGGTACAGAATTCACACTGCAGGTCAATCGGTTTTTGAGATAGCGTGCCAGGCAGCACCAGTTCGTAATCCAGCAACAGTAGGCTGATTAGCCAAGCAATTTTATGCAACACGGAATATTGGCCTCCGCCAGATAAAAAGCGGCGATCCCGGTTCGTATAGCAAGCACTGCCAGAACCCAAATTAAGCCAGGATCGCCGGGTACGTGTATTGAGGAGGAGTTACAGGCCGACACGAGGCAGCACCGGCCTGTAACGGTGGAGCAGCTAGTCGAGAGCCAGACCAATCGTAAACATGTGCAGATAATCCAACCTGCCTGCGTTGGTAAGGGCATAGTTCACTTTAATGCCGAATGCACCGGTGTCATAGTTGATGCCGCCACCAACCGCGAATCCCAGTTCATCGTAATTGTAGCGATAGCCCCCTCGTAAGGTGAGCAGATTGTTAAAAGTATACTCGGCGCCCACATTCACTCGTTCCGGGCCGTCGTTCGGATGGACGAATTCTCCGGCGACAGTCAAAAAGTGGGGGCTGGAACCGCCTTCAAACACATCAAAGGCCGCGCCCAATGCAAACATCATGGGCATGCGTACATCCATAGGTGGTATCTGCACCTGTTCTTCGAATTCGGTAAAGCGGGCATCAGGGCCGATATTGCGGCCGACCATGGCCAGGCGCAACGATTTGATGCCGGTATAATAAACGGTGCCGATATCCAGGGATACATTGCCGGTGCTGATGCTGTTTTGGTCATCCAGCGTTTCGGTAATATAGCGCAGGTTGGCGCCGATCTGCAGCTTGTCGGTAATCTGCCTGGCATAACTGAGGCCGATCGCCAGATCGCCGCCGCTGAACGTGCCGGCATTGTAGTCGATGTTGATCACACCGGTGGCAAAACCGTCGGCATTGACTTCTGACGTTACGCTGGTGCGTTCCATTTCGCCAAAGTCCAGGTAAATCAGATTCAAACCGACAGTGCCCCACTTGCCCATATTTTTTACCACCGAAGCGCTGTTATAGCTGATATCCGCAACATAGCTCATTTGCGTCATGGAGATACCCCAGTTCTTTACATCCGCCGTCGAGGCCGGATTGGAGAAGACGCTGGCCGCATCACCATGTGACATGGCTGTTGATATGCCGCCGAGAGCGGCCGTTCTGGCATCTGTCATGATCTTTAAAAACTGCCAGCCGGTCATACCATTCCGTTGAAACTCGGTCGGATGGATGCCATAGTCGATGTCGGTACCAAAATGGGCATCCTGACCATATGCCGGATAGAACGGCAGACTGGCCATCAGGAGAACGGCGACCAGAAGTATGGACTTTTTTATTTTCATTTTCGATTCCTCCAGCGTTACTTTATGACGACAAATTTGCCGACCGCCGTTTCTCCTTCATGGCCTTCCACATGAGACTCGATGTGGTAGATATACAAGCCAGGAGCGACGTTTCGAAAGAAATTGGTGAGCATATAATTATCCGCTTCCACGGTCGCCGATCCCCAGGGCTGATCGCCCAGGCCGTCCTTGTGTTCGATGGTCTTGACCAGATCCAGGGCAAGATTGTAAATATGGATGGTGCACTTGCCGGGGATGTTGGAGAAACTCAGACGTTTGAACTCACCAGGATCCAGGAATCCGCTGAACTGCTTGAACGGATTGGGAAGCACGCGCACTTTGGAGAAATCGTTTTCCGCCGCCGGGCTGGCCGTAACCGGGTCATAGGTGTAGGTCGTCCTGCCAGACTCGTTGCCCTCTTTGTCGATAGTGGTAACGGAATAGCGATAAGGGATAATGGGGTTGGTAGGTATGGTGAGAGAAACCTTCCCTCCTGACGTCTTCGCGGCTGCTTCGGCTGCGGTCAATTTGGCAACCTGGGTCCACGGGCCTTCGATAGCCACGTCACTGCGATAAATGAGATAGGAATCAAAATCATTCTGACCGCTCATGGGATCCGAGTACCCGTCATGAACGGCTGTCCACGTCAACTTGACCGCTGCACTGGCACCGGGCAGGCTGCTGGCTTCTGCTTCCATGGGCACGCCGGATTTCACCTGTTTCAATTTGGGCGGCGTGCCTACGGTCGCCGGCGGCAGCTTGGTGCCGGCCGGCAAAGCAAAATTATTGTTCACCAGTTCCATAGCGGCGTCATAGTTTTTGCGCACATCCTTGATCGCCGCATGTTCGTTGGCCGCACCCTCATCCGGGCTGACATAGGTCATGTCCAGCAACTTGGTGGCATTTGGACCGCCCCGCATGCTGATGTTGCGATCCAGCTCGCCGGCCACGTGCAACAGGATAAAGCTGACGGAATCGCCTGGCGCCAGAGTAAACGGACCGGCGGCGATGCGCTGGAACGGACAGCGTTCATAGTAACTGCCGGCATTGGGGTCATTTTTCTGATGCGCCTCGCGCCAGCCGATCTTTGGATTGGGATATTTCCAGATGCTGGGCATGGGATTGCTCAGCTTGGCGGCATCGAGCATGGTTACGGTCGGCAAGGCCGGCAAATCAGGGCTGGCCGTGGATTCAGAAGTCGGTGTGCCCGGCAAGGAACCCCAGAACGGCTGGCTCTGAATCCAAACATCCGGCTCAGTACTGCCGTTGATATTTGGCTTCAGGCCCACGATATCAAAGATATAGGCACAAGGCTTATACAACTGGTAATCCACAGAACCCTGTCTGGTGATGTTGCCCGGATCGCCCACATCACCGGTTATGTTGCCTGGCGATATAGCATAGGTGGCTGTGGCACCGGTGACGACGTTGGTGACTTTTTTATCGTCATAGTAGACAAAAACACCGCGTTTGGCATCCCAGATATACTCGAATTCATAGGAAGCGGCGCTGCCAGGCATGTACATCGGACGGCTGTCTGCATAGCAGACATTGTACAGGGTGGCGGTGGGTTCTTCGCTGATGAGGGTTATCTTTTGAATAACAAAATCGTCATATTTGGGCACGCTCCAGGCCATATATACCATGCGCCAGCGCATTTTCACATGGCTGGGCTGACGGTTGAACTGCCTGGATTCGGCAACGATCCACTCTTCCGGATAACTGGTGCCATAGGGCTTAAAGTTATAGTTCTCATAGCGTGCAAAATTTACGGTTTCAAAGCTGGCCCCGGCCCAGCCCCACCAGGTGTGCTGTTTGAGCGAGTCGTTGCGAACAGCCCACACACGCTGATTGGGCACACTGGGGTGACCGGTATTCTTGTTGGCATTGTAAAAGCCCGGATAGGTGAATCCTCCGGAACTGGCATCGCCGGTCTGGTTCATCCAGGCATCTGCACCACATGGGATGAGGGTGACCCAGGCTCTGCTGCGCGTTAAGGATTCAAATTGGGCAAGGACAATGGCCGGTAGCAGTGTCAACAAACACGTCACGAGCACTGCAAGGCGCAGAAAATTCCTAACTTTGTTTTCCTTCATTTCAGGTTTCCTTTCTGCTTAAAACTCGTAGGTCAGGCCAAAAATGATCTCGCGCGGCAGTTGGTCGTTGTAATACCATTGCCAGACGTTGTCATAGGTTCGTTTGAAATCGCCTGTGCCCATTTCCGTAAACTGCAAAAGACCGCGTTCATGATAGTCTTCCAGCGCACTGACGGAGTAATTGGGCAAACGAAGCCGTTTCTGATCAAATACGTTATAGATGTTGGCATAAACGACCATACGCTTATTGTTTACACCCATCTTGAAACCTTTGGTCAATTTCAGATCCGTGTTGTAGCGTGGGAACCAGCGTTTGTTGTTGGGAATTCTGGCGCCACTATAGGCGGTTGGATAATAGGTATACTTGAATCCCTGATTCCAGGTGAAACGGAAATTCAAATTCCAGTCACCCAGCGGTTGAATACCCAGCCAGCGGGGTCCCATCTCCAACGGTGTGAACAGATTGGCGATGACGCTGACGTTGTTGTTGGGATTCCAGCTCTCGTTGTTATTGCCCTCGATGCCGAGATCGCGGTTGTTGGCGCCGGCGCGTGTATCCGGTTTGGGCGTGATACCGTCATCCGGAATATCGCGATACGCTTTGGCGATGCCGTATTCGCCGGTGGTCGAGAAACTCATGTTATACATGACCTTCACATTGGCCCACTGGTGGAACTGGCTTTCCAGAGTCGCTTCAATACCGCGGACGTCCTGGTAATAACGGTTGGACCAGATGTGCGGTGCCCCAGGCAGACCGACGGTATGCTGAGCATCGCCACCCTTTACATCCGGCACCAGCCAGGGTCCATTGCCCGGGATCAGAATGCCATAGGCGCCGATGTCATCGACCGAGCTCTGCAATCCAGCCGCGGTCAGATCCTTCATATCCTTATAATACAGGGTGACATCCAATTTCAACAGGTTGACGATGTTTTGCTCGAAACCGAGTTCCCATTGAATGGCTCTTTCGAAATCCAGCGCCGGGTTACCGCCCGTATGCTGTTCCACATAAGAATAATAAGTGCTGACGCTGTCCGGACGGGCATTGGGGGGCAACGGCACACCGCCCTGGCTCAATTCATACTTGGTGGCTGCATTCTGCGTATATATAAAGCCGGGAATGGAGACCATTTTCAACCAAATCGGTCTTTGATTGAAATGGCCGTACATAAAATGCAGCACCGTGGTTTCCGTGATCGGATGCGAAATACCGATGCGCGGAGAGATGGCGATCTGGGTCGGCGTTTTACGGATAAAATCGTCGTACGAGTTGCCGGCCGCGTTGGTGCCACCCTTGGTAATTCTCTCATAGGTGTAAGGATTGCCAAAGGACACGATGCCCAGTTTAATATTGCCCGGAGTTTTGGGGTCAAGACCAAGTGGGTCAAAGACATCCTTGGAAACCCATTTGTTGGCATTGTAGCCATCGATGCGCAAGCCGAGATTGATGATCATGCCCTTGGTTTCGATCTTGTCCTGCAAATAGCCGGCAAATTCATACGGATTGCAGTCCGGAGGAATGACCGTGGCCGTGCGTTGCTGTGAATGATGCAGGGTCGCGCGGCGGGTCAAGGAACCGTAGGAACCGAATAAGCCGGCTTTGATCTGATGTACCGGCGTAATCTGTGAAGTAAGATCGACTTTCAGGACGTTGTTGGTATTAAAGGCGTAATCCATCCAGTTTTCATAGTTGGCCGCTTCACCGATAAAGGGAGTCACATTCAGCCCGTACGTGGTATAGTAACCGGAGGGCATATTATAGCCTTCCTGGAATTTCTGTCCCACCCAGGCGTCGCTGCCCGGCGCATAGGTCAAGCCTGCTCTCATCCACTCTTTCAAATAATCATCCTGCAGGTAATCACTCTTGCGCCACATCTGGTTATGGCTGAACTGGGCCTCCATAAATGTGCTGGGACTGAAGGTATGGGTCAAACGCAGCTGTCCGTTCCAGATGCGCACGTATTCCGGCGGTTTGAGAGAGGAGGTCCAGGCATTGCCGCCTTCGCCGCCGCCGCCGAGCATGGCATATTTCATCCGGCTGAGGGCGCTTTGCAGATAGGTGGAATTTTCGCGCATGGCCATCCAGGATTCTTCCGACCCGGCATAGTTGGTTTTGGCCGTGGAAGAGTTGTTGAATCCGGCATGCATGCCTTTGAAGCGCAAGCTGGTGTTGTTGCTAATGCGATAATCAAGATTCACTTCACCATTCCATTCCGGTTCATAATCCAGCAGACCGGGGAATTTTGGCGCACCTCGTTTATAACGTCCGCTGGCCATGATGGACAAATTGGAGGTGATCGGGCCGGTCAGAGTGGTTTCGAACTGATGTTGCGTTCTTTCCGCATACTCCCTGGCCCGGCCATGGGGCCCAATATTCAGGAAACTGGACCACAAGGCGGCTCTTTCCCAGGGTTTCATCGTATCCGTGAGACCGAGACTGGACCAGTAATTGGGGTCGCGCATCACCGTGTACTCGAACAAGTCTTTGTTGAACATGTTCGGGCCCCAATGGTAGATGCCGGCAGGACGGAACTGGTAATCAAAGCTGCCATGCCAGCGATCGCGCGCCGCCCGGGAAATGACATTGACAATGGCGCCGCTGGCGCGGCCGTACTCGGCGTTATAGCCACCGGTCAACAGCTGCATTTCCTGCACGGCGGAGGTGTTCATACCGGTATAGTTCGATCCGGAGGTATGATCCTTCATCTCCATACCGTCGTACAGATAGGTCACATCCAAACCGAAACCACCACGGATACCGCCGTGATAGTTGACCCCTTGCTGGATGTTGACGGCTTGCTGCACATCCGCCACAAAGCTCTTTTTGAGATCAGCGGCTGTCATTATTTCCTTGCTCGCGGTCAAGTCGATTTCTACAGCCGGTCTCTCCGCCACTACGACCACTTCCCCGCCGGCAATCGCTTCTTCCTGAAGGGCAAAGTCAACGGTCGTTGTTTGGTCCACCCTTACCGGCACACCCGTTTTCGTCACCACCGCATAGCCCATCAGGGTGGTCTTTACGCTGTAGGTACCAGAAGGTACATTGATGATAAAAAAGTTTCCTTTTACGTCAGTGACGGCGCCCATCTGCGTTCCGGGAATCACGACATTGACGCCAGGTAGTCCTTCCCCCGTCTTGGCCTCCGTTACTCTGCCGGCGATCTTTCCAGTCGTCGCGGCAAATGAGCCTGATACGATACAGATCAGACCGAGAAGCACCACTAACATTTTTTTGCGCATGAACGAGCCTCCTTCTCTTGAATAAATTTGGTTTTTTA
>CAZISM010000029.1:0-32378 GCA_964541895.1 uncultured Cytophagia bacterium
TGGTGGGTTCATCGACAATGACGATGTGCGGGTGTCCGATAAGCGCCTGGGCAATACCCAGACGGCGTTTCATGCCGCCGGACAGATGGTTGGCCATACGATCGCGCGCGTCATACAAGCCAACCCGTTCCAGCATCTCATCCACGGCTTTTCTGCGAACCGCCACGTCCTTGAGGCCGGCGAGACGGGCCACATAGTCGAGAAACTCAAACGTGCGCAGTTTTGAAAACAGGCTGAAATCCTGCGGTAAATAACCCAGCATGGCGCGGATGGCGCCGCGGTTTTTGTGCAGATCCAGCTGATTCACCCGTACCTGGCCGGAGGTGGGTTTCATCAGAGTGGCCAGGATGCGCATCAGCGTGGTTTTGCCGGCGCCGTTGGGCCCCAGCAGTCCGAACATGCCGTTTTCAATTTTCAGGTCTATGCGATCAAGGGCGCGATGGCCGCTGTCGTATTCTTTGGTCAATTGAGAGATCTGAATTTCCATTACCGAAATCCTTTGCTTGTTGGTGGATCGCAGAGGATGGCAGGCTCCTCCGCCGTTTTAAAGAAATGCAATGTAATCATGTGGAATGAAACAGACCGGGGATTTGCAGTAAAGACGTCCTGAAAAACTAAAAGTTCTGCAAAACCGGCAGAGGGATAATAAAAAAAGGCGTAATCACGTATAATTACGCCTTTTGGGGGAGGATCAAAAATATTGGTTTCGGAGCGGGCATTCCAAAATCAACATTTCGTATTTATATACGATACCAGGTAATAAAAGTTTCAAAAAAAATTGTTTCTTGCCCAAAAAAGCAATCCTTGCATTTATATAACCGATTTAATAATTTTAATGGCCTGGCATAAACACCCTGGTTCGACAAAAAAGTAGGATGACGCAGGGCGCGGGGAATCCGTCAGCGATCAAAACCGGTGCCGGGCGCGTAACACCAATATTAGAATGGAGCTGTTTCCATGACCGAACAACCCAGCAACCGTCGTTCCTTCCTCCGCTCTATGACCCATGGCGTCGTAGGCGGACTGGCCCTGATCAGCGTACCGGAGACCTCCCGCGCCAGATACCTGGTCACCGATCAACAGGCCGTAGCTGCGACGGACGAGCACTTTTGGAGCCTGGTGCGACAGCAATTCCCGCTGCAGACCAGCCGAATCTATATGAACAACGGCACCATGGGCCCCTCGCCCTATGTGGTGCAGGAGGCCACGGCCGGCAAGGAGGAAGAGGTCAACCTCACCGGCGAGTATGGCGGGCACGATGAATCACGTCCATACCTGGCCCGCTTTCTTAACTGCAAGAATGAAGAGATCTCTCTCACCCACAACGTAACCGAAGGCATCAACATCGTCGCCCAGGGCATGCGCCTGAATCGGGGCGATGAAGTGATCATCACCGATCACGAACACATCGGCAACGCCGTGCCCTGGTTTGTCCGCGCCAAGCGCGACGGCATCGTCGTCCGCGTCGTGCCCCTGGGCCGCGACCGCCACGATGTTTTGAACAAAATCAACGACGCCATCAACAAAAAAACGCGCGTCATTGCGGTGCCGCATATCACCTGCACCCAGGGCCAGGTGCTGCCGGCCAAAGAGATCAGCCGGTTGGGCCACGACAAGGGGTTGTGGGTCATGCTCGACGGCGCCCACCCCTGCGGTATGATGCCGGTGGATGTCAAAGAGCTCGAGTGCGATTTCTACGCCTCCTGCGGCCACAAATGGATGATGGCGCCCAAAGGCACCGGTTTTCTCTATGTTAAAAAAGAGATGATGGAGGTGGTGGAGCCGATCATGTCCGGCGGCGGCGCCGCAGACTGGAACTATGAACAGGGCATCACCTCCTGGGTGGCCACGGCCCACCGTTACGATTACGGCTCCCAGAGCGCGGCGCTGGCCTTTGGTCTGAATGCGGCCACGGATTTTCTGCACCATCTCGGCATGGAAAACGTCGCCAGCCGCGGCAAGGCCATGGCCCGTCACCTGCGCAACGGGTTGCTGAACATTGACAATATAGATATTCTGACGCCGGCAGAGGAAGAGTCGTATCAATCGATGCTCGGCTTTCGTCTGCGCAACACGGAGTATACAAAATTCCAGACCTGGCTGGCGGAGAAATATAAAATCCGCATCCGCGGCATCAATGAGAGCAAGCTCAACTCGCTGCGCATCTCTATGCACGTATACAACACCTTTGCAGAAGTGGACCGGCTGCTGGAAGGCATCAGAGAGGCGGCCAGACTGTAACAGGTTGCGAGCAAAGGAACTGGCTCTGGTTTCAAGGATGGCCTTATAAAACCCCTGTCATTGCGAGCGGAGCAACTGGCCGTGGTTAACTCTGGATTCAGAGATGGATTCGCAAAACCCCTGTCATTGCGAGCGGAGCAACTGGAAACGCATAGAGATGGGCCTTGCATGGAGCGTGGCAATCTCAAAGAGTGACATCGGACGAATGCCTGAGATTGCTTCGCTGCATATCAGCACCTTCCCTTTCACAACCTCCGCGCCTGCGCTCGCAATGACAAAATAAAACCTCCGCGCCAGCCCTGGCGTCGACAGGGAATAGAAAACAACTCACAACCAACCTTTCCAGGTCAACATGCACAAAACAGTATCCACCCTCCTGCTGGCTGCGGCCATCGCCTTTGCCCGGAACAACACCATTGAGGTGCCATCGCCGGACGGCCATCTGGTGTTCTCTTTTTCCGTACAGAACAGCGCCGACGAACCGGGCACCCTGTCCTACTCTCTTGCCTACAAAAATAAAAGCGTCATTCTGCCTTCCCGGCTCGGCATCATCACCACCGACCTCCCGCACTGGAGCAGCGGCTTTACACTGGTTCAGCACACCACCAGCAGCACCGACGAAACCTGGAAGCCGGTTTATGGCGAACGAAGCACCATACGAAACTATTATAACGAATGCACCATCGATCTGATCAAGAACCAAAACAGCAACAACAGGCTTCAGCTCCTCGTCCGCGTGTACAACGAAGGCGCCGCCTTTTGTTATAACTATCCGGAAAACCTGGCCACCTCCATCATCAACATCAGGGATGAAATATCAGAGTTCACCTTCGCCGAAGGCACCCGGGCCTATGTGACCCCCTTTGCCCAGGAGCTGTATCAGCTGCGGCCGCTGCACGACTGGAGCTATGGTCAAACCATGCCGCTGCCGCGCTGGTCGCCGCCGACGCCGGATTACGAGAGCGAACGGCCGCTGACACTGCTCCTGGCGAACGGGCTCTATGCGGTCGTCGGCGAAGCGCACCTGGTCAACTATAGCCGGATGAAACTGGTTCTTTCGTCCGAAAAAAAGAACACCATCCAGACCAGACTGTTCGGGCCGGTCACGGAAAGTTCGCCGCTGCAGACGCCCTGGCGGGTGATCATGGTAGCGGAACAGCCGGGCGCGTTGATCGAACACAACGATATTTTCCTCAACCTGAATCCGCCCTGTCAAATCGCGGACCCGGTCTGGATCAGGCCGGGCAAGGTGATGCGCGAGGTCACCCTGTCCACCGCCGGCGCCAGGGCCTGCATCGACTTTTGCAGCCGGCACCACATCGAATATGTGGAATTCGACGCCGGCTGGTACGGCTATGAATATTCGAAAGCATCGGACGCCTCCAGAGTGGATGTGGATCCGCGACGCAATCCCGCCAAGGATCTGGATCTGGCGCAGGCCCTGGCCTACGCCCGGGAAAAGGGCATCGGCGTAATTTTGTACGTCAACCATCGCGCCCTGGAAAAACAGATCGAGCAGATCTTCCCGCTCTATCAAGCCTGGGGCGTCGCCGGATTAAAGTTCGGCTTTGTCCACGTCGGTTCACACCGATGGACCACCTGGGTGCACGAGGCCGTGGCCAAAGCGGCGCAACATAAGCTCATGGTGGACATTCACGACGAATACAGGCCGACCGGTTTCTCCAGAACCTACCCCAACCTGATGACGCAGGAAGGCATCTATGGCAACGAGTGCATGCCCGAGGCCGACCACAACACCATCATGCCGTTCACGCGCTTTCTGGCCGGCGCAGCCGACTATACCATCTGCTACTATCACCAGTCAGGCATCAAAAATGTCAAAGGCATTAAAACCACCAGCAGCCATCAACTGGCGCTGTCGGTCATCTTTTACAGTCCGTGGCAATTTGTGTTCTGGTACGACAAGCCGAGCGATTACCAGGGCGAACCCGAGGTAGAATTTTTCGAACATCTGCCGACCGTGTGGGATGACACCAGAGTGGTGGGTGGTGAGATCGGCCAGTATGTCGTCATGGCCAGGAAAAAGAACGACGGCTGGTTCGTCGGCGCCATCACCAACAACAGCGCCCGTGCGCTGGAGATCCCGCTTTCGTTCCTGGAGAACGACACCTGGTTCGACGCCTCCATTTACACTGACGGCGGTGAGAAAATAAAAACCCGCACACATGTCAAAATTGACAGGCGGCGGGTGAACAGCAAAACCGTTATCAAAGCGGACCTGTTGCCTTCCGGCGGGCTGGCCATGGAGCTGCGGCCGGCGGCTAAAAAGCCGCGCTAGACGGCCGGCTCCATCGTCTGCAGCGGAGCACGGCGTTTCAGAATGGTGTGAATGATCGTCACGCCGGCCACGGTCAGAACACCGCCGATGACGACCAGCCACCATGGCAGGTGCGGCATCACCGAAGATTCCACCACCTCGGGCGGATAGCCGAGAAGGGTCGAATACACAAAGGTGCCGGTCAAGGTTACCGTCGAGTTATGGATGGCGTGCAAAATGAAACAGGGCCACAGCGAGCGCGTTTGCGTGTAGAGCCAGCCCAGAAAGAGACCCAGCAAAAAGGCGGAAAAAAACTGCCAGATGTTCAAATGCAGGATGCCGAACAGCAGCGAACTGTACAGAACCGCCTGCCAGGGCTTGTAGCGATCGAGAAATCCCCGCATCATGATGCCGCGAAACAACAGCTCTTCCAGAAAGGGCCCGATGATGCCGCCGGTGAGCAGCGCCAGGACTATGGACTGTTCCATCAGTCGTTTCATCAGATCGATCAGCCACGAGGACACCGGCTTGATGTGAGTGACCACCGCCATGATTTCAAAGAGCAGGATGGCCAGTCCCAGCAACAGCGGAATAAAGGCGGGGATCAGCGCCGCCGGAAAGCGCGTGAACGGGAACACCTCTTTGAACCGGCTCTTGCTCAAAAACCAGCCAAAAAGAATCGTGCCGCCAAAAGTGATGATATACGAGGCGACAAATACCGGCAACGAGTTGGCGATGATGCTGATGTCCACCGATTTTTTGGTGACAAAATCAAACAGCAACACCCCCAGCAGCAGCACGACCTGCATCATGATGCTGAACAGCAACAACCCGATCGCCCCGCCGATGCCGGGGTATTTTTTCTTGGGCGTTGACAGCGTGTTTGTGTGAAGCGCGTTCTGTTCTGAAAATAGTTCGTTTTCCATCCCGATCATCCTCATGCACACCAGGTTAACAGACGAATTGGATTTTCCTATCAATCTACCATTGCAAACCTTCGCAAGATCAAGCATAGAAGCCGGCATCGCCCGGCGCGGAGTATCTCAACACCAGGCAAAGGAGACATCCATGCCGCGGCCGGCCAGCATGAAATCCAGGCGAAACCGGTCGCCGGTCCGTGGCGTCCATACGGCTGACCAGTTTTCACAGCGCCCGGCCTGACAGATCAGAGTATTCTGATGAAAGACCTGCAATCCCATGTAAAGCAGGTCACCGGGCATGGCGCGCAGATCGCAAACCGCGCGGGTGACATAGCGGCGCGGCGTCCACGTCAACAACGGAATGGTGAAGGACAAATGCCGGTCTTCGAAAAGCCCGGACACCAGAACGCCGTTGAGCCGTTGCAGCACTTCTTGAGTCACGTTTTTGTCAACAAACCGCCTGGCAGCGCTCACGCCGGCCATGAGCATGGCCCGATCGGGCAGAAACACTCCTGGCTTGAAACGCAAGCGACGCAGGCTGAGCAGGTCTTCATCGTAGAGCAGCTGGCCGAAAAATTCGTGGACGAGCACATCCACAGATTGCCGTGGTTTGAACTGCGCAATGTCCTCATGGATCACGGTTACATTGGCAAAACGCTGCAGCCGCGTCCGCGCCAGTTCATAGAGAGAACGGTTCGCTTCCACGGCATAGACATGACGAGCACCCGATCGGGCCATGTCCGCGCTAAAGAGTCCTAATCCACAGCCGGCATCGACGCAGATCGCGTTTTTGATTTTGGCCGATTCTGTGCGAATCATGCGCCGATAGGCGCGGGTGCGCCGTTCGTCGTCATAGATGCTGATAAAAGCCAGCAGATCGTCCGCGTCGGCGAATCGACCCCGGCCGAGATGGTTCATGATATCCATAGCAGGTGCTGCTGAGCCTGGTTAAAAAACGTCGGCCACCTCGCAGGTGCCCGACGTTTGGTTCCGGCGAATTAAAGGAGTTGGTCGGGTTAACAATTATTTATTATAATATTTTCGGGCGATAATAACAAGCACTTTAAAGCGAGTTTGGCACTTTTCACAAGTGTCTGTTTTATTTTTTTCTTGCGTTGCAACAATATTTGCATTATGTTATGAAAATTGCCATTCTGGTTTCATGGAGGCTGTGTCATGGAACTGCTCTGGACCATTCTCATCGGTTTTATCGCCGGCGCCCTGGCCAAATTTATCATGCCCGGCAGAGATCCCGGCGGAATCATCATCACCACGCTGCTGGGTATCGGCGGAGCATTGCTCTTTAGCCGACTGGGCAGTATGGTGGGGCTTTACCGGAGCGGTGAAAAAGCCGGTCTGCTCGGCGCCGTGCTGGGCGCTCTGATCATTCTCTGGTTGTATAAAAAAATCAAAGGGGCCTGATGGCAACGCAGGAACCTCGCTGGGCGCAGTGGGCCAGGGAGCTGCAGGCCCTTGCCCAAAACGGTTTGCACTATTCGCAGAATCCCTTTGACATCGAACGCTACGAGCGTTTGCGGCACATCGCCGCCGAGATGTGGGCGCAGGGCACGGGCCTGTCAGCGGATTCGTATCTGCAACTGTTCGTGGAGCAAAACGGGCACGCCACACCCAAGGTGGACGTTCGCGGCGTAGTCATTCACGAGGAGCGCATCCTGCTGGTGCAGGAACGCCACGATGGCGGCTGGACTCTGCCTGGCGGCTGGGCAGACCCCAACGAATCGCCGCGGGAAGCCGTAGTGCGCGAACTGCGCGAAGAGTCGGGGTATGAGACAACCGCCGGTCGCCTGTTGGCTCTGTATGACCGCAGCAAACACGGCCATCCGACCAGCTTTCCGTTTCACGTTTATAAAATTTTTATCGCTTGCGAGCTGCAAAGCGGACAACCGCAGTTGAGCCATGAAATCTCTGGCATAGATTTTTTTACACTGTCAGAATTGAAATCTTTGACGCTGTCTGAATCCCGAACTACCTTGTGGCAACTGCAGCGCATGTTCACGCTGGCACACCACAGCGAACAACCGCCCGATCTGGATTAAACAAGGTCCTTTTAATCGACATGTCAACAGGAAAAGGGCCGCAGCGGCCCTTTATTTTTTTTATGAGGAATTATGAACCCATCCCCAACCGCGTGGCGTGGCGTCATCCACCACTATGGCCGGCGATTGCAGATCAGCACGACGGCGGCGCCGGTGACGTTGTACGAAGGCAATACGCCGCTGATCCCGGCGCCGCGGCTGGCGCAAGCGCTGGGCGGCCATTTCGACCTGTTTTTAAAATTTGAAGGACTGAACCCGACCGGATCCTTCAAGGATCGGGGTATGACCACTGCGGTCACACAGGCGGTGGCCGACGGCGGACGCGCTGTCATCTGCGCCAGTACCGGCAATACCGCCGCCTCTGCCGCCGCTTATGCCGGTCGCGCCGGACTCAAATGCTTCGTGCTGGTGCCGGAAGGCAAAGTAGCAGTGGGCAAACTGGCCGGCGCACTGGCCTATGGCGCTAAAGTTATTTCCATCGCCGGCTCTTTTGACGACGGCCTGCGCATGGTGCGCGAAGCCAGTGAAAAAGCCCCGATCATCCTGGTCAATTCCATTAACCCGGCCCGTATGCAGGGACAGAAAACCGCCTCGTTTGAAATCTGTGATGTTCTCGGCGAAGCACCAGACTGGCACTGCCTGCCGGTGGGCAACGCGGGCAATATCACCGCCTACTGGATGGGGTACAGCGAATATTTCAACGACAGCGTTATTAAAAAGCGGCCACAGCTTCTCGGCGTCCAGGCGGAAGGGAGCGCACCCATCGTGCTGGGGAAACCGGTGGCCAAACCGGAAACCATAGCGACCGCCATCCGCATCGGCAATCCGGCGCGCTGGCAGGACGCCGTAACCGCCTTGCAGGAATCCAACGGTCGCATCTGCGCGGTTCCGGATGCAGAGATCTTGCAGGCGTATCATCTGGTGGCGGAAACAGAGGGGGTGTTCTGCGAACCTTCGTCAGCCACAGGACTGGCCGGAATGCGCAAAGGGCTGGCCGAGGGTTGGCTGGACTTGACCGGGAAAAAGGTCGTGGCCGTATTGACCGGTCATGGCTTGAAAGATCCGGACACGGCCGTACAAGCGGTGGCCGCTCCGGTCACGATAAAGCCGGAAATGGACAGGCTCATGGAGCTGCTGGCGTTATAAGATGAATCGAAAATGTATATAACATCAGGGCGGAATGAACAGAAAATTAAAAAGAATTTCAGTGCATGTGCCGGCCACCAGCGCCAACCTGGGACCGGGATTTGATTGCGTCGGAATTGCTCTGGATCTGTGGAACCATTTCGAGTTGATCCTGGACGGCGGCGAAAAGGGCATTGCCATCGAAAATTATGGTGAAGGCGCAGAAGAGCTGCCTGTGGATGGGTCGCACCTGGTCATGCAAACTCTGCTGGAATCTCTGCCGGCGCGGTTGCGCTCGCGCGTTAAAAACAGCCGGCTGCTGTGTCATAACCACGTACCATGCCGCAGCGGACTCGGCTCCAGTTCGACGGCCGTGCTGGCAGGGGTGGCGTTCAGCCAGGCCTTGAGCAGGGAGTATATCCGGCTCTCCGACATCCTCAAGCAGGCCGCAGCGGTGGAAGGCCACCCGGACAACGTAGCGCCGGCCGTGCTGGGCGGTCTGGTGGTGGCCGCCATCAAAGACGGCCAGGTGTTTGTCCACCCCATTCCCGGCGTCATGACCGAGGTGGTGGTGTGCGTGCCTGATTACAATTTTCTCACCAGTTATGCGCGCACCCTGGTGCCGAAAAAATTCAGCCGCGTGGATACGGTGTTCAATATCAGCCGCAGTCTTTTGGTGGTGGAGTCGATTCGTACCGGCAACGATACCCTGCTGGCCCAGGTGCTGGAAGACCGCCTCCATGAAGCCTATCGAATGCCGCACATTCCCGGCGCAGAGGCGGCGCGGCGCGCGGCGCTGAACAAGGGCGCGGTCGCCGTGGCCTTGAGCGGCGCCGGACCCGGTCTGCTGGCGTTTGCACGCCATCGGCACGCAGCCATTGGCAAGGCGATGCAGCAGGCGTTCGCCAAAGAGGGACTGCAGGCGCGCTATTGGATCATCCGCGCCTGTACTTCCGGCATCCGCATTGAGGGCGTACAAAGCAGAATATGATGCATCTCGTCGGCCGGCCTGTGCGCAGACAATGGCCTGGCTACCTTCGCAGGGTCGCTACGCGACCGATGTGATGATCCGCTAAATCACCTTGTATCTCGGGCATACGCCCGATCCATAGTTCCGGCCGGGGGAATATCCCCCGGGCGGTCAAAAGGCTCAATGAACATCAAACACACAGAGCCTTGACATCTTTTTACAGGAAATCATATGAAAGAAACCACCTCTATCGCTTTTATCGGGTCAGGCATGATGGCTGAAGCCATGATCGTCGGTTTGTTGAAACAGAAACGGGTGACGGCCGACCGGATCATCGCCTCCGGACCGCGGGCGGATCGCGGCGAACAGCTGGCCGCTGCGCACGGCATCCAATGGACCGTACATAACGCCGACGCCGCCAAAGGGCGGGACATCGTCGTGCTGTCCGTCAAGCCCCAGAAAATGGCGACCGTGCTGGCCGAAGTGCGCGGCCACATCCCCTCGCATGCCCTGGTGCTCAGCATCGCCGCCGGCGTCAACATCGCCATGGTCGCCAACGGCCTGGCCCATGCGGCCGTGGTTCGGGCCATGCCCAACACACCCGGACAGATCGGTCAGGGCATCACCATGTGGACCGCCACACCCGAAGTGTCCGAAGAACAGCGCTACCAGACGCAGGTGATCCTCGCCGCCCTGGGCCAGGAAATCTTTTCCGCCGACGAGGACGACATGGACAAAGCCACGGCTCTGAGCGGAACCGGACCGGCGTATATCTTTCTCTTCATGGAAGCCATGATCGACGCCGGCGTCCATCTCGGCTTCAGTCGCCGCGTGGCCCAGCAGCTCGTCCTGCAGACCATGGCCGGCGCCGTCGAATATGCACGCCAGTCCAATCGCCATCCGGCGGAATTGCGCAATCAGGTTACTTCGCCGGGCGGAACCAGCGCCGAGGCGCTCTATCATATGGAAAAAGGCAGTCTGAGAACCGTGGTTTCCCGTTCGGTTTGGGCGGCGTATCAACGGAGCAAAACGCTGGGGGGCAAACGACACGCAGAGGTGGCGGAGAGCATAAAAAAAGGCTCCTGATGTTCAGGAGCCTTGCAAAGGCTTGACCGACTATAATGCTTTCGTCACTTTACCGGAACGCAGGCAACGGGTGCAGACATACGCCTGCTTGGCCGATTTGCCGTCCTGAATTCTCAGCTTTTTAATGTTCGGCATCCAGCGGGTTTTGGTCAGATTGTGAGCATGGCTGACTTTATGGCCTGTTTGCGGTCCTTTGCCACAAATATCGCATCGTTTAGACATGGCGACAGACTCCCTATTTCAATTTATTTCAATATGTTATAATTTCCTGCCGGTATCGCAGCATATTCAAAGCCTATCAAAATACAAATTTTCCCGCTCTTAATCAAGCAAAATTTAGCAATTCACATCAAGAAATCACTTTGAGCCGATTGCCGCGAATCCGCATCGGTATGGCGAGAAAATCCTCGTGAAATTCGCCTGCGTGGTTCCCCAGACTTTTGCGCAGCGCGGCAGGCAACTCGGGGTGGAGAATATTCAGAAATGGCGTCACCTCGTACTCTCCGACCGCCAATTCACCGGCCTGCAGCTGAATCGGCACCGGCAGGACGGACACACTTTCCGTGCCCACAGGAAAAATGGCATACTGATAGGCTTTGCCGGACCACAGCAGCTCTTTCACGCCTGCCCCGGTGCGCAGCAGACCGGCAGTAAAAGCGACATCCCCACGAAAGGCCGGTTTGCTGAAATAGCCCTGCACCATCACCGTGCTGTCCACCGCCTGCAGCTGTATGTACATCATCCGCGTGGCAGCAGCGCCGGCTTTCACAGCCGCAGAGTCAAAAAAAGCGTCCATTTTCAGATAGCGGAGCAGCTTGATGGAGCGGGTGAGAAAACCGTTTTCATCCAGTCCCGCCTGCCCGAATACCACATTGCCGTTGCGCATCACAATCGTGGTCGAATCCGGACGGTAATTGTCCACAAAAAAATAGAGCGAACATTGGCCGTTCACGCCTCCACCCGGCTGTTTGCCGGCAGAGGGAATGCCGAGATTAAAGCCGCCCTTGCTGTCGGTCCAGGTGCCGGCCTGGACGCCATCCAGCCAGACATAAATTTTTTCCGCCGAAAGGCCGTCGTTCAGGGCGACCTGACCGCGGATGTTGCCCGAAAAAATAGCCTCATCGCCGGAAAAAGGATTCTGTGTACACTGCCACAGGAAAAGCGGCAGCAGAGCAAACAGGAGGCCTGCCCTTCGTTTCAACATATTGACCTCTGCACGTTCAATGGTTCCTTTCGGTAGTGTCAGAGCCTCTCAATACTGCACTGCGACGGTGACATAATAGCGGCGATCACGCATGGCCAGGCCCAGCAGACGGGTTTCTTGATTCAGCGCATTGAACAGCGAAGCGCGCAACAGGGTTTTGCAGCCGAACGCCGACAAGGTCTTGCCGACATGCAGGTCCAAATCTGAGTAACCGGGCAAGGTCACCTCCGTCATCTCGTCGGCTCCGCTGCGAATTGTGCCCAACTGGTCCCCTTCATGATACAGGTGGGCCTGTGCAGACCAGCCGGCGTGATCGAGATTGCAATCGATGAAATACTTGGTATCGAATTTAAAGGGAAAGGCGGCGCGATCGGACAGGCTGTATCGTACCAGGCCCCCATCCACCTGCAGTTTTTTTGCAAACATAAAAGTGCCGAAGGATGCCTCCATGCCGCTGATGTTGGCTTCCAGCACATAATCATAATAAACGATGGGAATTCCCACGGCATACCAGGGGCGCATTTTGTTTTTGTAATAGTGCTTGAAATAGATCGCCTGAATTTGCCAGCCCATCACATTCGAAGGGGTGGAGAAATGGCGGCTGATATCGACCTGCCATTCCATGCTGTTCACCTCTTCCGGTGCCATCTCTTTGCGAACATAGGGCGTCGAACTCGTCACCGGCTGACTCATCTGCTGCATCAGGGTCGGGAACCGTATATTATGGCCATAGTTCAGATGCCAGGAGAGCATGACATCGTCCTTGCGGCCCTCTCCCTGCAAACCGAAATTGAGCGGTGTGGCCGACCAGGTGCGGCCGGGCGTGGTCGCCGCGATTTCAGAGGAGCGCTCATCCTGCACCCGATCGTGGCGAAGCGAAACATCGAAATCCACATACGGCATAAAGCTCGAGCCTGTGGCGGCGTGAAATTTAGCCACCGCAATGGCGCCCTGCTGCTGTCGTCGACTCTCCACATCCTGCTGCCAGCTTGCCAGACCCGCATCCTGCCATTGCAGCCGGTGCTGCTCATAGAGGTAGGCGGCCGTCACCTCCAGATCGCGCAGCATCCAGCTTTTCTCAACCCGAGCCTGCGCCGAGTTGTTGTCGAGTTCACGGTGCAGCGAAGCATAATCGATATAGAACACCTGCCGCTCGTGATCCGAACTCATGGCGCCGGAGAAGGTCAGAGCCTGCAGCGGCCCCAGGTCGCCGCGAAACGAAACGCTGGCCAACTGCATGCGGCGGTCCAGCTTTTCAACATCGCGCTGGTTCTCATAGGCCTGATCGGATTGCATCCACAACGCTTCCACACTCTCCTCTTCAGAAGGAGAAGAGGCATCAAGATCAAAGCTCAGCGAAGCCTGCTGATTGGTTATTTTATTCGTCAACGCATAGGCCGCGTCGCTGCCTGAAAACTGGCGCCGGCTGGCGCCGGTCTTGAACACATAGGCCGGATGAAGCCGGCCGATCGGCTGGTACAGCGAGGTCCCCCATTGCCCGGAATCATAGCTGCCGATGCGCTGCTGAAAACGCAGACGATGATCCATGCGGGTGCGAGGTTGAATATTGATCAGGCCGGAGAGGCCGCCGGGACCGTACAGAGCCGTATGACTGCCTTTGATGACCTCGAACCGTTCCACCGCATCCGGATCGATATTGGAAAAATCAAACACGTTATCCAGCATGCTGTTCAGGCGCACGCCGTTATAGAGCACCGTCACTTCATCGGCGTTGCCGCCGCGCAGCGAAATCGTTTTGCGGCCGCTGAGATCCTCAGTCATCTGCACGCTCTGCTCCGTGCGCAACACCTCGGCCGCGTCCTGGTACCCCCGCAGAGCAAATGCCTCATCGCGGATGATCGCCATGGTTTGCGGTATATCCTGTTTCAGAGAACTGGGTTGGCCCGGGGCCTTGATATCCATGCCCTGCATGGGCAGCAGCCGCGGCCGCAGATACAGCACCCGCGAGGTCATGGCGGAATCAACGGCCACATAGCGGGTTTCATAGGCGATGTGCTGCAACACCAGTTTTTCAGAACGCCGGCTGCTGCGAATCGGCAGGGAAAAGCGCCCGGCAAAATCCGTGGCTGTGCCGGTCGTACCGCCCTCGATGAACACGTTGACTCCGGGAATATCCTGATGGGTGTTGCGGTCTTGCACCCGGGACTTTATCACCAGCTCCTGAGCGAAACCGGGCAGGCTCAGAATGAACAGAATCAACAGTGTGGTTATCCGCATGACCATGGCGATTCCATTAAATTTGGGAAAACGGCGCAGGGGACAGAATATGATCGTTAATATTGCAGACCGTATCCGCGTACTCGGGCTTGTCTTTCAGTGCCAGCCAGTCCGGATGGGTGCGGAACACGCCCCAGCTCTTTTCGCGCGCGGCCATATCGGCAAACGTGAGCATATAAATCAGGTTGGGCCGATGGGGTCCGACGATGGTTTCGGCGAACAGGACCGGCGTCAAGCCGGACTTGCGGAATATTTCGATCTCGCCGCCTTCGTTGAACATCTGGATTTTTTTCTTGCCCTTCACTTCGTTGTGGCTTTCATAGATGCGAACCTCAAAGAGGCGGGATTTGCCGGTATCCGGCGGTTCGATCCCGGGCATATGGCTGAAGCATTTCAGCAAAGAGCTCTCGATCCGCCAATAGCCCGGATCTTTGCTGGGCAGCGCCATGAACGATTCGGCGGCACGCAGAAAGAGGGCATCGTCAAGCAATCTTGATTCGGTGAGCAAAACCGAGTCCATATTGGCATGGGGCAAAAGAACGTGCACAGAAGATTGGTTGGGGCCAAAGGTGACGTTGAACACGCCCACCGGCGTGATGCCCAGGCGATTCCAGGCCGGCACCGCGGCATCTTTGAGAAAATCCAGCAGACGTTTGCGGCCGTCGCCAAAGGGCGCTGAATAATGGCGCCACTCGATAATTTGCGTCTGCTGCTTTTGCTGAGCCTGTGCCGTCTGGCCCACCGGCACCATACCGGCCAAGGCGCCGGCGGCCAGGAATTCGCGTCGTTTCATAATTCTTCCTCCAGGGTTCAAGAAAGATGATTTTACTAAATAGCTTTGATTTTCGCAAGGGAAAACATCAGCCGGCTACTCGATGCGAGCGGCGGCAATGCGCAGGGAGTTGCTGATAACGGAAACGGAGCTGAAGGACATGGCCAGGGCGCCGATCATGGGATTGAGGTAGCCCAGCGCGGCCAGGGGTATGCCAAGGACGTTGTAGAAAAAAGCCCAAAACAGGTTCTGCCGGATGGTGCGGATCGTTTTTCGCGACAGGACAATGGCCTGGGCGACGCTGTTCAGGTCGCCCCGCATCAGGGTGATCGAAGCGCTCTCGATGGCGATATCGGTGCCGCCGCCCATGGCGATGCCGACATCGGCCTGGGCCAGCGCCGGCGCATCGTTGATGCCATCACCCACCATGGCCACCTTGTATCCCTGCGCCTGCCAGGCAGCGACGTGCGCCGCTTTCTCTTCGGGCAACACCTCGGCGACAAACTCGTCCACACCCGCCTGCTGCGCCACCGCCGCCGCGGCTTTGGGATGATCGCCGGTCAGCATGACCACCTTGAGCCCAAACCCTTTCATGCCGGCCACAGCGGCGGCTGAAGAGGGTTTCACCGGATCGGCCAGGCCGATCAGACCGGCCATGCGGCCATCCACAGCTGCAAAAAGCATCGTCTGGCCCTGCTCATGGCCTGCGCTCGCCGCCTCATGCCACAAAACCGTATCAACACCCTGGCGCTCCATGAACGAACGGTTGCCGATAAGCACGCTCTGTCCGTTTACCTGTGCATCGACACCGCTGCCGGTGACATTTTTAAATCCGGACGCCGGCGGGATCTCGATGCCCTGCTGCTGCGCATAGGCTGCAACGGCGCGTGCCAGAGGATGCTCGGATTTGTTCTCTGCGGCAGCAGCAAGCGTGAGCAGCGCCTCTTTCGACAGGCCAGAGTCTGCACTGATCTGTTGCACCGCCGGCTTGCCCTCGGTAACGGTGCCGGTTTTATCCAGGATGACCACTTTGACCTGATGAGCCAGCTCCAGGCTCTCGCCGTTTTTTATCAATATGCCTCTGCGGGCAGCCAGGCCGGTGGCCACCATAATGGCGGTCGGCGTAGCCAGTCCCAGGGCGCAGGGACAGGCGATGATGAGCACGGCGACAAAATTGATGAGTGCGGTCTGAAACGTTCCTGACCCAAACACAAGCCAACCCAGAAACGTCAACAGAGCAATGGCGACGACGACCGGCACAAACACTGCGGCGATGCGGTCGGCCAGCCGCTGGATGGGCGCTTTTGATCCCTGCGCCTGTTCCACCATTTTGACGATCTGCCCCAGCACCGTTCGTTCGCCCAGCGCCGTGATACGGAATTCAAAAGCACCGACGAGATTCAAGGTGCCGGCCAGCACATGATCGCCGGATTTCTTGTCGACCGGAATGCTTTCGCCGCTGATCATGCTTTCATCGATGCCGGCTTCGCCGGCCACCAGGATGCCATCTGCCGGAACCTTTTCGCCCGGCCGCACCAGCACCCGATCATCGAGCACGATCTGATCGAGCGGCAGGCGCTGTTCGACGCCGTTGCGAATCACACACGCGCTCGGCGGCTGCAGATCCATCAGCTTTTTAAGCGCCTCGGTCGTTTTGCGTTTGGCGCGGCCCTCCAGCCATCGGCCAAGCAGAACCAGCGTAATGATCACGGCGGTGGAATCAAAATAGACATGCAGGGAATGTTCGCCGCCGGCCATCCACTGCGGAAACAGGGTGGCGGCGACGCTGTAGCCATAGGCACTGCCCGTGCCGATGGCGATGAGCGAATTCATGTCGGCACTGCGGTGCAGGAGGTTCTTGCGAAACAGGCTGAAGAATCGTCGGCCGGGCAGAAATACGACCGGGGTTGTGAGGATCATCAGGAGCTTGAAGGTGTTCTCCTGACTCAGCGGCCACGCCGCTTTGAAAAAGGCAAAATCAGCCAGCATGGAGATGAGAAACACCGGCACAGAGAACCACAAAGCGGTGCGCAGATCCGCCAACTGCTCCGCCTCGTGATCGTGAACGATTGTGGCGGCGGCTGCGGTTGCAGCCGCGGGCAGGGACAGCTGATAGCCGTTGTCCGCCACCGCGGCCATCACCTGCGTCAGCGCCGCCTTGTTCTCATCCAGTTCAAAATAGGCTTTCTCGCTGGCGAGGTTGACCGAGACCTGCTCCACCCCCTCGATTTTTTTCAACGTTCGTTCCACCCGGGCCACACAGGCGGCGCAGGTCATCCCTTGCACGGAAAGCTGGTACTGCTTTTTTGCCATCGGATCTATAGGACGTTATAGCCGGCGGATTCTATGGCCTGGCGCAATTGATTCTCATTCAGACGGGTTTCATCATAATTGATTTCCGCCAGTCCCATTTTCACATCAACCGACTGCACCGGCAGCCGCTCCAGCTCCCGTTTCACGGCCATAATACAATGCTGGCAGGACATACCTTCTATTTTGAACAATGCATTTTTCATCTTTCACTCCGGATACAAACTAAAGCGGCAACAAATCCCAAACCGGACTAACCGGAAGTAACGGTCGACCCGCGGGGAAAGTGTTGCTGAACAAGGGACCCCGGATGTGGCCGCGCTCTTTGCGGCAGCTCCAGGCGTCCCGCGTTGCCATATCAACCGGGTATGGAACATCCGGGCTTCAAACATAATTTAACTATTCTACGCGAGAAAAAACTCGCAGCACACGGTTGGATCGCTATTCTGCAACCGGCAGGAACGGCAGGGCGGCCAGCATGCCGCCTTCCCGGCCGATATAATACAACGAATAGAGATAGGCCAGTTGTTTGCGCACCGTTGCTCTTTGCAGGCCGAACCAGGGATCGTCCTGGCGTGCCAGAGCCCGGCCGGTAAAACCGGGTTGCTCCGTCCGCTGCAGAATGCGCAGGAACGACTCCAGGGGATCCCGCGGTTCCGGGAATATGCGCAAACGTACCCGCTCCGTCTCGGACACTCCCAGACGCCGCTTGACGATTTTTATGGTTTCCTGCAAACCACCCAGTTGATCCACCAGACCAATCCGCTGCGCCTCTTCGCCGGTCCAGACGCGGCCGCGCGCTACCTGCCGGGTTTCAGCGAACGTTTTATGGCGGCTGTCAGCCACACGCTGCACAAAGCGCCGGTAAATCGGTTCAGAAATCCTGTGAAACGTGAGCCGGTCCTGCGCTGTGAACGGCAGAAACGGATTCAGGAAATTGGCCGACGGCGATGTCGCCACGGTGTCGACGCTGGCCCCTATCTTGGCCAGGGTGCCGCTCAGATTCGGAATCATGGCGATGACGCCGATGGATCCGGTTATGGTGCTTGGATGAGCGATGATGGTATCACAGGCCATGGCCATATAATAACCGCCGGAAGCGGCCACATCGCTCATGGAAGCGTACACCGGTTTTATTTTTTTGATGCGCTGGATCTCTTCCCAGATGGCGTCAGCGGCAAGCACGGTACCGCCCGGACTGTCGATGCGAATAATGATCGCTTTGACATCTTCGTCTTTGGCGGCACGCCTCAAGTCGCGGATGAATGAATCGGAGCCGATCATGGTTTCGCCGAACGGACCGCCATCGTCGGCGCGGCCGGGCACCATCATCCCCGAGCCATATACGATGGCGATCTCTTTATGCCGAACCACACTGCCGGTCGGTTTTTGCTCGAGATGGCGCACATACTGACTCAGGGAGATCATGTTGGGACCATCGTCCTTGCTGCTGTCCCCTCCGGCGGCTCGCGCCATCCTGTTCTTGACCGCGGATTCTGAACGTATGGCGTCAATAAAATGCACCTCCAGAGCCGCGTCGGCGCTGTAGACGCCGCGACGAAGCGCACCGGCCACCTGCGCGGATTCCAGTTTTCGCGCTGAAGCGATCGCGTCCACATAATCGCCGAATCGATCCGTCAGCAGTGAGCGCAGTTCCTCTCTGGCATAGGAGCTGAATTTTTTCTCGCTATAGCTCTCTGCCGCTGACTTGTACTCTTCAAACTGGGTGACGAACGGTTCGACGCCCAGCTTTTGCAGCGTTCCCTGCCAGAACAGCTGCGACACGGCAAAGCCGTTCAGTTCAACCACACCCTCCGTCGGCATGAACACCGAGTCGGCGGCAGAGGCGAAAAAATAATCCAGTTCACCGCCCACCTCGAGAAACGCGTGGATGAACTTGCCGGACTGTTTGAAATCCAGCATGGCCTGGCGCAATTCAACCGCTTTGGCAAAGCCCATGCTCCAGCCGCCGCTGCGATAATACAGTCCGGCTATATGCTTGTCGGTTTTTGCCCGTCGTAACGCCGTCAACGCATCCAGAAAGGAAATGTTGGACACGCTTTCCTCGCCCAAAAGGGAGAAGGGTTGACTGGAGACGTACTCTTCCAGTTCGCCGCTCGCTTTGAGCTGGATGACGGAATGGGACTTTATCGCCACCGGTTTGGGTTCCAACGAACTCTTAAACATGAAATAGAGCCCGGCGAAAAGCAGGAACGTGCCGGAAAAGAGCACACCCAAAACAACCAGCAGTATGATCCACCAGCGGCTCTTTCGCGGCGGCGGCATACTGTTAACGGGTTGTTGGGGATCAGCCAGATAAACCATAATAGCTCCTGAAATGTATAATAGTAACAACAGCTGCAAGCTGTGGTATTCCGGTTTTTATTTTATTGCCCGGATGAGGAGGGCTCGGACCCTGCCTGCAGGCCATCCACCTGTTCCGGGGCAACCTGGCGCCATTCAGCGACTTTTGCCACGATCATGCTGCGAACGCGGTTCTTCAGCTCTGCCGTCTGTTTCAGATTCAGATCCGCTGTAGAAATCGGCGGAAAGACATGCACATGGACGTCGCGCGGCGGACCGAATCGCAGCGTGTTTTTGGGAATGCAGGCATAAGCGCCTTCAATGGCAATAGGCAGCACCATGGCGGAGGCTTTGATGGCCAGATGAAAGGGGCCTTCGGAAAAATCGTGCACCAGGCCGTCCAGAGAACGCGTGCCTTCGGGGAAAAACATGACCGGATAATTGCCCTGCAGTAATTTTCGCGCCGATATCATGGCCTGCACGCCGCTGCGCGGGCTGGAACGATCCAGGGAAATATCGCCGGCCATTTTCAGCATCCAGCCGAACAGCGGCACCTCGAACAGCTCCTTTTTGGCCACCCATTTGGTTTCCATTCCCCAATAGGAGATGATGGGAATATCCAGCAGGGACTGGTGATTGCTCACCACCACCAGCGGCTGACGCGGCTCCAGCTTTTCGACGCCGGAGAAATGCAGCCGCCAGATCGGTATCAATTTGACCAGGGGAACGGAAAGACGGCGATAGAACCAACCGGTTCGGTATCGCAGCGGATCCCGGTCAAACAGCCGGATAAAAATCATCAGAATGAACCAGACAAAAAGCTGCAGGACAAACGCCGTCCACACATATATCGTTCTAATCCATGAAATCATATTACCTTTCCTTACCTGTATTACTTGACCATTTTTTGCGCATCGTCGGATCTACCAGCATTTTAATGAACACGCCGCCGACCACAGACCGGGCCTGAAAACCTGTTTTTTCACCGGTCACGGTGTCGTACCAGTCCGTCAATGGCACCCGGCTTGGCGATTCTTGGGCAAAACGCTGGACCGGCGTCACCAGCGCCGCAAAATCCTCGGCCCGATCGGCCAGCGTAGCGGTCCACAGAATCCAGTCCAGCTTGGTGTAATCCTTACGGTTGTCCAGCGGCAGTCCATATGTGTTCTGCTTGTGCAGATAGTATCGCACCTCTTTTTGCGCTACCTCTGTCGGAAAAAGTTTTAAATCAAGAATGCGGTCCCAGACCAGATTATACTTTTGGCTCCAGGTGCCGGCTTTGTCAAAGGCGAGGCGGTAATGGTCGCCATCATCGGCCATGGTGAGCCATTTCTGCACAAACGCCTCTGCGGTCTGACGATACTCGGCGGCTTCTTCCTGGTCGCCGTGCAGCTCCGCCAGCTGCGCATACGCACCCAGGGCCAGAATGGCCTTGGCCGACAGGTTGACATTGTGCGCCAGATGACCGGCAAAATCATCGGTGCAGAGCTGATTTTCCGGGTCCAGGCCCTTATCTTTAAGGTAGCCGGCCCACTTGCGAATGGCGCTCCAGTACGGCGCGGCAAAATGGACATGGCCATCGGCGCGCGCGACCGCCGCCAGCAGGAGCAGCATATTGCCCGACTCTTCCACCGGCATCTGATTTTCTTCCGTGCGCTCGCCGCCGCCATAGACCTGGCCATTGGCTTTGGGGTAGGTGCCGAGATCGTGCGGCGCAAAGGCGAATTTCCAGCGTGACAGCATGGCATACTCCAGGACCGGGCGCAGCGTCGCCTTCATCAACTCGAGGTTAAAAAGCAGCAGCTGAGGCGCTGCCGGATAGATCACGTCCACGGTGGCGATACACCCGTTGCTGAAATTTTCCTTGGGAAAGAGCAGCGCACGGCCGTCGATATCCACCGCCAATTTCTGTGCCGCCAGTGCCTGCCGGTACGCGAGGCTGGCGATACGGGCATACGGTTTGCCGCCGACGGCGACCAGGTCGGCATACAACGCTTCATCAAAGGCGGCACAGCGATTCATCACGCCGGCGTATTCCCGGCTGGCGCTGTCCAGCAGGTCAACGGCTTCTGCGCCGCCCCTGCGCCAGTACGGCCGTAATTTTCGCTGAAAATATTCGATCGCATACTGGTCATCGTAGGCCAGAATGATATAGCGCTGCCGCATGACTTTACCGACCTTGCCGAGATCGAACTGAAACGCCATCACCGGATAATCGTCATTGGCCGGCCGCGGCATGCGCAGGTCGTCCAGGTGCGGGAGATGACCGGTACGGACAAAGCTGTCTCTGCTCCGGGTGTGTGATTGAATGACACTGACCGCATTCTGGCCGACGTCCGCGGCGAGGTAAAAATATCCCCAGTCGATGCGGAGGTTGTCGCCCGCTTTTTCCAGCACCGCTTGTTCCTGCGAACCGGCGCTCAACACCACCGTCTGTTCGCTGCGCAGACGCCCCCAGGTCACCTTTTGGCCGGCGGTGTTGACCGCTGGTTCCATGGTGGCGTCAAAATAGAGCGAGATGTCGTGCTCTTTGCCGTCGGTGCTCCACACCTGCCAGGTCAGGTAACCGGCCGGACGCGCCAGCGTGTTCAACTCATGGGGCAACAGCGGCGAGGTGAAGGTCATCTTCACCGCCACGCCCTGACCGGCAAAGGTATAGTGGGTCTGGGTCGGCATCACCAGCAGACCGGTCTGGGGCAGAGGTTCGACTTCTTTGGGTGCTCGTCCCATGAGGCGGCGAGTCTGCCCGTCGATACGAATCAGGCCGCAGAGTCCCTGCGTGGTGCCGGTCCAATGCTTTGTCCAGTCATCGGTCAGCCGGTCATGGAAAGACCAGATGCTGAAATAGGGATCCATGGTGATCAGGGGCACAGCCGGCGGTCGAAAAGCCTCCTGGCTGAAGGCGAAGGAAAAGCAGCACAACAGAACGGCACCAATACGTTTCATAACACATGCTCACTTGTTTTTGAATAGTTTCAACGGGCCTTTGTGAACCAGCAACGGCGACCGGGCGATATCTTCCGGCGTCATAAAGCGATCGCTCACGCCCTTTTTCAGGTCCAGGCCGGCGGCGTTGTAAATCTGCGCCACATACCAGGAACAGTAGAGCTTTTTTTCCCGTCGCAGTTCATCTTTCTTGTCGCGATTCTTTTTAAAAAGAAGGTAGAGACCCAGCAGAACCGCTTTCCACAGCGCGTATTCTTTGCCCAGCTCTTCCTGGGAAAACTGGACCAGGAGCTGTCTTTTGTCTGCAGTCAAGTCCTCTTTGGTGGAGAACCACTGGACATGGCCATGATAATGGCCGATGTTGCTGGACAGAGGCGTAACGGAAACGCCGCGCCCAACCGCCTCCATCACCATCAACCGTTCGTTCCACCACACCGCAATGCCCGCGTGCGAATAGCGCGAGCGCGTCGCCCAGCGGATCACGCGCGAAGCGGCGTTCAAGCCCTCGTAGAGAAGGACATCGCCGTCCCTGATGGCGGTGCGATAATCGCCGTACGCCAGGGCGTTCACCGCTTTTCTGCCGAACGAAAAGCCTTTCATGATCGCCTCCGAGTTGAATACTTTTCAATACTAGTATGCAGAGCGACTGTGTCATCATGCTGCGTCGCAGGAAAAATCCCTCTACTTGATCCATCCCCGCCGTCTGAACCAGAAAAATATGATCACAGCGATCACCAGCAGCACCAGCAGGATCAAAAAATAACCAAACTCCCAGCCCAACTCCGGCATATGCTGAAAATTCATGCCATAGATGCCGACGATAAAGGTCAAGGGCATGAAAAAAACCGAAAACAGCGTTAAAATGCGCATCACATCGTTGGTCCGCTGGGCAGACAGGGATATATGAAGATTGAGCAAATTGGTCGCATTCTCGTACAGCTGCTGACTGAGAAACAGCAGGCGATCGGCGTTATCGCGCAGGTCCTGCAAAAACGGATTGTACTGTTTGGACTCAAAGCTCAGCATCCGCATGATATCCTTGGAGAGATACAGCATCTCTTTGATGACACCGGCTTTGCGTTTCAGAAAGAACAGCTGCTGCAGATGCATTTTTTCCGGTTGATGCAGCATTTCCCGCTCGATGCCATCCATGGTCTGCAGGGCGCCCTGCAGCGGCTTGTCATAGCTGCCGAGGATGGCCAGCAACAGCTCGTGCACGAGATGAAACGAATGTTTGTTGCCCGTCTGCGACATGGTCTGCCAGCGCTCGCGGATAGACTGCATAAAAGGCTGATCGACGCGATGGATGGTTATGACAAAGTTGGGACCGATGATGATGGCCACCTTGCGCGTCAGGCTCTGCACCGTATCAGCGTCCGGCGGGCACTGTTCATCAAACGCGCGACAGATGACAAAGGTATCGTCATCGATCTTTTCATATTTGGGCAGATGCTCCGGGTCCAGGCAATCCTGGATGGTGGTGGCATGCAGGGTATATTCCTCGGAAATCTGCTGCAGCTCGGCACGGGAGGGCAAGACCACGTCGAGCCAGCGATAGCTCCCGTCTGCTTTTTCAAACACCTTGCGAATCAAAGCACACTCCCGGATTAGATACAGGCCATCTCATGCGCCGCCAACACCCATTCGTACAGCTAAATGTAACTATTTTTCGAGTTTAAAAAAACAGTTTTCAATCGCCGGGAAAAATGTCTTGATAAATCTCGCTGTTTTGTTTATGTTAAGACCACTCAATCGGGAACAGGCATGCCGAAAATAATACTCGCACCGGATTCTTTCAAAGGCAGCGCGGCTGCGGCGGAGCTGTGCGCCGCCATGGCGCACGCCGTACGTCGCGTTTTGCCGGACGCCCGGGTGGAGCAGATCCCGATGGCGGATGGCGGCGAAGGAACCGTGGCCGCGCTGGTGGCGGCCACCGGCGGCCGGCTCTGCCACGCCGACGTCGTCGGACCGCTGGGAGAACCGGTATCTGCAACCTGGGGCATGCTCGGTGACGGTGAAACAGCCGTTATCGAAATGGCAGCCGCATCGGGTTTGCCGCTGGTTCCTGCTGACCGGCGAAATCCGCTCTACACCACCACCTATGGCACGGGACAGCTGGTGCGCCAGGCTCTGGAGAGCGGCGCTCGCAAGCTGATCGTCGGCATCGGCGGTTCGGCGACAACGGATTGCGGCACCGGCATGGCCCAAGCCCTGGGGATCCGCTTTTTCGACAGGCACGGCAAGGAAATCCTTGCACACATGAACGGCGATCTGCTGGCCAGGGTGAGCCGGATCGATATGGAGCAACGGCTGCCGCAGCTGCAGACGGCGGAGATCACCGTCGCCTGCGATGTCGACAATCCGCTGCTGGGGCCGCGCGGTGCCGTATATGTCTATTCGCCGCAAAAGGGGGCAGGCCCGGCGCAACGGACCATCCTGGAACGGAACATGGCGCACATCATCGACGTTATTGAAGAAACGGCCGCCAAGTCCGTTCGCCACAGCGCCGGTGCCGGCGCGGCCGGCGGTCTTGGAGCGGGCTTGCTCGCCTTCACCCCGGCGCGCCTCGCGCCCGGGATCGATCTGGTGCTGGGCGCCAGCCGGTTCAAGGAACGGCTGCAGGGCGCGGATCTGGTCGTTACCGGCGAAGGCCAGGTGGATGAGCAGACAGCGTTCGGCAAGACCGTCAAAGGAATTTTACAAACCACTCAGCCGTTTCATATACCGGTATGGATCCTCGCCGGTCGTCGATCCGGCGATTTAAGCTCTTTATATGACGCAGGAGCTACAGCGGTTTTTTCCATCTGTCCGGGCCCTGTCACGCTGGACGAAGCCATGCGCAATGTGCTGCCCTTTGTGGAACAGACACTGGAAAACCTTTTACGGGTCTGGCATAACAGGCCAAATCACGAGGTGTTATGAAACTACATCCGGTTATTGCCATTACAGGCTTGCTCTGCTTTTATGGCCTCCCGGCCATGGGAACTCTTGCCATGGCCGCGGAAGCGTTTGAGCAACGCTGCGGATACAGCCATATCATCGCCCACGAAACCGAAGCCGTGCGCAATACACAACAGCGCCATCCTGAATGGGGCGACGAACTGCTAAAACAGACCCAGGTCGCCTACAACGTCGGCGATACGCTGAGCTTTTATACCTATAACTATCAAACCAATGCCTACGACAAGACGCCGGCGCTGTGCCGTTACAAATCCGCCAAGACCTATATATTCGTCGGACTCAAAGAGTGGAACAACGAACAGGTCAACGATGCCAACGTCAGCAGTTTTTATCAGGCCTTTGAAGTGTCCACGCCGGCCACTTCGCTCAACCCGAACAACGGCATTCGCAAAATTCTCGAAGACACCTTTGGTCCGGCTCCCAACAAATCCGGCGATGGCTATATCTATATTCTGATCTATGATATTCAGGAAGGCGGCAACTCCTCCTCCTATGTGGCGGGCTATTTTATGCCCAACGACCAGCGGGACGTGCTCTATTCAAACCGCAAGGATGTTCTGTACGTGGACTGCAATCCCGGCAATCCCTCCGGCTCCGGCGTGTTAAGTGTGGTGGCACACGAATTCCAGCACCTGCTGCACTATGGCAACGATCGTGATGAGGACAGCAACGGCGGCACCTGGGTCAACGAAGGCTGCAGCGAATACGCCTCGGTTCTTTGCGGCTACCGCTTGCGCAGCCCTTCCAAGTTTCTGCGCAATCCGGATCGGTCGCTGCTGCTGTTCGATTACTCGGACGATTCGCTGATCGATTATGAAAAAGTGGCCCTTTGGACCTATTACCTCGGCGAAAAATTCGGCCCGGGCCTGGTGGGACAAATTGCCCGTGAACCGCAAAACAGCGTCGACGGCGTGCGCGCCGCTTTGAGCAACAAGGGCATCAGCCTGACGGTGGAAGATATCTATAGCAACTTTATGATCGCCAATTTTGTAAACGATCTCACCCTCGATGCCGGCCAGTACTATGGATATAAAAACATCACGCTCGCCGCCACGCCGCCGTCGGTGGAATATAAAGGCTATCCGGTCAACACCAAAGTCAAAGAGCTGGCATCCTTTGCCGCTTATTATATCATGTTTAGCGGACAGGACAGCACCGCCCTGCTGACGTTTGCCGGCAGCGCCGGCAACACATCCCGCGCGGTGATGATTTCGCTGGGCGCAAACAAAAAAGTCGAAACGCTCGCTCGCGATGCCCAGGGTCAGTCCACGACAAGCCTGAGCGCCATCGGCAAAACAGCCAGCCGGCTGGTGCTGCTGCCGCTCAGCTTTGCGGGCACCAGTTTCATGTACTATTCCGTCAGCACGAGCATCGAGGATTTTTCTCCCCCCATTCTCACCGCCGGCCCGCGCGAATCCCGGCCCGGCAGCCACAGCATAACGATTTTTTGGGAAACCGACGAGCTTTCCAACGGCGTGGTCCAGTATGGCCAGACCGCTCAGTATGGTTCCACGATGCAGGATACCATGATGGCCACCTCGCATCGCGTCTCGCTGACCGGATTAAAAGCAAACACCGTGTACCATTACCGTGTCGGCTCTACGGACGGCAAGAACAACGGCCCGAGCTACAGCGCAGATTTCACCTTCACCACCGACCAGGAATCACAGGTCGCCGTGACCACCCTGCAACAGGCCCATGCCTATGGCTATGCCGGGCGATCGCTTGTACACGACGCGCTCGACCGGGTGCATGTGCTCTATCATGAGGTCAAAGCCGACAATCGCTTCATCTATCATCGCCGCAGCAGCGATCAGGGCAAAACCTGGTCCGATCCGGTGCAGGTGGACGCCTCGCTGATTTCCGGCGGCATGCCCTCGGTGGCTATCGATTCCCTGGATCGGTTGCACATCTGCTGGCATGCCAAACACTCCGCCAGCGGCATGTACGGCATTTTTTACAGCCGGTCCGACGATGGTGGCGACACCTGGCAACCGCCGGTTGAGGTCAGCGTCCTCAATCCGGGACTGAACCGGCTCTATGCGGCCATCGCTATAGATGCCGCCAACAATCCGCACATAGTCTGGAACAGCGCCTTGTACGATGATCGCTATCGCGGCGATGTCTATCACGCCCGCTCCAAAAGCGGCGGCGATACCTGGGAGATCGATCAAAAAATCGGCGACACCTCGCTGCACAACGCTTTTGTCGCTACCATAGATTTTGATCACAAGGGCAGAGCCCATGTCACCTTTGCCGACGGCCTGTTCAACTCGGGCACCGAGAACGCCTACCATGTCTGGTCGGATGACTATGCCACCTGGAGCACCCCTTTGAACGTGAGCCAGTCGGGCTACCTGTATGACGGCTTTATCGCCATGGTGGTGGATTCCACCGGTACGGTTCATGCCGCCTATGCGGACAACTATACCCCCGGCGATATCCGCATCATGTACACCCGACTCGCAGCCGGCGCATGGTCGGAACCGCAGCCGGCGGCCTCTTCCCTTTACGGCCTCGGCGGTTATGTCTATCGGCCCAGCATCAGCTGTGACGACGCCGGCACGTTGCTGATCACCTACGGAGAATCCGCTGCCACTGAAACGGTCGCCAAAGCACGACCCAAACCTGCGGAGGACATCGATCCGCGGCAGTGGCGGATTCAACAGGCCGTGGCCGGCGGCGATGTCTTTGTGGCGATGAAACAGAAGGAGGCCTGGCTGCCCGGGGTCAATTTGTCCGCCGATGGAGAAGACTCGGACTATCCGGAGATGCCGCGCCGGCAAAAAAACCGGTACGCGCTGGTGTTGTATATGAAAATCCTCAGCGAAACCAGCAACCAGGTCAATCTGGTTTCCTATGGGTATGCCGCCCCGGCGGGATCGGCCATGCCCTCGCGGATCGTGCAACGGACACCGCTTGCCGATGCGGTCGACGTACCCTACTTTAGCTCGCTGCCGATCTGGGCTGATTTCGATCAACGTCTCGTCAGTGATTCGCTGATCCCGGAGAACGTCATCGTCAGCGGCAGCAAGAGCGGCAGCATCATCTCCACCATTCTGTTCGAAGAGTCTCAAAAGCGGCTCAAACTTGTGCTGCAGCAGAATCTGCAGCCGGAAGAAGAGGTCACCATCCGTCTGCGCGCCACCATCACCAATGAGTATGACGTTGGCCTGGACGGCAACGACAACGGCCTGGCCGAAGGATCGCCGCTGGACGATGTGGTGTGGATGTTCCGCACCCAGGCTCCGGATCAGACCCCGCCGCTGCTCTCCATCGGCCTGGCGCAGAATCCCATATTGAGCCGCTATCTGGATGTATACATTTTCAGCAAAGAAGAATTGTCGGCACCGCCCTCTCTCCTCAGCGGTTCGGCTTCGATTAAAACGGTGCGCATGAATGCAACCAGCCCGCTCTATAAAGGCGATTATCGCATCACCGGCAGCGGCACCGTTCAATTGACCGCCAGCGGAACCGACCTGGCCGGCAACACGGGGCAGGCCAACCGGACGCTGGTGGCACAGCTGATCCGGGTTGACAGCGGCGGACGGTTGTCCTCGGAAGAAGCCGGTGTCACGGTGATGGTGCCGGCCGGAGCCTTTGCAGCGGACGAATATGTTACACTCTGGAAAAACATCAGCCAGGAACAGACGCACAGCCCGTCGCTGCCAAAGCAAAGCCAGGCGTCGGAAGGTTTCACCCTTTGTTCCCCGGACGCTGCGCCGCAGAAACCGTTTCTCATCGCCATGCGGGCGCCGCAGGATGAAAGCGAAGCGCTCGCCATCCAGCATCTGGATTCGCAGGGACGTTGGCTTGATCTCGCCACGATGCGCGCAGGTGATGTCTACCAGGCGGAAAGCAGGAACAGCGGCGTCTTCCGGCTGGCCAAAGCGAACCAGCAGCCCGGCGCCTTTGTTCTGGAGCAAAACTATCCCAACCCCTTCACCGCCGGCGCGGCCATGACCTCGCTCCGTTTTCAATTGCCGTCGCGGCAGTTTGTGGAGGTGGCGGTTTACAATGTGCTGGGAGAGAAAATAACCACTCTGCACCGTGCAGAGACGGCTGCCGGCCGCCATATTCTGAACTGGGACGGCCGCGACCGCAGTAACAGGCCGGTGGCGGCGGGCATCTATTTTTGCCGTCTCACATCAGCCTCGTCCGTGCTGACCAAAAAACTGATCATTTTGCGTTGAGGACCTTCATGAAAAAAGTACTCGTTCTCTTCCTAAGCGCCCTGCTCTTTTCATGCGGGAAAGAGTCAACGGCACCGAAAAAAATTCCTCAAATCATTGTGGCCCCGCGGGTCAGCAATATTCAGCAAACGACCGCCGATATCACGTGGGAGACCGACATCTCCGCCAATTCCGTCGTACGCTATGGCGAAAAATCCGGAACCCTGGATTATACGGTTCGCAATGATAACCAGGACACGCAACATCTGGTCCGCCTCGGTAATATGAAATCCAACACCCAATATTTTTATATTGTCGAATCCGGCAACAAGGATGGCGCCTCCACCTCAGCCGAGTTCACCTTTGGCACCCTGCCGAGCCTGGATCAGTTGTTCGGCCTGGCCTGGGGGGCTTTTAAACAAAAACAGTACAGCACGGCCATCTCCTACTTTGGGCAGATTCTCCGCGACAATGCAAGGAACCTGTCCGCCATGACCGGATTGGGTTGGTGCTATGCCAGTTCGAACGTGGACACCCTCAGCCGCAGCTTGTACTATTTCGATCTGGCCCTGAGCGTGCAGGCTGACTATAACGACGCCCTGGCAGGAAGAGGACTGGTCTATCTGGCGCTAAAGGCATATAACAAAGCCATCGACGACCTGGAAAAGGTGGTGCGCAGCAACAAGGGCTATGTGTTTGCCTATAACCAGGACGTCGATAGTCGCGATTTAAGACTGGCGCTGGCCATGGCCTATTTTTACAAACAGGATTATCCCAATTGTCTTGCGCACATAAATATTCTCTTGCCAGGATACAGCCTGAATCCGGACCAAGCCGCCACCTGGGTGATTGACGGCACCACCTATGGTTCGTATGCGGAAGCGGTGCTGACGCTGATCGAAAAAATCCGTCGCGGCTAGCTGTTCATCAATGGGAAGGAGTGAGATGCAGAGCAAACAGGAAATTGTCAAAAACTGGCTGCCGCGCTATACCGGCACGGCGGTCGAGGATTTCGGCAAGTATGTGCTGCTGGTAAATTTCAGCAATTATGTGCGCATGTTTGCCGAGTGGCACAACGTGCCGGTGCGGGGGCAGGATCGCCCCATGATCAACGCCACCGCCGACGATATTTCGATCATCAACTTTGGCATCGGCAGCGCCAATGCGGCTCTCATCATGGATCTGTTCGTGGCCCTGGCACCGAACGCGTGCCTCTTTTTGGGCAAATGCGGCGGCTTGAAGAAAAAAAACGCCATCGGCGATCTGATCCTTCCCATCGCCGCCATTCGTGGTGAAGGAACCTCCAACGACTATTTCCCCCCGGAAGTGCCGGCGCTGCCGGCGTTCAGCCTGCAAAAAGCGGTTTCAACCACCATCCGCAATCACCAGCTGGATTACTGGACCGGAACGGTCTATACCACGAATCGGCGGGTGTGGGAACACGATGAAGAGTTCAAGAGCTACTTGCGCCGCATCCGCTGCATGGCGATCGACATGGAAACCGCCACCATCTTTACCACGGGATTTTACAACCAGATTCCCACCGGCGCCCTGCTGCTGGTCTCGGATCAACCCATGATACCGGAGGGCATCAAAACCGAAGAGAGCGATAAAAAAGTCACGACCTCGTTCGTGGAGGAACACCTGCGCATCGGCATCGATTCGCTCAACGAGCTGATCAACAACGGCCTTACCGTCAAGCATCTGCGATTCGAGTGAGCCGGGCCGACCCGCCGCGGCATGGCGAGCCGGCGACCTCAAACGATCCATGCTTGTACGGCAGGCAGAGCGGATGGAAACACGGTGCATCCTTGTATCAACACCCGCGCGCGTCTTTAAATGCGTATGTGCAGCGAATCCGCCACCTGCCGTACATGGCGACCGGCCATGTCATACTCTTCTTCTGATTTCAAATGTTCCAGCATGAGCGGCACATCCGGCCATTGCGACAACTCGCGCAGGAACGTGGCGTAATCCAAGCCACCCAGTCCGGGACGCACTTCATCGAGATGGGTGGTCAGTTTGGGCTGCAACAGGATGTCTTTGGCATGGCACGATTTGATGAACGGTCCCAGCTGGCGGAAAAATTCTCTGATCAACGCGGCGTTGCCATAGTACCGCTGCGGCGAACAGATCAGATTGACCGGATCAAAATGCACGGCAAACGCCGGCCGTTCCACCGCTTTCAGCAGCCGCACGTAACTCTCCACAGAATCCGGAAAAGCCCAGGGCATGGTCTCGAGCGTAAAAAAAGTCCGTTTTGGTTTGACCTGATCGATGATGGCGCGTGTGACCGAAACGATCATCTCGAACGTTTCATTGCTGAAATTCAGCGGATGCGGACCGTCCCACTGTTCGCCGCGGCTGCCGCTGATGTTCACACAGCATTTCGCGCCGATCCGTTCGGCCAGATCCAGCTGCTGGCCGCATTTGCTGATGGCCTTTTTTCTCTCTGTTTCATTGGAGCTCAGGGGATTGCTCCACGCCCCCACTTCGGCGATGAGCAGATCCGCTGCCTGCGCCGCTTTGGCGTACGCCTGCACCAGAACATCGGGATCCGAACCCTGCAGCGGACAATAGGCTGCGCTGTAATCCTTGTCCTGGTGGGCTTGCACCCAATCCTCCGGCGATCGCGCGGGCAGCTGGACCGGCCCACCCAGCCGGATCCGCTTCAGCGGGTCGAGCTGATTTCGATATTTGCCGACCACCATGACTGCCACGCCGCCGAGGATGTATTTGAATGACGAACGACGAGTCATTTCCGACATACTTGCTCCACCTCCTCCCCTGTTGA
>CAZISM010000029.1:32478-52231 GCA_964541895.1 uncultured Cytophagia bacterium
AATGACGAACGACGAGTCATTTCCGACATACTTGCTCCACCTCCTCCCCTGTTGATTCTTCAGCTCCGCGCACGGCCAGAGCCTTTTGATACTCTTTCCACAAACGTTCACGGGGCATTCCGCAATCTACAAAGTCCCAGGGCAACGGCGCTGCCGGCTCACGGCTCTGAAACAGCTGCGCAAACAAAGGATGGCTTTGCATCGTCCACGTTTCCAGCGGCGCCTTCGCCAGCGCGTGTCCCACGGTGGCGTCGCCTAAAGAGAGCAGCGCCTGCAGCATATCCTCTTTGACGTGGCTGCTGCTGACGGTAACGCCGGGCAGCCGTCGCAGGACGGACGAGATTTTTTTCCACTTTAGCTTTACCTCCCGTTCCCGGGCCAAGGCGGCCCATTGAAACGGCGTGCACGGCTTGGGAATAAACGTACTGATCCCCACCCGCACCGTCTTTTTCTTCAGAATGCGCACCAGCGATGTAGTCAACGCACAGAGGTCGTCGATATCCTGTTCGGTCTCTGATGGCAGCCCGATCATATAATAGAGCTTGACGGTTTTGACGCTGGAGGCGGCCACCCGTTCAACCGCTTCCACGATCCGGTCGTCGCTGAGATTTTTATGGATGACGTTTCGCAGCCGTTCACTGCCCGCTTCCGGCGCCAGCGTGATGGTGTCGATATCGCTGCGGCGCAGGGAGGCCAGCAGCGAATCCGTGATGCGATCGAGGCGCAGCGACGACATGCTGAGGGAGAATCCGCGCTGCAATATCTGTTCGCACAACACATCCAGAGACGGATAATCGGAAAGCGCAGCCCCCACCAGGCCGATGCGGTCACCGGGTGCGGCGAACCGTTCGATGGTGGCGAGGATCGTTTCCATCGGCCACAGTCGAAACGGATGATACACGTGACCGGCGCTGCAAAAGCGACAGCCGCGGCCGCAGCCGCGCCCCACTTCGACCATGAACATATCGAGATGACTCTGACGGGGCACGCAATACGATGTGGCGGGCAGGACCTCGCGCACCGAGGCGTGCTGCACCTGCACCGTTCCCTCGGTAAAGCCGGGAATGTAGAAACCGGGTTCACCGGCCAGCATCTGCAACAGCTCCCGGCGCGAGCCGCATGCATCAAAGCATTCGCTGAAACGCGGGATCAGCCGTTCCGCTTCGCCCAGAAAAATGATATCGGCGATGGGGGACATGACCGTGGGGTTATAAAACATGGTAACGCCGCCGATCAGGATCAGGGGATCCAGTTCGCTCCGCTCCCTGGCCAGGAGCGGAACGCCGGCCTGTCGCAGGATGCGAACGACATTGAGATCGTCGAGTTCATAGGCGAGCGAAAAAGCAATCAGGGGAAAACCGGACAGCGGTCGCTGCGATTCCAGCGACCAGGAAGAACGTGCGAACGGGCCCTGATACATAAAGACCCGTTCGCATGAGAAAGTTGGCGTCTCGTTGAAGAGTCGATAGACGGTCTGAAATCCCAGGCTCGCCATACCGACTGCGTATTCATTGGGATAAACGAGCGCCAATGGAGTGGGACCTGTTGTGGAGAACGTTCTACGCCGATGTTCAGCGGCCAACAGATCCGCTGCATACTGCTTGAATTGTTTATAGCGATCAGCCATGTCACCAATCCACCCAACACCGGCCTGCCGGCAAGTTGACCAAAGCGTGCGACGCGCGGCAGCAGCGCGTCGCACGCTGCATCCTCAACCCCACCCGAATTTATAACAGATTTTTTCTTTTAAAGTTGGAAACGTTGAAAAAGCTGTCGACTTTGGCGCCGCTGCCGCTGCCGTTGCCGTTGCCATGGCCGTTGCCGTTACCGCCGCCGTGAATCGTGGGGTGCACCAGCGCCTCTTCGGCATTTTTGTCCAGATAGGCATAGCGATCCGCTTCTTCCCGCAGCGCCTCCAGCCGTTTGCGGTCCTCGCCAAAATCAGGCCTGTACGCCGGCGTATCGCCGGCCGGGTGGCGCGCGTCATCGCGTGCGCCGATCCCTTCGTTCTGGCGCACATAGGCCGGAATTTCCTTGAGAATGGCATTGTCCTTGGGCGCATGATGCTGCGGCCAGGTAAAGCCCGAGGCGGACTTGCCTTTATTCTGCGACGGATGGCTCAGGCCGGTGGCAATGACGGTGATGCGGATTTCATCGTCGATGTTTTTATCAATGACTGCACCGAAAATAATGTTGGCGTTACGTCCGGCCGCGTCGGAGACGATAGATGTAGCCGTGTTGACTTCGTTCAGCGTCATGTTCGGTCCGCCGGTGATATTCACCAGCAGGCCCAGGGCGCCGGCTACCGACACGTCTTCCAGCAGCGGGCTGTTGATGGCCATCTCCGCCGCCACCTTGGCGCGGTTTTCACCACGGGCCATGCCGCAGCCCATGAGGGCGTCACCCATTTCGCTCATCACCGTACGTACATCGGCAAAATCCAGATTGACCAGACCCGGAATCGTGATGAGATCGGAAATACCACGGGTGGCGCTGAAGAGAATTTCATCCGCATAGCGGAACGCCTTTTCCAGGGGCGTATCCATGGGCACAATGGTCAACAGGCGCTGATTGGGGATCACGATCAGGGTGTCCACGTTCTCTTTGAGCTTGGCGATACCCTCTTCCGCCCGCAGCATGCGTTTCGGCCCTTCGAACAGAAACGGTTTGGTGATGATGCCGACGGTCAAGGCGCCCACGTCGCGGGCGATCTGAGCCACGATCGGTGCGGCGCCGGTGCCGGTGCCGCCGCCCATACCGGCGGTGACAAACACAAGATCGCTGTTGGCCAAAGAGTCATAGACCGCGTTCTTGTCCTCTTCAATGGCCTTGTGGCCTTTGTTGGGATCTGCGCCGGCGCCCAGACCCTGCGTCGTCTTGGTGCCGATGCGAATTTTCGTAGGCGCCTGGCAATATTCCAGCGCCTGTTCATCGGTGTTGATGGCGACAAAATCCACACCCGACAAGCCTTCTCGAATCATTCGGGTGACGGCATTGCCACCGGCTCCGCCCACGCCCACCACCTTCATCCGCGCGCCCGGAACCGCCGTGTCGTCGAAATCAAACGTCAGATTCATAACCCACTCCTTTGTTTATCACAGTCCCGGCACCACACGACGTATCCCGCGCCGTGCGGACCTGGATAACGTTTCAGCATCGTCTGCGGGCCCACCGCCCGCCGTCCCTAGTCCAGCTGTGTGGCTCTGCGGAAAAAACCGCGAAAGCGCGTCACGATATTGTCAAAGACTCCGGTCTCGGTGTCGCCAAAACCTTCTTTATATTCACCCTTGTTCTGCATGGCGTACAGAACCAGGCCGATGCCGGTGGCGTACTGCGGTTTCTGCGCCTCGACCACCATGCCGCCGAACCCTTTCGGCACACCCAGCTTTACCGGCATGTTGAAAATATTCTCCGCCAGCTCCAGCGTGCCGGGCAGCAGCGAGGCGCCGCCGGTGAGCACCAGTCCGGTGGTCATCAAATTGAGATAATCGGAATTCTTGATCTCTTCATAGGAATGAGAGAGGATCTCAGCCATGCGCGGCTGAATGATGTCCACCAGCAAACCCTTGGAGATCCGCCGCTGCGAACGGCTGTTCACGGCCGGCACATCCACCAGCAGTTCCTTGTCGCCTTCGCTGTGCAGGGCGTTACCATGGTCGATCTTTAATTTTTCCGCTGCTTCAATCGGCGTGCGCAGCACGATGGCGATGTCGTTGGTCACGTTGCGGCCGCCCAGGGCGACCACCGCGGTATGGCGAATGCAGCCTTCATAAAACATGGCGATGTCGCTGGTGCCGCCGCCGATGTCGATGAGGATAGCGCCCAGTTCCTTTTCGTCGTCGCTCAAGACCGAATAGCTGGACGCCAGCGGTTCCAGTACCAGATCGGCTGTGGTGAAGCCGGCTTTTTCAATGCAGCGATAGATGTTTTGCGCCGACGCCACGGCGCCGGTGACGATGTGCACCTCCGCCTCCAGGCGTATGCCGCACATGCCGATCGGATCGCGGATACCGCGCTGCTCGTCCACGATATATTCCTGGGTGAGGATGTGTATCACCTCGCGGTCCATCGGCAGAGCGACGGCCCGCGCCGCCTCAATCACACGACGGATATCATCGCTGCTGACCTCGCCGTTCTCGCCCGAAATGGCCACCACGCCGCGGCCGTTGATGCTGCGGATGTGATCGCCGGCAATACCGGCATAGACCAGATCCACCGACACGCCGGCCATGGCTTCCGCCGCTTCAACGGCGGCACGGATGGAGCGCACGGTTTTTTCGATATCTACCACCATGCCGTAGCGAAGTCCTTCGGATGGCGCCGTCCCCACGCCCTTGATGTTGACATCACCAGCGCTCGAAACCTCGGCGATAAAACAGCCGATCTTGGTGGTTCCGATATCCAGTCCGGTGATGATTTCCACGGTTTCCATGCTCAACCCCATTTAAAGGTCAACTGGTTCTCTTTAACACGATGCGATCGCCCAGACGGGCATCGAGATAGCGGGTATGATCCAGCAATCCCGTATCGATCAACTGCTCAAAAAAGATATCGAGCGATTTGGCCTTTTTCTTGATCTGTCCCTGACCGATGACGATCGGAATGACCTGCGCCCATGAATAATAGCAAATCAGCCCGTCGTTCCGGCTGACTTGAATTTCAGAGATCCGTTTTTGCAGGGACGGGTTCCGATCCTGCAGCGTTTGCAGGAGCTGCATCGCTTCGGCAAAGCCTCGTCCGGCCAATCGCTTTTTCTTTACATCCACCTTGAGTCCGTCCCCGCTCAACAGCGGTGCATCCTGGTGGTCCCGGGCCGGATCAATGAGCAGGATGCGGCCGTCATCATCCACACCGTACAACCGGCCCATGGAGATATAGGCGGCTACGGTGCCGCTCTCGCGCGGATCCTTAAAGACGGGTCGTGCCAGCGCGTGGTTCAGGCGGATCAGGCCGGCTTCATACTCCTCGTCGAACTCGTCCGGTTCACCGTCCAGATCCCAATCCTGATTTTGCACCGCTTGCGTGGCCAGATCATCCAGCGACGGCTCGAGCGCTTCATTGGATCGCGCCTGCGTCAGATGATAGCCGATAAAGAGCGCAAAACTGATGGCCAGGGTGACGAACAGGACCTGTTTGCCGATTCTCATCATATTCATCTAGTTGCCTCGCCCCTCACTCATGTGCAGCACGGCCTGCGCCAGCCGATCGGTGGCATCGGCGAACGCCGTAGCCTGAATGGCTTTTTTCATCTCTTGCCGAGCGCTGTCGTTCTGCAGCAACGTCATAATCTCCTCTAACAATCGATCCGGAACCAGGTTGCGTTCCAGGATCACTCGGGCCGCCTGTTGTTCCTGCAGCGCCAGCGCATTCGCTTCCTGGTGATTGGCGGCCGCGAGGGCGAACGGGATCAAAATGGCCGGTAATCCGGCCTGAGCCAATTCCGCCAGGGTGAGAGCGCCGGCGCGGCACACCGCCAGATCCGCGGCACGGTAGGCGCGGGCCATATCAGCGACATACTCCAGCACCTGAATGCGATCGCCAAAGGGGGCGGCGGCCAGGTGCACCTGTTGCAGATTCCATTTTCCCGCCACCCACACCATTTGCAGGTTGGTTTGCCCGAGCAGCGGCGACAGAATCGCCATCATGGTTTCGTTGATCAGGCGACTGCCCTGGCTGCCGCCAAAGACCAGCAGCGTCGGCCGCTCCGGCGCCAAACCAAAACCCTGGCGGCACTCCGCCGCTGAATCGGCCACCGCCATGGAGCGCACAGGATTACCGGTGACAAACATCTTGCCGGCCGTTTTCAGATAGCGTTCCGTGCCGGCGAAGGAAACATGGACCTGATCCACAAATCGGGCCAACAGACGGGTCGTCACGCCCGGATAACTGTTCTGCTCCTGAATCAGAGTCGGAAAACCCAGGAGATGCGCCATAAACAGGAATGGTCCGCTGACATAGCCGCCGGTGCCGATCACGACGCTGGGTTGATATTTTTTCAGCAGGCGAACGCTTTGCCACAAACTGGCCAGCAGACGAAACGGCACGCTGATGTTGCTTAAAATTCTGCCGCGGGCGAATCCACGCACGCTGAGCAGATGCAGCGGAAAGCCGTGCGCCGGAACGATGCGGGTTTCGATGCCGTAACTCGTGCCGGCAAACCGAATGTCACACTCGGGCAGCCGCTCGCGCAGTTTCAGCGCTATGGCCAGAGCCGGATAACAGTGCCCGCCGGTGCCGCCACCGGCGAAAAAAAACATTTTGGAAGCGGGCGTCTGCACAGGATCCTCTATCGGGTTCTGCTGTTAACCTTGCGCACCATATAACTGCCGGCTTTAAACGCCACTCGATTCAGCCGCTCCTGATAGGTGTTCCACATGGGGGCCTTGGCAAAGGCCGGATCCGCCTGTGACGATATATTGAGCAAAAATCCGATACCGATGAAATGGGTGACCATGGAGGTACCGCCATAGCTCAAAAACGGCATGGGAATACCGGTGGTGGGAATCAATCCCGTCACCACCGCGGCGTTGGTCAACGCATAAGCGCCGATGCAGGCTGTCACGCCGCCGGCCAGCAGGCGGCCGTATCCGTCCGGCGCATGCTGGGCGATGCGAATGCCGCGATGGATGATGATCAGAAAAATGACCAGTACCCCGACCGTTCCGATCAGGCCGTACTCTTCACCGATATGCGAAAAAATAAAATCGTTATGATTCATGGGCAAAAAATTGTATTTCTGGTGACTCTCACCGATACCCTGGCCCCACAATCCTCCCTGCGCCAGGCCGGTAAGACTTTGCAGCAGCTGATACTCATCCTTGCCATCGCCGGAATACGACGCCAACCGCTTTTTCATGTAGGGATTGATCATGATATAGCTGAAGCCGAGACTGGCCAGACTCAGCGTGGACAACAAAAGGTTGCTGATCGGGACGTGCGCAAAATAGAGCATCAGCAACGCCACCATAATGGTCATCAGGGCGCCGCCCATATCGTGTTCAAGAGCGATCAGGGCGGTGGTGCCGGCGGCAATGCCGAACACCATGGCATAGTCGGGAAACAGCTCCTGCAGACGATCTTTTTTCTTTGCAATCAGCCGGGCCAGCAGCAGGATCATGGCATACCGCGCAAAATCGGACGGCTGAAAGACGATCCCGCCCACATTCATCCAGCCCCAGGCGCCGTTTTGCTTCACGGCGAAATAGGGCACTTTGGCCACCAGGATCAGCAGCGCCACCACGGAAGCGCCAAAAGCCATAGGCGACAATCCCATCCAGAACCGGTAATCCCGCGTGGCCACGATCACCATCAGGACAAGGCCGATGACGACGCGAACCAGCTGCTCGCGGACATAGACGGTGCTGTCATTGTGCACCGCATCCGACCGATAGGAGGTCGCCGACCACACCGAAGCCAGGCCCAGGATCACCAGAAAAAGCACGGCGCTGAGCAGCAAATAATCCGTGCGGATAAAATCGATGTTGCGACGTAACGGCATGACTACCTGATTTTAAACGTGACCAACGTTAACAGCGCCAGCACAATACCGACGATCCAGAAACGAACGACTACTTTCGGCTCCGACCATCCGGCCAGCTCAAAATGGTGATGCAGCGGCGCCATGCGAAAGACCCGCTTGCCGGTCCGCTTGAAATAGGCCACCTGAATGATCACCGATAAACTCTCTACTAAAAAAATGCCGCAGATGAGCACCAGCAGCAGCTCTTTTTTCACCAGCACCGCCACAGTGCCGATGGCGCCGCCCAACGCCAGCGCGCCGGTATCGCCCATGAACACCTGTGCCGGATAGGCGTTGTACCATAAAAATCCCAGAGAGGCGCCCAGCAGGGCGGCACAAAACACCATCAGCTCGCCCACTTCCGGGATATAGATGATATTGAGATAATCGCTGAAATCGACTCGACCGGTCACATAGGCGATAACGCCGAACGCCATGGCCGCGATGGCGCTGAGCCCGATGAGCAAACCGTCGAGGCCGTCCGTCAGATTGCTGCCGTTGGACATGGCGGTAATGATAAACACCACAAACGGTATATACAACAATCCCAGTTCCAGTTCATAATTCTTGAAAAAGGGAACCGTGGTGGACGAGCGGGCCGATTCCACCACCGGGAAAAAATAGACCACACAGCCGACAAACAGGCCCAGCACGATCTGCCCGACCAGTTTATAGCGGCCGATCAGACCCTTGGGCATCTTTTTAACAATTTTAAGATAGTCATCCAGCATACCCAGCATGGACAGCCAGACCGTGGACACCAGAACCAGCCATATGCAGGTATCGGCAATTTTGGCGAACAGCAACGTCGGCACCAGCACACTGATGATGATGATGATACCGCCCATGCTGGGGGTGCCCCGCTTGCTGAGATGGCTTTGCGGTCCGTCCAGACGAATTTCCTCGCCGATCTGCATTTCGCGCAGCCGGCGGATCACGTAGGGGCCGATCAGCAGGCTGATCAACAGCGCCAGCAAAGCGCTGCAGGCGGCGCGAAACGAAATATAACGGAACAGATTGAACAGGATAAAACTGTCACGGAGGGGTGTGAACAGATAATAGAGCATGGCCTTCTCCAACCCGATTATAGTGAGCCCGACAGCTGTTCAAGGTGACTGATCACATCTTCCATCTGCATCCCCCGTGACCCTTTAACGAGGACGACATCGTCGACACGTAAAAATGAAAACAGAGCCCGTGCCAGCTCGGATTTATCGTCAAAATGAAACACCGACGCCAGTCCCAGTTCCTGCGCGCGTTGCCAGGTATCGCGGGTGCGGCTGCCAAACAGAAAAAGGGCATCAAGCCCGGCACCCTTTGCATGGTCGGCCAGATCCCGGTGCTCGCCGGGGCTGTAGGCGCCCAGTTCCAGCATATCGCCGAGCACCGCCACCCGGCGTCCGCGGGCAGTGACATCAGCCAGCGTATCGATGGCGGCGCGACAGCTGCCCGGATTGGCGTTATAGGCATCGTTCATGATGCGAATCCCGGCCAGCGCCCGCACCTGCATCCGCTTGTCGACCGCCGTAAAGGCTTCCAGGCCGGCGCGGATCTCCGACGGCGCTACCTGAAACTGCAGGCCCACCGCCGCAGCGGCCAGCGCATTGGAAATATTATGCCGCCCAGGGACCGTGAGTTGAACGACCTGGTCCAGCACCTTGAAGCGGTAACACCCATTCTCATCACAACCCAGCACCACCGCTTGCAAGTCTGCCGGCCGCTCAAAGCCAAATCCACACGAACCCGACACAGGATACGGTTGTCCACACAGCCACACATCATCACTGTTATAAATGGCAACAGCCCCTGGACGGCAATGATTAAAGATCTCGAATTTGGCGCGGCGAACGCCGGCCAAGTCTCCAAAAAATTCCAGATGAGCATAGCCGATATTAACGATCACCGCCACCATCGGCTCCACCAGATAACTCAGGCGATCCAGTTCGCCAAAATGATTGGTGCCCAGTTCCGTCAACAGCAGTTCGTGTTCCGGCCTCAGCTCGAACAGCGTCGCCGGCACACCGACGTGATTGTTGAACGATTTTTTATTTCTCAACACGCGAAATTTGCGACTCAGAACCTCATACATCATCTCTTTGCTGGTGGTCTTGCCGGCGCTGCCGGTCACGGCGACCACCGGAACCGGATGACGCCGACGATGGCTGCGGGCCGCTTCCTGATAGGCGATCAGCGTGTCCGGCACCACCACGACCGGCACAACCTGCGCGTGATCGCGATGCCATCCTTCGTTCACCAGTGCCAGACTGGCCCCTTCTCGAAGGGCTGCCTCGACAAAGAGGTGGCCGTCAAAGCGCTCACCCTCCAGGGCGACAAAGATATCGCCGCGCTGCAATGAACGCGAGTCAGTGCCGACAACTGAGGCAGAGAGGTCAAGAAGCGTGTCATCACCGTAAAATGTACCGCCGCTATCTGCCACGAACTGTTTAAGAGAAATAGACACAGCTTCTTGACCTCATCTATACGGACCATCCTGATTCTATACGCTGGGAATTGCGGCCCGTTCAATTCTTTTGGATTACAAAATCAATTTGCGCACATCCACCGAGGATTCGCACTGCAGCAGCACCTGTTCGGTCTGCCGCAATCGACGCCCCGGCACCGGTTCCTGACGGACCACGCGGCCGGATCCGTTCACCACCGCCCTGATGCCGCGATCGCCCAACAGGTTGAGGGCGTTTCGCACCGGCAATCCCACCACTTGCGGCACCACCAGCTCCTGCCGGGCAGCCGCCTCCCGCGTTGCACAGAGCAGGCGTATGGACTCGTTCGCTGCCAACAGGGAGCCGGATTTGGGGGTCTGGCTGATCACCAACCCTTCCTCGTCGTTGAACGACACCGGCAGGCCGGCCTCCCTGGCCATGTCACCCGCATCATCGCGATCAAAGCCGAGAAAATTCGGCACCCGTCGCTGCGGCGTTTTGACCAGCAGCCGCTGTACGACGCTGTCTTCATCGGCGTCGATTTCGAGTCCCTTGTAAAACAGAATCTGGCTGGCGATGCGGCGGAAGCAGGGCGCCGCCACATCCCCGCCCATATAGGAGCCTTTGGGATTATCGATCATCACATACATGGCATACTGCGGCCGTTCTTTGGGGAAAAAGCCGCCAAAGTTGGCCACATGCTGATTGGCGATATAACCGCCGCCGTTGGCGCGCACCTTGCGGGCGGTGCCGGTCTTGCCGCAGATCGAAATACCCGGAACGGCCGCCTTCTGGCCGGTGCCATACTTTACCACATCGGCCATCATGCCCGCCAGCGTATCGGCGGTGGACTCGGAGATAACCCGGTGCAGAATCTTGCTGTCGGTCATGTAGAGCACGCTCTGATCGACGTCGCGAATTTCCTTGATAATATGCGGCCTCATCAGCAGGCCGCCGTTGGCGATGGTGCTGAACATATTGCACATCTGCATCGGTGTGACCGCCACTTCGTGGCCATAGGCCAGGGCCAGGGGCGTAAAACCGGACCACCGTTCCATGGAATTCAGTATGCCGTTCTCTTCGCCGCGCAGCTCCAGGCCGGAGCGGCTGCCAAAACCGAAATAACGGGCATAGGTATAAATCAGGCTTTTGTCGATGCCCATGGCGGTTTTCGCCATGCCGATGTTGCTGGATTTGACCAGGACATCGTGCAGCGTCAACCAGCCGTAGGAATGCACATCGTGAATGGTTTCGCGCATCACGTTAAAAGTGCCGTTCTCGCAAAAGACGCGGTCCGTGGGTTTGCGCAGGCCTTCGTTCAACACCGCCGCCATGGTCACCAGCTTGAAGGTGCTGCCCGGTTCAAACAGGTCGGTGATGGCGCGCAGACGCCAGGTCGAGGGCGCGAACTTGCCGGGCGCGTTGGGATCAAAGCTGGGTTCCACCGCCATGGCGAGAATCTCGCCGCTGTTGGGATTCATGATGATGACCGTGCCGGTGTCGGCATTGCTCTCCTGCAGCGAACGCTGCAGCTCTTTGTGAGCGATGTTCTGCATCGCATAGTCGATGGTCAGCACCAGGTGACGGCCGTTCTCCGCCTCGCGCACCGGGAAATCGGAATGTTCGAATTTCCGGCGTCCGCTGCCGGTGCGCTGCAGCACCGCCTTGCCGGAGACGCCCTGCAGAATCTCGTCATAGGCCAATTCGACGCCGCTGGCGCCTTCACCATCGATGTTGGTGAATCCCAGCAGTTGTGACGCCACCCGGCCTTTGGGATATTGCCGGTTCATCTCCATGCGGCACTCGATGCCCGGCAGGCTCAACGTGCGGATGGTGATGCCGGTCAACCGATCGACGCGGCGGGAAATATATTCAAAACCCTTTTTGCTCTGCAGTTTTACCGCGATCTGATGCGGATTCAAATCCAGATGTCGCGCCAGGACCGCGGCCGTTTCCGCAATGTTCTTGACCTGGCGGGGATTGGCGATGATAGAGTACGACGGCACATTCATCGCTATGGGTCGCAGGCGACGATCGTAAATACCACCCCGTTCCGGTGCCAACTTGACTTCCTGTTTGTATTGTCGTTCGGCGATCACGGAATATTTCTCCTGCTGAAAGATTTGTATCTGAATCAGTCTGCACACGATGACCACGCTCACGGCCAGCGTGGCTTTGTAGAACCACCCCAGTCGTCGCGTATCCGGTTTGTCCGTTTTTTTTATGGCCCCGTTATGATACATGGTCGTTCGTCAATCGTTTTGCAGCCGTCACACTATTTCCGCTTTCTGGTGATGGTATCGGTCAGTCGTTCAAAGGCATTTTTTTCGCGCAGCGTGATAATGGGCACCTCTTCCATCTTTAACTCGTCGCGCACGACCTGACCGAGGCGCTCCATGGAACGCAACTTTTCAATCTGGGCTTCCAGCGCCAGATTCTCATTGCGCACCAGTTTTAGTTCCTCTTTCAATGTGCCGTTGCTGCGGAGCAGATGATCGACGCTGGCGCTCTGCCACACCCGCAAAAGCACAATCGCCGCAAACACCAGCAGCGCGGCGACATGCTTGCGCTTGAGATGGATCCGCACCAGCTTGCGATTACGCGGCCGATAGACCGGCCGGGCCGACATGACGGCCGAACGACTTTTAGATGGTACCATAAGCTTTGTCACATCTTTTCAAAAACCCGGAGACGAGCCGATCGACTGCTCCTGTTCAACTCCTGCTCCGCTTCATCCGCCATGATCAAATTATCGACCGGCCGCAGGACCGGCGTTCGCTGACATACACACACCGGCAACCGGGGAGGGCATATGCACGGTCGACTCGCCTCACGGATAAACCGTTTTGTGATCCGGTCTTCAAGGGAGTGATAAGAGATGATCACGCCCCGTCGGCCGGGCCGCAATGCCGCAACCGCTTGCGGCAGCATGCTCTGCAGATTGTCCAATTCACCGTTGATGAAAATTCTAAAGGCTTGGAACACCCGGGCCAGAGATTTGACGACCATGGGCCCCTTCACCACCTGCCGCACCGCATCGGCCAGATCATCGGTTCGCTGTAAACGACGGCTCTTGCGCATCCGAACCAGAACAGCGGCAATGCGGCGCGAGAAACGCTCTTCGCCATACTGCCACATGATATCGGCCAGCGTCGCCTCGTCATATTCGTTGATCACCTGCTCCGCATCCAGCGGATTGCGCGGATCCATCTGCATGCGCAACGGCCCGCCGGCATTGAACATAAAACCTTTGGCCGGCTCGCTGATTTGCCGCCGCGAGACGCCCAGATCCGCCAGCACACCATCGACCTGGGTCATACCCTGCTCCTCCAGCACCGCCTGCAGATGAGAAAAATTTGCTTGCACGGCAATGAAACGTTCACCAAATTGATGCAGCCGTTCGCGCGCACGCGCGATGGCTTCTGCATCCAGATCGAATGCGATCACACGACCGTGTGGCGGCATCGCCTGTAACAGGGCCTGAGTGTGGCCGCCATCCCCCAGAGTGAGGTCGGCTATACAGGCGGCGGTTTCCGGTTGCAGATAACAGAGCACCTCGCTCGTCAGCACCGGAACGTGATAATCGTCCTGCACAGCCATGCTCACGCTCAGGGATTGATCTGGGTGACCAGATCCAGATTTACGCTGCGAAGCGTAGTCTGAACCGTCTGTGCGCTCTCTTGCAGCTGTTTCTGATAGAGATCAGGATTCCAAATCTCGAGGCGATTGATGGCACCCAGAATCAATACTTCGTTGCAATCCTGGAGTTGCGCATAGGTAATCAGGTGCTGAGGAAGAACAATTCGACCTTGTTTGTCAAATGTCAGATCGGTGGATGCGCTGGTAAAGGAGCGAATGATTTCCGATTTTTCCATCTCTTTCGCTTCTTTGATGCCGGAAAGAGCGTTCAAAAACCGAATGAATTCCTGTTCATTATATCCGGCCACACAGGCCTGGTACCCGATCGTCACCCAGATCTTTTCCCGTAACGCTTCCGGAAAAGACTGGCGCAGCTTCAATGGGATGGATACCCTGCCGCTGGCGTCGTAGGAGACTCGATGTGTGCCGAATAAAAAGTTCATAACCTTGGAGAATTATATTGCCATAGACTGCCATTAATCACCATACACAGACTAAAATAGCCAAAAAACGGCATTCTGTCAAGGAAAAAATCATAATTATTTATGATGTTAGTCCCATTTTATCGGTTTTGCGACTTTGATCACGCAGGAATGGTGTATCTGGGGGAAAAAGCGCGGTAGCAGCGAAGGTGGCGGCCGAAATAACGCCTGCACAGCAACGCAGCCGCTGCAGAAGAGATGGACTTTTATAGGGATTGAATGGATCGAAAGACGAATGGCTGGTGATGTGCGCAGAGGATAATACGAGTCGGGAGACTGCCCGGTGCACTTGGCAGACACCGGGAGAAAGGAGAACGACTCCCAGAATTCGGCCGTTGACCCTAACGGCGCAGGATGGAGCGTTCCGGACGGTTCCTTGAAGACAGCCTCCCGACCGTCTTCTCACAGGGGATTCTTGGGAGAACCACTCCCGCTGATACTCTATCAATTGTCATGCCAGGGTTTCGCAAAACTCACTCACTGAATTTCAACCAGTTACAGCCGACGCCGCCGCACCGGCTGTCGCAAATCACGGACAGCTGTACTATTTGCATGACATCACCTCCACCGACAGGGCTGGAGCAAATGAGTTCTTGGAAATATCATCGCCATGTTTTATATTTGATTATCGAAAACAGAAAACACCATATGATGCAAGCTGATCTCTCCAAAATGACCCCTCGGTCATTTATTTTTTCCTATCTGTTGCCTTACAAACGGCCTCTCATCGTCGGATTTGTCTTTGTCATTCTGACCAATCTGACGCAGGTCATTGCGCCTCTGGTGCTAAAGTACGGCATCGAGGTGCTGGAGGCGCACGTGACCGGCAAAACCCATGCCTCCATGCCGCTGTGGCTGTCGAACTGGGCCGACTCTGTATCCATGCACCATGTTCTGATCATAATGGGGCTCGTTCTCGTCGCTGTGGCCGCCGTCAACGGACTGTTCCGCTATTTCATGCGCAACATTCTCATCGGCGCTTCGCGGGAAATCGAATACGATCTGCGCAATGATTATCTGGCCCATCTCCAGACGCTGTCCGCCTCTTTTTTCCAACGCTACAAAACCGGCGACCTCATGGCGCGCGCCACCAACGACATGGAAGCCGTGCGCACCATGTTCGGACCGGGCATCATGTACATGATGAACACCATCAGCGTCGGCCTCTTTGCCCTCATCCTGATGCTGAGCCTGTCGCCGATCGTCACCCTCGCCGCTCTGGCGCCCATGCCGCTGGTGGCGTTCATTGTCAAAAAACAGGTGGGCAAAATCAACAAGCTGTTTCAAAACATTCAGGCGCAGTACTCTTCCATCACCGCCAAGGTTCAGGAAAACATCTCCGGCATTCGCGTCATCAAATCCTATGTTCAGGAACCGCACGAAGTGGCGGAATTTTCCCGCATAAACGTCGACTATATCGATCGCAACATGCACCTGGTACGGATTCGCGCCAGCCTGTGGGCAACGATCGAATTTCTCCTGGGCCTGACCATCGTGGTGACGCTCCTCACCGGCGGCTGGCAGGTCATCCGCCATCAGCTCACGCTGGGCAGCCTGGTGGCCTTTCTCGCCTATCTGGCCATGCTGGCCTGGCCCATCATCGCGCTGGGCTGGGTTCTGAACCTGTGGCAGGAAGGCCTGGGATCCGCTGAACGTATTCTCAACATCTTTAAGGAAAAACCGGACATCGCCGATACGGCCGACACCGATCCGTCGCTGACTGAAATCACCGGGACCATTACCTTTCGCGGCCTTAATTTTGCCTATCCCGGCGCCACCACACCGGTGCTGCGCCGGATCGATCTGCACATCGATGCCGGTATGACCCTGGCCGTGGTCGGACACACCGGTTCGGGCAAATCCACCTGGATGCACCTCATCCCCCGCCTGTATGATGCGCCGCCCGGGACGCTGTTGCTGGACGGTCACGACATTCGCCATTATCCTTTGGCCGCCCTGCGCCGCCACATCGGCTTTGTCACCCAGGAGACCTTTTTGTTTTCTGATCTGATCCGGGAGAATCTTGCCTTTGGCGTGGACGCGGCCGGCGAAGGCGAACTGCAGGCAGCGGCAGAGACCGCACAACTCACCAAGGATCTCGATCAGTTTCCACAAGGGTGGGATACCATGGTGGGCGAACGCGGCTTGACCCTCTCCGGCGGCCAGAAACAGCGCGTGGCCATCGCGCGTGCGGTGCTGCGCAATCCCCGCATCCTGATTCTGGACGATGCCCTCTCGGCCGTGGACACCTATACCGAAGAGGAAATTCTGCAACGGCTGCGCCAGGTGCGACAGGGCCGAACCACCATCATCGTGTCCCATCGCATTTCGACGGTGCGGGATGCCGATTGGATTGTGGTCCTGAAAAACGGCGAGATCGCCGAGCAGGGCCGCCACGAAGAACTGCTGGCCCAAAAAGGACTCTATCACACCTTGAACGAACGGCAGCTGCTTGAACAGTCGCTGGAAGAGATCTGATGAGCACCCACGAAGAAGACACGCTCGGCAAAGCCTACGATGCCCGCCTGATGACCAGGCTGTTGACCTATTTGCGGCCCTTTCGTCACTGGGTGATTCTCGCCATCGTCGTTCTCATCTCGGGCTCCCTGATTGAGCTGCTGGGGCCGTACCTGACCCGAATCGCCATCGACACCTATATGGCGGCCGGCGATTTGCCGGGCCTATTGCGCATCATCCTGTTCTATTTTGCGCTCCTGGCCGGTCAGGCCGTCATCAGCTATTATCAGACCCATCTCACCCAGCGGATCGGCCAGCATGTCATGTACAACATGCGCACCGGCATTTTCAATCATCTGCAGAAACTGCCGCTCTCCTACTTTGACCGCAACCCGGTCGGCCGGCTGGTGACGCGCACCACCAACGACGTTGAGACGCTGAACAGCATGCTCTCCTCGGGCGTGGTGACCATCTTTGGCGATATCTTTGTCCTGGTCGGTATTATCATCGCCATGCTGCTCTTTAACTGGCGGCTGGCGTTGCTGACCATGACGGTGTTACCGCTGGTGTTTTATGCCAGTTACCTGTTTCGCACCCGCATCCGCGATTCGTTCCGCCAGGTGCGGTTGCGCATCGCCCGCATCAACACCTACCTGCAGGAGAACATCAGCGGCATGGCTACCGTGCAGCTGTTCAATCGTGAAAAAAAGAACTATGCCCATTTCGATCAACTGAACCGCGATCACCTGCAGGCCTACCTCAAAACCATTTTTTATTACGCGGTCTTTTATCCGGCCATCGAACTGATCACCGCCATCAGCATCGCCCTCATCTTGTGGTATGGCGGCGTGCAGGTCCTGGACCAGCGGCTGACGCTCGGCATCATGGTGGCTTTTCTGCAATACGTACAGCGCTTTTTTCAACCCATTCGCGACCTGTCGGAAAAGTACAATCTGTTGCAGTCAGCCATGGCCTCCAGCGAACGCATCTTTACCGTGCTGGATACGCCGATCCAGACGGATGAGCCGGAGCAGGCGCTGGCCCTGCCGGCCCCGAAAGGTGAGATCGTCTTTGACCGGGTGTCCTTCAGCTACAACACGGACGAATGGGTGTTGAAAAATCTTTCCTTTACGATCCAGCCCGGACAAAAAGTGGCGATCGTCGGCGCCACCGGCGCAGGCAAAACGTCCCTCATCAACCTGATCACCCGCATGTACGAACCGAGCACGGGCGCCATCCTTCTCGACGGCGTCGACACCCGCCGGCTAAAGCTTGCGGACCTGCGCCACCGCATCCGCATGGTGCTGCAGGATGTGTTTATTTTTTCCGGCACGGTCGAGTACAACATTCGTCTCGGCAATCCCGACCTCTCCATGGAACGCGTGGTGCAGGCGGCCCGGGACGTGCATGCGCACGAGTTCATAGAAAAACTGGCCTCCGGGTACACAACCGAATTGAGCGAACGCGGCAGCAACCTCTCGGTGGGACAGAAGCAGCTGCTCTCCTTTGCCCGCGCCCTCTGCTTTGATCCGGAGATACTCATTCTCGACGAAGCCACTTCGAGTGTGGACACGGAAACCGAACTGCTGATCCGGGATGCCATCCATACCCTGATGGCGAACCGGACTTCGATCATCATCGCCCATCGCCTGTCCACCATTCAGGATGTGGACTGGATCCTCGTCCTGCACAAAGGCGAAATCCGCGAGATGGGCAGCCATGACGAGCTGCTGGCAAAACGCGGCATCTATTACCGACTGTACCAATTGCAGTATGGATTGACTGAGGTCGAACAATACTGATCACTTCATGAACGCCCTGGAATCGGTTGTCTCTCATCTCCGGCCGCGGCTCAGCGGATGGCTGCTCGTTGCCGCCGTACTCCTGGTTGCCGACGCGGCATCGCCGGATTCGCTGCGGCAGGGACCGGCCTGGCAACCCCGCATCACCGCGTCCCGTTCGCCCCACCGTTTGCCGGCCACCGATTGGTCAAAACAGATCATCTATTTTCTGCTCATCGATCGCTTTGCCGACGGCGATCCCGCTAACAACGCCGGCACCAACCTGCTCAGCCATCAACCGTACGATCCCCAAACACAAAATAGCGCTGCCTTGAAAACCTATCAGGGTGGTGATCTGCAGGGCGTCATCGACCGCCTGGATTATCTGCAGGATCTTGGCGTAACCGCCATCTGGCTGTCGCCGGTGTTCGACAACAGCGATTCCGCGTTCGTCGGCTGGTGGCCCTATCACGGTTACAGTCCGATCGATTTCTTCCGTGTGGATGAACATTTCGGCACCATGGCCACTCTGCAAAAGCTGGTACGCTCGGCCCATCGCCGCGGCATCAAGGTTATACTGGATATGATCTGCAACCATGTCGCGCCCGATCACCCCTGGGTGCGCACACCCGCGCTCTGGCAGGAGGCCGGCTATCGGCATTGGTTTCATCCCCACAGCGGTGTGGACGGCTCGACCAGCATCCAAAACTGGCAGGATCAGCAGCAACTGGAACAGCGTGAATTGAACGGCCTGCCGGACCTGGCGCAGGAGAACGACAACGTCTATGACTTTTTGCTGGATGTGGCCAAATTCTGGATCGTCCAATCCGGCTGCGACGGCTTTCGGCTCGATGCCGTCAAACATGTGCCGAAAGAGTTCTGGCGGCGATACTGCCGGGATATCCGCGATTTTGCCGGCGCGGATTTTCTGCTGCTGGGCGAAGTGTTCAGCGGCGACACCGATTATGTCGCCGCGTACGCAGACCTGGGCTTCAACGCGCTGTTCGATATTCCGTTGTATTATGCCCTTCACCAGGTGTTCGCCCAGGGCGCCACAGTGCAAGTGCTCAGCGAACAGCAACAGCGCAGCAGAGAACAGCTGCCCGTGCTGCTGTCCACGCTCATCGACAATCATGACGTCGCCCGCTTCAGCTATTGGGCCGGCGCCATGGCCAGAGAAAAAATCAGAATCGCCTTGACCTATCTGCTGACCCAACCAGGAGTGCCAATGATCTACTATGGCACAGAGGTTGTTTCTCCCGGCGCCAGCCCGACCAACGAAAAAACCGGCGAAGGCCAGGATTATCTCAACCGCTATCCCATGGATTGGACCAGGGTGCAGGGTGAGGACCGAGATCTCGTGCGCCATATCAGCCGACTGAACAAAGCCAGGCTTGCCCATCCCGCGCTTTATGGCGGTGAACGGATCGAATG
>CAZISM010000030.1:0-16812 GCA_964541895.1 uncultured Cytophagia bacterium
AGTCTGGATGAAAGCAAATGGATCGCCTGGCAGTTTGATGATCCGGAACATAACACAGGCCTGGTGCAGGCGTTTCGCCGGCGAGAATGCAACGACCATGCGAGAACATTTCAACTGCAAGGTCTTGATGCACGTGCCCTCTATTCGCTCACTGACCTGGACAGCGAACGCACCATACACATTTCCGGGAAGGATTTGATGAAGCGCGGTTTGACGGTTACCATGGCCGAACAGCCGGGTGCGGTGTTGATGGTTTACTCAAAAGTGAAACCTAACGGCCATGATTTTTAAACCTCGTAAAGATTTGACCTATGCCGTTATAATCTGGTCTGGACCGGTTCTGCTCGCTGGCCTGGCCGCGGTCACGGGGTTCAGCTGGCTTTTTATGTTTGTGATTATCGCTTCCGCCTTTTTGTCACTGTGGTTGTGGAACAGCACCGAATACAGGATTGATGGACAGCAGCTGTTTCTAAAATGCTGGCTTTTCAGAAAGAGGGTATCCATCGAAAATATAAAAAGCATAAAACGGACCAGAAATTATTTTTCATCTTTCGCACTGGCGGTGGATAGGCTGGAAATTAAAGTCGGGCCATATGATACTTTTTATATCTCGCCGCTGGAACGTACTTTGTTTATTAATGAATGTAAAGCGGTGAATGCCGGCGTCAGAGTGGATGTCTGACGCCTCGAAAACCGACAGCAACCCTGGAGAATTTGAAGGACTTGCAATGAAACAGAATGTGGTATTTTTTATTATGTCTGCTCTGGCGATAGTTTTGTTGTTTATTATGCCCGCTGTCTTTGCGCAGACCACGGATTGGACCCATTTTCGCGGCAGCCATCTGAACGGCATTTCATTGGATCAACGCACCCCGACGGTCTGGAGCGAATCGACCCATGTGGCCTGGAAGACCGACATCAAAGGCCGGGGATGGTCGTCGCCCGTTGTATACGGTGAACAAATCTGGCTGACAACGGCTACGCTGGACGGTACAGAGATGTTCGGGATTGGGGTGGATTGGAGTTCCGGGAACATACTTTTCGATATCCCGCTCTTCAAGGCCGAGAAAGGCTTGCGCAAACATTCGGTGAACAGCTATGCAACCCCGACGCCGTGTATCGAGGAGGGATTTGTCTATATGCATTTTGGCAGCTCCGGCACGGCCTGCGTCAGCACAAAGGATGGCAGCATCGTCTGGAGCCGGCAGGATCTGGTCTGTGACCATATCCAGGGCCCCGGGTCTTCACCTATCCTGTACAAGCAGTTATTAATTCTCCATTATGAAGGCGGCGATCGGCAGTTTATTGTCGCTCTTGATAAAAAAACAGGCAAAACCATCTGGGAGACCGAGCGGCCGAAAGAACTGTACGAGCGCTTGTCGCCCGTCGGCAAGAAAGCCTATACCACGCCTATCGTGATTCGAGTCGGCGGCCGCGATCTGTTGATATCCAACGGTGCGACGGTATGCATCGCTTACGATGTGATGACCGGCCGGGAGGTGTGGCGTGTGGTTCAGGGAGAAGATTCCACCATTGCCATGCCCCTGGCGGAAAATGGCTTGGTCTATTTTTATACCAGTTTTGTAGATCCTCCCGGGGGTGAAAAATACGCCGAACTGTTAGCTGTTGACCCGGGCGGAACCGGCGATGTGACCCATTCCCATGTCAGGTGGCGGGCTAGAACCCCCATCCTGCAGCTGCTCACACCGCTGGTCAAAGATGGTATTATTTATACGGTGGACACCAAAAATATTTTGCTGGCGCTGGATGCGCCTAGCGGAGCTGTGCTCTATTCCAAAAAGCTGGATGACAAATATAATTCATCGCCGCTTTACGCCGCCGGCCGGATTTACCTGACCTCGGTCAAAGGGAAGACGATGATTTTCAAGGCAGGCAAAACCCTGGAGATTGTTGCGGAAAACAGCCTGGCCGGGGAGGTGTTTGCTACGCCCGCTCTGGTACGAAATTCAATCGTGTTCAGGAATGGCTCCAGCCTGTATCGTATCAGTGAACAATAGTCCTCATTATCTGCTGCAGAAAAGGTGACAAAAAGGAGCCAACATGAACGTCGCTGCCATGGAACCCTTCGGCAAGGCTCTGCTCGCTTTTCAGAACGGTGATTCGGGAGCAGAATTCCTGCTCCGACGCGATGACGGACACGAAGCCACTATCCCCGCTTGGCTGTTTTTTCGTAATGAAGCGCAATTTTCCGAGCTGGAAAAATCGGCGTTAGAGTTGTGCAAGGGAAGCGTGCTGGATATCGGCTGCGGCGCCGGCTCGCACAGCCTGGTTCTGCAGGCCAGAGGATTTACCCTGACAGCCCTGGATATAAATCCGGACGCTGTGACGATCGCGAGGCAGCGCGGGGTGGAGGAGGTTCATTGCGGTGATATTCTCTCCTTTTCCGGCGGTCCATTTGACACTCTGCTGCTGCTGGGCCATGGCATCGGCATGGTAGAGACGATAGCAGGCCTTCAGCGCTTCTTGAAGGCTGCCCACGGGCTTTTAAAGGAACGCGGGCAGATTGTGCTCGATTCTCTCGATGTTCGAGTCACCGATAATGAGCTTCACCTTGCCTATCATGAGAGAAACCGACTCGCAGGCAAGTACATTGGAGAAATACGCACCATGTTCGAATTCAGAGAAAGCAAAGGTCCCTATTGCGGGTGGCTGCAGGTGGATGCCGCTACGTTGACAGAGCAGGCCGAACAGGCCGGATGGCGATGCCAGGTTGTTCTACAGGGCGAGCATGGCAATTATTTGGCGAGAGTAACGAGGTAGCCGCAAAAGGAGGCGGCAAGGCATCACGAAGGGATCGATGGATATGTACCAGCATGTAAAGATCTACTATCTCTCTGGAACCGGCAACGCTCTGGTGGCGGCGAAATGGTTTGCCGACCAGGCGCGGGAAAATGGAATAAAGGCCGACATCGTTCCGATCGACCGGTTCAAGACGCCGCTGCAGGCTCCAGGCCACAGGGATACGCTGCTTGGTTTTTTTTATCCAACCCATGGCTTTAGTCTGCCCTGGTATATGCTGAAATTTATGCTGCTTTTCCCTCGCGGCCGCCAGGACCTCTTTTGTCTCAACACTTTCGGCGGCACCAAAATCGGCAAGCTGCATCTGCCCGGACTTTCAGGGCTTGCGCTGATTCTTCCCGCCCTTTTATTTCTCCTGAAAGGCTACCGGGTGCGTGGGCTCGTTTCCCTTAACCTTCCCTCCAACTGGATATCGCTGCATCCGGGCTTGACGCCTGCCGCGGTTGCTTCCCTGACAGAGCATTGCCGGAAAAAAATCAAAACGTACACTGCAGGCCTGTTGGCAGGCGGGAAAACATTTCGCGGCCTTGTTTCCCTTCCTTTTGACCTGGCGGTCAGTCCCATTTCCCTGGGCTATATGCTCGTGGGACGTTTCTGGCTGGCCAAGATGTACCTGGCCACTTTGGAGTGCGATGGTTGCGGCTTATGTCAGAGCAGTTGTCCGATGAATGCGCTCAAAATGTCACAGGGACGTCCTTTCTGGACCTTTCATTGTGAGAGTTGCATGCGTTGCATGAATATATGCCCCAGGAAAGCGATTCAGGTCTCACATGTTTTTACCGCCATAACAGCCTACATGTTGTACGGCCTCCTGTTCCCGGCTGTTCTGCTGTATGCCTCGCACGTGGATTCCGCGGCCACCGGCATTCTGGTGTCGCAGACCCAGGTCATGAGCTTTGTCAGAGCATGGTTTCTTCTGAGCATCATGTTCCTTGCCTACCGGCTGGTGCAGGCACTTGCTGGTTTTAAGCTGTTTAATGTTTTGTTTGCCGGCCTCTCGCTCACACGTCTGCCGTTCTGGCGCAGGTATTTGGCTCAAGGCGTCAGCGTAAGAGATTTCAAATTCACATCCGGCATGACGCGATCTACGGCGAAGGACCGCCGGGCATAACATCCGAACAGAGGAATTATTATGAATAATCGTTCATATTATGCCTTTTACCTGATGGGCGTTTTTTGCTTATCATCGCTATCCCTGGCCGGACCGGCACCGGAGATTCGGACGGTTTATGCCGCCCCTGATGGGGACGATAGTGCCTCCGGAACAATTGAAAAGCCTTTGAAAACGATCGCAGCGGCGCTGCAACGGACTAGAGCCTTTAAAGCCGGCGCACAGAAAGCGATCATTCTTTCAGGTGGCCAATACTACAATGTTCATGCAAACCTCCAGGCCGGCGATTCGGGCCTGACCATCAGAGCGGCCCACGGCACAACTCCGATTCTCTATGGCGGACGGATGGTCAAAGGGTGGCAAAAGGACGGCGATTTTTATTCAGCAGAACTTGCTGGCGTCCAAGAGGGCCAATGGGATTTTCGCGCACTCATTGTAGATCATCAATTGCGGCCCCGAGCCCGCTATCCCCGACAAGGAGCATTCAAACATCTGAGCGAGTTCAACGTCCGCTGGCTGAGCACGATTGGCAATGGCTGGGAGAGAGCGCCTACCGCTGAAGAACTCACCACGATGAAATATAAAAAAGGCGATCTGGGTGTCTGGTTGGATGTTAAAAACGCCGAATTGACCATTTATCATGCGTGGGACGAGTCGATCGTAGGATTGAGGGCGCTTGATGACTGTACTCATACGGTAAGATTCTCGAATCCCTCCGGTCATCCCCCCGGGAGTTTTGGCGCCGGATTTGAGAAGGCAAAAACATATGTGGTATGGAATATACGCGAGGGGATGACGGAACCGGGACAGTGGTATCTTGACCGAAGCCATGGAAAATTGGTTTACTGGCCGCTGCCGGGTGAGGATATGAATAGGGTCGAGGTGATCGCGCCTGTCGCTGAAACTATTTTCACTCTTGCGCAGGGGACGAATAACGTAACCATCGAAGGATTGACGCTCTCATGTACTACGACGCCTCTTATAACAGGAGGATTCGGCGCAGGGGCTTTTCAGGGCGCCATACAAGGTCAGAATGTCAATCACTGCAATTTTCACCGCCTGGTTGTGGAACATGTCGGGGGCTGGGCCATTGGAATCACAGGGGATGACAATAAAATCACTCACTGCGAAATACACCACACAGGTGCCGGTGCGATCCAACACGCAGGCGCCAACCTGGAAATATTCAATACCCATATCCACCATATCGGCCTGATCTATCCAAGCGCCATTGGCATTCTTGGCGGCGGCAAAGGTGTCATCATCCGCCACAACGAAATTCACCACACACCCTATTCAGGCATTCATTGCTCTTCGGCCGGGGCGCTGATCGAGAGCAACCTGTTCTATGATACGATGCAGGTTCTCAATGACGGCGCAGCCATTTATATCGGCTTTGCCAGGGGCATGGTGGTCCGCGGAAATATCGTCCGGGGCCATCGCGGTTCAGGTCCTGCTCATGCGTATTATATGGATGAAATGTCCGACAGCTGTGTCGTTGAGAGCAATCTTGCGGTAGATACGGCGTGGCCCAGTCACAACCATATGACCGTCCACTGTATCATCCGGAATAACCTCTTTGTGGATCATGGCAGTCAAAAACTGACGTTTCCACGTTCGCTGGGAATGATTTTTGAAAAAAACATCCTGGTTGCTGAAGAAATTACATTTCAATATCCCAGCGGCAAAGAAGAGTTGCCGGCGTCGGCTTCGCCTGTTCCTGAAGCAGTTAAGCCATTTCTAAAGGCCGATGGCATCGTGGCTATGCCCGACAATATTATATTCAGTCGCAGCGGCAAAGTGCATTACAACGTTCTGGCGGATTATAAAACCGTTCGAGCGGTCCCTTTGCAAGCCCGTGACGGCACCCTGTTTACTGACCCCATGCTGAATGATCCGGAACAGGGCGATTATTCCTTCCAGCCCGGCTCCCCGGCGGTGAAGGCGGGCATCAATCCTATCGATGTGATTAGGGCAGGTCGTGAAAAAGCATGGTAACCATAGCGCAAACAGATGTGCATGTCAACGGCGCAAAGCAGCTTTTTTTGCTTGACAGTATCACTGCTTTTGCTGTTGCGCGGGAGTCTCTCCTTGCTGATAGAGAAATGGGCTGGCGTAAAAATCCACAAGCGAAAAATGAGCCTGAAAATGCTGATTTTCCCCATTCTGATCATGTTGATTCCGCCTGCGCCGTCGCAGGCCGCAGAGACTAGTACGTGGACATTGCCGCCCAACGCCATTAAGGAAATTCATGTCAAGCGAAGTGATGCGAATCCGTTGATCAACTTTCAATCATCGCCCTCTCTGGGCGATAACATTAACGGCCCATCAGTGATTCGGGTGCCGTCGTGGATCAGAAATCCTTTGGGCAAGTATTATATGTACTTCGCCCATCATAAAGGGAAATACATCCGGTTGGCTTATGCAGATTCTCTGGCTGGACCCTGGCGGATTTATGAATCCGGCGTGTTACATATCGATCAGCACAAGGAACGTTCCGGACACATCGCTTCTCCGGATGTTCATGTCGATGATGCGAAACACAAAATTCGCCTTTATTTTCATTCTGAACAGGAAGGGCAAAAGACCGGTGTTGCCATCTCCAGTAATGGCCTTGATTTTGTAAAATCGGACCTGGTGCTCGGCGAGTTTTATTTCCGCGTGTTCAGGTGGAAGGATTACTATTACGCCATTGCCAAAAATGGGAACGCCGGCTGGGGCAGGCTGTATCGTTCCAAGGATGGCGTTACGCCATTTGAGATGAGGGGCGATTTCATTCACATGATGCGGCACGCTGCGGTATGCTGCCGAGGTGATTACCTGCTTGTTTTTTATTCACGAGTTGGAGATTCTCCCGAACGAATTGTTGTTGCCACTGTCAGGCTTGACGAGGACTGGATGAACTGGCGGGAGTCTGTGCCAATGGATGTCCTTTGGCCCGAAATGGATTATGAGGGTGTGGCCTTTCCCAACGAACCTTCACTGAGCGGCGTTGCGATGAATGTTCGACAGGTACGCGATCCCTGTTTGTTCGAGGAGAATGGACGCACCTTTCTGTTCTACTCGATTGCCGGAGAAATGGGTGTCGCAATGGCGACACTGGAAATCATTATGAAGCCTTAAAGCCATTCGCTGCCGACTGCCCTGATTCTCTAAACCGGCTTGTGGTGGCTACAAACCTGTCTTTTCCTTGATCGCCTGCTCGAATGCCCTATCCAGTTTTTTCGGACGAACATCTGCAAATTTAGCCAGTATCTTCTGGAACCGTGCTTCTGTTTGGGCGGCTTCGCCCTGCAGTGAAGTGACCTGGAGCGGATACTTTTCCTCCGCATCGGTGCTCAGGTCGAAGAATTCACCTGTGCGGTATAGTTTGAACCGGTGATCAAACACAAACTCATGAACGGTCATGGACGGATTGGCCCGCTGTCGGGGTGAATACCAGGAATAGATCCACTGACGCGAACGGCTCTGTTTGCCGACAAGTCGAGGCAGGAAGCTAGTGCCGTCTAAAGCAAGATCCGCTGATGGCGCGATGCCGGCAACTTGTAAAAGAGTAGGCAAAAAGTCGGTCGTATCTACCAGGTCGTCATACACGTCGCCGCTGCCGATGGCACCAGGCCAGCTGGCGATCAATGGTACATGCATCCCACATTCGGTCGTTGTACCCTTGCCGCCTCGAATTATTTTGTTCCCCATCATCGAGCTGGCTTGTTTGCCTGTGCCGTTGTCGCCTAAAAACAACAGGAGTGTATTTTCACGAATACCAAGACGGTCCAGGTGAGCGACCAATCTACCCAGGAGTTTGTCCATGTACCCGACCATATCGCGGAAATGCTTCACGTCGATATTTACTTTTTCACCCATAGCCTTGGGATCCCAGTCTATACTGTCTGGGGTCGGTTGATATGGATCGTGGGTGAGCATCATCGGATAATAGAGGAAAAACGGTACATCCTTTTTGCGCGAGATGAAATCCAAAGCATAGTCATTGATCAGATCAGGTCCATATTCACCGTTGGTAAAATCTTTTTGTTCGCCGTTTATTTCCAGGCCGGGGTTCGTATAACGGGGCGGACGGCGCAAATGCTGCCAGAGGCAATGCTCAGCAAAACCGAATTTTGCGGGCCGCTCAGGATCGCGACCCAACTGCCACTTGCCGGCGATGCAGGTAGCGTAACCAGCTTGCTGCAACAGGTTGCCGAAGGTTGTCGAATCTTTATCCAGCTCGCCGAACATGATATAATTGCGCACATTATACATTCCGGTCATCAGTTGTGCGCGTGTAGGAGTACACAATGGTTGTGCATAACAGCGGGTAAAGCGTACCCCTTCTGCTGCTAATCGATCCAATACCGGCGTATTGTAGCTAGTGCCGCCGTTTGCCGTGATAGTCTCATAACCCAAGTCATCGGCGAGGATCAGGATAATGTTGGTCCGCCGGCCAGGTTTTGCTTTCGTGGCTAGCAGCGGCAAGCTTAGCACACCAGCCGTAGAGACGGATCGTTTGATGAAATTGCGTCGAGGAATACCATGGCTGTTCATAGGGCAACCCCTGTATCGTTTATCCGCTATTTTGTTAAAGAGCTGCAAACCTCCTGATTTACCTGCCGAATTCTGGCTTCATCCAGTTTGATCACCTTGCGGTCGTAAGTCATCAAACCGTTGATTTCCACTTCGACGTCGGTGGTTTGGGTATAGACCGCGGCTGAATAGCAATAGGGAATCAGTTTTTTCACGATCTCTGCCAGCCGGATGTAGGCCGCCGTGGCCTCCTCCTTTGACTTGTACTGAACATATCCCCAGTTGCGCTCTTTTTCCCAGACATGGTCCTGGTACAGCAGCCCGATGCCGCCGTATTCGCCCAGCACATTGGCGCGCTTGGAATCATAGAGGCCCATCACCGGCTCGGGGTAATTGTGCATGTCGATCATATCGCCGACGTCATAATGATTGCCGCCGCTGGCGGGATTGACCAGTCGGGAGGGATCATAGTTATGGGTCCATTCCACGATCTCCGGGGTTTTGAACTGGCCCCACGCTTCGTTGAACGGCACCCGCACCACCACAGAGGGATTCGAGAAGGTCAGATCGATGATCTCTTGCCACTCTCTGCGGAAATTAACTTCAGAGGCCATGCTGCGCTGAAATTCCTGGCCGTTGAAATAGTTGCGGGTTTGCCATCTGGGAGAGGCATCACCACTGGGCATATCCTGCCAGACCAAAATGCCTTCTTTGTCACAGTGATAATACCAGCGGGCCGGCTCGACCTTGACATGTTTGCGGATCATGTTAAAGCCAAGGTCTTTGGTCTTTTTTATGTCAAACGCCAGTGCTTCGTCCGTGGGAGCAGTGTACAGTCCGTCCGGCCACCAGCCCTGGTCCAATGGCCCCAGCTGAAAGTAATCGTGGTTGTTGAGCTGCAGGCGTACGATGCCGTTACCATCCCGTTTGGTAGAAATTTTCCGCATGCCGAAATAGCTCTTTACCTCATCCACCGCTGCTCCGCTGCGCAGAATCTCGATCTGCAAATCGTACAGATAAGGATTTTCAGGACTCCACAATTTCGGCGTTGTCATGGGGACCAGCACCTCCTGGCCGACAACGGCTTTGCCGGTAGAGATCGCTTTGCCGTTTTCCAGAACCGTCACCTTAACCAGGTCGCCCATGAGCGCATTTTCCACCAAAGGCTGAACGGAAAGGGAATGGCCGTCCACATTCGGCACGGTTTTGAGCCTGGATATAAAAGTTGTATTTACCGGTTCGATCCAGACCGTTTGCCAAATGCCCGTTACCGCCGTGTACCAGATTCCCTGCGGTTTGTCCACCTGTTTGCCGCGTGGTTGATAACTTTTGTCGGTCGGATCCCAGACTTTTACAAGCAGATGCTGCACTTTAGTTTTGGCCAGGGCCGGGGTAATGTTCAGGCAAAAGGGCGTGTAGCCGCCGCGATGCGTTCCGACCTTGATGTCGTTGACCCAGACGTCGGCTTGCCAATCGACGGCGCCAAAATGGAGCAAAAGCGTTTTGTTCTTCCAGTTATCCGCTACGGTAAAGGTGCGATGGTACCACAGCTCGTTGGCTTCGCCCACTTTTTTCCCCACACCGGAAAGGCTGGATTCGACGGCATAGGGAACGAGAATTTTGCCGTCGAAATCAACCGGAGCCGGCATCCCTTTGCTGACAATGGCATAATCCCACTCGCCGTTCAGATTCTGCCAGTGTTCGCGAACCATTTGCGGCCTGGGGTACTCCGGCAGCGGATGGTTCGGATTCACCTGGTCGGCAAAACTGGTTTTGATCTTATCGCCGGCGGGTTTCCAGGGCTGGGCTGAAGCCAGGGTGCAGGCTCCACTCAGTGCAAGTGCGAAAAGTACATATTTCATAATACGCTCTCCGAATACCATGTATGGCGGCTGTTTTAGTTCGATCATTTATGGTTTATATAGCTGCTGAAACGGAACAAGCACCGTGACCTCATCCTGTTCGCGAATCAGACCGGCTCTTTCTACGCAGGCGGTCAGGCCGCGTCTGTGCGTGGCGGCTTGTACAAATTGCGTTTGCAGTTCCGCTCTGTCCAGCTGAGAGCTGATCACTTTTCCAGGTGCGATACAAGGCCTGTTTTCCTCCTGCACCACCAGCACGGCGCCACTTTTAAACATAATGCGCGTGGAGGGCGGCAACAGTGATAATCGGGGCACGCCCTGCAACGCCAGGTTCGCTCCCAGCCATTGCGGCCGTATCTCGGCCACATCCAGGGCGGAGGCGATCAGGGCCAACTCTTCACACGATACAATTGTCACCTGACGTTCGTTTCGAATCATCGTTCCACGCTTATGGTAAGGAGTGCGGCTGTCTGCTTTGCGTGTCAAGCCGCTGTGTTTGTCGCCGACTAATCCTTCAAAGGTCGCGTTGATCTGGGTTTGCGGCGTAGTGACCAGAGTCTCGGCGTCCAGGCCAAGGTAGACACCCGCGACTCGGCCGATTAGAGTTGTCGCTACCTGCATGATAGGGCGATGGATTGGTAAAAGTAACGGTTCACTAAAATGTTGCTCGGGTCAATAGACGCCCGATGATCAAGGCGAATCGATCAGCAAGTTAGCCAACCAGAGGTTGAAATTCAAGAAAAATTATGATAGCGGCGGCAAGCGGTAAGGTGATGTTTACCGATTGTTATTAAATTCAGATTTTCTGAAAAAGTGTTATAAAGGAATTGAATTCTACCCATGAAAAAGGTATATTCAGGGGATCAGGCCGGCTGTGTTCTTTTTGTACTTTTGCGTCAGCGCCGGCCTTGCAGCTACAGCGAACAGATAGCGGCATCACCTGGTTTGAGCGTTGCACGAAGAGGACCGGTATGCGAAGGCTATTTTAATAAAACCATTCACCATGTAGACGACAGCGGCATGGATACCTGCCCGGTGATCCTGGATTCAGAGCTCCTTAAAATCGGCTATGCCTTCTGATCTGACTCGGAGCTACAGGTTGATCCATGAAAATCTCACCATGGCGCCAGGGGATGCCTTACCGCCCATGTCGTAACCGGCAACACAATGGTTCCAGATATTGTCATGTGTACAATCCTGGGACTTGTAGTAGGACGCTTGAGCGGAATCTGTATGCGTGCGGGACCTGAAGGATACTATTCATACTCCTGCAATAACGTGAAATTCCCGGCCAGCCAGGCTGGCTCAATCAACATGGTCGTGATAAAAAGAGAGGGGCCGTGCAGTAAACCTATTATTGGCGAGGGAGGGAATCGCTTGTGGCGATAGATTTTACCGCATGCAAAAAGGGCGATACACTTTTGGTTCATGCACACGGGTTTGACGAAAGCCTTGAACAGGTTGAGCAATACGGCATGAGCATCATTGCGGCCGCTCTGGAACAGGGCGCTGCTCAGGTACTGTGCGATGAAAGGGAGCTGGAATACCGCCTTGGTACGTTGGATACCTACGACGCCGCCGCTCATATCGCGGCCCATGCACCGGCGGTATGCAAAGTGGCGATCGTCTGCAGACCGGCCGATATCGCTGATGCGAAATTCTGGGAAACGGTGGCGGTCAATCGTGGATTGACGGTGCGAATATTCAAAGAGATCACCGATGCGTACATCTGGCTAGGATTGGAATAGCAAATGAAAAAAAAGTTGTCGTTGTATGAAGGAGCCAATACCGTCGCCTTGCTCAAGATGCGCACAGCATCAGAAGGATTTCATGTTGAGCAGTTTACAAAAAAATACGGGTACGCCTGATGGATTGAAACAGGTTCAGCGTGCCTGGATACCCTACGAGACGCCTCCGTAGCACTTTACCTGGCCATCGATCCCGCGCTGGATAAAAATGGTTTGACCAGCTGGCTGACGGAAAAGAGGATTCAGGATCTGGAACAGGTTCTGAAAATGGAGAAATGAAAAGTCCCGACTCATTCGGAAGGAGCCATAATGATCATCGGCATCGATATAGGCAGTACGACCACCAAAGCCGTGGCGCTGCAGGCCCAGGATGTCCACTATAAAATCAAGACGCGGGCGTTTGACGCGATCACGTCCGCGACCGGCATTTTAGGCAAGTTGACCATCGAATCCGGCATCGAAATCAAGGATATCGAAAAGATCATCATCACCGGCGCCGGGGCTTCGCGGATTCATAAGAATATTTTTAATATCCCCACTGAGAAAACCGACGAAATATCCGCCATCGGCTATGGCGGCATGTTTTTATCCAAGCGGGAAAAGTCCATTATCACCAACATCGGTACCGGAACCGCCATCCTTGAAGTCAGAAAAGGCAAGATTATTCATATCGGCGGCACCGGCGTCGGCGGCGGCACCATCATCGGGTTGGCCAAAGAGCTTCTGGACACCACCAGTTTCTCCCACATTCTTGATCTGGCCGGCAAAGGCGATCTGAAAAAAGTCGACCTGGTCATCGAGGATATTGTTGAATCCAATATCAGCTTTCTCAAAATGGAGTCTACGGCGTCCAATTTCGGTAAAATGCTCGATACGGCCCAGAAGGAGGATATTGCCATCGGCCTGATCAATCTGGTCTACCAGGTGGTCGGCATGCTTTCGGTTTTTGCCGCGAAAGGCACCGACAATACCATCGTCGTGGTTACGGGCAACGGCAGCAACAACCCGCTGGGCCAGAAGATACTGACGGATATATCGGATATTTATAAAATCGAATTTGTCTTTCCCAACGACGCCGAATTCGCGACGGCCATTGGTGCGGCGTTATCCCATGATGTCAAGGGCTGATCGATTCCACGATAGGCCCTGTTAATTGCTGGTATGATCCTGATCCAGCAAGCGAAAGGCCCCATTCATCTGACGGTTGCAGGAGATTCTGTATGTTGTTTGGTGACAAGGGAGATCTCTCATGCGAAAAAAAGAAAGCGACAATGTGAAAGCCCGTAATCGGGCCAAGGCCGAAGCGGGCGGGATCCGGCCGGAGCACGAGAAGGTGCGCAGTCGCCGTCCCGTTCAGATACTCGCGGTCCTTCGCGCTCTGCATCGGCTCATGGTACACGAGAGCGACCCGGTGAAATTGATAGAACGGGTTTGCGTCACCCTGAGCGAAAAGATGGGTTACAGGAATGCATGGATCGCGTTGCTGAATGATGAACGTGATACAGTGACGGCGCTGGCCACGTCGGGCTTTGACTGCACCCTGGAGCCGTGGCGTGAAAGGCTCGGTCGCGGGGATTTTCCGCCCTGCGCAGCCAGAGCGCGGGGGAGTGATGCAACGGTGCTGATGGATGATCTGCAGCCAGAGAGCCCGTCGTGTTCGTCGGCACAGGTCGGTTATGATCACACGGAGCTGTGCCGCCGCTTGTACCATGACGGCAACAACTATGGCCTGGTGTCGGTTTGCCTGCCGACCGCCTCTGCCTATAATCAGGAAGAATTGGAGCTGTTTGATGAAATGGTCGATGATCTTGCTTTTGCGCTGCACGAAATCGATCTGACAAAAAGGCTGCGCGAATGCAAACAGCAATTCCGTGAGATTGTGGAACAGCCTCATATAATTTTCTATCGGCAAAACATCAAAACCGAGCGGTTCGAATACATCAGCCACGGCGTGCAGTCGGTGCTCGGCTTTACGCCGGCGGAAGTGCTCGGGATGGGACTTGCAGAACAGAAGGCGCTGATTCATCCGGACGATCTCCCCTGCCTGATGACGTTTGCCGCAGATATTATCAAGGCCCATAACCACGGCATCAAGCGCAGCGAACGCAAATTCCGTATTCGGAATAAACAGGGAGAGTATCGCTGGATCCGCGGCAATTACTCCCTGGCTCCGGATGCCGACGGTTCTCTGAATATTATTGTCGGAACCATGCAGGACATAACCGAGCAGAAAAAGTCGGATGCGGATCTCGAGTTTCAGGCTTTTATATTGAAGAATATTTATGATCTGGTGATCGCCACCGATCTGTCAGGATGCATCACCTACGCGAATGAGGCCGAGAGCAAACTCCTGAGCCGTCCCAACCATGAGTTACTGGGCAAGCGTGTGCACATTCTTGGAGAGGACCCAAAGCAAGGAGCCCTGCAGGACGAAATCATGAGGCGCACGCTGGCTGATGGCCAATGGCGGGGGGAAGTGGTCAACGTGGTTGCTGACGGCTCAAAAGTTTTGCTGGATTGCCGAACCCAGCTGCTCCGGAATGCCGGCGGATCGGCTTGCGGAATGGTCGGCATTTCAACGGATATAACGGAACGCAAGCAGCGTGAGCACTCTATTGCCTTGATGAGCCGAATGCTGGATGAAGCGCCGGCTGCGATCACCATTCACGATATGGCCGGCCGTTTTGTTTATGCCAATCACCGTACTCTGCTTTTGCACGGCTATGAGCATATGGAAGAATTGCTGGCCGTGAATTTGCATGATCTGGACATACCCGAGAGTGCGGAGTTGATCTCCGATCGGTTTCGTCAAATTGAGCAATACGGTGAAGCCTGCTTTGAGGTATTCCATTTTCGCAAGGACGGTTCCATTTTTCCATTGGAGGTGACGGCCAAAACCGTTTTATGGAACGGTCATCCCGCCATACTCAGTATTGCGATCGACATCACGGAGCGGAAAACAGCTGAACGTATCCTGCAATACAGCCAGATGCTGCTCAATACCACCGAACAATTGAGTGGTATCGGCGGTTGGGAATGGGATGTAAACAAGCAGACCATGTCATGGACATCGGGCACCTATCGCATACATGAATTGGATCCTGAAGCTTTCCTGATGGGTTCTCCGGAGCATATTCAGGCCAGTCTGGCCTGTTATGATCCAGGCTGCAGGGAAAAAGTTCAGGCGGCATTCCAGCGCTGCGTGGAGTGCGGCGAAGCCTATGATCTGGAATGCAATTTTACGACCGCCGGCAAGCGAAAGCTGTGGATACGCACTATAGGTCGTGCGGTAGTGGAATCCGGTCGCGTCGTTAAAGTCATCGGCAACATCCAGGATATCACCGAACGAAAACGGGCTGCTGAAGAACGGGCTCATTTGCAGGCGGAACTGCTGCAGGCGCAAAAGATGGAATCTGTCGGGCGCCTGGCCGGCGGTGTGGCCCATGATTTCAACAACATGCTGGGTGTAATTCTGGGCTATACCGAGATGGCGTTGCTGGAGGTGAGCCCGGGCCAGGCGTTGCACGCCGATCTCACCGACATTTATAAAGCCGCGCGGCGATCCGCCGATCTGACCAGGCAATTGCTGGCATTTGCCCGCAAGCAGCCGATTACGCCCATCGTGATTGACCTGAACGAGATGGTTTCGAGCATGTTAAAAATGCTGGATCGGCTTATCGGTGATGGCATTGAACTGGTGTGGGCGCCGGGCAAGCCGCTCTGGTCCGTTAAACTGGATCCTTCGCAGATCGATCAGATGCTCGCCAACCTCTGTCTGAACGCAAGGGATGCTATTGTGAATGTGGGGCGAATCGTTATTGAGACGCAGAATGCCAAGCTGGACGATGTGTTTTGTGCCACCCATTCAGGCCTGATCCCGGGAGACTATGTGCTGTTATCGGTTCATGACAGCGGCTGCGGGATGGATGAGGAGACCCTGGCCCATATCTATGAACCGTTTTTCACCACAAAAGAAGTGGGCAAAGGGACCGGATTGGGATTGGCTAGTGTCTATGGCATTGTGAAACAGAACAACGGCTACATAATGGCAGAAAGCAAGCCCGGTGAGGGTTCGAACTTTAAAATTTACCTGCCGAGACATTCAGAAAGGACGGAACAGTGTCCAGATCAGGAACCCGGTCAGCGTGCGCTGCGAGGCCAAGAGACCGTTTTGCTGGTTGAAGATGAGGCGTCGATCCTCAAAATGACGACCAAAATGCTGGAGGGATTGAACTATAAAGTGTTAGCAGCCGCTACACCGACGGAAGCGATACGCCTGGCGCAATCCTTTTCCGGGCCCATTCATCTGCTTTTAGCCGATGTGGTCATGCCCGATATGAACGGTCGAGATCTGGCGAACAACGTGGTTTCGATTCGGCCGGATATCAGGTGTTTGTTCATGTCCGGATATAAAGCGGAGGTGATTTCCAATCAGGAACTATCATTCGGTGCCACCCGTTATATCTAAAAGCCTTTCACCCTCAAGGTGCTCGCGGCCAAAGTGAGAGAAGCGCTGACCTGATCGATCCCTTTGTCAGCAAGCGACAGGCCGCTGGATCTATACCCGTTTACATCACACGTTGCAAAGTCTATTCATCCACATTCTTCGAGAGTTTGCCTATGGCTGATCTGCCCGGAAATGTTGCCCTGGATACCCATGTCGCCGATCTGACCATCTCTGCGCAAGAGCGCGATGTTCTCCGCCGTTTGGCCGGACAGGTGGCCGAATTGGCCGAACGTCCCATCGAAA
>CAZISM010000030.1:16912-51378 GCA_964541895.1 uncultured Cytophagia bacterium
CTGGGCATGACCTGGGAAGCCATCAAACTGCGCGGCCTTGAACAGATAATGGTGGACATGTACGAAAATCCCGAGCTGCTCCACCGACTGATGGCCTTTCTCCGCGATGGCACTCTCGCCATGGTGAAATACCTTGAAGAGGAAGGATTATATACGCTTAACAATGAGGGTGATTATGTCGGCTCTGGCGGTTTTGGCTGGACCACAACGCTGCCGGCCGGCGATTTCAACGGCCAGGTGCGTGCTCGGGATATGTGGTGCCTTTTGGAAAGCCAGGAGACGATAGGAGTATCACCGCGCATGTTCGAAGAGTTTGTGTTTCAGTATCAAGTGCCCATCATGGAGTACTTTGGGCTGGTCTGCTACGGCTGCTGTGAACCTGTGCACGAGCGCTGGCATCTGCTGCGTCAGGTTCCCAACCTGCGGCGGGTCAGCGTGTCGCCCTGGTGCGATCGCGAGCAGATGGCGGCCAATCTGCAAGACCGTTACGTCTATTCCCTGAAACCGCATCCCGGGCTTTTGGCCGGCGATCGTTTTGATCCCGAGGCCGTGCGCGCCGATGTTCGCGACGCCTTGAGCAAAGCGAGGGGGTGTCACCTGGAGATCATTATGAAGGATAATCACACCCTTCGCAATGATCCAGGGCGTGCCATAGAGTGGTGCCGGATCGTGCGTCAGGAGATAGAGCGGAGCTGATCGTGCCGGATCATGAGGACCTGAACAGATGCCATTGCACCGAGCCGCCGTTTAATTATCTTGACTTTGATGGCAGAGATCTGGGCACCGATGCCTTCGGTGCGGATATCCGGCTGGAACAATGCAACAGCTGCCGCCGGCACTGGCTGGTCTACCTCGTAGAATGGTCGCATTACAGTAAATCCGGTCACTGGTGGCGCGCGCCCATATCGTCGCCCCTGGCCGTCAGCCTCTCCGTGGAAGAGGTGAAACGGTTCATCGAATCTCAAGAATGGTGTTATGTCGGCGGCAGCTATTATGAACAGGGCATTCACAAAGTATTTCATCCCATCACCGTGTTTTAGCTCCATGGGTTGTAGAAACGATTAAATCATATCAACAGGATGGAACCTAGCTACAGCGAGATCAGAATGAGAACATTAAAGACGACGGCTGTTTTGTTGTTTCTCTGTTGCGCGCTTGCGCAGCGGACGTGTGCCCAGCCGGGCGGCCGGGTAAATTTTGATGCACAATGGAAATTTCATCTCGGCGATGTCATTCATGCCGAGCAGCCGGCTTTCAGCGATGCAGAATGGCGTGATGTGGATGTGCCGCACGATTGGAGTATCGAAGGTGAATTCAAACCGGAGAATCCGTCCGGCCATCAGGGCGGCCTGCTGCCTGGCGGCGTCGGCTGGTACAGGAAAAGATTTTCACTCGATGCAACAAAAGATAAAAAGTTTTTCATCGTTTTTGACGGCGTCTATAAAAACAGCACCGTCTATATCAATGGTCATGCCCTGGGAACGCGGCCCTACGGCTATGCTACTTTTCAGTACGATATGACGGAGCATGTTCAGCAGGGTGAAAATGTAATCGCCGTCAAGGTGGACAATTCTAAGCAACCGGATTCACGCTGGTACACCGGGGCCGGCATTTATCGCCACGTGTGGCTGGTCACCTCTTCGCTTGCGCACGTCGCGCCCTGGGGCACGTTCGTTACCACGCCAAAGGTCTCGTCTCGTGAAGCATTGGTGCAGGTCAGCACCGATGTCTGCAACGACAGCGACGTTGGCATGAAGCTTCAGGTTGTTACCACCCTGGTGGATCCTGCGGGCAAAAAGGTGGCGGAAAAAACTCGCTCCGCCGTCACGGCCGCGCATGGCAAAGTATCGTTATCCGAGCAGATCAAAGTCAAATTGCCACAACTGTGGGATGTGCAGCATCCAAACCTGTACGCTGTGGTCAGCCAGGTCTACAACAGCGGGCAATTGCAGGATACCTATACCACCACTTTCGGCATTCGTTCCATTTCGTTCCGCGCAGACAGCGGCTTCTTTTTAAACGGCAAAAACGTGAAAATACTGGGAGTGTGCAACCACCACGACCTGGGCTGCCTGGGCGCTGCCGTGAATGACAGGGCGTTGCAGAGGCAATTGGAATTATTAAAGTCCATGGGCTGCAACGGCATTCGCTGCAGCCATAATGTGATGGCGCCCGAGTTGCTGGATCTTTGTGATCAGATGGGATTCCTCGTCATGGATGAATCCTTCGATTGCTGGTACATCGGCAAGGACGCCGCTCCATTCGGTTTTCAAAATTATTTCAAAGAGTGGCATGAACGCGAGATCAGCGATATGGTATTGCGCGATCGCAACCACCCTTCGATAATTCTCTGGAGCATAGGCAATGAAATAAAAGAGCAGTGGTTTCCCGGCAGCACCAACGGCGGCGAGATCGCCAGAGAACTCGTGGCCATCATCAAAAAGTACGATACGACCCGGTATACCACTTCCGCATTTAATTTCATTCGCGATGCTGAAAAGAAGGGCATGACAGCGGCCGTGGATGTGGTCGGCTTTAACTATTCCATTGATGCGTACGATGAAATACATCAGAAACATCCGGACTGGTTCTATATTGCCAGTGAAACGACCGCCCAATTTGACACACGCGGCGTGTATCATTTTACTCTCGACACCCTGGTACAAACCTTCAAGGATAACCTGACCTCTGCTTATGATGATGCAGGCGGCGGTCGGACGCATGAATCAGCCTGGCAGGAAGTCAAGCGCCGGCCTTTTCTTGCCGGCCTGTATATCTGGACCGGCTTTGATTATCTGGGCGAACCTTCACCCTATGAAAACATAGGCATCAGTTCCAATTTCGGCGTATTTGATCTGTGCGGATTCGCCAAAGATTCCTATTATTTTTATAAAAGTCAGTGGACGGAGGCGCCGATGGTGCATCTGTTGCCGCACTGGAATTGGAAGAACGGAGAGATGGTTGATGTGGTCGCCTATTCCAACTGTGATCAGGTCCAGCTCTATCTGAATGATCGCCCCTTGGATAAAAAGAGCTTTGCCCAGACCGACAAATTGTCGCTGCGTTGGCGCGTGCCATTTGAACCCGGGACCTTGAGAGCCGAGGGTTTTCGCAACGGCCAAAGAGCCGCTTCCTGTTCTGTCAAGACGGCGGGCGATGCCGCCCGAATTCATCTGTCCGTCGACCGCGATCGGATCAAAGCAGATGGCAAAGATATCGCTTTTATCACGGTCAAGATTACCGATAAACAAGGTAACCTGGTTCCGACCGCTGACCATCTGGTGTTCTTTGACATCAAAGGCAGCGGCAAGATCGCAGGGGTCGGTAATGGCAATCCCATCAGTGTGGAGCCTTGCAAGGGTAGACAGCGGCGAGCCTTTAACGGCATGTGCCAGGTTGTGGTGCAAAGCACAAAGCAGGGCGGCCTTGTGACCCTGTCGGCATCATCGCTTGGACTGCCCGAAACCAGCATCACCATTTCTGTCGAATAATTCCTGCGGTATCTGTTCATAATCGAACAGGAGAGATGATGTTTAAACTATTTGCTGTTTTTTGTGGATTCATGTTTTGCGGCGGTCAAATTTCATCGGCAGACCGATCAGCGTCGACAGACTGGTTGAAGGAGGCGCAAATCGGTGCGTTTATGCATTTTTTGCCGGCCAATGCCGACGATTTTGCCAAGGTCAAAAGCTTTGACGTGGAAGCGCTGGCGCAACAGCTGCACCGGATGGGGGCCAGGTATTTTGTCATCACCCTGGGGCAGAACTCGGGATGGTTCAATGCGCCCAATGCGGCCTATGATCGCATCACAGGCTATAAAAAAGGCGAGCGTTGCGCAGAGCGGGATCTGCCGCTGGATCTGTTTGGGGCTCTGAAAAAAAGAGGAATCCGGCTGATGCTGTATCTGCCCTGTCAGACCCCTAATGGTGACGAGCGCGCGCAAACAGCGTTTGGACTGCCGCCAGGCCAAAAAGATCAGCCGGTAGATGTAGCCTTTGCCCGACTTTGGGCGCAAGTGATCGCCGAGTGGTCGATGCGGTATGGCGACAAGGTTTCGGGATGGTGGTTTGACGGCGGTTATAATAATGTGCATTTTACTGATGAAATCGCACAGATCTATGCGGCCGCTGTAAAACGCGGCAACAAACAGGCCATTGTCACCTTTAATCCCGGTGTGAGCCTGAAGCGCCACACCGCAGCAGAAGATTATACCGCGGGTGAATTGAACGAACCGTTTTCCTATGTACCGAGCTCGCGTTGGGTGGATGGCTCGCAGTGGCATGCTCTTACTTTTTTGGGTTCTTTTTGGGCAAAGCGGGATCTGCGCTACCCGACCGAAAAGTGGCAGGCGTGGTTTAAGGAGGTGGTTGCGCACGGCGGGGCTGTGACGATCGACATGGGGCCTAACTGGGACCCGCACGCCGGCCCAATCGGTACTATTGCCAAAGAGCAAGTTGAGCAATTCCGTGCAATGGCCCGGCCTTGATCATCCGGAAAATTCAGGGGAGGAATTTGTTGGGTTTCCCTATGACATGAAGTATAAGGCAGAGACCGGTATCATTGAGCTCGAAAACAGGTTTTTGACACTATCGAAGCGGCAAAGTCGGCTGATCGATTCGGAATTGAAATTTTAAATCATTCGGCTGAAAGGAATATTTATGACGGGCGAAGTGGATTTGGAAAAATTGAAATATCCAATCGGACGTTTTCAAGCACCGGCTGGTTATGAACAGGCGGCGGTTGACAGCTGGATTAAGGATATTGAAAAATTGCCGGCATTGCTGAACGAGACGGTGGAGCGCTTGAACCCTGCACAGCTCAATACGCCATATCGGCAAGGCGGCTGGACCATCGCTCAGATCGTACATCACCTTGGCGACAGCCATATGAACAGCTATATCCGGTTTAAACTGGCGCTGACCGAACACCAACCTGCCATTAAACCATACGATCAGGCGCTCTGGGCAGAGTTACCGGATTACACCTTGTTTCCGATTGGCGATTCGCTGAAATTTGTCGAGCTCTTGCACAAGCGCTGGGTGATTTTGTTGAAATCACTCACTGAGGAACAGATGCAGCGGACGTTTTTGCATCCTGATACCGGGGTGGTCGTGCTGTACAAGAACGTCGGCCTTTATGCCTGGCACGGCCGGCATCATCTGTTTCAGATCAAAGGACTTGTCGAGCGACAAGAGTGGTAAGTGCGTCGGGCGAGTTACGAACTGGGGTGCTGCAATCATGCCCAGCCCCTGCGCGCTGAAGCGCGTGTTCTAAACGTACGAGTCGAAATTTTATTGAATACACCAGAGTACAAAGTGCAACCAGTCGAGACCAATAGCCACTTTTCCCGCATGGCCACAGCAGGAGGGCTCGGCGCCCTCTTGCTGTGGAGCACCACCGTCGCCGTTGTTCGCTCCCTGTCCGAACAGGTTGGATCATTAACCGCGGCTGCCGGAGTCTGTACGGTCAGCGCCTTTTTCGCCCTTGTTCCCATTTTCCTGAGCCGTCGAAACCGGCAGAATGTTTTGCATTTGCCAAAGCAGTACCTGCTGGTATGTGGTTCGCTGTTCGTCGGCTACATGATCCTGCTATTTCTCGCCGTGGGAACGGCGCAAAGCCGTCAGCAGGTGCTGGAGGTGGCGCTGTTGAATTATCTGTGGCCTGCGCTGACGCTGTTGTTCTCCCTGCCGCTATTAGGAAAAAAGGCCGGCTGGATGCTGCTGCCAGGAACGGCACTGGCCCTGGCCGGGCTTTATATCGTTACGACCACGGGCGGCGCCATATCCTGGTCGTCGTTCACGAACAACGTGGCCGGCAATCCATCTGCCTATCTGCTTGCGCTGAGCGCCGCTCTATGTTGGGCTCTATATTCCAATCTGGCGCGGAAGCTGGCTGGTGATGCACAGGAAGGCGGTGTAGCGATTTTTCTGTTTGCCAGTGCGATGGTGTTGATCGCGATTAGCCTTGTCGCGAAAAAATCCGGGCCATGGAGCGGCCGATCCGTGCTGGAAATGTTATTTTTGGGTATTGCGACTTTTATAGCCTATACGCTATGGGACAGGGCCATGCGAAAGGGTCATATCGTGTTCGTTGCCGCCTGTTCCTATTTGACACCTCTGTTATCCACACTGGTCAGCAGCCTGTATCTGGCGGTGATTCCAGGTACAAGATTGTGGCTGGGTTGTGGTCTGCTTATTCTGGGATCGATGCTCAGCTGGAAATCAATCTCTGACCGTTAAGGAAGGATCTGCGATGACCTCGTTGTCACGTTTTTTGCTGCTCCTGCTCATTAGTTACCTCGCCTCGTTGTCCTACGCGCGCGAGATCCCGCCGCTGCCGGCGCATGGGCCATTCTTCCCTTGCGACGATCGTATCATCGAGGACCGCTGGCAGGTTGAGCGGTTTGTGGTCGCTCTGCAGCGTCATCCGGCTAATCCGGTCATGGCAAAAACAGAATCCTGGGAAGGCATCGGTCCGCTCATGCAGGGTTCGGTGTTGTATGATCCGCAGGACCGGTTATTTAAAATGTGGTATCTGATATTTGATGAAGAGGCCTATAATCAGAGACAGCGCTTCTCTTATAATGTGTGTTATGCCGAATCCCATGACGGCTTGTCCTGGACCAAGCCGCAGCTGGGCGTATTTGACGGAAATGGCGGCCGGAACAATTGCATCAAGCTCGGTCGCAACAAAACGCAAGGCATTGATGTGGAATGGAATCCAAAGCCGCGTTCCAGTCAGGAGCGATGGATCGCGATGCATAACGACAGCGGCGGCGTGTTTCTGTCAACATCACAAGATGGCAAAACGTTCGCCTGCCGTTTTCAGCAGCCCGCGGTGCGCTATCATAGCGACACACACAATAATTTTGTCTATGATGAAGTACGCGATCGCTGGCTTTTGTTTGTGCGGCCTAAAGCCTATGCCGGTAATCGGCTTCCGGATGTGGGGCGAAGGCGGGTTGCCGTAAAAGAAAGCCAAAACCTGAAAACATGGACGCCGGAACGAACCGTGCTGGTGCCGGAAGAGGGCGATGCAGAATATTTCTATGGCATGACCGTGTTTCGCTGCGGCGATCTTTTCTGGGGTGCGTTGCAGCGCTACGAAGTAACCCATCATCATATCGATTGTGAATTGACCTGGAGCCCGGACGGTTATCAATGGTATCGAATGCCAGGCAGCACCTCGCGCCTCTTTTTGGATATTGGCGAAAAAGCGAGTTGGGATGCCGGCATGGTTTTTCTGGCTGAAAAACCATTGTCGGTGGGCGACGAGCTGTGGTTTTATTATGGCGCCTCTGATACGCCGCACGATCGAATTGGGGCAGGTGCCATCGGCCTGGCCAAAACGAAAAAGGATCGTCTTGTCGGTGCGCGCTCCGGCTTGGGACAGAACGGCAGAATCCTGACGCGCCCGTTGACGGTTCACGGTGATCTCTGGATCAATGCCCGGGCCGAAGGCTCCATGCGAGTGCAGGTGGTCTCGGTAGATGATGAAATTGTCAAAGGCTTTGATGCGTCGGATTGCACCCCTTTTTCGGGCGATGAGCTGCGCCATAAAGTGATGTGGGGAACCAGATCGCTTGCTGAATTAAAAGGACGTGATCTGCGCCTGAGATTTTTTCTCGACGGCGCGACCCTTTATTCATTTGATCTGGAAAACGGCGTTTTGCCCTGACCAATCCGTTATCCTTAGTGCTGCTCGGGTTTCTGGTAGACTCGGACATAGTCCACTATAAATACATCCGGGAAAACGGTTTTGGCGATCTCTTCCTTTTTGGAGGGATATTCCATACTGAGGATCATATACTCCTCGATATGTGACAAACCGGCCGTCACCTCGTAGAATTTCAAGCCGTCGACGTAAAAAATATATTTGTCCGGCCGCCACTCCAACGCAAACGTGTGAAACCCTTCGCCGACCCCTTTCAAATAACTCTGCATGCCGTGAGTGGTCTTTTGATGAGGACCATAGGCCCAGTGCACATTGTGAGATATAATATCGGTGCCCAGTTTGCGGAAGCACTCCAGAATGTCTATTTCTGCGCCATAAAGGCCCGGGTCTTCACCTTTGGCTATTAAAGGCGACTGAATCCAAAACGCGGCCCAAACGCCTGGAGATTTTTGCACCTGCGCCCGACATTCGTAAAAACCATACCTGCTCATGAAAAGACCCTGCGTGCCGATAGCGCTTCCTAATAGAGAGTCGCCCCGCTGTAACGCGTATAATCGAACACAACCGTCCTTTACCTCGACCGCTTTTTCCGAAACATAGGCAATAGCTCTTGGGCCGATACCACGAACCTGCCACTTGGCCGGATTCAATGCGTTACCGTCGAATTCGTCCGCCCACACCAGTTTATAGCCCAGTTCTTCCGGGGTGACCTGTTTGTCCGTCATCGGACCTTGCGGTGGACGCTGAGCGAAACAAAAGCCGGCCAGACCGATTCCCAGCAAAATCACCAACCTTTTCATCTTGATACTCCCATGTTCTGTTGAAAATAATAAACTCATGATTACAAGTGAATAACAAAAATATGCTTTACCAGGTCTTTGCCGTCTTTGACTGGCACGGAACGGTTAAAGGCGATCACCTTGCCATCATTGGACCACACCAGATTGGACAGCGGTTCGCTCGTGCGAGCCGTCAGGCGACGATACCTGCTGTTGAACGGTCGGTTCGACATGTCGCACAGAACCACACTGTTGTCCCACTGGTAGATGATGGACCGGTTATCCGGACTCCAGCGCACGCCGCCTTGCACGTCTGATGCGTGATGGGTACATTGCAGAGGCTCTCCGCCCATGGGTGAAATCGTAAACACCTGCTGAATACCCTTGTGGTCTCTGGCCAGATAAGCGATCCGACTGCCATCGCCGGCTGAGCGCACGACTCCGCTGCAGCCTGGGAAAGCACCGTCTGCTGTATGGGTTAAGCGGCGCTGTACTGTGCCCCGAGGCGGCATGGGCATCGAATGGCGAGTTCCTTCCAGGGGGCCGAATTCGCCCGGTATGTTGATGGAATCGGGAATATCAACGACGAACAGCTCATCTACGGCTTTGCCGGCGGCATTGCGCACCTTGCCAAGAAAGGCTCGCGCAACTTGCCAGGATCCATCACTTTTTTTATAGCCGTGCGTGCCCACCCAGCTGTCCGACGCGGCATTGCTGATGTCGTCGCTGCCCGGATTCGGCTCCGGAACTACCCTGACGACAACCGCACTAAACCAATCGCCGTTATTGTTTTCACCGCTCGGATCCGCATCTACGGTGACGGCATGGCTGCAATTGGACACGGCGATGGTGCGCAGGTTGCATTTTATGCCCGTAGAATCCTGAACGTGCTGCATGACGGCATCATTATAGGTATAGCCGATCCATTTGCCATCGCGTCGCCATTCATGTCGGTGGGTGCCGCCGCGCAAAGCGCCTGGCGTGTAGGGAAACGTAACGTCCCTGGCATCCATATGGAGGCCGGCGTCGGGCTGTTGGCATTGTACGATCACGCCAACCCTGCGCCATTGCTGATAGGGATTGTCTTTGCTGCAGGATGATATGCCGTGAATAAAGATCACCTGATCCAGAAAGGGGTGATAGCTGGCAGCGGCTGCACCTGGGCCCCAACTTTGATTATCTTTGATTTCGTACACTGTCTGAGTTTCGCCCGATTCCACATTCACCTTTTCGATGCGTGCACAGCCGCCGATGCCGCCGCTGGCAGTGCGAGTGTCATAGACCAGCCAGTTTCCATCGGGTGAAAAATTGTCGTTATTGTCCAGATCGTGATTTTGGGTGTTGTTACGGGTGACCTGAGTTTCTGCAAGATATCTTTCAGCTGGAGCACAACAGAGCAACATCAGCACTCCGGCTAAACATAGTATGATTTTCATGTGATCCTACCTTTATTGCTATCCTTGTTCTGCGAATGTAACTAAAAAAATCAGAACAACAAAGAGCGATTTCATTTCTGTATGTCTGTCAGGAACACTGGCAGGGATACTCTTCGCCGCAGGGCAGGATAAAATATCTCTGCGCTGTGAGGTATTGATAAAGAGCTCTGAGAAAAGTATTGAATAATTTGCAGCATTTTACTAAAGTATATAATGCATTGGACAACAACGGTGTCATTACATAACGCCTGCACCCAGTTTTTTGAACAAGCCTTTTTGCTAATAACCGTGGCGGCTGAAAGCAAGGTGGCACCTGGCTATGATAATGAATGGAGGCAGCGGGGATGAGAAAGGCCGATTTTGCTGCAAATTCGTTCCTGGGCGCCATGGCTGTGGGCGTCTGTTTGCTTGCGGCCCCAGTCGTCCGGCTGTGGTATAATCGGCACGGTGCGAGCAAGTCGGAGCGTAAAAAAAAATTGGTCGGGGATGAGTTGGTAAGCCATCCCCGGTTGAGTTATACCCGCGCCATGAGCATCAAGGCCCCGGCCAAAGCCATATGGCCCTGGCTGCTGCAGTTGGGCCAGGGGCGCGGCGGCCTGTACAGCTATGACGGCCTGGAAAATCTGGTGGGGTGTGATATTCACAGCGCCGACTGTATTCTTCCGCAATATCAACACCTGCAGCCAGGGGACTGCATCGATTTTGGTCCTGCGGAGAAAAAATTTCCGGGTCAGGTCGTCGTCGATTTGGAGACGGATCGCTATCTATTGCTGTGTGGCATGGATCCCCATACCCGCAAGGCAGATAAAAGCGCGACCTGGGTGTTTGTGTTGGACGAACAGGCTGATGGCAGCACCCGCCTTATTGTTCGCGCTCGCAACGGTTATACGGCTGGACTGGCTAATCATCTCATTTGGCACCTTGTCGAACCAGTTGCATTCGTTATGGAACGAAGGATGTTGCGGGGTATCAAACGTCGGGTCGAGTATTACCAACGTGCGGGCTAGGCCTGGCAGTGCGTCGATCTCTGAAACGGATTCCTGCAGAATGCAAAACAGGCAGGTAAAGGATTTTTGTGTTGCAGTATATTTGGTTGATTCCTCTGGGCATTCTGCTCGGAACTCTGGGGACGCTCATCGGAGCGGGCGGCGGCGTTGTGCTTTTGCCCGTACTGCTGTTATTGCATCCGGATGCCAATCCAGAGACGGTCACCAGCATCTCTCTGGCCGTGGTATTCTTTAATGCCCTGCCTGGCTGCTACATTTTCCGTTGCATATTGCTGCGGCCACTTTACATTTTATATTGGCCAGCATAGCCCTCACCGGTACGCTGGTTCATATCTATTCCGGCTCGTTTGCCCATGGCGGCGTGCACCGCACCTTGTTTTTAGGCATTGGCGTTTTGCTGGGCGCGCAAATCGGCGCGTACTTTTCGTCCTGCGTACGAGGATCATGGATCATCCGCAGTCTTGCCATCGCTTTGGCTTTTGTGGGCCTGCGCATTTTTTTGATGGCTTGGTCGTGCAGGATGGTGATAGCCGGCCGTTAAATTGCTAATAGTTTTATCGGAGTACAAGTTGTCGGAATGCATAATTCGATCAGTTTCTGCTGCTGATGCCGCTGCAATTTGTGAAATCTATAATCACTATGTGCAGCATTCAATCATCACCTTTGAGGAACTGGCTGTTTCTGTTAACGAAATGCAGGAGCGCATTGAAAGAATAACTGCAGAGTGGCCCTGGCTGGCAGCAGAGGAGGACGGCTGCCTGGTGGGCTATGCATACGCCGGCAAATGGAAAAGTCGGGAAGCCTATCGCTTTGCGGTTGAGAGTACAGTATACCTAAAGCCGGAGTTTTGCGGCAGGGGCATGGGCAAAAGCTTGTACGCAGAATTGATCAAGGCGCTGCGTCGTCGCTCTGTGCACACGGTTATTGCCGGCATAGCCCTGCCCAATGAGGCCAGTGTGGCGCTGCATGAGAAAATGGGTTTTGTCAAAGTTGCCCATTTCATTCAAGTCGGCTGGAAATTTGGCCACTGGATCGATGTGGAGTATTGGGAGCTTGTGTTGAACCCTGATATTCCGGTATCGTCAGGGTATACAAATTGAGGAGAGCGTGATGCTGGTTTCGCTAAAAAGAGTGGTGTATCAGGTTCCTGATCTGGAAGTTGCCAAACGGTGGTATGCGAATTTCCTCAAGCTCGATCCATTGTTCGATTCACCCCTTGTGGCCATTTTCCAGATCAACGATTGTTCACTGTCTTTACAAAAAAGCAGCGAGCCGCAGGATGGCCATAGCGATCGACTTGCCGCATATTGGGAGGTGGATGATATCGATGCCACCTATCAGCGCGTGCTGGAGCTGGGAGGCTCTGTGCATACCGAGATCAAGCCTGTATTGAATATCAGGGTGGCGCAGGTAAAAGATCCATTCGGCAATATTATCGGTCTCTCCGGCAAACGGCCCAGCGATACCGGCGAACGCGTAGAACAAAAGCCTTCAGAATCGGCGATGGCGGTGGCGTATTGCCGCGCCCTGGCGGCTCATGAGGATAGGCCGGAGGTGAAAGGGCCGGATGATCTGGCCGAAATATTTTTGTCAGAGGAGAAAAGAAAAACGCTGCAAGAGGCCGCTGCAAGAAAAATGATCGTTGCCAAATTTATCTCGTCACCGCTGTATGGCTATTTTATCGGCCGCACCGCTTATTTCGACGCCTGTTTCAAGCACGCGCTGCTGGATCCGGAGAATGAACAGATCGTTATCCTCGGTGCCGGCTATGATACTCGGGCTATTCGTTTTAATGCCATCAACAGCACGACCGCCATTTTTGAAGTGGATATACCCACCACACAAAAAAACAAATTAGAGTTATTGAACCGGGCGGGCATTCCCATACCGGGGTGTGTGAAATGTGTTGCCATGAATTTCAAGACCGATACATTTGCGGATGTGCTTGTCCAATCCGGCTTTAAAGTGAATAAAAAAACGCTGTTTGTCTGGGAGGGTGTGTCGTACTATCTCGATGCTCAAGCCGTGGGCAACACCCTGCAGTTTATCAAAAGCTGCTCTGCCAGCGGGAGTGCGCTCTGTTTCGATTATATGACGCAAAAAATGATGGCTATCAATTCCGGAGAGCCGTTCCTGTTTTGGCTGGATCGGGAGCGCATCGCTTCCTTTCTTGCAGAACGAGGTTTCAAAATTATCGAGCAGGTCGATGCCGCTGAAATGGAAAAGCGCTATTTGACGCTTGCCGATGGTTCCCTGGCAGAAAAATCTCTGCAGCCGTTCTGCCTGGTTCATGCCCAAACGATATAATCCGGACAGTTTTTAACGATGTGGTGAGGGAGTTATGTCTGCAATCATCTTGGATGGCAAAGCCCTGGCTAAACAGATAGAAGAGCAGTTGACCGTTCGCGTCGCCAGGCTTAAGGAAAAGAATTATGGCCTACCGCCTGTTCTCGCCACTATTCTGGTGGGCGATGATCCGGCGTCGGCGACCTATGTCAAAATGAAGGGAAATGCCTGCACCAGAGTGGGCATGGAATCAGAGAAAATATTGCTGGATACATCCACGACCACGGCGGAGTTGCTGGCTGTGATCGACAGGTTGAATGAAAATCCACGTGTGCACGGGATTCTGCTGCAGCATCCGGTGCCGGCCCAGATCGACGAGCGGCTCTGTTTTGACCGCATCGCCCTGGCTAAAGATGTCGATGGCGTTACAGCGCTGGGTTTCGGCACTATGGCAATGAACCGTCCGGCGTATGGCTCTGCTACCCCGGCTGGCATCATGCGCCTGCTCGATCACTATGGGATTAAGGTGGAGGGCAAGCATGCGGTAGTGGTTGGACGCAGTCCTATTTTAGGCAAGCCCATAGCCATGATGTTGCTCCACGCCAATGCCACAGTGACGATATGTCATTCGAGGACAAAGGGCCTTGCCGAGATCATCAAATCCGGGGATATTGTGGTCGGAGCCGTGGGCAAGCCCCAATTCATCCAGGGAAGCTGGATTAAGCAAGGCGCCATAGTGATCGATGCCGGATATCATCCTGGCGGCATCGGAGATATCGAACTGTCCGCTGTTGTTGAGCGGTGCGCCGCCTACACGCCTGTGCCTGGCGGCGTTGGCCCCATGACTATTGCTTCTTTGATTGCGCAGACGGTGGAGGCTGCAGAGCGAGCTGTACAGCCAAAATCGTAACTATTTATTATTGTTGTAGTTTGTCTTAGGTGCCCGTCTGAACAGGTCACTGCCAGCGGCGTGTGTTGGCCTCCTATCGTATCGTGCATTGCCTGCCTGAAATCCGGCTTTCTGCAGAATTTTCATCCGTCGGCGTTTGTTATATCCTGAAGAGATATTATTACTATGTACAGGAGTTTACCATGCGATTCATGATGTTGATGATCCCAAAGGGCTATGAAGACGCCGCACCAGGCACCATGCCAGATGCCAAGGCTGTCGAGGCGATGATGAAATATAATGAAGATGTACAGGAAGCGGCCGCCGGTTTCGCTGAAATGCATAACAGCGCGACAAAAAAGTAAAAAGGCAGCGGAGCTCAATGTTTCATTATGGAGGAGAAGTGAAATACCACATTCCTGATTCACCACGCATTCTCACAACTACGGTCGGATCCTATGCCACCATTGACTGGCTGCAAGCCTCGTCAAGCGAACAGAGCGTCATCGATGCCACGCGTGTCGTAATCGGCACGCAACGTCAATTCGGTATTGAACTGCCCACGGATGGCGAGCTCTATCGCTTTGATATCAATCATCCGGACACAAACGGCATGATCGATTACTTTACAAATCGATTAGGCGGCATCAGGCAAAAGCCGGGCCTCAGTGACATCAAGGCCTTTGCGCAAAAAACGGAGATGAAGTTCCGCCGCAAGCCGGCCGGGGTGGTGTTCGACCGCATCGGCGAAGGATCACTGGACCTGTATTCTGATTGCGCTCGGGCGGCAGCAGTGGCCGGCGGTCCGTTCAAATTCACTTTGACCAGTCCCTACATGCTGGCCAGAACCCTGCTCGATCGCCATTACAATAATTTCGAGAACATGCTGATGGCTATCGCGGATGTGCTGGCCGAGCAGGTAGAAGAACTGCCGTGCGCTTGCATACAAGTTGATGAAGCCAATGTCACTGGAACGCCGGAGGATGGCGAGATGGCAGGTCGTGCTATCAATCGCATCCTGGACCGCATGACGTGTGAGCGCGCCGTGCATTTTTGCTTCGGCAACTATGGCGGCCAGTCTATTCAAAAAGGCAACTGGGATCTGTTGATTGATTTTTTGAATGGCTTGCATTGCGATCATCTGGTACTGGAGCTGGCCCACCGTCCTAAAAAAGATCTCGAAGCTCTGACGCACATCGACAAACGCATCGCTCTGGGTCTTGGCGTGATTGATGTAAAAGTCAATCATGTGGAAACGCCCGATGAGGTGGCATTCCGGATTGAAAAGGCTGAAAAGTCGCTGGGGTCTGATCGGATCCGTTGGGTGCATCCGGATTGCGGGTTTTGGATGCTGAAGCGGTCCGTAACCGAGCGAAAATTGGAAGCTCTGGTGCTGGGTCGTAACACGTATCTGGGGATCTAGAAAAATCTCCATTTGAATACGGAAAGGGTCGCATTACACCCTCAGGCCCCATCCGCTGCAAACCATCATCGCGTTATAAATGAATCCCGCAAAGCCGGGCTCCAGGTCTGCTGCGAATTTTTCAATTCGCCGGCGAAGAGGATATCCACGTTATAGCCGATCTGAGAAAATCCACCTACCTTTAACAGCAGCTCGAAATAGGTCGGCATATAACCGATGGTGCCTTTAAAATGCCGCGTCAAGCGATCGAGAAAATCTGAATCCATCAGACGGACGACGCTGGCGTGGCGGGAGTTATCGGCGTCGCCGATTATCAGTAGAATGCTGTTGTAATTTGGGCCGGGCAATTTGATCACCGCAGCGTAGGCAACATGATACGACTCCTCGGCTTGTGTGGGAGCGATCGAACCGTATGTGGCCATTACTTTTCCGTCATCATTTATCAATTGCAGAGCCCTTATCGGTAGAGCGCGGATATGAGTCAGCTCCAGCAGGTTGTTCAAAATGAACAGGTCTGTTATTCCCCCCGTATAAACAATATCATAATAGGACAAATCTTCCCAACGTACTTTGGAGGCCATTTTCAATGCCGGCGTTTTTTGTATTGTATGAAAAAACGGTATGAGCGCGCTCAGGCAAGGTACCGTGCTGTATGAGAGCGCCCCGCTTTGATTAAAGTCATCGGCATTGTTAAGCCGTTGAGGGAAGGTTTGTTTATACAGGTCAAAGTCGTTTCGGTTGAGAATCGTCGGATCCGTCTGCACCCGCCATTGACGGGTTTCCTGATCCATTTCACAAAAGCGGAATACATCCCCGATGATCAGGCATTTGGGCCGATCGCTGTTTGCCATATCTTTCCATACCACATGACGGCACATATGACTGTAGGGCGTCTGGTAGACTCGGTAAAGCAAAATGGTCTGGATCAGAACAATGACGAGCAGCAACAGGCTGGGAAAATGGCGGCGCCAGGATTGTCTTGCGCCGACGGCAGCAGATGGCTGGGCGTCCGGCTTGGGATACGAGGGTGTAAAAACTACATGATATTTGCCCTTGGGAATAGTGATACGCAACTCTTCGTTTCGGCCTGCCTGCTCGTAGTAGGAATCCAGTTTTTTCCGCAGCTTGTGAACGCTGGATCTAACATACGCATCGACGCCTGGGTCAAAGTGATCGCTCTTGCCAAATACTTCTGCCGCTATCGTGACCTCTTTGGGAGAATCGCCCTTGAGAGCGGCTTGGACGAGAAATGTTAACAATTGTTTACTTCGATCCGAGTTGCTGAATTCATCGCTATGTAGGACCTTTTCCAGTACATCGATTTTTGCTTGATCCGTGATCATGCTGTAGCTCCCAGTGAACCAACCTCAGTAATGTATAACTTTTAATACGTTAAACGCAAGTGAATTTAATTAGCACCGCCAGGTGGAAAGCGCTTGCGACCGTGGCGAAACTGTTTTGTAACCGTTTGTTACTTTCATTGGCAGAAAAAAAAGTGTATAATAAATGTAATTTTTTTATATCATCGGCTCAGCGCTTGGCGCTGTTTTTTATAGATTTTTGCGTGCGCGTTAACGCAAAAGGGAGCAAAGAAGCAGCGGCTGGCAGAAATATCGAACAGTTTTAATCCCTTGCAGGCGAACGAGAGCGTCTATGGTAACAATTAAGGACATCGCGCGAAAAGCAAAAACCTCGGTCGGCACGGTGGATCGTGTGCTGCATGACCGCGGCCGGGTTTCTGAACACACCCGGGATAAAATACGCCGGATCGTCAAAGAACTTGATTACAAGCCCAATCACCTGGCGCGCAGCCTTTCAAATAATCGCACCATACAATTTGGCGTTTTGATGCCGGCCACTTCTCCATATCACCATTACTGGGAACCGGCCATGCGCGGCATCGATAGGGCGCGTGAAGAGCTGCGGATTCACAAAATTAAAATCAGCAATTTTTATTATGATGGGTATGACGAAGCCTCCTTTCTGGCCTTGAGCCGGCAGGCGCTGGAGGCCAATCTCGACGGTCTGGTGATCGTTCCGATCATGTTTAACGACAGCGCGGTTGAAGTTGTTCGACATATTCCGAAACGCTTGCCGTTCGTCTTTTTTAACTCCTCGATTCCCCAATCCCCATGTATTACCTATGTCGGCCAGGATTCTTATCAAAGCGGGCAACTGGCGGGCAATATCATGACGATGATGGCGGGTGAATATGGAACCGTGATCGTTTTTACTTTGCTGGTCGATGATTATCATATTACCAGAAGGCGACAAGGATTCATCGATTATGTCACTCGCCATTCCAACCTGACGGCGAAAGTGTATGGTCCTCGAAACACGGAAGATCATGACGAATTATGTGAAATTCTGGATCAAGCATTCAGCGATTATTCGAGCATTGAGGGGATCTATGTGACGACCGCACTGACGGATTGTGTCGCGCAATATTTGCAGCGGTACCCTAAAGCGCGCAATGTAAAGCTGATTGGCCATGACCTGACGGATGAGAACGTAAAATACTTGAAGCAGGGCATTATACATTATTTGATCGGACAGCGTCCGCAGATGCAGGGATATCAATCGATTTATTCGTTGTATCGACATGTAGTACTGCACGAGACCGTGAAACAGACGATCATGATGCCTCTGGATGTGATCACAAAGGTCAATGTTGACTATTTTTGCGGCGTCGATGAACAGATGTACGGTATGGCATAACCGAAAAAATTTTCCCTATAGGGCATGAGCGGACCAGTGTCAGAGCTGTTCTTCAGGCGATGCGCGCTGACATGCCGCCAAATCCAGACGCTTCGGCCGCTGCTATAGCTCTAGCTTGGTCGAATGCAAACAACTATCTGACAGCAGGAGGATACTATGAGGCTATATTGGCGCGCAGCGACGGCCATACTAATGCTGGCCTGGACATCGGTCGTATTCGGGCAAAAAGGTACAATCACGGGCAAGATAACGGATAGTGAGACCGGCCATGCCTTGCCGGGTGCGAATGTGTCATTGCCGGGAACGAGCCAGGGCGCCGTATCGGGGCTGGACGGTGTTTATAGCATCCCCAACGTCACGCCGGGTTCCTGCCGGATACGGGTGACCTATATTGGCTACGAGACAGCGGACCTCATCGCCAAGGTGGACGCCAATGAAAAAGTAAAGCGGGATATAAAAATGAAATCGACAGCGCTGGAGGGCGGCAAGGTGACGGTGACGGCGCAGGCGGAAGGTCAAATCCAGGCGATTAACCAGCAATTGACGTCAAAAACCGTTACCAGCATAGTTTCCAAAGCTCAAATCCAGGAATTGCCAGAAGCCAATGCGGCTGAGGCCGTGGGACGTCTGCCCGGCGTATCATTGGAACGAAATGGCGGCGAAGGCACGAAACTGTTGATCCGCGGCATGGGCGCCAAGTACACCACCGTGCAGATCGACGGCGTCAATATGACGGCGACGGGTGAAGGCGACCGCAGTACGGACCTGAGCATGATCTCGCCGTATATGCTGGAAGGCATCGAACTGACCAAGTCGGTGATGGCTAATCAGGAGGCAAGCGCCACCGGCGGCATCGTGAATTTCAAGATCAGGAAGGCGCCGGAGAAGCCATCGTTCAACGCGATCGTGCAGGGCGGGTATAACGGACTGCGGAACAGCTATCGGGATTACAAGGTATCAGCGGGCGCGAGCAATCGCTTTTACGCTAATTTGCTCGGCGTGTATGCGCAGGTGGATTACGAGGAAAAGGACGCCGGATCGCAGCAATTGGGCGGCGTGTGGTTCTCGCAGGAGAATGAGACCTCGCCGGTTAAGACCAATGCGGTCAATTTGATGGATATTTTCAGAAATGTAAAACGATTGGGCGGGACGGTAGTGTTGGACTATACTTTGCCGTCGACGGTGATCAAGACATCCAATTTTTACAGCCGCATCAACCGCGAAGAAACCCGATACACCAATAATTATGGCTTTACGCAGCAGAATTTTGGATTGAGCTACGAGGATACCCCCAAGAGTTGGTTGACGATATTGACTAATTCGTTGCAGGTGGAGCATCGCTGGCGCAAGTGGGAGATCAATTCGTCGTTCAGCCACTCCTTTTCCGAAAATATCTTACCCGCGCGAATAAGCTCCAGCAATGGCAATTCTCCCAGCAATCCGTTTCCCACGGATCGCAAATCCAATTTCAACGTTGATCTGGATCCGGAATTGATACCGGATATGGTGACCGTTCCCATGGACAAGGCGGTGCAATTCATGTATCTGGGCGGCGTCAGCCATGAACAGAGCAACACCCAGGAACGGGACATGTCCGCCGACCTGAATGTGTCCTATAATTTTAATATTACCGAGCAAATAAAGGTAAAATTTAATCTGGGCGGCAAAATCAAACACAAGTCCAAAGAGTATGATCGAACCAGCGCCACCGCCGACAATGCAGGCGGCTCTCAAGCGTTTCGGGACTTGGTATATGATGCGTTCGAAAACGAGTTGAGTGACCGCACCAAACAGGCCTGGGCGGTGGATGATCAGCGCATCTATTTATTGGATTTTATGGATAAGGAATACCACGGCAAGGAATTTCTCCAGGGAAAATACGATTTGGGTTTTGTCTTCGACAGGTATAAATTTCGTCGCATTCACGATTTGGCGATGACGACGTTTAATCCCAACACGCAAAATATGTATGATATTGTTTTGCCAAATTTTATCAACTCCAATTATCAGGATTTTCACGGCACGGAGGACTATGCCGCGTTCTATCTGATGCCGGAAATCAACATTACTTCCAAGTTCCTGTTCGTTCCCGGCGTCCGCTATGAAAATCATCGGACCGAATACACCGGCTATCGAGGCAACCGCCTGGGCGTTTTACGGGATTTTTCCAAAACGCCCATTGATACGGTCACCAAGGCGCGCAACCACGAATTCGTGCTGCCGATGATTCAAACTTATTTTAAACCGACCGGTTGGCTGACGTTTAAGGCGGGTTATACAAATACCCTGCAACATCCCAATTATAACAACATCATGCCCGGCTGGGTGATCAGCAGCCAGGGACAGATCGACAATTTGAGTAATTTCCGTCTCAAACCAGAGTTATCCCGTAACTGGGATTTGCAGATGTCGATTCATTCGCACCGGGTTGGTTTATTATCCATCGGCGCGTTTCACAAGAAAATCACGGATATGATTTTCTGGACCGGCCAGAAGGCGGTCACGGATATTGCCTTTTTCGAATTGCCGCAAATCATGCACCGGCAGCGGGCGGCGTGGGCGGTGAATAATCCCTATCCCGCGTATAATTACGGTTATGAGGTAGAATGGCAGTCGAATTTCTGGCATTTGCCGGGATTGTTAAAAGGCCTGGTGGTCAATGTTAATTATACCCGCAATGAATCCGAGGCCAAGTATTTACGAACACGGATTAAAATGGTGGTGGATCCCAAAACCTACAAGGCGACGCTGGTCAACCAGGACACAACCTATACCAATCCCATGATCTCGCAACCGGATTACCTGCTCAATCTCACCGTCGGGTATGATTACCGGGGCTTTTCCATTCGTTCGGCGATGCGTTATTCCTCGCGCATCTTCCGAGCGAATGATTGGTATGAGGAGCTGCGGGGCTATTCGACGGACTTTAGCCGTTATGATTTGTCGATTAAACAAAAGCTGCCGGTCAAGGGTATGGAATTTTTTGTAAATGTGAACAACTTGACCAGTGAAATTGAAAAGAACGTGATCAATCACATGAATTTCGCCAGCTATATAGAAGACTATGGCCGAAGCGCCAACATGGGAGTGAGATATATCTTTTAGCACGCTGGAATCAATGATTCATTATTCTCCATCGCCTGGCCAGCATCCCCTCTTCCTCTCGAGAGGAGGTGAGGAGGCTAACCCGTTCACCTGTTTCCATCGAGGAGCCTGTTGCCGTGATGATAAAAAGTTCACTCCGAACGTTATTCGTGCTAGCTTTGCTTTTTCGCGGCATCAACGCGCAACCTGCAAGTATTACCGGCAAGGTGACGGATGCCGAAACCGGTCATGTGCTTCCAGGCGCCAACGTGCTGCTGATGGGCACGAGTCTCGGTGCGGCGACCGGCGTGGACGGGTCTTTTACGATTGTCGGCTCGCCTCCCGGTTCACATCGGATACGGGCGACCTATGTCGGTTACCTGACGATAGAGGTGACGATTGACGTCGAACCCGGGGCGAGTGCTCTGCTGGACATCAAGATGAAATCCAAGGTGGTCGAAGGCGGCAAGATGACGGTGACCGCGCAAGCGGAGGGACAGATTCAAGCGATCAATCAGCAGTTGACGGCCAAGACCGTGACCAGCGTGGTTTCCAAGTCGCAAATCCAGGAGCTGCCCGAAGCGAATGCGGCGGAAGCGGTGGGTCGACTGCCCGGCGTTTCACTGGAACGAAACGGCGGTGAAGGCACGAAGCTGCTGATCCGCGGCATGGGCGCCAAATATACCACGGTGCAAATCGACGGCGTTACGATGACGGCGACGGGCGAAGGCGACCGCAGTACGGATCTAAGCATGATCTCACCCTATATGTTGGAAGGCATCGAGCTGACCAAATCGGTGATGGCCAGTCAGGAGGCAAACGCCACAGGAGGCATCGTCAACTTTAAAATCCGCAAGGCGCCGGAGAAGCCGACCTTCAACGCCATCGTCCAGGGTGGATATAATGATTTACGCGACAGCTTTCGGGATTTTAAAGTATCGGCCGGCGCCAGCCATCGTTATTACGCCAATTTACTGGGTGTATATGCGCAGATGGATTATGAGGAAAAAGACGCCGGGTCGCAGCAGATGGGCGGAGTGTGGTTTTCGCAGGAAAACGAGACCGCACCGGTTAAAACCAACGGCATGAACCTGATGGACATTTTCAGAAATGTGCGGCGACTGGGTGGCGCCGTGGTGTTGGATTACTCCTTGCCGTCAACCACCATCAAGACGTCCAATTTTTACAGTCGCATCCATCGAGAAGAGACCCGCTACACCAACAATTACGGATTTACTCAGCAGAACTTTGGCATCGGCTACGAGGACACGCCTAAAAGCTGGCTTACCGTGTTGACCAACTCTTTGCAGGTCGATCACCGCTGGCGCAATTGGGAGATCGGGTCATCCTTAAGCCATTCGTATTCTGAGAATATATTACCGACACGCATTGGTTCCAGCAACGGCAATTCGCCGAGCAATCCGTTTCCTCCGGATAGAAAGTCGGATTTCAACTCAGACCTTGACCCGGAAACGATTCCGTATCTGATGACGTTTTCCATGGATAAGGCGACCCAATTCATGTATCTGGGTTCGTTGAGTCATAATGAAAGTGAAACCCGTGAACGGGATCTGGCCGCTGAAGTCAATCTGGTGTATAACCTCAACCTCACCGACCGGATCAACGTGAAATTCAGTATGGGCGGCAAATACAAGCACAAGGCCAAAGCGTTTGATCAGACGGCCATGACCATTGACGGCGAATACTATCTGGATTTGGTTTACAATACCTTTAAGGACGAGCTCGGCAATCGAACCCGGGATTCGTTTGCCGCAAATGATCAATTTCTCTTAATCGAAGATTTTTGGGACCGAAGCCATCAAGGCGGTGATTTCCTCGGCGGGAAATATCTGTTCAGTCCGGTTTTCGATAAAAAGGAATTTCGCCGCATCCACGATCTGGCGATGGCCACCTATAATCCGGCCAATACCGCCATAGGGTTCTGGGATATGGTCAAGTCAAATTTTATCAACTCTACCTATTTTGATTTCAACGGCACGGAAGACTATGCCGCCGGTTACTTTATGCCGGAAATCAACATTACCTCCAGGTTTTTGCTGGTCCCGGGCGTTCGCTATGAGCATCACCGCACCGAATACACCGGTTATCGCGGCAACCGGTTGGGCGTGTTGCGCGATTTCACCATAACACCGGTGGACACGGTGACCAAAGTGCGGAGCAATGAATTTGTATTGCCGATGATTCAGACTTTTTACAAACCGACGAGCTGGCTGACCTTCAAAGCGGGATACACGCACACCCTGCAGCACCCCGATTACAACAACATCATGCCCGGTTGGGTGATCAGCAGCCTGGGGCAGATCGATAATCTGAGCAATTTTCGTTTAAAGCCCGAGATGTCCCGCAACTGGGATTTACAAATGTCGATCCACTCACACAAAGTGGGTTTGCTGTCCATCGGCGCCTTTCACAAGAAAATTACGGATATGATTTTCTGGACCGGGCAAAAGGCGGTGACCGACATCGGTTTTTTCGAGTTGCCGCAGATCATGAATCGTCAACGGGCGGCGTGGGCGGTGAACAATCAATATCCGGCGTCCAATTACGGTTATGAGGTGGAGTGGCAGTCGAATTTCTGGCATTTGCCCGGGCTGTTGAAGGGACTGGTGATCAACGTCAATTATACCCGCAACGAATCCGAAGCCAAGTACCTGCGGACGCGGATCAAGATGGTGGTGGATCCCAAGACCTATAAGGCCACGTTGGTCAACCAGGACACCACCTACGCCAATCCGATGATCTCACAGCCGGACTATCTGCTCAATCTCACTCTGGGCTATGATTACCGGGGCTTTTCGATCCGGTCGGCGATGCGGTATTCATCGCAAATTTTCCGTGCGAACAATTGGTATGAAGCGTTGCGAGGCTATTCGACGCCCTTTTACCGCTATGATCTGTCAATCAAACAACGGCTGCCGGTGAAGGGAATGGAATTTTTCCTCAATGTGAACAACCTGACCAGCGAAGTGGAAAAGGACGTGATCAACCACATGAGCTTTGCCAGTTATATTGAGGATTATGGCCGTAACGCCAACCTCGGCTTTCGTTATCAATTCTGACGCCATGACACGGCTCCTTCCGGAACGACGTTTTGTTGTTAATGGTATTCGTTCAGCAACCTAAAGTTACCAAAATCAGAAAGGCAGGTGATGCCGGCTCGTATACCAACGGTTCCAAATTTTTGTAAGGGCGGAAGTAGATTTTAATCAATGCATGAAAGGAAGATTAAAATGAAAAAGATGTTGCTATTATCGATCCTGGTCCTGGCTTTGTCGGTCATCAGCGTTCCGCTGTTTGCACAGACACAGTCAAAAGGCGATACCTTGATCATCGGGCCGCTCAATTCTCAAGGTCAACCGCTGGGCGCCCTGAATGAGGCGCTCAAAGCGGACAAAAAAGCCGACGGCACCCGTGGACACAAAGTCTATAAACTGTTGCCCAATGCGCAGTATATTTTGACAGAAGTCATCCAGGTGGATTTCCCGTTAGTGCTGGTTGCCGACAAGCCGACCAATGCAAATCGGCCTCCTATCATTCGCGGCGGCTTGAAAGAGGACGGTAGCGCGGTTAACCTTTGGTGGCAAATTTTTGACCACGCCACTTTTAAAAACTTGTGGATCACCGGCGTCAACATGGATGGAACCGGACCCATCAACTGGATCAGCCAGGAAGTCAATACCAAGGGCAAAAACATTATCTACGACGGGTGTATCGTGGAATACCCCTACACCTGGTGGGCCATGTTCGCGGATTGGGGCGGCCCGAACAATTACAAAATACTGAACTGCACTTTTATGAATATCGGCAACCCCACGGCCGCGATGTGGAATGGCGCGATTTTTCATGCCATGCGCATTGATTCCGCCATTTTCCGCAACTCTACCTTTTTTAATTTCGGCTGTTTCGCGGTTAACGGCGGCACCGCCACCTTTTACACCGAAGTGGATCATTGCACCTTTGTCAACTCGATGGTTCACCCGGTGAATAGCCACCGTCATATCAAGCAAATCTATACCAATAACCTGTTCGTCAACTGCCATGCCATGAGCGATGACAATGATGAAATCGCCAGACACTATGATCAGGAAGTTAAAGGTCTCATGAATTACGCTGAAATTCAGTGGTCGCCGCAGGAACTGGATTCACTGTACGGCCCGGCCGGCGAGTATGGCAAAGATAAAAAGTATGATCCCAACGGCGACGGCAAATTGACCGATAACGAACTGGTGTGGACGTTGAAGAACAACGTCTGGTATTACACCCAACCCGTCATCGACTATTGGGCCAAGTATAAGAATGTCATCCCCAATCCCTGGATGAATAATTATAACAAGGCCATGTTTGCCAGCAGCAATAAAACCGCTCCCTGGACCTTCAATTTGCGGACGCTGATCTGGGCGGACTCGGCCGGCAACAAAATCACCAATCCCAAGGATTTTAAAGGTTTGAAAATAGTCGATTCCACCTCCACCACGGTGACGCATCAGCCGTTCAAGTATTTCACCGAACAGAATACCATGAATGTCGATCCGGGTATCATCGATATGAACGGCTGCGATGTGAGTCTGGCGCAGAATTGCGACAACATCCGCCTGGAGTGGGCGGGCAAAACCTTTACGCCGGTGAAATGGCACAATGTGGCCGATTATCTTGCCTTCACCTGGCCGCTGGATTTTAACCTGGCCTACACCAACACCGCGCTGAAAACCGGCGGCACCGACGGCAAACCGGTGGGTTCGCTGCAATGGTGGCCGGGCATGACCTATACGCCTTCGGCCGTGGAACGCCTTAATTCGGCCAAACCGGAAACGTTCGAGATGGCACAGAACTATCCGAACCCGTTCAACCCGACCACGTATATCAGCTATTCCGTGCCTGTGGCCGAACACGTGACTATCAAAGTGTTCAACCTGCTGGGCGCAGAAGTGGCCACCCTGGTGGATCAGAAACAGACGGCAGGCAACTACCGCCTTACGCTCGATGCCAAACTGCTCTCCAGCGGTGTCTATTTCTATCAACTGCGCGCCGGCAAGCAGTCCATCACCCATAAAATGACGATCATGAAGTAACTCTTATTGTTCCCTGAAAAGCCTTCGGCCTGTAAAGGCTGAGGGCTTTCTTTTTACTATGTATGGCGCTTTTATTGCCAGGAGATGATTATGAAATTACGACCCTACACGGCCGGGTGGCTGATTCGAATCGAACGCCTGCTGTTGCCGCTGGCAGGATTGGCGTCCCTGATCTGGTTTTTAATTCGGGTACTTCCCAAACCGTCACGGGCGAGCTATCCCTGCATGCGCGCAGCCTATCCGCTGGCCTCCGGGTTTGTTATTTACCTGCTCTCGTTATTTTTGACATTGTTCTCCTGGCGCCAATACCGATATTTCGTTTCACGGCATCGCAACGGTTTGGCCATGGGGTGTTTGCTGATCGGCACCGCCTTCGGCTTGCTATTTCTGCAGCAATCGCAACCGGCGCCGGCGGCGCCCGGCGTGGTGTTGAGCGATCATTTGCCGAACCAGCCCATGGGCGTCGGCGTCGGCATTCATCCGGGTCGCGTGGTGTGGGCCTATGATCCGTCCGCCACCAATGAAAAATGCACCGGTACGCTGGTGAAGGACGGCGTCATCGACAACAGGGACAATCTCTGGTTTCAGGCGAAAAACAACGATCCCGCCGCGATTGCCAGAATGGTGTCCCGAGCCATCGCATCCCTGGCCGGCGTCGACAGCAGCAACCAGGCCTGGGACAGACTGTTTCATTATTTCAACCGGCAAAAGGGCAGAGGTGAAATCGGCTATAGAGCCGGTGAAAAGATTTTTATTAAAACCAACGCCACCTCCATGTGGGGCGAGCCGGGCCAGTGGGGCATGTTCAAAAATGATTTGAGCCGGACCGAATCCTGGCGGCCCGATATCGCTGAAACCAATCCCTATGTGGTTCTGGCGTTGTTGCGCGAACTGGTGCACAAGGCCGGCGTGCCGCAAGAGGCCATTTATGTCGGCGATCCGATGAAGCAGATCTATAAAGAGATTTTTACCCTGTGGCGAACCGAATTTCCCAACGTCCATTACCTTGGCAACCGGGTGTTAGCCAATTACGCCAACGTTGACATTATTGCGCTGGGACGGACGCCGGTGGTCAAGAGCAATCAACAGAGCATTTTTTATTCCGACCACGGTGCGGTGCTGGCGGCCAAATCGGACGCGGTGTATACCATTCTGGAACAGGCCGACTATCTCATCAATGTACCAACGCTCAAAGCGCACGCCCGCGCCGGTATCACCCTGGCGGCCAAGAACCATTTCGGCTCGCATACCCGCGATAACGCGGAACATCTGCACAACGGCCTGGTGTCCGAACCGCCGAATAATGATAAACCCACGCGCCTGGGGTACGGACTCTATCGGGTGCAGGTCGATCTCATGGAGCACAAGTACCTTGGCGGCAATACTATGCTGGTGGTGGTGGACGGGCTATATCCCTGCGATGAAGCGGTGAATTCACCGGCGAAATGGAAGATGGCGCCTTTTAACAATGATTGGGCTTCCTCCATATTGGTGTCTCAGGACCAGGTAGCCATCGAGTCCGTGTGTTTTGATTTTCTGCGCACGGAATATAACGGCGCCACAGCAGAGAGCAGCCGGCCGAATTGGTCCGGCGTCGACGATTACCTGCACCAGGCTGCTGATTCGGCCAACTGGCCGACCGGTATTCGCTATGATGCGGATCAGGATGGCAAACTCTTTTCCAGCCTGGGCGTACATGAACATTGGAACAATGCGACGGAAAAAAAGTATGCGCGCAATCTTGGACAGTCCAAAGGTATTGAACTGTTCGCATTGAATCTGGTGCCGACCGCGGTAAAGAACGAAACCGGTCAATCGCCGTCGTCCTGCATATTGATGCAGAATTATCCAAATCCCTTTAACGGCCAAACCGAAATTCACTTTGTGCTGGAGCGCGACGCTGATGCCTCCCTGGTCGTCTTTGATCAAAGCGGCCGCATCGTGCACTCGCTCTTCCATGGATTCGCGCACGCAGGTCATCATCACGTCACCTGGAGCGGTGTGGATGATTATAACCGCCCGGTTGCGTCCGGCCTGTATTTTTGCCGTTTGATCATTGCACAGCCCGATGGCATGGTCAACGCCGGCGTAAAACGAATGATCATGATCAAGTGAGCGGCAACGACGGCTTATGAAAAAAAACGTGCCAGATTTGTTTTCTCGCTTTCAATGCCGAGTCGATTCAAACGTTCTTCTGCATGGAAAGACGATCCTGTTTTCGATGTTGCTGTTTTTCACCATGACTGCGATGGCGCAGGAGTGGCGTCATTATACCATGAGCAACAGCGACCTGCCCAGCCAGCGCATTCAGGCCATTCTCATCAGCGACGACGGCGGCAAATGGTTCGGCACCGACCAGGGACTGTGTCTGTTGAAAGCGGGGCGCTGGTATCGTTTTTCCGTCCCGGATGGATTAACCAGCAACTCCATCCATGACCTGGTGATACAGAGAATGGATGTGGGTTACAGATTGTGGATCGCCGGCGACCAGGGCCTGACCGTGGCCGAGATCACAGCAGACCAGGTTCGCTTTACCGCTGTTTATACGGTCGCCAATTCAGCGCTCCCGGAGAATGCAGTGCGCTCGGTAGCCCTCGATCCCCGTGGCGCCGTGTGGGTCGGCACTAACCGGGGTGCGGCGGTGTTGGCTAACAACACGTTTCGCGCCATCAATCGCAATAACTATTTGACCAGCAATCTGGTGCGCGATATCGCATCCGATGATGACGGCCTGGTGCACATTGCCACCCAGGGAGGCGGCGTGGCCCGCCTGCGGCTGGATCCGCTGGACGTCATCACTTCCGCTTCCACCGTGGTCTCCACTTGGACCTGGCTGCAGAGCGACACCATTAATGCCCTGCTCATCGACGGCGAGCATCAGTGGTATGGTACCGGCGAGGGCGCTTTTCGCCATACCGGTTTGGACAGCAAATTGAAATGGCGCGTCTATCAGACCATGGAAGGATTGATCGATAACCGGATCCAGTGCATGGCCAAGGATTCAACCGGACGGATATGGTTCGGCACACCCTCCGGCGTCTCGGCGCTGGCCGGCGATTCGTTTACCAACCATACCGGCCTGATCAGCAAAAATGTGCTCGATATCGCGGTGGATCTGGACGGCTCCATCTGGTGCGCCACCGATGCCGGCGTGTCCGTTTATTCTTCCGCCACCAGGGTGAAACAATTCAAACATCTTCCGGAGAAATACCAGATCAACGCGTTTCCCAATCCCTTTAACGCAGAGACCCGGCTGCGGCTGCAGGCGCCTGCCCATGAACAGGTCGAGCTTTTTCTCTACGACGTCAACGGCAGACAGGTACGGCATTTCTTGCCGGCAGATTTTTCCACAGGTGTTCAGGAACTGCATTGGAACGGTATGGATGAGCAGGGCAGAGCGGCGCCGACCGGTTTGTATCTGGCGGTGATGAAATCGCGTCAGCGCAGCGCGGTATGCAAAATTTTGATGGTAAAATGAGCGCGGATCGTGTAGGGCGACCAGCCTGGTCGCCCTACAGATTGCTATTTTCCGCAAAAGGTTCGCGCATAAACCATCACCTTGCGCCGCATTTTTTATTGGCGCGAATCTGTTTGGTTTATTGACACATTGAAAGCTCTCTCATGACCAGGAAACATTTTTTCATTCTCTGCAGCGTTTTTATTTCATTCAACCAAACGCTGTTCGGCCAATCCACCGGTTATGTCGATGGGTGCAACGGGCCGGTGAAATTTCAGGACCACGCGTACTTTCGTTATCAACAGAGCCAGGGTGCAATCCGTATCGATGTAAACGTCCCCCAGGGCGCGCGCTGGCAAGGCTGCAAATACGCCTTCGGCGAAACGCTCGATCTGTCCGGCCAAGCGATCATTGATTTGAAAATGCAAACCGATGTCGAGGCGCAATTAACCGTCTATCTGTTTGACGCCGACGGATTGTACAAGACCAAAGCCGTGAAAATCAAACCGGGCGTCGGTTATATCAATTACAGCGTCGATTTTACCGGAACCGCTAGCATTGATCTCAAGCGTATCACTCATCTGCAACTGACGCCCAATGGCAACACCACCGACGGCGTGAGCGGCGTATTGCTCATCGATGAAATCCGCGCCGGCGACCGGGCGGTCAAGTACGCAGGCGTCAGCGGTTTGACGGAAAAGAGCTTTTTCATCGACAGCGTCAACAACTCTTTTCCGGTGACGGATTTGAGTAACGCAGAATTTATCAGTACGGTGAGCGCTTCGAGATTGACACGTAATGTCCGAGTTTCCGCGATTGAAAACGGCAGCGCTACGGTCACCTTTGACGCACATCCGGATCTGAGTGGACGCGATACGCTGTTGATTTCTGTCCATCCGCAATCCGACTATCAAATCAACACGGTCAAAGCCGCCATCTGCATCGAAGACAACCTGCCACCTACCATTGATGCGCCAGGCCCAATACAAACGGCGGTGGGCGACACTCTTATCGTTGCCATCACCGGCCTCAGCGACGGCGATGGCGCAACCGAGCAAGCGCTGCGCATCTCTGCCGTCAGCGATAATCAGACCGCTCTTCCTGACCGGAATTTGCGCATCGTCTATACACCTTTCTCCACCGCCGCCGAATTGATGATGACGCCGATGGCGCCGGCGCAGCAGATCGGCGTCACCGTGACTCTGGACGACGGTTTTGGCCGCAACTCTATCACTCAGGCTCGCTTCACCGTCGATTGTTTTCAACAGTTTAATAATCCACCGACCCTGGATGTGATTCCGAATCAGTTCATGTTACAATCGTCGCTTCGCCGCACCATATGGCTGACCGGCATCGGCGATGGCGATGACGGCACCCAATCGTTGAAATTTGACCTGACCAGTTCTGATAGCGCTGTCCTGAGACCGAATGAGATATCATGGCAGCATGTCGCCGGCTCCTCAAGGGCTGAATTAAACTTTTCACCGGCGCGGTTGGGGAAAGCCAGGATCACCGTCGTGGTCACGGACAACGGCGGCAATACTTTCAATAACGGCAACGGCCGGTTGGAGAGAGCCTTCATGGTTGAAGTTGCTGCGCCGCCGGCAAGTGGGCATGTCGTACCCCTGGACGCGTTTACCACCGGCGGCACCGCCGATCTCGACGGCCCGGGCCAGTGGAAAATCGAGGATAACCTCGCTAGTCAACGAGTAGAACTGGGCCAATTTCACGGCAGAACTAACGCGCTGAAACTGACGCTGAACAATAAAACCTGCTGGACCGGGACCTGGTATCAGTTTAACGAGTTGGATCTGAGCCAACATCGTTACCTCTGCTATGACATCTATTTCGAAGGCAGCTCTTTCAGCAATGGCGGCAAGACTCACAGCTATTTCTGGGATGTGAACGAAAATCGTAATCTGCCGCGTGCGCATGAATTGCGCAAAACCATCCCCGTGGGGCAATGGCGTACGGTGGTGATGGACTTTCGCGGCAGTGGCGGTATGAACACCGACAAAGGCGAATCGATCGACGTCAAGCGCATCAACCGGATACTGTTTAATTATGCCAGCGGCTACGATTGGCCGTTTCCAGTGGACCGGGGCAACGTGTACCTGGCCAACATCCGCATCGGCAGCGCGGTGCCGGATAGCTTGCTGGCCGCAGTACGGCCGCTTTGTACCATCGATCCCATCGCCCAGCAGACCTGGCCGGCCGGCGCCGTCGAATATAAAGTGCGTTTGACCGGTGTCAGCAGCGGCCCGGCTGATTCGGTGGTGCCCATCGTAACCGCGTTCAGCAGTGATGTCAACGTATTGCCGCATCCGCAAACAGGTCCGGTGCAGCCGGACGGCACGGTCGACCTGATCTTTCACTCAGCGGCCGCTTCGGGTAAAGCAACGGTCACGGTCACTGTCAGCGCTACCGGCGCCGACAGCTATAAAAGATACTTTACCGTAATGCTGGTGAACGAGGCCGGCACTTCGGTTGTGCCGCTGCTAATATCGCCGGCCACTCGTTTTCAAACTATGCGCGGATTCGGGACGTTTTCCTTTTCAGGTCGGCCGAATTATATCGATTATTATACCCGCGATCTGGGCGCCTCCGCGCTGCGCATCGGTTTGATCGGCAATCAGGCAGAGCCGGTCAATGACAACGACGATGCTAACGTGCTGAATCTCAGCGCCTTTGACGCCGGCGCGTTTGATTTTGACTTTTATCGACGTCTGCAGGATAGAGGCGTGGAGACTTTTATTCTGACCTCCTGGTCGCCGCCGGCATGGATGAAGCGAAATCTCTCGCTGAGCTACGGTTATGCCGAAGCGCCCAATTACGACCAGACCGACAATGTGCTGGAACCGTATTATTATGGCGAATTCGCCGAAAGCCTGGTGGGCGTGATTAAATTGTTTCAGCAGCGTGCGGGTATCGCGTTATACGCCGTAGGGCCGCAAAATGAACCTGCGTTCAATGAACCCTATCCGTCCGCGGTGATCAATCCGCCGCGACTGGCCGAACTGGCGGCGGTGATCGGCAGTCGATTCGAAAAGGAGGGTTTGCGCACCAAACTCTATCTGCCGGAACAGGTTTTTTCCCAGTCGCACTACAGCATGGATCATTATATCAATGCGCTGACGGCCAACGCCGAGGCGGATCAGCGCACGGCCATCATCGCCACGCACGGCTACGCCGAGGACGGCGTCGGTCAAAAGAACCCGACCTACCAGGGTTGGACCGACCTGTGGAACGCAACGCAGCGCTGCCGGCCGCCTAAAGAGCTGTGGATGACCGAGACCTATCCCGAATATGAAAATTGGGCCAGCGCCTTTTCTTTGGCCGGCGCCATTCACGGCGCCCTGGCGTACGGACAGGTCAGTCTATGGACGTTGTGGGATATCGAAGGCACCTTGATGATTCAGGGCAAGCCCACCGCCAGTTTTTACACCAGCAAGAATTACTACAAATTTATCCGGCCTGGTGCGGTCCGGGTCAAGGCCGATGAGAATCATGAAAATCTGTTAGCCACGGCGTTTGTCGACGATAAAAGTTATCGTCTTACCTTGGTGTTGATCAACACCTCCGCTCAGCCGCTGCTGGTCGCGGCTTCCGGCGACAGTATACCTGCGAATTTCGACATGTATCTCACGGCGGAAAATATAAATTTCGTCAGCCAGGGAAGACGCGGCGCCGGCCAGACGATCATTTTGCCGGCCAACAGCGTGGTCACGCTGGTGGGCGACTATGCGGTCAAGACCGCTGTCGATGATCGAACCCTTGATGCGCCGACCGACTTCGCCCTTTGTCAGAATTATCCCAATCCCTTTAATCCCTCTACTCGCATCGAATTTTCCTTGGCGCAAGCCGCGGAGGCGCGCCTGACGGTGTACAGTGTATTGGGTCAACGGGTGCGGACCCTGGCCGCCGGCGTCTATCCAGGCGGACGGCACCAACTCGTTTGGTACGGCAACGACGATTTTGACCGGCCCGTGGCCGGCGGCGTTTATTTTATCAAAATAGAGACTCCACATTGGCGCAAAACCATTAAATGTTTGTTGCTGAAATAAGGAACCTACGCGTGAAGATATTTCCGAACGATTTTATCTGGGGCTGTTCCACCTCTGCTTATCAAATTGAAGGCGCATGGGATCAGGACGGCAAGGGACCATCCATCTGGGACGCGTTTTCACAGATCCCGGGCAAGGTGCACAACAGCGAAAACGCGAAACAGGCCGCCGATCATTATCATCATTGGGCGGGTGATGTGGATTTAATGGCCGGTTTGGGGCTCCAGGCCTACCGTTTTTCCATTTCCTGGCCGCGACTCTTGCCGCATGGCCGCGGTCGCGTTAATCGAAAAGGAATCGAATTTTATTCCCGGCTCATAGATCGACTGCTGGAAAAAAACATCGAACCCTGGCCGACCCTGTTTCACTGGGATTTGCCGCTGACGCTTCAATTTGAGAACGACGGGCTGCTCAATCCCGCCATCGTCGACGCTTTTGAAGAGTATGCAGACGTCTGTTTCAGCCATTTCGGCGATCGGGTGAAACACTGGCTGACCTTTAACGAACCGTGGGTGTACGCCATTTTTGCTCATGGCTACGGCGTCATGGCGCCCGGACG
>CAZISM010000031.1:0-49775 GCA_964541895.1 uncultured Cytophagia bacterium
GCGGAATCTCTGCAGGTAATTTAGAAGGCATGAATGACAAAATCCATGCAAAAATCAACACACTTTTAATGAACAGTTTCATCGTTCCTCCTGTTTGGATTAATGATCATGTAAGCTCGGACCTCTCTGCCATGTAACGAATCTCTATGGGCAGATCCGTTGCTGGAACCCCCGGGGTTCCTCGGGATCGATCCGTATGCGCCTTTGTTCATAACCCGTATTATCAAAGAGCAGGCCAAAAATTGCAAGGCGATGAAAGAAGTAAAATCAAATAATTACGATCTGCCGGCCGGCGGCAGCCGCTGCGGAGTGGCGCGGAATGCGGAAAAATTCCGCGGAAGCGGGGCCAACACTGCTTGCGGTCCGGGTGCTGGAAGTTTATGCCCTGTGAAATTGAGGATGGAAGGGTTGCAGCAAATTCGGCGTCCGTTGTCCGGATGATGCTGAGGGCGCCTGTTATCGCGGCACCTTTGCAGCCGCCATGGCGTCCGATCCGGACTGGCTGCACATTTCTACCTTTAACGAACTGGGTGAATACAGCCACATCGAAGCGACGCTCGAATACGGTTAGGAATATATCGATTTGACCGCGGAACTGGTGGAGAAATTTAAAAACGCGACGCGGGCAGGACACTGATCCTGTCAGGTGATGCGGTTTTCCCTGCCGGCGATCCATACCTGCCGGCAGACGGCGTGATATTTTTTCGGCAATCCGCGCAACGGGGGCGCAGTGCCGTCCTGCAGGGCCGACTCATCCCCGGACCATTTTTTGACATTGGCGACGTATTCATCCAGTTTAGCCCTGACCACCTGTCGCACTGATTCGTCCGCCGTACCGGCTAGCGAAGCGGTGGTGGCGTCCAGATTAAATTCGTTTGCTACCAGCTGCTCGAAACAGAGACCGCGCAGATATTCGGTGATGGTGCCGCGATCTTTTTTGCCCAGGGCTTGTGCGGTGCGGCTGATGGCATCGCGACTGAAGCGGAAGGTGCGCATCAGGTCCAGGATCTGTGTCTCCAGCGTTTGAATTACCGGCATCGTGGAATAGGTGGTGCTGCCGATTTCGCCGGGAATATCCGCTGTCTGAATCAGCCGGCGGTTTTCCGCTTCGGCCAGCAGCGCCGCTCTTCGCACCACGTTCTCCAGCTCGCGCACGTTGCCGGGCCAGTGGTAGTGCCGGAACAGCTCCAGCACCTGTTCGGAAAATCCGTGCACGCTGCGGTAGCCGTGTTTGCGCAGAAAATAATCGGCGAGCAGATGGATCTCCTCGGTTCGTTCCCGCAAGGCGGGCAGGGACAGGGCAAAGCCGTTGAGGCGGTAATAGAGATCGGGCCGGAAGCGATGGCCGGCGACCAGCTCTTTCAGATCGCGATTGGTCGCGGCCACGATGCGCACATCCACCTGAATGGCCTGTTCGCCGCCGACGCGATAGAGCACTTTTTCCTGTAACACGCGCAGCAGCTTGGCCTGCAGGGCCGGCGAGGTTTCCGAGATTTCATCGAGAAAGAGGGTGCCGCTATGGGCCAATTCAAAAACGCCGCGGCGCCGCGCCTGTGCGCCGGTAAAGCTGCCTTTTTCGTGTCCGAACAGCTCGCTCTCCAGCAGGGTCTCGCTGAACGCCCCGCAGTTCACAGCCATAAAAGCCGCCTTGTGCCGCGGTCCGGCCTGATGGATGGCTCTGGCGACGAGTTCCTTGCCGGTGCCGGTCTCACCGGCGATGAGAACGTTGATGTCAGTGTGACTCACCTTGGCGATTGTGGCCAGCACCTCGGCCATCTTGCCGTTCGCTGCATAGATGATATCGTGGGAAACGGCAGGGTCCGGCGGCTGTTCGGCTTGCTGCAAATCTCGAATATGTTTTTCCAGCGCCCGCACCGCTTCGCCTTTTTCCTGTACCAGTCGGGCATGCTCTGCGGTCAGCCGTTCACTCTCCCTGGTTTCAGCCTGAATCTGTGTCTTCAGTTGTTGCAGCTGGCTGCTCTTTAATGCAATTTGTTCCTGCCACAGCCGTTTCTGTTCATGTTCCTGAACCTGCTGTTCCTGCCGGTTGCGCCAGAACGCCCAGGCCGCGGCTGTTATCCAGCTCGCACAGGGCCACCCTAATTCAACCACGCGGTCAAAAAACAGGAACAGGATCAGGCCGGCTGTGAAGCAGAGGATCGGCAGGCCGACGGTCCATAGCCATTTGTATTGCAGGCGGCCGGCGACAAAGACCATGGGCAGCGCTGACATGGCGCTGATCAAAAGCAGCGTCAGCCACCACGGCCACGGCCGCAGGTATCGGTTGTTGATGATATTTTCTGCCACGGCAGCCTGCAGGAGCGACGCCGACAATGTGACGCCGGCCGGCGTGCTCTTGAGCTGCGCCTGGCCGGGAGCGGTGACCGCCAGCAAAACGATTCTGTCTTTGATCTGCAGCGAATCGGGCGCACGTTGATAGGTGCGCAGCAGCTCCACCAGGCTGATGGATGAGATGCTCAGATTGACATGATTGAGCCGCAGTTCACCATAGCGATTCAATTCTATTGTGCGGGATTTGTTTTGCCTGTCCGCAAAGACGAGTCGCTGCCCTGACTGCCGAACAGGCCGGCCGCCCCACCAGGTTCTGGCTATTTCAGCGGCGAATGAAAGCACTGTGGTGTCCTGATAGTGCGCCACGACGGGCAACCGGTGCACTACGCCGGCATCGACGAGATTGCTGAATCCCACGGCGTTGGCGCTGCGGCGAAAGGTGGGATGCGGCCAGAGCGGGTGCGCGGCCAGGTAACCGGGCGGTTCAGCCGGAGCCGGTTTGTGCAAGCGATTGAATACCATCGGCAGCACCACGGGCCGGCCTGACTGCATGTACCGGATCAGAATCTCGTCGTATTCCCGATATTGCCGGTCCGGCTCTGCGAACAGCAGATCCGGGGCAATGACGGCAGCGCCTCGGTCCTGCATGATGTGCATAAAATAACCATAGTAATCCCTGGTCAACGGCCAGCCGCCGAGCGCGCTCAAGTCTTCGCTGCCGGCGTAGACCAGCAGCAGTCGCGGATCGCAGCTCCTATCGCCGCGCAGCGCAAAGTAAAGATCGCTGCTGCGGTCCATGGCCGCCTCCTGCCAGGCGTAGGGCTGCAGGAGCCAGAGGAGGAGCGCAACAGGCAGCGGCCAGAACGTGCGCAGGGCTGATTTCAGAGATTCGGCGTGCATAGTCCCACTGTCTCTTTGGTTATTCGGTCCATTGTTCAATCCGGCGCCAGATGGTCTCATCGCACTGCAACGTGGCTGCTGCGACCGCTTCCTGCCACTGTGCCACACGTCGGCTGCCGACAATGGCGGAGGTGACTTGCGGTTTGCGCAAAACAAAAGCGATGGCCAGCGCGGCGACGGTGGTGTTCAATTCATCGGCGATCGCTTTTAATTTTTCGGCTATGTGCAGATTGTGCTGCAAGCGCTCACCCTGGAACATTTCGTTTTGCAGGCGCCAGTCGTCGGCTGCTACGTTACGGATGTCGAAATGGCCGGAAAGCAGGCCGCTGGCCAACGGGCTGTAGGCGACGATGCCGATGCCGTGCTGTTCGCAAAAGGGCACTATTTCTGTTTCGATATCGCGGCGCAGCAGATGATAGGGCGGTTGCAGCGAATCGATATGGTATACAGCTTCGCAGGTCTGCAGTTTTTGCACATCGAAATTGGACACGCCCAGCCAGCGCACCTTGCCCTGTCGTTGCAGCGACACCAGTTCGCGCCATGCTTTCTCTTCCGCCACGTCCGGGTCGGGCCAGTGGATCTGATAGAGGTCGATACGATCCGTCTGCAGTCGACGCAGACTGGCTTCCACCTCCTGACGGATCGAGCCGGGATTGAGATCGTGGCGCGGCCGCCCCTTGCTGTTCCAGACAATGCCGCATTTCGTGGCGATGTACACCTGTTCGCGCCGGCCTTTGAGCGCCTGGCCGGTGATTTCCTCGGCATGGCCGAGGCCATAGGACGGCGCCGTGTCGATCCAGTTGACGCCATCTGCCAGCGCCTGTTGTACGGTGCGGATGGATTCCTGATCGTCAACCGCTCCCCAGCCATGTCGCCAGGGGCCACCCATAGACCAGGTGCCGATGCCAAGAACCGTCAGCTCCGGTCCGTTTCTGCCCAATCGTCGTTTTTGCATAATACCCTTGATAATTCCTTTTCTTTTTATGTTGAATTTATTTAAATTTGATCTGAAAAGCAATAACAAGCCTGAGAAGAGAGAAATGGATACTGTTGATGATAATCGGGGTACGGCGGTCGGCCGGATGGGAGACCGCCTATGAAGCCTGTTCGATCTTTGGCCGCCCGGTTCCCGATTTGTGACCTGCATTGCGATACAGTCGGACTTTGGTTGTCAGGCAGCCACCTGAACGACACCAGTCTGCAGGTGAATCTGCCTTTTATGCTGGAAGCGGGTGTGGGCATGCAGGTGTTTGCCTGTTATATTCCCCCTTCGATTCCTTCCGGCCAACGCATGGACGGCGTCCTGCAGCTGATCGATGCCTTTCACAAAGAGATTTCGCGCTATCCCAATCAGATCGTTCACTGCCGCAACAGCAAAGAGGTGGGCGTTGCACAGGCGCGCGGCCAGATCGCGGCGGTGCTGGCGGTGGAGAACGGCAATGCCATCGAAGCGGATATAAACAATCTGCAGCGGCTCTACGATGCCGGCGTCCGCCTGATGACCATCGTGCATGCGCGCAGCAATGAATGGTGCATCTCTTCCAACGACAAAGCCCCGGCGTTTGACGGACTCTCTGAATTCGGTGTGGATGTCATTCGCACCATGAACCGCCTCGGCATGATCATCGACGTGTCCCACAGCCATGATCGCACGGTAGCCCAGGTTTTAAAGCACAGCCGGCAGCCGATTGTGGCTTCCCACTCGAACGCCTGGGCGTTGTGCCGCGTGCCGCGCAACCTTAAAAACGAACTGGCCGCCGAACTGGCCGCCGGCGGCGGTCTCCTGGGCATCAACTTTTTCCCCGGCTTTCTGGATTCATCCTACAGTCGCAGTCTGGAAGCCCAGGCCGGCGACCTGTTCACCGAACTGAGCAAAGCGGAAGAACAAGCCGGCACCGATCTGGCTCGGATTGCCCGTCTGTTTCCCGCTTTTTCAGAGCGCCTGCGGGCGGCCATGAAAAAGCAGACGGTGAGTGTGGAGCGCATCATCGATCATATTCAGTATCTGGTTGATCTGCTCGGCCTTGAACACGTGGCGTTCGGTTCGGATTTTGATGGAATACCGGACACCCCGGCTGGTGTTGAGGATTGTCGCGGCTTTCAGACCATTCTCAATGAATTACATCTGCGCGGATTCAGCGATTATGAGTGTGAGGCGATCAGCTGGTCCAATTTTCAGCGCGTGTTCGGCAGCGTCTGCGGCTAGCGGCTGTTTGCGCAAACGCGCGTGCACCGTCTGATGATGCTGCCGGCGTCGATCGCAGGAGGAGGATATGCCCGTTGTCTATGTAACCCGGCGCATGCATTTCAGCGCCGCTCATCGCTTGCATTCGGACGTACTGGATGCCGAGGCCAACAGACAGCTGTACGGTCTCTGCAACAATCCCCTGGGCCATGGTCATAACTATGAACTGGAAGTGACCGTTTGCGGGGAGCCGGATCCGGCCACCGGCATGGTCATCGATCTTACAGTGCTGAAAGAGATCATGCAGCAGCATGTCATCGATCTGGTCGATCACAGGCATCTGAACCATGAAGTCGGTTTTATGGCCGGCCGCATTCCCACAGCGGAAAACATCGCCATGGCCATTTGGGACATACTGGTCCGGCAGCTGCCGGTTCGATTGTACGAAGTAAAACTATACGAAACGGAGCGTAACCTCGCCGTCTATCGCGGCGAATAAGCACCCTTCCTGACGTTCCGTGAAGGAGAACGGATTGGAAAACGAAATCAAACCTCTGATCACTCAGTTGTTAAAGAGTCTGGGGGAGGATCCGGAGCGGGAAGGTCTGCTGCGCACGCCGGCCCGTGTGGAGAGCGCAATGCGGTATCTGACGCGCGGGTACCAGATGAATCTGGACCAGCTGTTGAATAATGCGATCTTTCACGAAGAGTGCGATGAGATGGTGCTGGTGCGCAACATCGAATTCTACAGCATGTGTGAACACCACATGCTGCCGTTTTTCGGCCGTTGCCATGTCGCGTATCTGCCCAAAGGCAAAATCATCGGCATCAGTAAAATCCCCCGCATCGTGGACATGTTTTCGCGTCGTCTGCAGGTGCAGGAGCGTATGACCAACCAGATCGCCACCACGTTGCAGCAGGTGCTCGATCCCTACGGCGTCGCGGTGGTCATGGAAGGCAAACACCTGTGCATGATGATGCGCGGCGTGGAAAAGCAAAACAGTTTCGTTACCTCCAGCGCCATGCTGGGTTCCTTCAAGAGCGAACGGGCCACGCGCATGGAGTTTTTGAATCTCATCAGAACCTGGAGTTGAGCCGTGCCGTTATCCTCTGATCATATCGCCTGGATCACCGGTGCCAGCCGCGGCATCGGCGCCGCCACAGCCATGGCGCTGGCGCAGCGGGGCATTCGGGTGGCTCTTACGGCGCGGCGCTCCGACGGCCTGGAGAAAACCGCGCAAACGATTCGCGACGCGGGCGGCCAGGCGTTGGCGGTGGCCGGCGACGTCAGCCAGAAGAGCCAGGTGGAGAGCATCATCGCCGAGATCAAAAAAGAGTGGGGGGCGGTCTCTCTCTTGGTCAACAACGCCGGTACGGCGGTCTTTCGCAAAATCGCCGAGACCAGGGAAGAGGATTGGGATGTCATGATGAATGCCAACCTGAAATCCGCCTTTCTCTGCTCGCAGGCGGTGCTGCCGGACATGATCGCAGCCCAGGCCGGTTATATCATCAACATCGTTTCTGTGGCGGGCCGTCAGGCCTATTACAATTGCGGCGCCTATTGCGCGTCCAAGTTTGGTCTGCAGGGCTTTACCGATGTGTTGCGCATGGAGGTTCGTAAACACGGCATCAAGGTGACAGCGGTGCTGCCCGGGGCTACCGATACCGCCATCTGGGGTGCTTCGCAGGTGGACCGGAGCCGCATGATGAAACCGGAACAGATCGGCAACGCCATTGCGGAGATGTGTGCCGGAGACGGCACCAGCATGGTGGAAGAGTTGCTGATCCGCCCGCAGGGTGGCGATCTGTGATATAATCTGTGCCATCCCGGTTCCGGACACGGGGCCCTTCGCGGTCTATGGCACCATTACCCAAAACCCGTTCAAGGAGGGTGTATGCCGACTCTCACGTTTCTTGGCCATGATGCATTCCTGATCGAACACGAGCCGTTTCGGCTCATCGTCGATCCGTTTTTAAGCGGCAACCCGGTGGCCACGCTCAAACCGGAATCGGTCCGGGTCCAGTTTGTTCTGTTGACCCATGCGCACGGCGATCACCTGGGTGACGGCCTGGCCATCGCCAAAGCCAACAACGCCACGATTATTGCAGCCAACGAGTTGGCCGTGTACTGCAGCAAAAAAGGGCTGAAAGCCCATCCCATGCATATCGGCGGCAGTTTTCAGTTCCCGTTCGGCCGGGTCAAATTGACCATTGCCCATCACAGCTCGGGCATGGATCTGGGTGGAGAGGCGCTGGCGTTCATGGGCAATCCGTGCGGCTTTGTCATTCATATCGGCGGCAAGATCATTTATCACGCCGGCGACACCGGCCTGTTTCTGGATATGAAATTGATCGGCGAGCGGGACCGCCTGGATGCGGCGCTGTTGCCCATCGGCGATAACTATACCATGGGAGTCGACGACGCTGTTCTGGCGGCGGAATTTTTGCAGGCCAGAGTGACGGTGCCCATGCACTACAACACCTTTGGCGTGATCGCCGCTGATGCCAGGGACTTTAAACAAAAGATGGACGCCAAAGGGCTGCAGGCGCGTGTTCTGCAGGTCGGTGAAACATTGGAAATCTAGCAGAGTGGTATACCATAGTGCATAGCAGGGTGCTTCACGCTTTATTGCTTCTCCTCACGGTTATCATGCCGTTGCAGGCGGAGGGGTGGAATCTCGATGTGCTGCCGTTGTCGCAGATCAAGCCGGGCATGACCGGCATCGGCAAGACCGTTTTCAGCGGCGATCGTATCGAAGAGTTCGGGGTGGAGGTGCTGGACATCGTGCGGAATTTGTATCCGCAAACCGATGTCATTCTTGTACGTTTATCCGGACCGCAGGTGGAACACAGCGGTGTGGTCAGCGGCATGAGCGGCAGCCCCATTTATATCAACGGCAAACTGGCGGGTGCGCTGGCCCTGCGGTTCGGCGAATTTCCCAAGGATCCTATCGGCGGCGTTATGCCCATTGAGACCATGCTGCAGGTCGCGAACAAGGACCAGCACTATCGGCTCGAGCGCGGCTCGCTGCAGTTCTCCGGCTCCTTTTTGCAGAATACGTTGTGCGGCACAGCGCCGGAATTTTGGTCTGCGATGATTTCGCAATGGCAGGGCCACGTCATAGCCGCGCCCCATCGCATCGAATCGCCGCTGGTGTTTGCCGGTTTCAGCGAATCGCTCCTGTCTGATGTGGCGCCCTGGGTACGCGCTCTGGGCTTTCAAGCGGTAGCCGGTGGCAGCTCGGCGACGACCGTTTTCAAACCTGATGGCCGGCTGGAGCCGGGCGCGGCCGTGAGCCAGCTGTTTGTCGGCGGCGATGTGTCCATCGATGCCACCGGCACCGTCACAGCCGTTCAGGGCAATCGCGTGCTCGCCTTCGGGCACCATATTTTTAATCTGGGACCAACCTCCCTGCCCATGGCTTCGAGCCGGATTTTGACGACGCTGTCCAGTGTGATGGCGTCAAGTAAAATGTCCATCAGTCTCGATGTCATCGGCACCCTGCGGCAAGATCGCATGGCCGGCGTCTATGGTGAACTGGGCTCGCCGCCGCCCATGATCCCGGTGAATATCACCACCGAATCCCTGGCGGAAGGCCGGCGCACTTTTCGGCTTCTGCTGGCGGATGATCCGGTGCTGAACAATTTGACGCCGCTGTTTTTGCGCATTGCCGCGTTTCAGTGTCTGGTCACTGCACGGCTGGCCGCCTCGCCCTCTGCGGTGGATCTGGATGGCGATGTGCAACTGGCCGATGGCACCCTGGTCCGATTTCAGGACTTTTTTTCATCCGAACAGCGTCTGGGCTTCATGGGCGCCGGCAGCGAAGTGGCAGAGGCTTCGGACCTGATCGCCAACCTCCTGGGCGTGCTCTGGGTCAACGATCTCAAAGCGCCGGCCGTTAAGCAGATCAACATACGCGCCAAACTGCTGGCCGGAGAACGGTACGCCCGCGTGCGTACGGTGTGGCAGGACCGCTCGGAAGTGCGGCCGGGGGATTCCCTGCAGGTCAACGTCATGCTGGCCGGTCACGACGGCAAAATACAGACGATCCGGCGACGGTATCAACTGCCGAAGAACCTCACCGGCCGGTCGGTGATGGTTTTGATCGGCAGCGGCAGCAGCCTGACCATGATGGACGTGCAGACCAATCCGGAAAAATACCGGCCGCAGGTGTTTGGCGATCTGTTGCGTATACTCGATCGCCGCCGGCGCAACGACCGGCTCTACATACAACTGCGCACCTCGGCAACCGGGATGATCATTGCCGGCGAAGAGTTGTCTGCTCTGCCGCCGTCGGTGCTGCGGGTTATGAACCATCGCAGCGGCGGCGAAGATCGGCCGATCCGGGATCAGGTGCTGCTGGAAGAGTCTCTGGCCATGGATATGGAGATATCAGGATTAAAGCGTTTAGCGTTTCGCGTTGTTCAGCCGGAGCCGCCGGTGCCGGCTGACGAATCACCTGCACCTGCCGAGACGGTACTGGAATAGTGACAGCCGGCTGCGATGCATGGCCTGGTTGGATGATGGTTTACGAAAATGGAATAAACAACACATGATGAAATGGCGTTTTCTATATTGCTTGTTGATCGGCGCGGTTCCACTGTCGGCTTCGGTGCCGCGGTTGCGCACCATGAGCGAATTTGCAGACTTTTCGCGCGGTAAAACCGAGAATATTGTCATCCTGGCTGACGGTAAATTGACGCTGGGCAGCCATGGGCAACAGCTGCTGGATACCGGCGATCCTTTTGTGTGGTCCATCGCCACGGATAACAGCGGCAATATCTATGTCGGCACCGGCAACGACGGCAGGATCTATCGTATCGACAGCAAGGGCGACACCTCGATTTTTTTCGACAGCCGCGAACTCGAAGTGTATGCGCTGACGTGCGACCGGCGGGGCTTTCTCTATGCCGCCACATCGCCGTTGGGCCGGGTCTACAGAATCGACCAGGCCGGCAAGGCGACGGCGTTTTTTTCCTGCAGGGAGAAATACATCTGGGACCTGGCCTGGGATACGGAGCAGAATCTGCTGGTGGCAACCGGCGGAGAGGCTGCCATTTTTCGCGTGCATGCCGACGGCCGCTGTGATACCCTGGCTCTCTTTCCGGAGACGCACGTCCGCTGTCTGGCGGTCGATGAGCGCGGCACGATTTACGCCGGCACCAGCGGCAAAGGGCACCTCTACCGGATGGAAAAAGGCGGCCCGCCGTTTCTGTTGTTCGATACCCAGAATGAAGAGATTCTCAGCCTGGCCGTCACCAGCGGAGGCATGATCATGGCGGCGGCATCGAGCGAAGGCGATGGCATGGCAGCTGCGGCAGCGACGGTATCGATGCGATCCCGTTCCGGCGAACAGGCCGCGGCTTCCGCAGAAACCGCGCCTGAGCAATCATTGGGCACCATGTCCATGGTGATGGAAAACATGCCTGGCGCGGCCGCTGTCACCTCGCTGTTTCGTGTGGATCAAAACGGTTTTGGCAAAAGCGTCTGGAATCTCCCTGCGGAGCAGATACAGACCGTAGTGACCGGCGAGCACGATCAGGTGCTGGTGGGAACCGGTCCGAGAGGTCGAGTGTATCGTGTGGCAGGGGACGGCTCTGCCTCGCTGCTGGTGAGCACAGAGGCCGGCCAGGTGACGACCATACTCCGGCCCGCCGCACAGACGACGCTGCTTGGCACGGCCAACGCCGGCCTGGTGTGGCGCTATGACGCCCGGGCCGCCACTCAGGGCGTGTACGAATCCGAGGTCATCGATGCCGGGCTTCTCTCCGACTGGGGCGTGCTGAAATGGCAAGGTCAAGCCAACGGCGCTCGCGTGGCTTTTTACACGCGCACGGGCAATTCGGCCGATCCGACCATTGCCTGGAGCCCGTGGCAGCCGCTGTCACCGGATGGTGCCATCGGCCGCATCGCCAGCCCGGTCGCCCGGTTTCTGCAGTACAAATGCGAAATGACGGCAAAGGACGATCGCAAACCGGTCGTGGACGAAATATCGGTCTCTTACATGCAAAAGAATCAGGCGCCGGAAATTCTCGCGGTGATGATCTATCCGCAAAATGAGTATTATTCCCCAGGCGAATTGCCTGTGGACACAAACGAAGATAAAGGCCTGGTGTCCGCACAAGCCATGGGCAAGAGTGAAAAACGGCGCGGCTATCGCACCGCCCAATGGCTGTTCGAGGATGCGAATTTCGACGGCGTGGCCTTTGATCTGTTTTACAGACGCGAACAGGACCGGGAATGGCGCGTGCTCGCCCAGGACTGGCGCAGCAACATTTACCCGTGGGACAGCAGCCAGATGGCAGATGGCCTCTATCGCCTCAAGGTGCGCGTGACCGACCGGCCGCAGGTTCCGCAATCACAGGCGCTCTCCTCGGATAAAGAGAGCGATCCGTTTCATATCGACAACACCGGTCCGCTGCTTTCGTTTCAGCCCGGAGCGCAACCCGACCAGATTGTTTGCACCATCAGCGATGCGGCCAGTCTGATTGCGGCCCTCTCCTATTCGCTTAACGTGCAGGGGTGGCAGACCATATACCCGGATGACGGCATGGCCGACAGTCAGCAGGAGTCGGTGACCATCACCATACCAAAAGAACTGCACGGTCAGGTGGAAATCGCCGTCAAAGCGAGCGATGCGGCGGGCAATTATAGTTCAAGTTTTACGACGATGAAGGTGAAGGAATGACCACGAAACCGGATTGGAAATCGTTACAGACATTTATTCAGGGTAAACAGAGAATTTTAATAACCAGCCATGTGCACCCGGACGGAGATGCCATTGGCAGTGAAATCGCCATGGCGGAATATCTCCGCGGACAGGGCGTGCAGGTCTTTATACTCAATACCGACTCCACCCCTTCTTTTTTTGCATTCATCGCCCATGACCAGGGCATTGAGCAATACCAGGCCGAGACGCATGCCGGCCTGTTCCCGACACTGGACGGCTGCGTGGTGGTGGACATCAGCGATTGGGCGCGACTGAAAGAGATCGGTCGGCAGTTGCAGCAGCACAGCATCCCTGTGGCCTGCGTCGACCACCATATTCCCACGGACCATATGGGCGAGACGCAGATCAATCTGCAGCACGCCAGTTCGACCGGCGAAGTGCTGTACCGTTTTTTCAAAGCCGTACGCGCACCGATGAATCGCACCATGGTCAATGCGCTTTATCTCTGCGTATTGACAGACACCGGATCGTTCCGCTATTCCAACACCACACCGTACTGTATGCGCATGGCCGCGGACCTGCTGAAACAGGGCGCGGAGTTTAAAACCATTTACGAACAGGTGTACGAAAGCGATTCGCAGGCCCGCATGATACTCAAAGGCCGCATGCTGGCCGACATGAAGTTCGAATGTCAGGGCCGGCTGGCCTATTTCATGCTGACGCAGGCCCTGCTTGAGGAAACCGGCGCCGCGATGTGGGAGACAGAGGGTTTTTCCGAGCTGCCGCGGCTGGTCAAAGGCGTCGAAATCAGCATCATGTTCACGGAAACGGCAGACGGGCACGTCCGAGTCAGCTTTCGCTCCAGGGGACATATGCCTATCAACGGCCTGGCCGGACAATTCGGCGGCGGCGGCCATCTTTATGCCGCCGGTGCCACGCTGGCCATGCCGCTGGCGGAAGGAATGGATAAAGTGCTGAGCGCGGCGAGAGCATACTGCCGCCCAACCGATACGGAACGATAACCGACGTGGATATTCAGCAACTATATACGCTGGCGACCCAGGCGTCCTGTATTTCGGACCCGGCGGAATTTTTCCGCCTGGCCCGGCCGGTCCTTCGCGAGCTCCTGGCGGTGGACGAAGTGCTGGTGTTTTTCAACGACAGCCACCGCGAATGCCTGGTGGCGCCTTTTTTATACAACGAAATGCCGGACAACTCGCTCGAAGAGGTGGTGGTCTCTTATCAGGAGCCGCTGATCCGCGATGTGCTCATCGGACGCCGGGTTCATCAGCGCATTCATTCGCGACCGCCGGTGCTGGCCGGCATGCAATCCGAATCGTTTCTGCCGATCCTGATTCCGGAAGAGGTGTTGGGGTGTCTCTATCTGGGCCGCCGCGTTTCCAATATGCTCGACAGCAGCGAACTGGTTCTGGCGGAACTGCTGGCCTATCATCTGGTCGTGCCGCTGCAGCGCATTCACTGGGAAGAGCGCAGCCAGCGCATGCATGATGTGCTCAACGCGTTTCGGGAACAGTATCTCTATATTCTGGATACTCTGCCCTTTCCGGCTTTGGTGGTGGACGTGACGCGCGATGTCGTGGAGGAGGCCAATCTGGCGCTGCTGGAATGGCTGGCCTACAACCGGGCCGGCCTGTTCGCCCTCAAGCTGGCGCAGCTCTGTCCGAGCTGGTCGGATGTACGCGATCATGGCAATCTGTGGCCGCCGCAGGCGGTGAATCTGAAAGTCGTCAACGGCAAGGGCGAAGCTCTGACCAGCAAGGCCTTTATCTCGCCCTCGTCGGATTCCTACCGGGATCGCAAAGTGCTCATTTTTATCCCCGATGCGCCCTCTATGTCTTCGTCCACCAGCGCGAGCGCGGATGAGGGGCATCTCTACACCCTATCGCACGATCTGAAAACGCCGATTCAGAGCCTGAAAGGCTATGCCACCCTGCTGCGCGAAGAGTACGGCCGCCTCCTGCCGGAGGGCGCCTATACTTATGTGCAGCGCATGTTCGCCAACCTCGAGCAGATGGAGCGCCTGATCACCAACGTCATCGAATTGTCAAGGGTGGGGCGCATCGATTCGCGGATGGAGTGGGCCAATGTGACGGATATCCTCAAGGATGCCCTGGATTCATTGTCCGGCCTGATGGAGCATCGTTCCATAAATCTTATCATAGCTTCCAGTCTGCCGACCATCTGGTGCGAACCGACTCAGATGACGCGGGTTTTCATAAATCTTATCGCCAATGCGCTAAAGTTCACGGCCGCCGTGTCCATGCCCAGCATCGAGATCGGCTGCAACATGTACGAACATGATTATGAATTTTACGTCAAGGACAACGGCACCGGCATCGCGGCCGAATATCTGGGCAAGGTGTTTGATCTGTTTTTTACCCGCGACGGTGCGGACGGCGGCAAAAGCACGGGCATCGGCCTCACCATCGTCAAACGCGTCATCGAACGGCACCATGGCCGGGTATGGGTCGAGTCGGAACCCGGTGTGGGCACGATTTTCAAGTTTACACTGCCGATCGTCGCTCCCCGTGAGGAAATGGTACTATCCTGAACCAAGGCGGCGGCCGTCTGTTTGCACACTGTAATCAACGGGTATCTATTTTGACCACAGCCACCAATAAAAAAGCCATCAACGTCCTGATTGTGGAGGACCACAGCGAGCAGGCCCATCTGATGGAGCTCATTTTGCGGCGCTACGAGCACCCCTTCAACGTGGTGCTGGAAGCGGAGCCGGAACGGGCGCTGATGCTGCTGCGGCAGAAATCGTTTGAAGCGGTGGTGGTGGACTATAGCCTGCCGGAGATGAACGGCCTGCAACTGCTGGCCGAAATCAAGCGCAGCCGCTTTCCGGTGGCGGTGATCATGGTAACCGGCCAGGGCGATGAGCGCATCGCCGTGCAGGCCATGCGTCAGGGCGCCTACGATTACCTGGTCAAAACGCGCGACCTGCTGGATCTGCTGCCGCGCGTGCTGGTGCGCGCCGTCGACGAACTGCGGCTTTCCTCGCAGCTGCATCAGACCGAACAGCGCTACTATGCCCTGTTCGAAAAGGCGGTGGTGGGCATCTTTCTCGTCGATGCCGGCAGCCTCCGCTTTATCCAGGTCAATGAAACCGCCAGTCGCATGACCGGATACCATCAGGACGAATTGCTGCAAAAGACGTTTCCGCAGATCATCGCCGGCCGTTCCGCCGAGACGTTCAAGACGTTTCTGGAACAGCTCTATTCCCAGGGTCAGGCGAATCTCGATCAGCTGCTTTTATTGCGCGCAGACCGGATGATGCTGCCGGTGGATATGAACGCCAGCAAGGTTTCCATGTCCGGCACGCCGGTGTTGCAGTGTTTTGTCCGCGATATCAGTGAGAAAGTAAAGATGCAGCGCCAGCTGCTGCTGAGCCGGCAGCGCCTCAGTTCGCTGTTCGACGGCATCAGCGACCCCATTTCAGTGCAGGATCGCGACCATAACCTGATTATGGGCAACAAACAGTACCTGCAGGTGACCGGCTCGGAAGGCCGCAAGGTGGTCGGCGCCAAGTGCTATACCGCCCTGTTTGGCCGGCAGGAAAAATGTCCGGCCTGCCCGGCCAAAGAGACCTATGAGACCGGCAATTCCCGGTTTGTCGAGATCGACGACAAGGGGCGCACCTATCACATCTGGACCTTTCCCATGGCGGGCATTGACGGCAAACCCGAGCTGCTGGCGGAATATGTCAAGGACGTGACCGAACAGAAAGAGATCGAGCGCCAGCTGATACAATCGGAGAAACTGGCCACCATCGGCTTGCTCTCATCGGGCATAGCCCATGAATTGCGCAATCCGCTCAACGTCATCGAAACCGCCCGCTATTCGGTGGAGGATACGCTCAGCCACAAATATCCCGATGTGGATCAAAAGCTGGACATTATCAAAAAGAACGTTCGCCGGGCTTCGGTCATCATCGAAAACCTGTTGCAGTTTTCCAAGCACTCGTTGTACGAAAAAGAACGGGTGGATGTGGAAAAGGTGATCGATACCACGCTTTCGCTCCTGGAAAAAGAGATCACGGTGCGCAACATTCTCTGCGAAAAAGCCTATCAGCAGGTGCACCGGACGTTCTTCAACCTGGATTCGCTCAAGCAGGTTTTTCTCAATATCATTTACAACGCTGTGCAGGCCATGCCAAACGGCGGCGTGCTGCGGATACACACCTATACGCCGAAAGTGCCGGACTGGATCCACATCGAATTCGCCGACACCGGCGTGGGCATTTCGCCGGAAAATTTAAAGCATGTCTTTACCCCTTTCTTTTCCACCAAACAGCAGGCCGGCGGCACCGGCTTGGGCCTGTATCTGTCCTACTCGATCATAAAGCGTGAGGGGGGCGACCTGCTGGTCAAGAGCCGCGAGGGTGTAGGAACGACGTTTACCGTCAGACTGCCTGCAGTTAAGGCCAATGACACCCCGCATTGACCAGTTAGCTGTTGACATCCTGCAGAAAAATTGCTAAATTGCTGCAACTCTAGTTTTAATAGGTCCCAACGGGCATCGATTACCTGGCGTCAGGAATATTTCGTGAATATAGATTTCATTACCGGTCCGGTGGAGGAACATTTACGCGCTTTCGAGAGCGCCTTTGCTGATACTCTACATTCGAGGATACCGCTCGCCGAGCAGGTGGTTCGCTACGTGGCCGGCTTGAAAGGCAAACGGCTGCGGCCGCTGCTGGTGTTCCTGACAGCTGAACTGCATGGGCAGCCCTGCGAAAAATCGATGAATTCGGCGCTGGTGGTGGAGCTGCTGCACACCGCCACCCTGGTGCACGACGACGTCGTGGATAATTCAAACCTGCGCCGAGGTGCCTCCACCGTCAACAACCTCTGGGATAACCGCATCTCCGTATTGATCGGTGATCTGTTGTTCGCGCGCACGCTCTCCTGCATGGTCAAGCTCAAGGACGCGATCGCCATGGATGTGCTGGCCGAAACCACCGACCGCATCACCGAGGGCGAATTGCTGCAGATCGAAAAGGCCGGCGATGCCACCATGGATGAGTCGATTTACATGGACTGGATCGGCAAAAAGACCGCCTCGCTGTTGAGCGCGTCCTGTGCGCTGGGGGCGCTATCCGTTCCGGCCGGCGTCGCCCGCTTTGAAGATATGAAACAGTTCGGTGAGAACCTGGGTATCGCCTTTCAGATTAAAGATGATTTGCTGGATTTCAGCGGCGACACGGCCAAGCTGGGCAAGCCCGTCGGCAACGATCTGCAGGAACATAAAATTACCCTGCCGCTGATTCATGCTCTGCAGAGTGCAGGAGCCGAGGAACGTGTGCAGGCGATGGCGTGGCTGGAGCAGCCGGTTCTGGACGACGAGACCGTCCAGCGCATCGTGTCGTTCGTCAAAGCAAAGGGCGGACTGACCTATGCCGATGCCGTTGCCAGAAAATATGCCGGCCAAGCCGCGGCGATTTTAACGAAATATCCCGATTCGGCGGTGAACACCATGTTGAAGAAATTGGTTGAATTTGCGATCACTCGAGAGAATTAAACGCCGTTCCCGATTAACCAGCCTGTGCCTGTCAGCGATTTTCGCTGCCGCTGTTTTTGTCGCCTGCCGAGAACCCGCTTTTCAATCCATGGAAAAATCCCTTGTCCTCATGGATACCTATGTTACGATACGGGTATTTTACCAGGACCTGAACCGGGCCGTGGTGGAACAGGCGATCGCCGGCGCCGTCGGGCGGATGAGCGCCATCGATTCCCTGTGCAATCGCTACAGCAAGAACAGCGAAATCAACCGGGTCAATCGCCTCGCCGGCCGACGCAGCGTGGCCCTGTCAAACGATATGGCGGCGGTGCTGGATCGAGCCCTGCAGGTCAGCCGCCTGTCCAACGGTCTCTTTGATCCCTCGGTCGGCGTGCTGCTGTTGCGCTATGGCTTCGGTCAAAGCGATACCTTGCACATGATGACCGAGGCAGAACGGCTCAGCCTGTTGCCGCTGGTCCATTATGAAAATATTCGCCTTCGCGGCGACAGCGTCCGGTTTGCCGTCGACGGCCTGCTGCTGGACCTCGGCGGCATCGCCAAAGGCTACGCGGTGGACGAAGCGATGAAACTGCTGCAGGCCCGCGGCATCACCGATGCGCAGATCGATGCCGGCGGCGATCTGGTCACGATCGCCTCGCCGCTGACGGCCGGCCAACGCCATATCTATATCCGTCACCCCCGCGACCGGGAAAAATTTTTCGGCCGGTTCCGTATGGACACCGGCACTGTAGCCACCTCGGGCGATTACGAGCGCTTTTTCATGTACAAGGGGGAGCGGTTTCACCATATTCTCGATCCCCGCACCGGCCTGCCGGCCCGGCTCTGTCGCAGCGTGACCATCCGCGCCTCTGATCCGACTCTGGCCGATGGCTTGTCCACAGCCGTCTTTATCCTGGGACCGGACCAGGGCATGGCGCTGGTGGAGCAGCTGGCGGATGTGGAAGCGGTGATCATGTATGAAGAGATCAACGGCCTGCAGTACAGAGTCAGTTCCGGACTGCAAGCCTCTTTCGAATTGCTCTAACTCAGCCTGATCCGGCAAAGACGATCGCAGCCGGACCTGCTGTAACTGAATTCATCAGGAGCGTGCCGGGATCGAGGTACGATCCAGTGGTGGTAAGGGAAAGGAGTGGGTCTATGCCTCGTTCTTTGGTTACCGGCGGCGCCGGTTTTCTTGGTTCACATCTGTGCGAATACCTGCTGGCTAAAGGCCATGACGTCATCGCCATGGACAACCTGTTGACCGGCACCATCGCCAACATCGAGCATCTGCAGTGCGAATCCTTTAAATTCATCAAACACGATGTAACCGAATACATCTATCTCGCCGGTCCGGTGGATTATGTCTGGCATTTTGCATCACCGGCCAGTCCCCTGGACTATCTGCAGCTGCCCATTCAGACGCTCAAGGTAGGCGCCATGGGCACGCATAAGGCGCTTGGCCTGGCTCTGGGCAAAAAAGCCCGTTTTCTGCTGGCCTCGACCTCTGAGGTGTACGGCGATCCCATGTTCCATCCGCAGAAGGAAGAGTACTGGGGCAACGTCAATCCGGTGGGACCGCGCGGCGTGTATGATGAGGCCAAGCGCTTTGGCGAGGCGCTCACCATGGCTTATCATCGCTACAACGGCGTCGACAGCAAGATCGTGCGCATCTTTAACACCTATGGGCCGCGGATGCGGCCGAACGACGGCCGCGCCATCCCCACATTCATTCCGCAGGCGCTGCGCAACGAGCCGATCACCATTTTCGGCAACGGCATGCAGACGCGAAGCTTTTGCTATGTGGACGACCTCATCGAAGGCATCCACCGCTTGATGATGTCGGACTATCACGAACCGGTCAACATCGGCAACCCGCAGGAGATGACCATCCGCGAGATGGCGCAAACCATCATTCAAATGACCAACAGCAAAAGCAAGCTTGTGGAAAAACCGCTGCCGGTGGACGATCCCAAGGTGCGGCAGCCGGAAATTTCGCTGGCGCAACAGCTGTTGGATTGGCAACCGCGCGTCAGCTTGCAGCAGGGCCTGGCCAAGACCATTCCCTGGTTTAGAAAAGTGCTGAATATACCGGCATGAGTCCGGATCCCGAAAAGATCCTGGTGATCCGGCTCAGCTCCATCGGCGATATCCTGCTGACCACACCGTTTCTGCGCATGCTGCACGCCAGGTTTCCGCACAGCCGGATCGATTATTGTATCAAGGAACGATTTCAGCCGCTGCTGGCCCTGCATCCGCACCTGCACACGTTTTTGACGTTTCCGGAATCCGGCGGGCTGGCGGCGTTGTGGCGGTTGCGGCAAAAGATCCGTCAGGAACACTATGACGTCATCCTGGATCTGCATCGCAACACGCGCAGCTGGCTGCTGCGGGATCGCCGGGCGCGAGTTACCACATTTGCGAAATATTATCTGCGGCGCTGGCTGCTGGTCCGTTGCGGCTGGAACCTGTTCGCCACCATCGAGCCGGTATATCGCCGCTACCTGCAGGCGCTGGCGCCCTGGGGCGTGCGCGATGACGGTCTGGGTTCGGATTTTGCCCTGGCTGAGGATGAAATTATATTTGGACTTAACTATCTGGCGGCGGCAGGCGTGCACCCTGGCCAGCCCTGCTTTGCTCTCGCCGTCGGCGCCGGCTATGAAACCAAACAGTGGCCGGCCGAATATTACGGCCAACTGGCCCAGCGGCTCATCCGGAGGTTCGGTGGCCGCGTCATTCTGTTCGGCGCCGAGAAAGAGCGCGAGATCGGCGCCCGCGTGGCCCGCTTCGACAGCAGCATCATCGATGCCACCGGTTGCCTGGACATCCGCCGGACCGCGGCGGTCATGGCGGCGGTATCTCTGGTGGTGGCCAACGACAGCGGCTTGATGCATCTTAGCGTGGCGCTGCATAAAAAGACGGTCGCTATTTTCGGCAGCACCACCCGGGAGTTGGGTTTTTTCCCGGACGCTCCCTTTAGCCGGGTGGTGGAAAATCATTCGCTGACCTGCCGGCCCTGCTCCCATGTCGGCCGGCACCGCTGTCCTGAAAAACATTTTCGCTGCATGCGAGATATTTCCGTCGCCGAGGTGGAGGCTGTGGTCGGATCGTTGCTGGCATCGTAAAAGGATAAGGCCGGCACGATGCAGGGTAATTGGAGCACTGGTTTGATCCGCCGTGAGTGATCCCCGCAGGGACACCGCTGCAAACAGGAGGTACGTTTTGGAGAGCAAAGCACTAGCCGAACGGATAAGCCAGCTGATGCTGGACAAGAAGGCGGCAGGGATCGTGATCATGGATCTGCGCGAGCTGGCTTCGTTTACGGATTATTTTGTCATCGCTTCCGTCGACACCGATGTTCAGGCCAGAGCCGTTATGGATCACCTGGAAGAGCAGCTGCTGGCGCAGGAGGGTGTCAAACCCTGGCATGTGGAAGGCGGCACCGGCTCCAGCTGGGTGCTGCTGGATTTTGTCGATGTGGTGGTGCACCTGTTCCGGCCGGACGCGCGTGCGTTTTATGCGCTGGAAAAATTGTGGGGTGATGCTGACATGGTGGAAATTGTGGATGAGGCCTGAGCGGCTGAGGTCGGCAGAACGGATTGTGAAACGGACCATAAAGGTTACACCGCTAGAGAGGAAGAGATGAATCCGCAGGAATATATTAAAGAACAGCTCCGCTCCGTCCTGGCCGAGATGTCGATTGCGATCACGGACGTAAAGCAGCTGAACCTGGAGCGGCCGAAGCAAGAGTCGTTTGGTGATGTCGCCTCGCCCATTGCCATGAATCTGGCCAAAGAGTTGAAAACCGCACCGCGCAAGCTGGCCGAGCAGATTCACAGCCGGCTGCGACCTGATCCGAATTACGTCAGCAAAGTAGAGTTGGCCGGTCCCGGATTTTTGAATTTTTATCTGGCCAAACCCTGCCTGCAGCAGGCGGTGACCGACATACTCGGCGAAGGGGCGGACTATGGCCGCAGCAGCTGGGGCATGGGCAAAAAAGTGCAGCTGGAATTTGTCAGCGCCAACCCGACCGGCCCTTTGAACATTGTTTCGGCCCGGGCGGCCGCCATCGGCGATGTCCTGGCCAACTGTTTCAACCTGAGCGGATTTCATGCCGCCCGAGAATTTTATGTGAACGACGCCGGCCGGCAGGTTCGGCTGCTGGGCCAGTCGCTCAGCGCCCGCTATCTCACCGAACTGGGCCGCGAGCAGGCCATACCCGAAGACGGCTATCACGGTTTATACCTGGTGGAGCTGGCGAAAAAAATCGTCGCCGATGAAGGCGACCGTTATCTGGACATGGAGCCGGCTGAACGGGATGAACGGATGAGCCGGTTGGCTCTCGATCACATGCTGCAGCGCCAAAAGGCCAGCCTGGAAAAGTACGGCGTGCGCTATGACCTCTGGTTTCATGAAAGCGCCCTGCGCAGCCGCCAGGCGCAGGGGCCGGTGCTGGCAAAAATGGCTCGGGAAGGATTGAGCTATGAACAGGAGGGAGCGCTCTGGTTCCGCTCCAGTCAATTCGGCGATGAAAAGGATCGCGTGCTGGTGACCAGCGCCGGCGAGCCGACCTATTTCCTGATCGATATCTCTTATCATCAGGACAAGTACGAACGCGGCTTCGAGCAGGTCATCGATTTTTGGGGACCGGATCATCACGGCTATATCGATCGCATGCGCGCCGCCCTGATCGCGCTTGGCCATGAGGCATCCAGCTTCCAGGTCAGCATCATCCAGCAGGTCAACCTGCTCCGCGACGGCCAGCCGGTGAAAATGTCCAAACGCGCCGGCGAAATCATCGAAATGGATGAGCTGGTGGATGAAGTGGGCGTGGATGCGGCGCGATTCTTTTTTGTCGATCGCCGGATCTCGCAGCCGCTCGATTTCGACATCGAACTCGCCAAAAAACAGTCGGACGAGAATCCCGTATTTTACGTGCAATACGCCCACGCCCGCATCTGCAATATTCTGCGTTATGCGCAGGAACAGGGCATCCCGATTCCGCCCGCAGCGGACACGGCCCGTCTGGAGAGCGAATTCGAGCTGCAGCTGATTAAAAAGCTCATCGAGTTTCCCGACGTATTGTCGCGCGCCGCCCAATATCTGGAACCGCATCGAATTCCGGATTATCTGCAGGAACTGGCCACGATTTTTCACCGCTTTTATCATGAAAATCGCGTCGTCAGCGAGGATCGGGAACTCACCCTGGCCCGCCTGATGCTGTGCCGGGCGTCGCGGCAGGTTTTTGCCAACGGCTTGCGCGTGCTGGGTATTTCGGCGCCGGAGAACATGTAGTTCGAATACGGGCGCTGAGGCCGGAATGGCCTGCTGCCCATGGCTGAGAGAGGTTGAATCCTGACGGAAGTGATGGCCGCCGCCGATGCGCCTCCGCAACAGCCGCACGGTGAGCAGGCATCGCTCTGCCCGGCAAAAAGATATTCATAAAGGAGAAACACATGAGCGTACTAGTGGTTGGTTCCGTGGCTTATGACTCTGTAATCACTCCCCATGCACAGGCCGATGAGGTGTTGGGCGGTTCGGCAACTTTTTTTGCCACAGCCGCGAGCCATTTTTCACCGGTGCAGCTGGTGGCGGTGGTCGGCGATGATTTCCGCCATGACGAGATTGATTTTTTGCGCAGCCGCAACGTCAGTTTGGACGGGCTGCAGACCGTGGCCGGCAAGACCTTTCGCTGGAAAGGCCGCTATCTGGATAACATGAACGACCGTGAAACCATTTATACCCATCTAAATGTCTTTGAAACGTTTTCGCCGCAGCTGCCCGAATCCTACCGGCAGAGTCCGTTTGTGTTTCTGGCCAACATCGGCCCCGAGCTGCAGTATAACGTCATGCAGCAGGTGAAAAAACCGGTGTTCGTCGCCATGGATACGATGAACTTTTGGATCTCGGGGGCATTGGATTCCCTGCGCAAGATTCTCGGCCTGGTGGACGGCCTCATCATCAATGACGCCGAAGTCAAGGAGCTTTCCGGCGAGTCCAATATATTTCTCGGCGCCCGCAAGATACAGGCCATGGGCCCCTCCACCCTGGTCATCAAAAAGGGTGAACACGGCGCCCTGCTGGTTTATGGCGATTCTTACTTTTACTGTCCGGCCTATCCGGTGACCGAACTGTTCGATCCCACCGGCGCCGGCGACACCTTTGCCGGCGGCTTTATGGGCTATCTGGCCAAAACCGGACAGGTGACCGAGAATACGTTGCGGCGAGCCGTCGTCTACGGCAGCGCCCTGGCCTCTTATTGTGTGGAGGGGTTCGGTATTTCGGTTACCAAAACACTGACCCAGGCTGATATCGAAAAACGGGTTCAGGCCATCATCAACATGGTACGCATTCCCGAGTGAGCGGCTGTTTGTTGCCGGCCTTGCAGCAGGTTCTATGATTTCCATACACGATATTACATTTGAGTATGTGACCGAATCGCGACAGCGTCGCCGCGTGCTGGATGGCATCTCGCTGGAGATTCCAGACGGGCAATGGGTCGCCGTGCTCGGCGCCAACGGCAGCGGCAAGAGCACGCTGGCTCGCTGCCTGAACGGCTTGCTCATCCCTGCCAGGGGCGACATCACTGTGGACGGACTGAACACGGCCAACGCGCAGACGCTGGCGGCGCTGCGGCGGCACGTCGGCATGCTGTTTCAGAACCCGGATAACCAGATCGTCTCAGCCACCGTGGAGCGGGAAATCGCCTTTGGCCTGGAAAATATGGGCATGGCCCAGGAGGCGATGCATCGCCGGGTGGAGGAGATGCTGCAGCGATTTCGCCTGCAGCCGCTCAGGCGCAAATCACCGCACTATTTGTCCGGGGGAGAAAAACAGCGGCTGGCCCTGGCCGCCGTGCTGGCCGTGCAACCGCAGATTCTGGTGCTGGATGAGCCCACCTCGCTGCTGGACCCGCAAAGCCGCGAGGAGATGATGCAGCTGTTCAAGGAATGGCACGATGAAACATCGGCGCCGGCGCGCACCACGGTGCTCATCACCCAGTTTCCGGAAGAGGCGTTGGCGGCTGATCGGGTGCTCGTGCTTTCTCATGGCCGGGTGGTTATGGACGATCGACCGCCGCTCATTCTCGCCCGTACCGAAGAACTGAACCAGATCGGTCTGGATGCACCGGTCTCGATCAAGGTGCAGCAGTGGTGGCAACGCCGGCAGCAACGTACGTCTTGACCTTTACATGAAATTGAGCTATATTGTTTTTATGCTGCCCTTTGCATTCGCCCCTTGCGTTGCCGGTCATTGTTAACCTTGCCATGGTGTTGAGCGCCGAATCAATCGCGACACACTCGCCGTTTGACCCCGTTGAGAAATTTTGTGCAGGGCTATAATCGACCGATGCAGATGAACCTAAACAAGGATGTGAGGCCGCAGGCTGCGTTGCCACGCTTCAGCAGACGAGCCTGCCAGGCCGGCGCCAGCGACCTGACCGGATGGTTCCATGAAATCCCCTGAATCCACACTGCTCGATTTCATCTCTTCCCCTATCCTGCAGTACGTTCAAAACAGTTATGCACAAAAGCATCAGATCGCCATGGTGTTCCTGGATCGCCATGGCAAAGCGGTCACGCCGGTCACGCTGCCGGAATGGCTGCAAAAGGCGGATCAGCCGCTGCAGATTTTTGTCGATTCACAGTTGCGCGCCGTGCCGGATCCGGTGCAGAGGGGATTGAGCGAAGGGCGTGTGGCCTATGACAGCTATTTTCAGGGATTATGGTACCGGGTGCTGATGCCGCTGGCCTTTAACCGGGAATACCTTGGCACCTGCCAGTTTGGCTTCAGCATCGACACCAGCACCTCGGCATGGCGCGCCCATGCGCTCGCCTTTCAGGATTTTATGTATGAATCCAACAGCCACCTCTATTTTCTCGATCAAAAGCTTCAGCCCCCCGGCAAGTCCCTGCTGCTGCTGACCGCCGGCCTGCAATCGCAATTGCAGCGGCTCCTTGACGCCGGCTGGCAACGCCGGCACGCGCGAACGGCGGTCATGGCGGAGCAACGGCAAAACCGGAATGCGGAAGGAAACGGTGCCACAAGCGGATTGATCACCACGCGCAGTTTTGATATCATCGAAGCGGATAGCAGTGTGGTTTTGCTCCTGCAGTATGATCAGGCCGACGAAATGGTGGGGCTCAACTTTTTTAATCATCTCGTGTTTCAGAAAAACAAGGGCGTCGAACTGCTCGAGTTCATCGAGCAGGAGATCCCGGTGGCGCAGTATGACCTGGCGTTGGCCCGCAAGGACGGGACACCGTGCCGGGTTTCGCTGTCGGTTCTGCCGCAAAAAAGCTTTCATGACGAACCGGTGGGATATCAGTTCGTCTTTGCTACTCAAAAGGATGGACCGGTTGCGCCGCCGCCGACGAAAAAAGTAGAAACGGGTCCTGCCGGCAAACCGCCGGCGCCTGATTCTGACACGGTCCGCAACCGGTTGGCTGATCTGTACACGCGCATGGCGCAACAAGCTTCCCCAGGCGATCCCCTGCTACAGCAGGTCGCCCAGCCGCTCTTTGTGCTGGATCACCACAACCGGGTGCTGTTGTGGAATCAAGCCATGGAAACCTTGCTGCACATTCCCGCCGCCGCCATACTGCAAAACCGGTTCGATCAGCTGCTGCTGGACTCGTCGCGGACGCTGTGGTATGGCTGGATTTCCGAATTGCGTCTGGATCCGGCCGGCGAAGAATTCAAACCGGAAGAGCCGCTCGGCATGGTGGACAACCGCGGCCGCGTCGTGCAGAGCCATGTGCAGTTGTACAAGGATGCGGTTCAGGGCCATGAACTGATCGCCGTTCTCTTCACCGATCCGGTTCTGGTCTCGGAGTTCAGCGCCACGGCCGAAGCAAAGCCGCCATCGGCCCAGGAGTATTTTGTGCGCAGCCTTTCTGATGCGCCGGTCTATCGGCCTGGCACGCAGGTACAGGAACTCCGCACCCTGGTGGCCACCCTGACGCGCCAGATCGAGGGCTCGCTGGAGAACGTCTCCTCGCCGGTCGAATCGCTGCTCTGGTCGGAGCCGAGCGGCAAAAAGTTCCGCACCTCTGTCAGCCGGTTTCATCACGACCTGGAGAACACGATGATGATGATCCGGCGATTGCAGTATTTTGCCCAGATTTTTGATTATCGTCCGCAGCTGGTGCCGCTGCATCGTCTGATCCGTCAGGCCGTCGGCTTGCAGACCCGATTGTTCGCCAATCCGGTGCAGCTTTATCTGGATCTGAGCCCTGAGGTCGGATTGATCATGGGCGATGTTTCGTTGCTGCAGCAGGCCATCGATTTTATCTGTCAGAACGCCCTGGAGGCGTTGCAGGTGCGCGGCGATACCCTGCTGGTGCGCACACGGCCCTCTACCATGCCGGAAACGGGCAGCGCCGCGATCCTGATCGAAGTGCTGGACAACGGTCCCGGCGTGGCCGAAGAGATCCTGCCGCAGCTGTACCATCCCTTTGTCACCAGCAAAACCGGCGGGCGTGGTTATGGCCTGGGCCTGGCCGCGGCCAGCGGCATCGTGCAGCGCCATGAGGGCGTCATTCAGCTGGCGAGCAAAAGCGGCCTGGGCACGGCGGTGCAGATTTTTTTGCCGGTTCCGGTGATGAACAAGGTGGCGGCGGAGATGGAAGCGGCGGAGGAGCCGGCGGCGGAGGGCGTGCAACAGATCTTGCTGGTGGATGACGAACCGTTCCTGCTGCTGATCATGAAGACGGCTCTGGAGCAGGCCGGCTACAAGGTCCACGACGCGGGTACGGTGCCGGAAGCGCTGGCGCTGTTCAAAAAAGAAAAAACAAAAATCAAATGTGCGGTGATCGATATCCAGTTGCTGGACTGGTCAGGAACCGACCTGGCGAAACAGATCCTGCAGCTGAAGCCGATACCGATCATCATGACCAGCGGTTTGCAGGCGGACAGCCAGGCCATGGCCGTTATCCAGGCGAGTCACGGCCGCTTTATTCGCAAACCGTTCGGCGTCAGCAAATTGCTGGAGATATGCAAGTCTGTGATGTAACCCGATCTGTTTTATGATGCGTCGATAACTGTTCCACTTTTTTTGAGGAGGTCATGCATGCTGTCGAGAAGAAACTTTTTTAAGACATCCGCTGTGGCTGTGGCCGGCACCACCCTGGTCGGCCGCCAGGAACTCCAGGCCAAAGGCAAACTGGACGCCAGGACGCCGCTCAAGCTCGGCCTGGTGACATACAATCTCGCCAAAGACTGGGACGTCGACACCATCATCAAGAACTGCACCGAGACCAAATTCGAAGCTGTGGAACTGCGCACCACCCATGCCCACAAAGTGGAAGTGGACCTGACCGCGGCGCAACGCCAGGAGGTGAAGAAAAAATTCGCCGACTCGGCCGTCAACCTGGCCAGCCTGGGTTCAGCGTACGAGTTCGATTCTCCGGATCCGGCGATTCTGCAAAAGAATGTGGAAGGGTGCAAGGCGTACATCCAGCTCGCGGCCGACGTGGGCGCCGAAGGGGTCAAGGTACGGCCGAACAATCTGCATACCAAGCAGGGCATCCCCGAAGAGGTCACGCTCAAGCAGATCGGCGAAACCATGGGCCAGCTGGGTGCGTTTGCGAAAAACTATGGTGTGGAGATTCGCTGCGAAGTGCACGGCGCCGAGACCTGCCGGGTTCCGCGCATGAAAAAGATCCTGGATTACGCCGACAACGACAACGTTTTTGCCTGCTGGAATTCCAATCAGGCGGACCTGGAGGACGGCGGCCTGGAAGCCAATTTCAAACTGCTGGAAAAAAGGATCCATTTTGTGCATATGCGCGATCTGTATCTGGAAGAGTACCCCTGGCGCAAGATGCTGCAGCTGTTGCGCAAGTCCGGTTATCAGGGCTATTGCTGCGCCGAATTGGGCGCAACCAGTCCCGATGCGTTGCGGGTGATGCGATATTATCGCGCGCTGTTCCTGGCCTATCAGGATCTGTTATAATCAGCGCTGCGGCGACTTGGGTGGCCGGACCATCCCGGTTCGGCCCAACATCATAAAAAAGGGGCGGTGATTCTGCATCACCGCCCCTTTTTCGTCTGCCACCACGGTCGAGCCGGGTGTGCCATCAGGTCGCAAATCTAAAGTTGATGATATCGCCGTCCTGGACAACGTACTCTTTGCCCTCCAGCCGCAGAACCGCGTCGCTGCGGCATTTGGCCATGTTGCCGCGCTGGATGAAATCCTGATACCCGACCACCTCTGCACGGATAAATCCCCGTTCAATATCGCTGTGGATTTCGCCGGCGGCTTGCGGCGCTTTGGTGTTGAGCGGAATCGTCCACGCCCGCGTTTCATCTTCACCTACCGTAAAGAACGAGATCAGCCCCAGCAGATCATAGGAGGCGCGAATCAGCTTGGCCATGGCCGCCTCCTTGATGCCGGCATCTTCGCGAAAGATTTGAGCCTCCTCTTCCGGCAGCTGCTGGATTTCCATCTCGATGCGGGCGGAAATCGGCAGCACAGCGGTGCGGGGCTGTTCGCTCCAGGGGGTGAACGGCTGCAGCACCACGGATTCGCGGGCGACCTCCTTTTCGTCGATGTTGATGACGAGGATCAACGGCTTTTGCGTGAGAAACTGGTAGCCGCGCACCATCAGCTCCTCCTCCGGTTCCAGGGTCAGCGTGCGCAGCGGCTTTTCTTCCTCAAGAAAGCCTTTGAATTTTTCCAGCAGGCTGTGCTCTTTGACGTCCTGATCGGTCTTGCGCACGCGCATCTGCTTTTTCAATCGTTCCATGCGATTCTCGATGATGGCGAGATCGCTGAGAATGAATTCGGACTGCACCCACTGCAGATCGCGTACGGGATCGACCGTATTGAGCGGGTGCGGCACGTTGTCATTTTTATGATGGCGGAGGATGAGCAGAATCGCATCCACCGTCCTGATCTGGCCGAGGAATTGATCGGAAAAGCCGCCCTTTTTGTTTTCATCCGCACTGAGGCCGGAAAGGTCGAGATATTCGATGGTGGCCGGCACATTTTTTTTCGGCTGGAAAATCGAATACAATGTATCCAGGCGTTCGTCCGGCACCTTGACGATGGAGTGCTGCGCTTCGGATTTACCCATGGCGTAGGCGCTGGTGCTGACGGCCGAACCGGTTAACGCATTAAAAAGCGTGGTTTTGCCCGAAAAGGGCAAACCGACAATGCCAATTTTCATAATGGTCCTCTATCCGTGTTTTTTCGGGAATAATATAGGCCTTGCAGACGCGATAAGCAATACCTTTTTCGTCATTCGCGTCACCGGCCTGCGGCGGCGGAAAAAGATGGTTTTAATATTCCGGAAAAATTCGCATATTATACAAATTGTACAGGGAACTGCATATGCTTGAACGTAAGAAAACCGGCTCTATGGTGTGCCCGAACTGCGGGCGGCTGATCTCGGTCAACGCGCCCTCCTGCATGCACTGCGGCAGAAAAAATCCCGGCTTGTGGGGCTATGGACCCGCTCTCAGCCGCTGGCTGGCCCGCTTTAGCGGCCTGGTGCCGCTGCTCACCACCGTCTGTATCGCGCTGTTTGTAATTTCCGTTGTTCTCGACCTGCTCACCAACGCCCGGCACCAGCCGCTGTCGTCCGTTTGGGCGCCGGGTCTTGAAAGCCTGTATCGGCTCGGCATAACGGGCCGTTATGCCTTCAGTCACGGCCGCTGGTGGACGTTGATCACCGCCGTGTACCTGCACGGCGGCATTCTGCATATTCTCTTTAACATCCTGTGGCTGCGCCAACTGGGCTATATGCTGGAAGAGCTGTTCGGCACCTCGCGGACGTTTATCATCTTTACCCTGGCCGGCATCGCCGGTTTTGTGATCTCGGTCGCCATGGGCTCCATGTTCACCCTGGGCGGTTCCGGCGCCATCTTTGGCATGCTGGGCGCCCTGATCTATTATGGCCGTAGGCGCGGCGGCTATTTCGGCGCCGCCATATTCCGCCAGGTCGGCAGCTGGGCTATTATGGCGTTTATTTTTGGCTTTCTCTTTCCCAATATCGATAACTGGGCCCATTTCGGCGGTTTTATCGGCGGCTATCTCAGCGCCATGCTGTTGGGCTATCGTGAAATCCGCGCCGAAAAATCCGTGGATCGCTATGCCGCACTCCTGTTGCTGGTGCTGACCGTGCTGGCTTTTATCATGGTGGCGGTTACGTTTTAGCTGCGACCGGTTGTTTAACAAAGGTACCCAGAGGCCGGAGTCGCCTTCCGGGAGGATCAGATCTGTGCGGATCAGTGTCATCATTCCTACCTATAATCGCTCCACGCTGACGGTCCAAGCCCTGGAATCGGTGCTGGGGCAAAGCCGGCTGCCTGAGGAAGTGATTATAGTGGATGATGGCTCTACGGATGATACCGCCGCGGCGCTGCAGCCGTACCGGCAGCGAGTGCGCTATGTGACGCACGCCCATGCCGGCGTCTCTGCCAGCCGCAATGCGGGCGTCAGAGTGGCGCAGGGAGAATGGCTGGCTTTTCTGGACTCGGATGATCTCTGGCGCTCTGATAAACTGCAGCGGCAATGCGAAGAGCTGCAGCGTTCCGCCGGGAGCGTTGTCTGCTACACCGATGAAGAGTGGCGGCGCGACGGCCACTGGCTGAATCAGAGCAAACATCATCGCAAAATGTCCGGCTGGATTTATCAGCATTGTTTACCGCTGTGCATTATCAGCCCATCGTCGGTCCTGCTGCACCGTCGCGTCTTTGACCAGGTGGGCCTGTTCGATGAAGAGCTGCCGGCGTGCGAAGATTACGATCTGTGGTTGCGGGTCTCGCTGCATTTCCCCGTGCTCTTTATCCCCGAGCGATTGATCGTAAAAAGAGCGGGGCCCTGGCCGCAGTTGTCCATGCAGCACAGCCTGGATAGGTATCGGATCATGGCGTTGACCCATGTTCTGGAAAAGGAAAAGCTGTCGGCTCCAGATCGTCAGCAGACCCTGGCCGTGCTGCAGGAAAAATGCCGGATCTATAGTTTGGGATGCCGCAAGCATGAGCGGCTGCAGGAGGCCGACTGGGCGGATCACATTGCCGCAGCCTATCCTGCTGCGCATGCGAACACTTTTTAATATGCAGGGCGACCAACCTGGGCGCCCTACATGGAGCCAAAGTGTTCCTGAAAATTCTGAATTCAAACCTGGTCAAAAAATGTAGGGCGACGAGTTTGGTCGCCGTCTTGGAGCGCCGAGGGTTCCTGAAAAAGTACTGTTAAACCCGCATCGTGGCCGATAGGATCGCCCGAGTTCCCATTGCTGCGGAATTCGGCTAAAACATGTTGCACAAACCAAGGATTCGACGCATGCACATACGTCGGCTAAAATGGTTATGGCTGTTCGCTGTCGCCGGGTGTTGCAGCTGCCACTCGACAGCAGACGACCCAGCCCGGGTACGGGAAATCATAACCGCTTTTCATAGCGTGTTTGATCAAAAGAATACGACGGCCCTGTGCACCATGGCCACAGCGGATATGCAGTGGTACACTCTCAACGGCAAGGTGATCCCGTGCGCTGAGCTGGCCTCTTTCTTTCAACCGCTGTTTGCCCGCTGGCTGAAGGTTCGCACCGAACTGAACGAGATTACCATAGAACAATCCGCTGAAATAGCGGTGGCGCGCTATAAAAGCCGGATGACGCTGACCTATGCCAACAACGAAACGGTGATGAACAATCTGCACACCATGGTGTTGAAGCGAGACCATCGCACCTGGCTGGTGTGGCAGCATCATATGTCAACTGAATAACGGAGGACCGCGCCCTGGAACGTATCGGATTTGTCGGCCTGGGGATCATGGGCAAACCCATGTGTTTGAACCTGCTCAAAGCAGGATTCCCCTTGACCGTGTACAATCGTACCACCTCCCGGAGCGATGAAGTGGTGGCCGCCGGAGCCGGCCGGGCGGACTCGCCGCAACAGGTGGCTGAAAAATCGGATATCATCATCACCATGGTCACCGACAGTCCGGATGTGGAGCAGGTGATCATGGCGGCGAACGGCGTGCTGAACGGTTTAAAAGCCGGCTCTGTAGTCATCGATATGAGCACGATCTCGCCGTCGGTGACGCGCCACCTCGCTGAAGAGATAAGGCAAAGAGGCTGCTCGATGCTGGATGCACCGGTCAGCGGCGGCGACGTCGGCGCCAAAGCCGGCACCTTGGCCATCATGGTGGGCGGCGATGCGCAGGTCCTGGAACGCTGCCGGCCGGTGCTGCAGGCTATGGGCAAAACCATCACCCATGTCGGCGGGCCCGGCATGGGCCAAACGGTCAAGCTGTGTAATCAGATACTGGTCTCGGTCACCAATCTGGCTGTGAGCGAAGCCGTGCGTTTTGCGCAACAGGCGGGCGTCGATCCGTTGACCATGATCGAAGCCACCAAAAACGGTGCCGCCGGTTCCTGGCAGCTGAGCAACCTGGGGCCGCGCATGGCGCAGGAAGATTTTGCGCCCGGCTTTATGATCGATTTGCAGCAAAAGGATTTGCGTCTGGCGCTGCAGGCGGCGTATGAGATGCAACTGCCCATGCCGGCCGTGGCGATGGTGCATCAGCTCTTTTCCGCCTGCCAGGCCCGTGGCCAAGGCCGCGAGGGCACCCAGGCGCTGATAAAATCCTTGCGCGCGCTGGCGGGGAAATGACCGGCAACCTGTGTCGTTGCAGTCGAAGGATCGAACAAATCCATCCGCACTCGTCATTCAGTGAGTGTATGTTTGGGAATGTGAATGGGTGGTAGACTCTAATTGAGAGTGGGCGGTGCGACGTTTAATTCATTACCTTCCTTATGTTCTTCTCGGATCCTGTATAGAGTTGTGGGCCGCCGAAGCACACCGCTCTATTACCTATTTCCCTTCAGCCAACGGGCTTTCCTACTTTAGCTTTAATCTGCAAAAAGGCGTGATCGATGCCTTTTATCCGCATGTCAATGACGATTGGGATGTCAACGAGCACACGCCGAATCTGGTGCAGGCGATCGGCTATCGCTTAAAAATCGGCGGCCGCTCCATCGATCTGGCCAGAGCGCCGGTGAAGCGCAGCGGCTATATCAACGGCACCGGCATCATCCGGCTCGAGCAGCAGTTGGACAAGATCGACCTGGTCTCCTACATCTGGTCACCCATGATTATGGAATACAAAGTGATTTTTTGGGTCATCCAGGTGCGGGATGCGGCCCGCTATCGTTTGAGCGTGGACCATTTTGTGCCCTACGTCGATCCGCCCATGCGCGAACTCGCCACCCTGGTGCGCGAAACCTGGGACGGCAACGATCTCTGGCTGTGCTACAGCGTGGTCTATACCTACGGACTGGCGCCGCCGTTCATTCAAAAAATCACCACCGAATTATACAAGGCCGAGGGCAAGCGACTGGTCGAAGCGGAACAGCGTTGGTGGATGCATTGGCACCGGCTGGGCAAAGAACCGGCGAGCATCATCCGCAAAAAACACGATGTCTTTCTGCAGTCAGCGGCTTTTATAAAAATGGCCCAATGCCGCGAGCCGGGCCCCGGCTTTGGCCAGATCGTCAATGCCCTCGCACCTTTTAGCGATAACGTTGCCGTGACCCGGGATATGGCCTACAGCATCATCGCCCTGGTCAGGACCGGCCATTTCATCGAAGCCCGTTCGGCTCTGAAATTTATGCTCTACGCCAATGCCGGTTCGTTCAAGGATTATAAAGTGGGCTCCCGGCAGTGGGGGTTGGGCCGCAACTATGTGGTTTCGCTCTCGCATTACGCCGGCACCGGCTATGAACGCGCCGCAGCGCTGGGCGAAACGCCGGCGCTCTATTATGCCAGCCACCCGCTCTTTCTCTGGGCGCTGCATGAATATTACAAACACAGCTCCGACCGCCCCTTTCTCGATCAGGTCTGGTCCATCGTCAAAGGCTATGTTCTCGAGCCCATGATCAGCTGCCTGGACAGCCAGGATCTCATGCGCGCGGATTCGGGATTATGGGATGTGGCGGCGCCGGGGGAACAGTTTACCTTTACGTCGGCCAGCGTCTACCAGGGCTTGACCAGTGCGGCGGTGCTCGCCCAGACCCTGGACGACGCCGAGACCGTACGCCGCTGCACCCGCCTGGCCAATAAAGTCCGCGAAAGCATCCTGACACGCCTGACCTTTGGCAAATCCAGGGTGCTGCGACGCAGCCTGGAGTCGAAAACATTTCCGGATATCCTTGACGCCAGCACCCTGGAAACCGTGAACTGGCAGATCCTGCGGCCGGACTGGAAATCGGCGCGCTCCACCCTTCAGGCGGTTCAATCCTATCTGCGCGTCGGCGGCGCTGAACGCGGATTCGCCCTGGGATACCGGGACAGAACCACTCTCGGCCCCGAACATCTCTTCGCCAGCCTGCGCGCCGTCGAAGCCATGCAGATTATGAAACGTAAAAAAGAGGCGCAGCCGGTTCTCGATTGGATTGTGGATCAGGCCGCACTCAACGGTGAAATGATTCCAGAGTACTTTGATGCAGGGACCGGCCGCTACCTCGGACTCTATCCGGTCATCGGTATGGGCGCCGGCGCCTTTATCCTGGCCGCGCTGGCCAATTAGGAGAGCAGGTTGCGCTGGACAATTTGAATTTTTCTCTGTACATTTTCGTTATGGCAGCCGTCGCCGGGGCCGGCTGTTACATGACATGGTTGACTTGACTCAAGCAGAGACAGACTTTGCGGCCGGCACAGGGACGCTGTGGCGGCATGAACGTCTGCAGAAAAGGTATGTTGAAAAAGAGTATTATATTCCTCCTGCTGTTCGTCGCCTGCTCGGTCAAATCGCCGCAGGCGCCGACTTGGCACACCTCGCTGAATGTGCCATTAGTGGATCGTTCTTACACGGTTGCGGACCTGGTCAAGAACGAAGACCGTATGGTTTTTGACAGCAACGGCCTCCTCGGCTTTCATATGGAAGAAAACATCGAAGCAACGAAAATCGGCGAGAACTTTAGCCTCGGCGGTTTCTCAGAGTCGTTCCAGGTCGGTATCAGCGATCTGACCGTGCCCTCGTTCAGTATCAGTTATGATCAATTCTATTTTTCCGTCCTCTGCAGCGCGATCGCGGGACGGGTCGGCCAGAACGCCATCGTCCCATCCTGCAGTTTTCAGCAAGTGGCCGGCAACCGGCACAGCGACCCCGGTTTTCGATCAGCCACTCTGATGCGGGGCATCGCCCGATTTTTTGTGACCAGCCGTTTGCCGGTCGCCGTACAAAACCTGGTCATTCAACTGCAGGACGGCAGCACCGGCAGCATTATGCTGACCGCGCCCACCATCAGCCGGCTGAACGCCGGCGAAACGGTGGAAATAGAAACCGCTGTGGACGGCAAACGAATTCCAGAAAATAACCGCTGGCTTGTTTCCGGCCTGATCCCGGGTTCAGGCGGTTCAGCGGTTCCCATTCGTTCCGACCAGAGTATCGACATCGTCACACAGATCGATCAGGTGCAGGTGGCGCGTCTGGAAGCCAAAGTGCCGTCGCTCTCCCTTGGCGTCAGCGAAACCGTTGAAATGCTGCCGGGCATGATCGTGACCATAGACGAACTGGCCATTCAAAAAGGGGGCTTGACCGTTACGCTGGAAAACAAAACCCCCTTTGGTGCAGCGGATGTCACCTTCGAGTTCCTCGACATTACCGACAAGCGCACCGCGTTACCTCTCTCTTTCAACATGACTCTGAAACCGCTCGGCAAAACCACCAGCCGGCTGGATCTTACCGGCTTTGTGGCGCGCCTGGATCTGCCGCGCAACGGTTCCGGCCAGTTTCTCAACATCATGGTGTCAGGCACCACCGACGATCTTTCCGATCGGTTCATCAGCCTGGATGAAACATCCCTCATCACCGCGCAGGTGCAGTTTTCGGATCTGACCGTGGAGCGTTTGTCCGGCAAACTGGCGGAGCAGCAGGTAGTTCTGGATCCGGTCAGCAAGGTGGTGGATCTGCCGGAGCGGCTGGACGATCTCGATATGGTACGCTTCGGCCAGGCCCGTCTGATTCTGGATTTCTACAACACCATCCAGTTGCCGATCCGGTTCGACGGCAAACTGACGGCGATGAACGATAAAGGGGAGCAAGTCTCTTTTATCGTCAACGAGCTGATCACACCGGGCAACGGCCTCGGAGAAGTGCATACCCGCCTGCAGCCTTTTACCAGCCAGAACAGCGATATCGTCAAACTGATCAATATTCGTCCCAACCGTTTTATGGCCTCCGGCCGGGCCTGGATCGGTGACGGCATGACCTATGGCCATATCATGGCCAGCGATTATATCCGCGCCGCGGTGGTGCTGGATGTGCCGGCCGTTGCCAGCTGGACCAGCAAAGAGATGCGGCTGGATACCACCGAAATCCGCATCCGCCCGAAGCACGCCGGCGGTGATTTGATCGAGTCCGGCGAGGTGGATTACATCTCAGGAGAAGCGACCGATCGCCTGGGTTCGGCCAAGGTCACGGCAAACATCGAAAATCATCTGCCCGTGGGCGGCAGTGTGTACCTGTATCTGGCCCATTCACCGGCACGTCTTTCCGACAAACCGGAAGTGACCCTGGGTCCGATCGTGCTGCCTGCGGCAGCCACTAATCAGGCCGGACAGGTGCAACAGCCCCGCACCTTTGCGGTGACGCTGGAGATCAGTGAAAAGGATATGCAGATTTTCAAAAACGACGGCGCCGATACGCTGCCGCTGTTTATTGCCACAACGCTGAAACTGGACGGCACCGACGGCCGCGAAAAGCAGGTGTTTCGCGACGACTATGTCAAGGTACAGGCTCTGTTGACCATGAGCCTGCTGGTGTCACAGGAGTGAGATGAAAGAAGCCTGGTTCTACGAAAAACAGGCAGAGGATCACGTTCAGTGTTTCCTCTGTCCGCATCACTGCCGGCTGGCCGATGGCAAGATCGGACTATGCGGCGTTCGGCAGAATCAGCAGGGCACGCTCGTCTCTCTGGTATACGAACGAGCGGTGGCTGCTCACATCGATCCCATTGAAAAAAAGCCGTTGTTCCATCTTTATCCCGGCTCCAGCTGTTTTTCTGTTGCCACCGCGGGCTGCAACTTTCATTGCGATTTTTGTCAGAACCATGAGATATCGCAGGTACGCGGCGCCATCAGCGGGGAATCGATCCCGGCCGCGACGATCGTCCGTTCAGCCCTGGAGCGCGGTTGTCGCAGCATCGCCTGCACCTATACCGAACCTACCATCTTTTACGAATATGCCTACGACATCGTACGTTTGGCCCATGAACAGGGAATGGCAACGGTGTTCGTCAGCAACGGCTACATCGATCCGGAGCCGCTGCGGCAGATTGCGCCCTGGCTGACGGCGGCCAACATCGATTTAAAAGCCTGGGATCCGGCGTTTTATCGCCGTGTCATCGGCGGCGATCTGCAGGCGGTGCTGGAGAGTATCAAACTCTATAAAAAGCTCGGCATCTGGCTGGAAGTAACCACCCTGTTGATCCCGGGGCAGATCTCTGAAACCGATCTGATCGCTATCGCCCGTTTCATCCGCGACGAGTTGGGGTCGGAAACACCCTGGCATATCAGCCGCTTTCATCCGCAATACCGTTTTACGCAGGTGGGAGCCACACCGGTTGATCAGCTGCAGCACGCGCGCAGCGTGGGCATCGAACAGGGCCTGCGTTATGTCTATAGCGGCAATGTTCCGGGCGACAAGGGCGAGCACACCTTTTGCCACGGCTGCGGTGAAAAACTGATCGAACGATACGGCTTTGCCGTTGTGCAGAATCGATTGCAGAACGGTTGTTGTCCCAATTGCAGGACAAGGATGGATGGAGTCGGCATGTAGCGGACCTATGACGGTGGAACTATGACTACCTGACACGTTGCTATCAACGTACATGGATGCAGAAATGACGGACCTCAAAGGTCCGGCTTTTGGTTCCGGTTTATCTGGGTGAGGATCTTGCGATGAATATCCTGGCGTTTGTTTCAGGTTCTCTGATTTTGATCCATGTCTCCAGGGCTTCTTTGCTCAAGCCGCGTTCGCACGGTTTTTATCGTTTTTTTGCCTGGGAAGTGATGCTCCTGCTCTTTCTGCTTAATCGACCGTACTGGTTTAAAAATCCGTTGTCGCTGCTGCAGATCATCAGCTGGTCGATCCTGACGATTTCGGCGATGTTGGCGCTATACGGTGCGTATCAGCTGATTCGTTACGGCAAAAATGATCCAGCCCGCCATGACGCTCCCATGATGCGATTTGAAAAAACCGCGAACCTGGTTACGACCGGTATTTATCGCTATATCCGCCATCCCTTATATGCCTCTTTGTTTTATTTGACCTGGGGTATTCTGTGCAAGCGGCCAGACCTCCTGACGTTGCTGCTGGCGGCTGCCGCATCTGTTTTTTTATATCTGGCCGTAGCCAGGGAGGAAGCTGAGAACGTGGCTTATTTTGGTCAGCCTTACCTCGACTATATGCAGCATTCCAAACGATTCGTGCCGTTCGTGTTCTGATCCATTACACCGGAGGAGGGAACTATGCAAGTGCTACGAATGTTGATCCTGAGTTGTGGCATCGTTTGCTCGCTGGCCGCACAAGAAGCAACGCGCATCACAGTGGCGGTGATCGATTTGAATGCCGACGATCTCAACGCCTCTGCCGTCGTCACCCTGTCCAATACGGTTCGCAAAGAGTTGCTGCAATCGGGACAATACACGGTGGTGGATCGCAGCAACATGGAGACGCTGCTCAAGGAACAGGGTTTCCAGAGCAGCGGCATCTGCAACGACCTGGCCTGCATGGTCAAGGTCGGCAATATGCTGGGCGTGCAAAAAATGATCGGCGGCAACATCGGCAAGCTGGGCAGCAAATACATCGTCGATCTGCAGATCATCGATGTGGAAAGCAGCCGGATCGACAAGCTGGAAAGTGATAACTATGTCGGGCCGGTGGAAGAGCTGGATGCGGCGCTGCGCCGCATTACCCGACGATTGATCGGCACGCAAAAAACGCAAAGTAAAGGTTCCTTTTTTTACATCGCGTCGCAGCCGGTGGGTGCGCGGGTATCGCTGGACAGCGAGTTCAAGGGCAACGCACCGCTGACGCTGCAGGTCGAAGCCGGCAAGGGCTATACCGTACGGGCCGAGATGGACCAGCATACACCGTGGCAGCAGCCGGTGATCGCGCGGGCGGACGAGACTATGTATTTAAATGCGGTGCTGCATGCAGGTGCCGGTGCGGGGCCTGTCGCAGATGGAAATTCGTCTGCGTATGAGTCGCGAAAAAAATCTCCTACCGCTGCTTTTGTGATGTCTTTTCTCCTGCCGCCCATGGGCCATTTTTATGTTGGCAAAACCGGCGGCATTGTGCGCGGGCTGGTGTACACCGGGGCTTTGACTTTTTTCGCGTTAAATATGGAAAAGGAGACTAAAACAGTGGTGCAACGCGGCACCTGGCCCAATTATTATAATGCCACTGAGACGAACACAGAGACCAACACCCAGTTTGCGCAGGCGTTTGTTCTCATCTGGGTAGCTTCGGCCGTAGATGCCATGGTGTCGGCGAAATTGTACAATAAAGAGTTGAAGAAAAAATACGGAGTGTCTTTCTATTCCAATCCCAATCGTCCGGATCACAATGCCACGGTAGGCCTGCAGTACCGGTTCTAATTTCCCAGGGAGGTTCCGATGCCGCGTTTGACGTCTGTCCAAAAGGTTGCGGCGTTGTTATTCGCAAACATGTTTATGGTTTTTGCGGTTTTAGCCGACGATATCACGCCGCCCCATAAAACGGTAAAATTGATTTTTATCCATCATTCAACCGGTGGCAACTGGCTGGCCGATCCCAATGATTATCAGCCGTCCGGCGGGTTGGGCAAGGCCTTGCGTGATAACAACTATTATGTGAGCGCCACCAATTACGGCTGGGGGCTGAACAGCATCGGCGATCGCACCGATATCCCCAATTGGCCAGAGTGGTTCACCGGCCCGAATCGCAGCAGTTATCTGCAGCAACTCTTTCTCGAGACCGGACAGAATGTCGGCGGCTTTGGCGCCTGGTCGCGATTGGCCGTCAATCCGGGCGGTGAGAACGAGATCGTCATGTTCAAGTCCTGTTATCCCAATTCGGATATGTACGGCGAAGCGGCGGATCAGCCGTACGCCGAACCCAACGATTGGGAATTGTCTGTCGCCAATGCCAAGGCGGTTTATACGAAAATTCTCACCTGTTTTGCAACCCGACAGGACAAACTGTTCATAATCATTACCGCGCCGCCGCTGGCTTCCGGGGATTATGGCTCCGGCAGTCAAACGCCGGCGAAAAGAGCGGCCAACGCCCGTGCGTTCAACAACTGGTTGGTGAAAGAATGGTTGAAACATTACAGCTATCGCAATGTGGCGGTGTTTGATTATTATAATGTACTGACCAGCAACGGCGGCAATGTCAATCGCAACGATGCCGGTGCTGAAACCGGCAATCATCACCGCTGGTGGAACGGCGCCGTCCAGCACGTGCAGGCGCTTAACAACAATTACAGCTCTTATCCCAGCGGCGACAGCCATCCCTCGTCGGCCGGACACCAGAAAGCCACACAGGAATTTGTGCCGCTGTTGAATGTCTTTTATCATCGCTGGAAAACACCTACTGCTGTCTCGGAGCAGCAGGCACCGCTGCGGGATGCGGCCTTGATCCAGGCTTATCCGAACCCGTTCAACTCATCTGTACTGATTTCATGTCGAATGCCGGTCGGCAGCGCAGATCGAGTCACCATTTACAATATTCGCGGAGAACAGATCGCACAATTATCGCGCCAGGCCGGTGGGACCGATGTTGCGTTTCGCTGGGACGGAACCGATCAGCTCGGCCGCAGCGTGCCGGCGGGATTGTATCTGTATCGGGTGGAAGCAAGCGGACAGGTTTTTATGGGGAAAATGGTGCTGCAGCGGTAAGGTTCTCTCTTCCGGCAACTCCCAACAAGATGTCTCTGAAAAAGCACTGTAGGAGCCGCTTCCCGGCGGCGACTGGACGGAATGATCCGGTTCATGTTCCGCGATGTGCACGCCTTTTCTCATTGCAGGTGATCACCTCTTGCTGGTCGACAAGATTCAAATCTTTTGGGACAGGATAACAGGATTTACAAGAGGGATTGATCCGCTTTGCACGGTGATATTTCGTGCAAAGCCCGTATAGGCCTGCAGCGAATGACCGGAACAAGTATAGGCAGGATTCACCGTAAACATTTCAAAATCCTGTTGATCCTGTTCAACGGCGGCCGACAAAATTTCGTTTAATGATCTGTTTGGTGCAAGCGAGGAAGAATTAGCCGCGCCAGTGGTTGCCCATCGGACCTGCCTGCAACAGGAGCGCAGGAGCCGCCCCCAGCGGCGACTTGGGCGCTTAAATGCGGTGCATGCGAGCCGTACTCAAAGAGCGCATGGTCGCTACGCGACCCGGATCATTCCCTTCTGAAAACGATCGTGAAATATCCCGGGCAAAATGCTCGATCGATCGTTCCGCCCGGGGAAACATTCATCGGGCGATCGGTTGCCCGATCAAGAACACAATCTAGTCGATATCACCTTATTTCACCGCTTTTATGATCGCAAAGGTGCGGTGAGCGTCTTGGGCCTCTTCGATGGTCACAAATCTGAACCCGGCCTGTCGCACCGCAGCCAGCACCTCATCGTTGGCATAGGTACGGATGCCGGGATGGGCAAATCCCCTGTTATCAAGATCGGCTTGGACGGTGAACGTCAGCACCAGGAGCCCCGTGTTTCGCAACACCCGACAGATCTCTGTCAAGCCTGCTGCTACATCCGGCCAGTAAAAAATGGAATTGACCGAAGAGGCTTTGTCAAAATAACCGGCAGAAAACGGCAGCTGTTCTGCTGTGCAGTGATACAGATGCAGAACAGCGCTTTCAATCTGCCTGCGAAACTTCCTCCGGGCCTGTTCCACCATAAGCGGCGAGGCATCAACGCCGGCGACCGAACCGGCGGTGACAACAGACAGAACCTTTTTAAGCAGATAACCGCCGCCAAATCCGATTTCAAGGATCCGGTCGCTGTTAATAGCCTGCAGATGCAAAAACGTGCTGTCGTTCAATGCCATGTTGTGCCGGTTCCACAACTTGCCGACAAGATATTTGCCAAATACTCCTGTGGGGCGAACTAGTTGGCTGGACAGATATTGTTTTATCATGGTCTGTGCGCGCGCGTCAGGGCAGTTTCACGTCTTGTACCGCCAGCAATTGCACCGGCCCCAGCAAACCGGATTCGATTGGCACATCATTTCTGGTCCACAAGCGATAGGTCGTAAAGCTGGTGCGGCCGGTTGGACTGGGCTTGTTTTCCATAACCCATTGCGGCCAGGATTTGAGCGTGCCGTTGGCATGGCGGTCGCTGTCTTCCGGTAAAAATTCGTCGCCGATCTGCCGGTTCACCCATAGATTCGTGATCTTGATGTCCAGGATGTTCTCGCCAACCTGAAGAGCATCAGTCACCTCCATACGGAACGGCGTTCGCCAAAGCGTACCCAGCTCTTTGCCGTTGAGCGTGACGTGTGCCATAATAGCCACTTGACCCAGGTCCAAATAGAGGCGCATGTTCTCCTGTTTGCTTTGCAGCGCAAAAGTGCTGTGATACGCAGCGGTGCCGGAAAAATAACGCACATCTGCATCGCTGTGCTCGTTCCAGGAAAAGAGCTTGTCACTGTTCATTCGCTTGGCGCTGCCGTTCCTGAAAGGAAAAGTGATCTGCCATGGGCCGGCGAGTTCGACGGGCGCCGGCAGATTGATATCCAGAAGCGGATTATCGATTGCGCTTTGTACTTTGTACTGTCCGGACTGCCAGGCTCGCAAAACAACCTTGTGATCTTTATCGACCGTCACTTCGCAGGATGGGGGATGGCTATCGACTAGCACAGGACGGCCGTCCCGCTCGATGGACGTGATACGCGGCTTTCCTTTTGTGCGAAAGACAACAAAGATGGAACCACTGGGTTCCAGCGTCAACGGCATTATGGTCCCGCCGTTCTGCTCCTGATAAAGCGGTTGCGGACGGATCTCGCCGGTCAGAGGATTCCATAGTTCCGGCGTTTTGCCGCTGACGCGGAAGAAGCCGTTGGCCGCCTGCCAGGCGTTGGTGCGATTGGAGACAAAATAGAGATCCGTGTCGTCGATACGGCGATGAACGTAACGGAACGAAGAGTCTGCTGTAAAATCCGGCGCGACGCCCATTTTCTGCAGCACAGCGGCGATGGCCTCGAATTTGGGATAGACATAGATAGGCGTTTTCAGCCATACGTCCGGCACCGGGAACGGCTTCATGCCGAGGGGGCCGATCTCCATGGCCGGCTTCCAGCCCGGAGAGTTTTTAGCTGTGCGCCATTGTGGCTGTTCCTGGCGCGTGCTAGTCCATTGCGAATCGGACAGCACGACCAGGGAATCGCCATTGCTATACCTGATCACCAGCCTGGCGATTAACGCAGCCGGATTTGCATAATCGTGGGCATTTTCGCCTTCGACCGTCAGCCAATTCTCGCCGGGTTTGAGCCAGCTCTTGAGATCATATTTGAACGCCTCGGTGGCATTGGCGCCGGAGCCGACGATGTGATCGTTCATCCATAACGTAAAACTGTTGTCCGCTGTAATCAATATTTTAGCCGAAACAATCTGCAGGTTCGGTTTCACGACCACATGACGCCGGAAATAGCATTTACCAATAGCTGCCGCTTCGGCCGGATTGCCTTCCGGAAACCATATCCATTTCGCGCCATTTAACGGACTCAGCCATTCTGCCTTAAAGATGGAGGAGGCAAAGGCGTCCTCCCAGATGACGCGACCTTTGCCGACGCGATGGCCGTCTCCTGCTGATGCAGCGGCGGTTTCACCCCATAACTCGGCGGCGAGTTTTTGCACCTCTTTATCGCATTGCGGATAATTTGTGAGACTTGGAGAAGCAGCAGGTGGCGGCCCGAGCACGGTCACGCCGGCCTCAGCCAGTTCCTTGATTTTAGCCAACAACAGGGGGGTCATCGTTTGCATCTGTGGCAGCACCAATAGACGATAGCAGGCGCCTTCGGGCAGCACCAGACAGCCGTTTTGCACCTTTATGCGCGTGAGCAACACCTCCGGTGTGCAGCCGTCAAAATTATAGCGGCCGCGTTCCGGTGCGTTGCCGCTATATCCGGGCAGCGTGGGCGAGAACCGGCGTGGCGATCCTTCCGGCTGCAGGTAGCAGATGTCGGCCACGAACTGCCCCTGCTGCAGCAGATACTGGCAGCGGCTGAGATATTCATGCCACGGTTTGGATTGCTCCCACCAGGTTTGCGTGCGTTCATAATGCAATCCCCATGGTCCCATGGACATGCCCGGCGCATAATCGCGCCAGGGCTGCAACGCATAGCGGTGAAACACAAAACGGTTGATGCCTTCGCAAAAGGCCCAGTCGCCCAGGGCTTTGACGTTGGCAGGATGGAGCAGCCATTTTTCGCCGTCGGAAGCGGTGAACGCCTCGGCGCCGATGATTTGTTTGCCGTAGGTATGAGCGGCTGATGTCATTTCCGTACAGCTGTACGCCGTTTGATTGCCCCAGGACCAGAACTCGGCCATGGGTTCGTCTGCCTGGCCGGCAAAGGTCATTTCGTCACACGGGGCGTCGTCATAGGCTTCGATGGAGAGCCGCAGGCCATGCTGATGCGCCAGGGCGCGAAAGCGGCCGGCATAATTTTCGATGAGCAGGTCAGACACGGTCTGGCGCACATCCCACAGGAACCGTTCGGAAACGGTGACACTCTCCACTATGCGTCCTTCCAATACCGGCAGGAAGGGCAGCAGATCATAGCCGCGGCGTTTTTGAAATTCTTCACGAAATTTCGGTGTCCAGTTTTGCGAGCCGGTTTCCCAGCTGTCGATGTGGGTGGATACCAGTGTTTTGCCGGCCAAAGGTTTTGAATCGGCGACGAGTTTTCCCATCAGGCCGTTAAACATGGCATCTGTGGCTTCCTGGCTCAGCTTGTCGGATTCAAGGCCGCGACCGGAAAGCGGCGCCGGATGATTATCCTTGCCGGTAAGGGTGTGGCCGACGCGGAGGATGGTCCATTTTCCTTGCGGCACCTGCCACTGCAACCGACCGTTATGGTCCATGTGGGCCGTGATGTTCAGCACCTGATCGCGAGCAATGATCTGTTCTTTGGGAATATCCGGAAAAGAAGCGGGTGAGGCAAAATGCTGCGTCACTGTAGCTGACTTGCCGGGCAGCATTTCAATGCGGGCGCCCTCTGCTGGAGTAGGAAAGGCCAGCGCGGCGATGTCGCGGTAATGGTCAGCGGTTGCCGGGGGGTGGGGCAGAACGCCATCAAACGGCTGCGCGCCTTCCACTTTTGTTTCGCTGAAAACAACTTTTTGCATGGCCAGGTCCGGTGTGATCCACGGGCCGCCGCTGCCGCACCAGCCGGCGTCGTTGTTCATGTTCACTTCCAGCCCCAATCGATGGGCTTCCTGACAGACAAAGGCAAACAGCTCGCGCCACTCTTTGCCGGCGAACGCTATCGGACCGGCCGGCGTTCCCTGATCCACTTCCATGATGAGCACGCCGCCGATGCCAACCCGCTTCATGGCTTCCAGATCCGCGGTGATGCCTTCACGGGTGATATTGCCGTTGAGCCAGAACCAGTACACCCAGGGTCGTGCCTGCGCCGGCGGATTCTGAAAACCGGCATCAAGGTTGGTGGTGCTTTTTAATTGACAGCTGCTGTTGAGCAAGCCGAACAGGATGGCGACAAGGAAGCAAAGACGCATGATTTTTTTCATGGGTGATCCTTTCAGAGCCGGGGACGGGCAAGAAAAAGCTAGTCGGCTGCGAGCCTGGACCGATGCTATGTGGATGTCCAGTGGCAGAGTGTCTATTTTCACAGCAGGTCAATATACTATCGGCAATTCAAAAAAGCCAGAGAGAAAATAGTTGCAGGCTCGGTGCAAGTAGGGGGGAGGTCGGAATGAAGAAGATTTTGCTCGTAATACAATAATAAGGTGATAAGGTTACGCTTTGGTTGAGTGTAGTAGCTACTAAGTTACATCCTGAATGTTAAAAGATTGCTGTTCACTGAACATGGATAGTGTTGTCAGGAAAAATGAACTGACAGTCCGGCATGTCCGGCCATTACCCGGCCCGGGAGCGCTTGCTGCAGCTGCTGCGCAGCCTGGCTGCCGGTGCAGTGGCAGGGTATGATACGCAGCGGGTCAAGCTGATGCAGCATGTCGATCGTACGCTGCATGCGTTCTCTGCCGGCGTGCAGCAGATGAAATCCGCCCATGATGCATTGGATGGGGCGCTGGCTGTAACGCTGCCTTATAAACGTCAAGGTGTTGATCAGGCCGGCGTGACAGCAGCCGACACAAACGACCAGGCCCCCGGGCAGGTCGATCACCAGGGCGATGTCATCTTCGAGCAGGTCGGGCTGCTCTCCCTTTGCATCGAGGTAAAACGGTCCGCCGGTATCTTCGAATGCAGAGAGACGTGGGATGGCTCCGGTCAACTCGACGCCTGTGGCCAGCTCGACCGGCCCGGTGACGCTATGCAGTCGCTGTTTGAGCGAAGCAAGTGCGTGGCGGCTCGGGGGCGGAACCCCGACCGATCTGGCGTGGCCGTCGCTGATGCTGTATCGTTCCTTGAGAAGGGAGGGATGAGCATACACATGCGCAGCCGGTGCGGCGGCCAATACCTGGGGTACGGCGCCGGCATGGTCATAATGGCCGTGGCTCAACAAGAGCAGATCAGTTTTTTTCAGGTCCACGCCCAATGCATGGGCGTTGGGGATCAGTGCATTTCCCTGGCCGGTGTCGAATAAAATGCAGGCCCCGTCCATCTCGATCCAGAAGGACAATCCATGTTCGGCAACCAGGCCGGGCGCGGCCTGATTGTCAGCGAGAACCGTGATTTTGACGGATGACACGTCAGCTCCTTTCGGCCGGTTAGTTTCTTTTTCTTTCATAGAAAGCCATAGCTCCTTGTCGTCGCTGTTGAATCTGTTGTTCTTTTTCGAGAATGCCGAGATATTTGTTCACTTCCTGTATCGGTAAATTGAGAACCTGTGTCAGATCCTCTACAGTGCATGGCCGTCGCGAGATCGTTTCCAGGATGGCGGCCATTTTTTCCTGGCGCACGCCGCGATGGGCCGAGGTCCGCTGCGCCCGCGCGATAATTTCAACGTTGGGCAGTTGCCAAAAGTCGATGATATGTTCCAGTTGCGCCTGCGTCGCGCTGCCAAGATCGGCTTCTGTCCCGGGTCGGTCCAGCGTGTTCAACTGCACCCGGTCTGGATGGATACGGATGATAGCCTGGCGCAGCGCCGTCAGTTCCCGTTCATGGTCATTGAGACCGGGTGCAATAAACACCTCCAGCCAGATCTGTCCGGAAAATTCGTGACGCAGCTCAACCAGGCCTTCTATAACAGCCGCGATGTCCAGAGCTCGATGCGGTCGGTTGATGTCATGAAATACCGGTTGCGTGGCGGCATCGAGCGAGGGCAGCACCACATCAGCCCGCTGAACCGCTTGACGAACATCGGCATTTGAAAACAGCGTCCCGTTGGTGAGCACGGCAACAGGGACATCCGGAAAACTGTTTTTCATCCATGCGATCAGTTCGCCGGCGCGGCTGTTCAGGAGTGGTTCGCCGGCTCCGCTGAGCGTCAGGTAATCGGGTGCCGGTTGTGCAGCCATGAAATGGGTCAACTCTTCGCGGACCTGCTCCAGCGCTACATATTCATCGCGTTCCATGGTCAGCCTGGTGGTGCGGCCGCATTCGCAATAGATGCAGTTCAAGTTGCAGGTTTTATGCGGCACCAGGTCGATGCCGAGTGACACCCCCAGTCGCCGGGACGGGACCGGACCGAAGAGATGGTCGTAGGTAGTCGTTATCATTTCGCTTGATCACGATCTCTTTTGCCGCTGTTCGGTTGAAAGTTGCGCTGTCCCCGCTGCTGTGCGTTCTTTTCATCCACCTGGTCCTGCCATCCTCCCCGGGTAGCGTCGATGCGATCGAAGCGGGCGACGTATGGCTTGATGTCCAGCAGCGGTGTCTGATCTAAAATATCCACATCTTCCAGGAGCAGGGTGTGGTCCCGCCGTTCGATCAGTCGGACAATGCTGAAGCCGATGGCATTGGGTCTGCAATTGATGCGCGTGGCGAAAACGCCCATGCGTTCGTCGGCCAGGAAAGGGGTGACGGTCAGTCGCGCCGGTGCGGCGCGGTGAAAGTGGTAGATCAGGTAAATGTGTGAGAATCCTTCCAGGTTATCCAGCCCTTTGGCGTACTCGGGGAAAATTTCTGCCACAGCCCGGCACCCCGCCGCATAGACCGGCTGAATGGGTGTGTTCTCAGGCACCGTATGCTCGCTGCGAATGATGCCGATAGGATGGTAAACGATGGCTTCGGTTTGATGGTGCGTCTGCGATGGCATAAGATTCTCGCTTATTCGGTATAACGGTTTAAAGAAGGAATGGTTTGTCGATGAGCTGACGGTACTTTTTTCTTTGATATGGCGTCATGATTGGTTAATTTTATTTTAACCAGAGTGCAACTGTTTGCCCTCAACGCGCTGCCGAAGCGTTTCGCTTCGGCCACAAGGCGCGAAGTGGGCACCAGGAAACGGTTCCGGCTAATCCGGATCAGGCAGCAACTATTTTTTGAACAGGAACAATGGCAGAACCACTTTATTTTTATCGCCGCGGCCAAAGCAGCAAAGAGGAAGAGATCGTTCTCGGCGGCGGCATGATGCGCTGGGCGTATCAGAGTACGACCGGCCCATGGTTAACCCGGTTTCTCTTTACGCAGGCATGGCCGAGCCGTCTGATCGGCTGGCTGGCTGACACCCGTTTCAGCCGGAGACAAATAGCGCCGGTGATCCGCGACCTCGGCATCGATACCAGCGAGTTAGCCGAGCCGGTGGAGAGTTATTTGACCTTTAACTCCTTTTTCACTCGCCGGTTGGCGGCAGGGGCGCGACGGTTTGCGGCAGAGCCTGAAGCCGTGGCTTCGCCCGCAGACGGCCGTGTTATGGTGTATCCCTGTCTGCAGAAAGAGACTGTGGTGCCGGTAAAGGGCAAAGCGTTTACTGTGGAGGCCCTTCTCGGCCGGCCGGCTGCAGAATTTTATAACGGCAGCCTGGCCGTCATTCGTCTTTGCCCGGCCGATTATCACCGTTTTCACTTTCCCTGTGATGGCGTTGTTGTCGAACATCGCCGCATCAAAGG
>CAZISM010000032.1:0-41754 GCA_964541895.1 uncultured Cytophagia bacterium
TAAAGGCGGGGCCGCGGCTTTCGGTATAGGCGCCCATGCCGGATTCCATCCTGGCCAGAATAAATTCAGCAGCGGCCGGCACATCGTCCGGATAGCCGTCGCGACGGGCGCTCTGCAAACGCGCAGGATCCTCAACCAGGCTCAACACCTGACGATAAAACGAGATCGGCTTTTGCCCGAGCGCTTGTGGATTGCCGATGTTGCAGAAAATGACCGAGCGCCCGGCTTTTTTCATTTCCGCTGCTCTTTGCGGAATAGGACCGCGCACGGCGTATTCCATATCGATGATGTTGGAGTTGATGATCATGGTTCCTGGCCCACGGATTCATGGCACAACGCTGCGAACAGGTAGAGTGGTAATGTAGCATTTTAAACAAACAGACGCAACAAAAAACCCGCCACGGTTGGCGGGTTCTGTTTGACCAGGATTAGAATTTTTTTGCTCGTTCAAATCGCTGCGACACGTCGTCCCAGTTGATGACCTTGTTAAAGGCCGTAACATACTCAGCGCGACGATTCTGATACTTTAAATAATAGGCATGTTCCCAGACGTCGAGGACCAGCAAAGGTATGGCACCCCATTGGCTGAGGTTTTGATGTTTTTCCGCCTGCAGGATGACCAGCTGCTTGCCGATCGGCTCATAGGCCAGGATCGCCCAGCCGCTGCCTTCCACTTTATTGGCAGCGGCACCAAAGTTGGCTTTGAACGCGGCGAACGAACCAAAGTCGCGAACCAGGGCTTGTGCCAGCGCTCCTGCGGGTTCAACGCCGCCGTTTGGTGACATGTTGTGCCAAAAGATGTGATGCAATATGTGACCGGCGCCGTGAAAGGAAGCCTGATTGGTATAATATTGCACCAGACTGTAATCGTTGCTTTCCCTTGCTTTGGCGAGAGCGGTCAGCGCGGCGTTCAGGCCGTTGACATAGGCCAGGTGATGTTTGTCGTGATGCAGGCGCATGGTCTCGGCATCGATATGGGGCTCTAGCGCGTTATAGGCGTAAGGCAACGGCGGCAGGATATATTCCCCCTTTTCGTTGGGCAAGGATTCGGCCGCGTACAGGTTGCGGCCTGAGCCGGCTTCCAGGGCGACAACGGCGCCGACAGCCAGGGGAGCTGCTTGCAAGAACTCTCTGCGAGTTGACATTATGTTATTCTCCTGTATTCTTTTTATGGTTATAACAGGGCAGTGGGCTCACAAAATTCCCAACGCTCTGCGGGGCCTCCGGCGCCGCAGACGGGTTGGTGTCTAGGAGGGGAAGCGGAACTCCTTAACAACCGGGGACGAACTAGGCAGGCGATGATGACAGCAGCAGGTGGATGATCTGCTGCACGAGGTGGTCGGGGACGCCATCGACGTGCCGGCTTTGCAGCCGCATGTCGCACATTTCATTGACAAAGTCGATCACCAGCAGATCGCCCCCTTGCGTCAGCGCGATCTCGCTGGAGAAGAACGAAATATCAGCAATGGCGGCGATGCGCATAACCATGGTGCAGAGGGCCTGCGCCAGCTGCGGTTCCAGGTCGTCGGCCGGGTGGTAGAGATGGGTGTGGTCGTCCCACCAGCAGGGGATCACCTGTTTTTGAACATAAAAGACACGAAACCAGGCGCGCCGGCCCTGGAGCAGGCGAGGTTGCACCCTTTTTTGCAGAATGATTTTGCCGCTTTTACTTTCCGCCAGCGCGTTATTCAGGTCCTCCCGCGATCGCCCTTCGAGGATCACCCCTTCGCCGCCGCCCCCTTCAGCCGGTTTTATGACAAAGGGCGAGCCCAGTTTCTCAAGAGCGTTGCCCACGGCGGATTCGACATGGTCCTGACGTGACAGGATGATCCCGTATGGCACCGGAATACCCTTCTCAACCAGCTCTAGGTGCATGGTGGCTTTGTCCTTGCACCAGAGCATTTGCTGGGCATCGTTTATCAGGCGGGTGCCACGCCGGCGCCATTCGGCCAACAGCGGCAGGAGCGATGGATGAATGTCGGAGGCGCGGTCGATAAGCAGCCTTGGCGGTGAAAGGTGTTGAAACTGCTGAAAAAAGACGGAGAGTTCGCTGGAATGAAAGGCGCGTGCGGACAGGTGCCTGTGAAAGGCACCTGTCAGCAGCAGATGAATGAAATCGTCGTCGAATTCCCAGTCCCAGAGCGCCACCAGGTCAAAGCGCGGCGGCGACGGGGGACGACGGAACAGTGTGTCAACCCACTTCAATGATTTCCGTAAACGATTGGTTGATGGCAGTCCCTTTTTGCCGACGGCGGACACGGCCGACGGTTTTGCGTTTGCCGTTGCCCTGCTGAACCTGCGGGTAGACGAACAGCTGCCCTTCAAAGTTGCGCATGACCACTTTTTCGTCGTCGATGCTCTGCACGTATTGCGGCACAAGCGGGATCTTGCCGCCGCCGCCGGGGGCGTCGATGCAAAAGTAGGGCACGGCGAGGCCGGAGGTCCAGCCGCGCAGGGATTCCATGATCTCGAGGCCCTTTTCCACGCGGGTGCGCAGATACTCGGTGCCTTTGACATAGTCGGCCTGATAGATATAGTAGGGCCGCACGCGCGCGGCGACCAATTTTTGCATCAGCTGTTTCATCACCGCCGGATCGTCGTTCACCCCCTTGAGCAATACGGTCTGACATCCCAGGGGGATACCGGCGTCGGCCAGCAGGCCCAGGGCCTGCTGGGCTTGCGGGGTCAATTCGTCCGGGTGGTTGAAATGCACGTTCATCCACAGGGGGTGATACTTTTTCAGCATCTCGGTCAGCCTGGGCGTGATGCGCTGCGGCAAAAAGCAGGGCATGCGCGTGCCGATGCGCATGATCTGCACATGCGGAATGGCGCGCAGCGATTTCAGAATAAATTCGAGTTTGTTGTCGCTCAGCATCAGCGGATCGCCGCCGGAGATGATGACGTCGCGAATCTCGCTGTGCTGACGGATATAATCCAGTCCATCTTCGATGTAGCGGGGATGGATTTTCATGGGATCACCCACCTTGCGTTTGCGCGTGCAAAAGCGGCAATAGGACGCGCACGAGTGCGAAACCAGAAAGAGCACTCGATCCGGATAGCGGTGGACGATGCTCGGGACCGGTGAATCATGATCTTCGGACAACGGATCGTCCACACCGCTGTTTTCAGCCAGTTCCCGGGGATCCGGAATGATCTGCTTGTAGATCGGGTCTCCCTTTTCTTTGATCAGTTTCGCATAATAGGGGGTAACGCGGATTTTAAAGTCATGTGCAATGGTTTTTAATTCTTCAGCATCCAAATCAAAGCGTTGGGCAATATCTTCCGGATCGGTCAGACTATTTTTAAGCAACTGTTGCCAGTCATCCATTGGTTATCAAACTCCCTTCTGTTCGAGGTATTTCACATAGATCAGGCGGTCATCGCCGTGGTTGTAAAAGTCGGCGATGCGGACGCTTTCACGATAGTGCATGTTGAGATAGAATCGCCTCGTCCCTTCGTAGCGGGTCTGTGACGAGGTTTCAATGATCAATAATCTCCCATGCGTAGCCTCCAGTTTTTGTTCAAGCCAGGTAACCAGCAGACGGCCGAGGCCTTTTCCCTGCTGGTCGGGATCCACCGCGATCCAGTATAGATCATAGGTGCCGCGGGTCAGGGGGCTCGGCCCATAGCAGAGATAGCCGGCCACCTGCTGGTGATCGCCTTCTATGACAACGACCCGATAATCGTTCTGCTGCGGATCGTTCAAAAAAATATCTATCAGTTCTTCGGCCACGGCTATTTCCGCCTTGTTGAAAAATCCGCTACGATGCAAAATTTCCATCACCGAGGTTTTATCGGCAACAGCCATGGGCCGGATGGTATTCATGGTTTGCGTCTCAACGTCTTGAGAATGATCTTGTGCCAGAAATCGGCGTACTCGATCCCGGCGGCACGCAGCGCCCGCGCATAGCCGGCATTGAGGCTGATGTCAGGATTCGGATTGACCTCCAGAATATAGATCTCGCCCTCATGGCTCATGCGAAAGTCCACGCGCGCATAGTCGCGACAGTTCATCAGCTTGAACGCCTGCACGGCGGTGGCTTGCAGCGTCTGGCGTTGGCTGTCGTCGACAGGGGCCGGGCATTTCGGTATCGTCGTATTGTACAGGACGTGTCCTTCGAACCACTTGGCTTCATAGCTGCAGATATGCGGATAGCCGTCCGGCACGGTCGAAAAATCGATCTCGGACACCGGCAGCGCCTTCGGTTGTTCCGCATCGATCACCGCCACATTGAATTCACGGCCGTGTATGTACTGTTCCACCAGGGCCGGCTGATTATACGTGGTGAGCACCTTGGCCACTTGCGTTTTCAACTCATCCTGGTTGTGCACCACCGACTGCGGGTAAATGCCCAGGCTGGCATCTTCGTTGTTCGGCTTGACGATGGCCGGGAAGACGTCATAGTTGAGAGCGTCCAGAGTGGTCACCAACTGCCCGGCCGGAGTCGGGAGACCGGCGCCGAGCAAGACCATTTTGGTCAGGTACTTGTTCTGACAGAGACTGAGGGTGCGCGCGGGATTGCCGGTATACGGAACCTCGAGCAGTTCGTAAACGCCGGCGATGCGCGCTTCCATAAGCGGTCGATCTTTAAAGCCTTCGCACAGATTTATGATCACATCATGATGTGCCGACCGGATGCGTTTCATAAAATCAATAAAATCATCAAAAAGAGGCACCATCTCCACACGACAGCCCAGCTGAGCGACATGGTGGAACACCTCTTCGGCCATATCTTTGACCGTCTCTTCCGAGACGTGTTCGACCTGCTGGCCGGCGGTGTTCAAGTACTCGTTATAGGCGACGCCTATGGAGAGGTTGCTGTCTATCATGATGATATACCGTAACGTGCTTTGGCTGAATCGACCACCCGATGCATCAGCTGGGAGTAGCTATACCCGGCGGTGCGTGCGGCTTTGGGCAGACACGAATTATCTTCCGGATTCGGCAAAATGCCGGGAAGCGGATTCACTTCGAGAATGTGCGCGACGCCCTGCTCGTCCAGGCGCACATCGATTCGACACCAGTCTTTGATGCGCAGGACGCGGCAGGTGCGCCTGACCAGTTCGCTGATCTCGAGCCGCAACGCTTCCGGAATCGCGGCGGGACACTGGAAAATTTCCAGAGGCTTTTCCGGTATGTCCCAGATCCATTTGGCTTCGTACGAATAGATCGGCGTGGCTCCTTCCGGCAGCTTGCTGTGATCGATTTCGACGATCGGCAAAATCTCCAGCTCCGGATAGCTGCCGAGGACGCCGACGGTGAATTCGCGGCCAGGGAGGAACCGTTCGACAATAACCGGCTGGCGGTACTGCGACAGCACCTCCTCGATCACGGCGCGGCAATCGCCCTCGTTATAGACGACCGATTTATCCTTGATGCCTTTGCTGGAACCTTCATACATGGGCTTGATGATAGCCGGCAGCTTGATGTCGCCGGCCGGTTCGTCCAATGATTCCACAGTCCAGAACTCGGCGTTGGGAATTTTGTGATACGACAAGATCTCTTTGGTGCGGGACTTGTCCAGACACAACGCCAGCGTCAACGGATCCGACCCTGTATACGGCAGATTTAATACTTCACAAAGAGAAGGAATATGCGATTCGCGATTGGGGCCGAACAACCGTTCGGCTATATTGAAGACCAGATGCGGTTGGACGGATTTCAATCTTTCAAAAGCGTATTCATCCGATTCGACAGGAAAGACGTCATATCGTTCTGCGAGCGCGTTATGTACGGCAAGAATGGTTTCATCCGAGTCACATTCTGCCAGCATATCGGGCGGAGGTTCATCATCGTCCTCCATCTGATTGTCCTGGGACAGCAATCGATTCATCATGCCGGCCATACCGCTTTTGGAACTGTGAATTAAAGCTATACGCATTTACACGATATCCATTTAGTAAGAGTCGCATCTACAGGTAGTGTGAAATAAAATACTTTTTACATACAGGTTGTGTTGTTTGGTGTTAAATATATTTTTTTATAGATAAGAAGCAACAGTTTTTTGATAAAAATGATGATTAATACAAAAAATTTTATATTTTCAGGCGATTTTTGTGTTTTTTGGCGCATTTTGCGGCAGGAAAACAAAAATGAATGGATGTTCAATGTCGAAAGAAAGAAGATTCGGCTCCGCGAAGAGCCGAATCGTTGTGTTGTCAGGATGGGATGGTGTTGATGACAAAAGCCGGCGGTTGCTGCATGTGTTTTTTTACGGCGCATTGATCGGCGGCGCGGATAACCGCGTCGCGGTACTTGTCGGGAAAATCTTTGGGCAGATGTATGTCCAGAGTTACATTTTTTATCATATGCGTCGCCGGATCGGTGTCCATGCGCTGAATGATCTGCAGGCCGTCGGTCGAGAGCCCGCGCTGTTTGCAAAAGCTCAATACATAGATGCCCGCGCAGGTGCCGATGGAAGCCAGAAAAAGAGCGAACGGCGGCGGCGCGGTGCCATCCTGATTGGTGGAGATAACGAACGGGCCGTAGTGAGCGTCGACCTGCAGTTGATTGGGAAACGTGACTCGAATATCCATATTATCCTTTCATTATTTTTGCTATATTAGATGCAACGTCATGCAAAAGGATTCATCCGCACATCGCCGCGAGGTCGTGGCGGCCTATGCAAAGGAGTTGATATGAAAAAGGTCTTGTTCATCTTTGGCTGTGCGTTCCTGCCGTCGCTCTTTGCCGGCACGCCTACCCTGCATGTCATTCCGCACAGCCATTGGGATCGCGAGTGGTACATGCCCTTCGAACAGCACCGTCTCCGCCTGGTGCAATTGATGGATGATGTACTGCAGCAGATCGATGCCGATTCCACTTTCTATTTTCTCAGCGATGGCCAGACCATTGTCTTCGATGATTACCTGGCGATCCGCCCGGAGCGGCGTACACAGGTGCGGCACGCCATCCGCACCGGCCGGCTCTCCTATGGACCGCAATATATTCTGCCGGACACCTATCTGGCGGATGCGGAATCTCAGGTACGAAACCATATCCTGGCCCTCCGCGATGCCGAAGCGTGGCAAGATCACGTCGATCCGGACAACCTGGTGGTTCCCGATTTTTTTCTCGACATCGGCTATTTCCCCGATACGTTTGGCAACACCGCTCAGTCGCCTCAACTATTGAAAGAACTGGGATTTAAATATGCCCTGGCCGGCCGCGGTTTTCCTGTGGACGACACCGGCAGCGAGTTTCTTTGGCAGGCACCCGACGGCTCGCAGGTGTTCACCCATGTTTTCGCCGACTGGTACTGCAATGGCATGGAGTTGACGGATGATGTTGCGGCGTTGGGAAAACGTGCAAAAAACGGCCGTCGTTTCACCAGCAGCGGGGAATTGCTGCTCATGAACGGTTGCGACCATCAGCCTGTGCAGATCGGCCTTTCGCAGGTGCTGCGCTCGCTGCGGGCCAGGATGAAGGACGAACGCATTATCCTCTCGACGCCGCAGCGTTTTTTTCAAGCAGCAGAGCCGCTTGTGAAAAACATAAAAACGTTTGTCGGCGAGGCGCGCAATCCCAAGGGACGCAACGGGCTCGGACTTGAAGAGGTCTATTCCAGCCGTCTCTATCTGAAACAGGCCAATTGGCAAAGCAGCCGCCTGCTGGAATCGTATGCCGAACCACTGGCCACGCTGGCTGCGCTTTACGCCAGAGCCGACTACCCCGAAGCCTTTCTGCAGCGGAGCTGGCGGCTGCTGTTGCAGAATCAGGTCCACGATGATATCTGCGGCTGCAGTGTCGATGCGGTGCATCAGGACATGATGGTGCGGTTCCGTCAGGTGAATGAGATCTGTTCCAGTGTGATCGATTCGTCCATGGCCACGCTGATCCGGCAAGTGGACATGCGTCCGTGGCCGGCGGATAGCCGGGCGCTGATGGTGTTCAATCCTTCGCCGTTTCAGCGCCAGGAGGAGATGGTCGCGACGGTGGATTTTCCTGATAGCACGAACGTCCCGGGCTTGATCGCATTCTCGCCGCGAGACGAACAGATCCCCTGCCGCCTCCTCGACGTGGCGCGCGTCTTTGCCTATGAATTGCCCAACGACCGTTTTCGCATCGCCAAATATGTCACACGGGCGCGGGTGCAGCTCACGGTTTCGGCCCCCTCGTTGGGCTATGCCGTGTATCGTCTGCAGAAGAGCGAATCGGATCCGACGATCATGGCGCCGGTGCTCGCAACCTCCACACGGCTGGAAAATAAATGGATCCGCGTGGACATCGGCGGTGACGGCACCTATTCATTGCTGGACAAACGCAACGGGCAGCGTTACGACCAACTGGGCCGCTATGAATTCAGGAGCGACGGCGGTGACGAATACAATTTTCGCGCGCTGAGCGGAGAAACGCCGTTGTCGGTCGCACCCTGTGCCGGGCCGCCTGAAATCATCGTCAACAACGGCCTGCAGGCTACCTGGCGTTTTCAGCAAGTGGTGGAATGGCCGGCGGCGTTGTTGGAGAATAAAAAGAGCAGAGGCGAAAATGGCCGCATGCCGTTGATCACCGAATTGACGTTGTATCAGAGCCAACCGCGGCTGGATGTCCGCTTTAAAACAGAAAATCGTTTCCGGGATTATCGCTTGCGGGTGCACATACCCACGTCGATGGTTTCCGCCACGGTCACCAGTGAAGGGGATTTTGGCTGGGATACCCGGGCGGTGCAGCCCATCGCCGGTTTTCGCCGCGACTCGTACTCGCTGCCGCAGGGTGTATTTTCGTATGTGACGGATCAAAAGAGATCGATGATCGTTGCCAATCAGGGTTTGACGGAATTTGAGCCGACGCGCCAGGCCGACGGAACCGTGGTGTTGAACCTGACCCTGCTGCGCTGTGTCGGTGAACTGGGGGACTGGGGATTTTTCCCGACGCCGGAGGCGCAATGTCCGGGACCGATGTCAGCGGAATTCAGTCTGATCCCTGGCGGGCCTGCCATTGATTACCCGACCCTATGGTCGTGTGCCCGTCCGCTGTGGAGCCGGGGGGCGGCCCCGCAAACCGGATCATGGCCACGGCAGAGATCTTTTTTGCCGGCATGGCCGCCGGAACTGGTATTGACGGCTGTAAAAAAGGCGGAAAAGAGAAACACGCTCGTGGTGCGCGGATTCAATCACACGGCGCAGCCGGTGTCGCTGCCGCTGCGCCAGGAAGCCGGAACTGACCTATTCATTACCAATCTGCTCGAGCAACGCCTGTCCAGACACGCCGCCGCCGTCATCGCCGTTGGCGGCTGCAAAATTTTCACCGTAGAAGCGGCAAGACCCTGACCTGGTGTTCATAGCAAGCGGACGCATAACATGAGCACGCTACAACTCGAGATCAACGTACCCTTTCATCTGGAAGCGGTGGTAAAAAGCCATGGCTGGTTTCAGCTGCCGCCGTTTTATTGGCACGAAACGGAGCGGCGGCTGCACTGGGTGACCAAGGTGGGGGAGGCGCTGAAACTCGTCTGCGTGGAGCAGCCGCGCAAGGGCCTGGTGCAGCTATCCGGCGGCCATCTGTCGGCCCGGCAGTGGCCGCTGTTGCAGCGCCGTTTTTATCACCTGTTTAATTTAGAGTTGGATCTCTCTTCTTTTTACCGGCTCTGCCGCCGTGAACCGGCTTTGCGCCAGGTACGCCGGCATGGCATGGGCCGGCTCATGCGCAGCGAAACGGTATATGAAGATGTCTTCAAGAGCATCTGCGGCACCAACGTGCAGTGGAACCAGGCGGTGAAAATGGTACACGCGGTGGCACAACTGGGACCGGCCGTAGCTGGCACCGCCTATCGCCAATTTCCAGATGCCGCGACCGTTCGTCAGGCGGGGGAAACGTACCTGCTGCAGCACGCTCGCGCAGGTTACCGCAGCCGCTACCTGCTGGCGTTGTGCGATCGAATCCTGGCGGGTGACCGCGACGTGGAACGCGTGCAAGCTGGGCAGGTGCAGGGGCCGGAGCTATATGACTTTTTCAGCGGCTTTATGGGAATCGGCAGAATAACAGCCAGATATCTGGCTGCTCTCTATGGCTATTTTGGCGAGCTGGCGGTGGACAGCATGGTGTACACCTACATGGCCAGGCACCATTTTCAGGGCAGGCGGCCTACGGAAAAACAGGTGCAGGACCATTACGCGGCCTTTGGGGAATGGCGCTTTCTCGCCTATTGGATGGAGTTTATTCATAATCACGGCTGGGTGCCGTCCATATGATGGCAGGCGGCCATCCGATGTAAAAAGGCTTGCTGCTTGTTGTTTTTTTGTTTACTTTATTCGAAAATGGACAAACAGGAAATGGAACCTCGTTGCGCCTTCAGGAATTAAAAGCACCCAACATTCTCACGCTGGTGCGAATCGCGATCTCACCGGTTTATTTGATCTGTTTCGAGATTCACACCCTCGCCGCTTATCTGGTCTGTCTCTCCATCGCCATCATCATAGAGCTGACGGATCTGTTCGACGGCATTATCGCGCGCAAGAATAACCTGATCACCGATTTCGGCAAGCTGATGGATCCGTTCGCCGACAGCATTTCCCGCTTTTCCATTTTTATGAGTTTCCTCAGTGCCGATCTCGCTCCGCTGTGGATGATCGCCATCTTTTTTTACCGCGACGTGCTGGTCTCGGTGATCCGCGTGTTCGCTATGAAGGAGGGGGTGGTGGTGGCGGCTCGCAAAAGCGGCAAGACCAAGGCGTGGGCGCAGGCCGTCTGCACCTTTGTTATATTAATTTTGCTCATATTGCAAAAAGCCGCTGTGCTGCCGCCAGCCATCGGTGAAGCGACCGCTTTTCGCAGAATTTCAACCACCATCATTGCCATTACATCCCTGGTGACGCTCTGGTCTGCCTATGACTACTTTAAGGCGAACAAGCAAATGATTTATATCGCCTTGAAAAAGAAATAGCACGACGCGTCGACTAGAGCACCGCTATCAGTTCTTCAATTCCGGACACCACCAGCCTGGGTTTGTCCGGGGATTGCGACAGCATCTGCACATCGGTTTCTCCGCTCAGCACCAGCACGCCAACCATGTTGAAATTCATAGCCATGCGAATATCCGTATAGAGACGATCACCGATAAACGCGATGCGTTCCACCGCACAGCCGGCGCGTGCGGTAATAGCCTGGACCGCCTGGGCGCTGGGTTTGCCCATAACCAGGGGACGCCTACCCTTGGTGGCCGCTGCAAACAGTTCGATAAAAGAGCCGACATCCGGGATAAAGGCACTGCGGCTCATGGGACAAAGCAGATCAGCATGGGTGGCGATGTAGGGAACGCCGCGAACCAGCCACTCATAGCCGGTGCGAATTTTCTCGTAGGTGAGTTCCGTATCAAAGCCAAGAACCACCACCGCGGGGCAGCCACCATCGCGCAGTTCCTGCGGGCTCAGGCAGCGGAATCCGTTGCGTCTGAAATCGTCCTCCAGATCGCGATTGCCGAGCAAATAAATATCCGGCCCCAGGTTCATGGTGCGCAAATAGTCGAACGTGCAGTCGGCGGCTGTGATCATCATGGCGTCGTTGATCGGGAACTGTAGGCGCGCCAGTTTTTCCAGATAGGTGGAACGGGATTTGCTGGTGTTGTTGGTGAAGTAAAAGAGTTTGCGGCCGCTGGCGACTGTTTTTTCCAGAAACGGCCGACTGGCTGCGAACGGTACGCTGTCGAGATAGAGCGTTCCGTCCAGATCACAGACAATGGCTTCGCAGGCGGCCAATTCGGTCAGATTGCGTTCAGGTTTCACGTCGATATTCCTATGGCTGACGGGCAGGTGACAGGCGTTAAATAACGCTATTTCACAAAACAAAAGCAAGCCTTTTCCTTGTCTGGAAAAACCTTGCATTACACTTCATTTTTCAGTAGATTAAATGTTAAAATTCAATCTTTTTCTCTTGCCTTTTTGGCATGACAACGCGGCGACAAGAGAACCTGTTAATATAATCAACTGATTTACTAGGAGGTTACGAATGGCTAGAAAAATGATCTCGGTCGACGGCAATGAAGCGGCGGCCCTGGTTGCTCACAAGATCAATGAGGTGATCGCCATCTATCCGATCACCCCGTCATCACCCATGGGAGAATGGTCTGACGAATACTCGGCAAAAGGTCTGAAAAACATCTGGGGAACCGTCCCTTCGGTAGTAGAAATGCAGAGTGAAGGCGGCGCCTCCGGTGCCGTACACGGCGCCTTGCAGTCCGGCGCACTGACCACTACGTTTACGGCATCCCAGGGATTGCTGCTGATGATCCCCAATATGTTCAAAATCGCCGGTGAATTGACCGCCACCACGTTTCACGTCACCGCCCGCACCGTGGCCACACACGCCCTTTCCATTTTCGGCGATCACAGCGATGTGATGGCTGTGCGTTCCACCGGTTGGGGCATGCTGGCGTCCAATGCGCTCCAGGAAGTACATGATTTCGCCCTTATCGCCCAGGCAGCCGCACTGAAGGCGCGCGTTCCTTTTGTCCATTTTTTTGATGGTTTTCGTACCTCGCACGAAGTGCAAAAAATCGAAGAGTTGACCATGGACGATCTGCGCCATATGATCGACGACGAACTGGTGTTCGCTCATCGTTCGCGCGCGCTGTCGCCCGACCGCCCGGTGATCCGCGGAACCGCGCAGAACCCGGATGTCTTTTTCCAGGCACGTGAAGCGGCCAACCACTATTACACCGCCTGTCCCGGCATCGTCCAGGACGCCATGGACAAATTCGCCAAAATGACCGGCCGCAGCTATCATCTGTTCGACTATCTCGGCGCCCCGGATGCAGAGCGTGTCATCATTCTTATGGGCTCCGGCGCTGAAGCGGTGCAGGAGACGGTTGAATATCTGCAGCCCAAAGGCGAAAAGATCGGTGTGATCAAAGTGCGCTTGTTCCGGCCGTTCTCTGCCGAACACCTGATCCAAGCCCTGCCCAAGACGGTCAAATCCATTGCCGTGCTCGATCGCACCAAAGAACCGGGCTCAGCCGGTGAACCGTTGTATCAGGATGTGATCACGGCGCTTTCCGAAGCCCTGATCGCCGGCACGCTGCCGTTCGCCATGCCGAAGGTTATCGGTGGTCGCTACGGTCTCTCCTCCAAAGAGTTCACTCCGGCCATGGTGAAGGCGATTTACGAAGAGCTGAAAAGCAAAACCCCCAAAAACAAATTCACGGTCGGCATCAACGATGATGTCAACCACACCAGCCTGAAATATGATCCTTCCTTCAGAGTGGAAGGCGACGATGTGGTGCGCGCCCTGTTCTACGGTCTCGGTTCCGACGGCACGGTGGGCGCCAATAAAAATTCCATCAAAATCATCGGTGAAGAAACTCCCAACTCGACCCAGGGCTATTTTGTCTACGATTCCAAAAAAGCGGGTACGGTCACTGTGTCGCATCTTCGCTTTGGTCCGCGTCCGATCCATTCGACCTATCTGATCGACAGCGCCAATTTCGTCGCGTGCCATCAGCAGTTTTTTATCGAAAAGTTCAACATTTTGGAAAAGGCGGCGCCAGGGTCCACCTTTTTGCTGAACACGCAGGAAGACAAGGACACGGTCTGGGATACCCTGCCGCGCCCGCTGCAGCAGGAGCTTATTGACAAAAAGATGAAATTCTACGTCATCGATGCCTACAAGGTGGCCAAGGATACGGGCATGGGCGTGCGCATCAACACCATCATGCAGACCTGCTTTTTTGCCATTTCGGGCGTGCTGGAACGCGAGCAGGCCATCAAAATGATCAAGGACGCCATTAAAAAGTCCTACGGCAGCAAGGGCGAGCAGGTGGTGCAGCAGAACTTTGCCGCCGTGGATCACACCCTGGCGCATCTGTATGAAGTCAACGTGCCGGCCAAAGCCACCAGCACCCGGGAAATGCCCAAGCTGGTGCCTGATGAAGCACCCGAGTTCGTCAAGGATGTGGTAGCCAAAGTTCTGGTGAATCACGGTGACGATGTACCGGTCAGCGCCATGCCTATCGACGGCACTTTTGCCAGCGGCACCACGCAGTGGGAAAAACGCAACATCGCCCTGGAGATACCCGAATGGGATCCGGACGTGTGCATCCAGTGCGGCAAGTGCGTCATGGTTTGCCCCCATGCCGCCATTCGCCAGCAGGCGTTTGATCCCAAACATCTGAGCTCGGCCCCGGCAACCTTCAAGAGCACCGACTCCCGCGGCAAGGATTTCCCGGCCGGCTGGAAATATTCCATTCAGGTAGCGCCGGAGGATTGCACCGGTTGTTCGCTGTGCGTTGAAGTGTGCCCGGCCAAGAATAAACAGGAGGTCGGCAAAAAGGCCATCAATATGGTGCCGCAGCCGCCCATCCGCGAGCAGGAGCGGGAAAACTATAAATTTTTCCTCGATTTGCCGGTCCTCGATCGCAGCCAGATCAAAGTGGCATCGGTTAAAGGATCGCAATTCCTGACTCCGCTGTTCGAGTACTCGGGCGCCTGCGCCGGTTGCGGCGAAACGCCCTATATCAAGCTGTTGACCCAGTTGTTCGGCGATCGCGCTATCGTCGCCAATGCCACGGGTTGTTCGTCCATCTATAGCGGTAATCTGCCCACGTTCCCCTATACCGTCAATCAAGACGGCCGCGGACCGGCTTGGAGCAACAGTCTGTTCGAAGACAACGCCGAATTCGGCCTGGGCTATCGTCTGACGGTTGACAAGCACACCGAATTCGCCCATGAGCTGGCCAAGAGAATGGCCGGAGAGATCGGCGATGACCTGGTGACGGCATTGACCACGGCCGATCAGACTTCGGAAGCCGGCATTGCCGAACAGCGCAAACGCGTTGAAGTGTTGAAGCAGAAACTGGCGGGAAAGGATTCGGTCGAGGCCAAGCATCTGCTCACGCTGGCGGATATGTTTGTGAAAAAGAGCGTCTGGATCGTCGGCGGCGACGGCTGGGCGTACGATATCGGTTACGGCGGTCTGGATCATGTGCTCGCCTCCGGACGCAACGTCAACGTTCTGGTGCTGGACACGGAGGTGTACTCCAACACCGGCGGCCAGATGAGCAAATCCACGCCGCTGGGCGCTGTCGCCAAGTTTGCGGCAGCCGGCAAGCCGTTGCCGAAAAAAGACATGGGTATGATTTTCATGACCTATGGCAATATCTATGTGGCGCGCGTGGCTATGGGCTACAACGATCTGCAGACCGTGCGCGCGTTCATCGAAGCGGATGCCTATGATGGTCCTTCCATCATTATGGCGTACAGCCATTGCATCGCCCACGGCATTCCCATGCACAAAGGCATGGAGGAGCAAAAAGCGGCTGTCGAGTCCGCGCACTATGTGTTGTTCCGCTATAACCCGCTTCTGGCGGCGCAAAATCAGAATCCGCTCAAGCTGGATTCCAAAGCACCGTCGATTGCCTATGAGGAATTCGCCTATCGCGAAACCCGTTTCAAGATGCTCACCAAGAGCATGCCCGGCCGCGCCGGCGAGCTGATCAAACAGGCTCAGCAGGCGACCAATGCGCGCTGGAATATGTATGAGGGTTGGGCTAATATGAAATACGGTGAAGGCGAGACCAAAGCGGAATAAGTGTGACGGGTTCGGTGCGGATCCGCACCGAACCCTCAACGGACCTGATAATTGAAAGGAAGTCATATGGATCTATCAACAACCTATATGGGTTTGAAATTAAAAAATCCGCTGGTGCCGTCTGCGTCGCCTTTGTCCAAGGAACTGGACGGCATTAAAAAGCTGGAGGATGCCGGTGCCAGTGCCGTGGTGCTCTATTCTCTCTTTGAAGAGCAGATCTCTTTTGAAGCGGCTGAACTGGATCATTTTCTCACGCAAGGCACCAACAGTTTTGCCGAAGCGTTGAGTTATTTCCCGGAGCCGACCGAGTACAACCTGGGCGCTGAGGCGTATCTCGAACACATTCGCAAAGCCAAACAGACGGTCAAGATCCCGGTGATCGCCAGCCTCAACGGCATGACCACCGGCGGCTGGATCGATTATGCCAAAAAAATGGAACAGGCCGGCGCCGATGCCATCGAGCTGAACGTCTATTTCCTCTCCGCCGATGCCACACAGGACAGCCTCGCCATCGAGCAGAATTACATCGACATTCTCAAGGCGGTGAAATCGACGGTGAAAATTCCCGTGGCCATGAAGCTGAGCCCGTTCTTCAGTTCGATCAACACCATGGCGAAAAAACTGGACGCGGCCGGCGCTGATGCGCTGGTGCTGTTCAACCGATTTTATCAGCCGGACATTGACCTCGAGTCCCTGGAAGTGAAGCCGGGTGTGGTGTTGAGCAATTCCAACGACCTGCGCCTGCCTTTGCGCTGGATCGCCATTCTTCATGGTCGTATCAAAGCCAGTCTGGCCGGAACGACCGGTGTGCACACGGCGACCGACGTGGTGAAGCTGATCATGTCCGGTGCGGACGTGGCGCAGATGTGCGCCGCCCTGCTCCTCCATGGACCGGGTCACATCACCAAGGTGCTGAAGGATCTGGAAGCCTGGATGACAAAGAATGAATATGAATCGATTGCAAAAATGAAGGGCAGCATGAGCCAGAAAAAGGTGGCTGAGCCGGCCGCCTATGAACGTGCCAATTATATCAAAGCGCTGAATCAGTACGTGATCGGCTCGACAAGATAATTTGCAACTGACAACCGACAGCCGGCCAACATCCATTGGTCGGCTTTTTTTTTACGCATCCAGCCTGTCAAGATCACCGATATGGGCTTTGTCGTCAGTATGATCGGTCGCACTTGGCCAAACTAAGCCCCGGACTGGAATGTCGGTGTGCAGCAGCGAAATAGCAGCGCCGCTTGAGGGCAATGGGCGATCATGGGCGCAGCATAAAACAAAAAAATGTCTTGATTTTATGTTTCATAGTCATTAAATAGGTATATCTAAGTAATACTATTAAGATGTATTGGCAAATACTCACAATGCTGCGTTTCTCGAAAGCCCGCATGAGCGACCCAGTGAGCGCTGCATGTTTTACGCGCACCAACAGGAGAACGAGTTATGTTGTCTAGACGCGATTTCATAACACGAGGAGGTTCGTCGTTGGGCGGATTACTCATGGCCACCCTCGCCGGGCCGCTGTGGTCTGGGCCGGAAAAAGCCAAGTCAGGAATCAAGATTACAGGTGTGAAGACTTTTGTGGCGAAAAGCGCTACGTTTGTTAAAGTTGAAACTGACAGCGGTCACAGCGGCTGGGGTGAAGCGGATCACGATTACCCGAGCCTGACAGCGGCTGTCATTCGCGAGATTTGCACGCCGCAGGTTTTGGGTAAGGATCCGTTTGACACTGAGGCGCTGTGGATGAGAATGTATTTCAAAGGCGAAGATGCCGGCACCACGGGTTTGCTGCCCGGCGCTATCGCCGGTGTAGATAATGCCCTGTGGGACCTGAAAGGCCGCATCTTGAACTTGCCGGTACACAAAATCAGCGGCGGCTATCCCCGGGAAAAAGTTCGAGTATACGGCTCTTTCGGCCGCAGCGGTGGCAAAAACGGCTTTAGAACCCCGGCGGAGATGGCGGCGATCGCCGCTGATTTTGTAGAGCAGGGCTATAAAACGGTCAAGGCGCGCATGCAGATACGACAACTTGATATCGATCCGGATCCGGACCCTACATTCGCCGTCGTGGCCGCCGTTCGCAAGGCGATCGGTGACGAGATTGAACTTTATGTTGATTTCAACAACGGTTATACACCGGCTAAAGCCATCACCTTGAGCAAACGACTCATAGAGCATTGTAACATTGCTGCTGTTGAGGAGCCGGTGTCCTATCATGATTATCCGGGATTGCGTCAGGTCGTGGAGGCGCTGGATATCCCGGTTATGGCCGGAGAACATGAATTCAATAAATGGCAGATGCGTGATCTGATGATAATCGGCAATGCCGACATCATCAATGCAGATCTGATTAAAGGTGCCGGTTTTTCCGAAAACCGAAAAATAGCCGCCATGGCCCACGCTTTTGATAAACTCATTATGACCCACAACACCAGACCAACTCTGGCGACCGCTGCCAGCCTGCAACTCGTCTCCTCCATCCCCAATGCGGCACGCGTGCAAGAGTACGCGGGCTCGCGCCTGGAATTGGGCTTGAAAGACCTCTTCCTCGGAGAGATAGTGTGCAAGGACGGCTATCTATACGTTCCACAAGGGCCTGGCATGGGTTTGACCGTAAATGAAGAAACCATGGGGCCTTTAGAGCAAAACGATCGGGGTTGATTATGCATGCAGGTAAACCCGCAGGTCTGTTTTTTCTCATCACCCTGGCAGAAATGAGCTTTGCGCAAAGCGCTTTCATGGCTGACTCTCTCATCCCGACGAGGACCTTTGATTTCGGTCCTGCACAGTCTGGAATAGCAAAGGGCAGTGTGGCTGTTTCAGAAACGACCACCTACTCGAACTCGCGGGGATACGGCTGGAGCAGCAGAAAGGGGCAAGGCTTTGTCTCTGAAAAGAGGCCGTTGCAGAACGAATTAACCATCGACGGTGTCCAGTCGGATTCAACCCTTCTGTTTAAATCAAAACTCTCTCCTGGCCGCTACTGGATCCGCCTGGTCATGGGCGGCGGCCGCTTCTGCACCTGGAAGGGGCAAATTGGCGTCAACGATCATTCTGTTGCGGTGGACCTCAAACCCTATCGTCTGAGCACAGAGGATGAGGATCCGCCGCCCTATTGGGCTATCGTCGAGCGAGCAACCATCAGCACACCCCTGCTGGAGATACGGATCGCGGCGCAAGACCAACCGTCCACCTTGAATGCCATCCAGATCGTGCCTGACGATCCTGGCCCGCTCGTTCTGGAAAATGGACAGCTCAAAGCGACGACAACGCTCAAAACCCCCAACGCCGACCTGATGTTGCGACTCCTCAATGCGGGATACGTACATGAGGCCCAGGCCTTGATCGAAATCATACCCGAACCAAGCCTGCGCTTTGAAAAAGCCCTGTTTCTCATGGCGCTGGCAGGGCGACTCGAAGTGGATCATCCACGGCCTTTGCTGGAATGGTCGCAGCAGTTGTTGCTGAGGGAGCGGGACTACCATCCCGCTCGCGTCGCGCTGAACCTGCATCTGCTGGAATTATATCTGCAGGCCGACACCTATTATAAAATGGCCGGCTGGGATTGGGCGCAAAAGCATTCCGGTGCCGGTATTTTTTTGCGCCAGGATGTGGCCGGCCGGATTTGGGATGAGATCGGCCGCTGCCAGGAACACCCCCTGCATTCGCGAGTGCTCTGGGAGGTCGGCAAACTGGCCTTTAAGGCCTGGGTGGAAGAGCATGCGCCCTGGCTGTTGCAGCGAGCGAACGACTGTTTTGCCGAGTTAAAAAAATACTATCCCCACCATACCGGCCTGCGCGTGTACAGCGGCGAAAAGATCTGTCCGCCGAAACCGGCCGGTGCTCGAGACAGCGACATACCGGCCTGGGTGCTGGAAACACTGCAAGCCCAGGAGAGCGTACAACAACTGCTGCACTATTGGGTCAACACGCGGCAATCGGATAGCGGTGAATTCGGCGGCAAGTACGACGACGACGTCGAGATGCTGCGCTGGTGGCCGCTGGCACGGCTGGCCCTGCAGGACTCGCTGGCGTTGCTGGGATTTCAGCGCCTGGTAAACGGCATATGGAATTCTTCCTGGATTGAAAAGGGATTTTCCAGCAAGGTCCGCGATGTGGAACACTCCTCGGAACCGGTGGCCGATACGCAACCCATCATGATCGGTCTCGATTACGGCAATCCGATCTATGTAGAACGGTGCATGCAATCAGCCAAAGGGGTGCGCGATCTCTGGACCGGCATCAACAGCAGGGGACATAGACATTTTAAAACGTCGTGGTACTCGGCCACGCAGCTGGATGAACGGCCGCCTCGTGATTGTGATGTGCCTATGAACACCCGCACCGTGCAAGCGGTGCGCTGGCTGGCCTGGTATAACCGTCATCCTTTTGCGGTACAGTTTATTCGTGAATGGGCGGACGCCTGGCTGGAAGATTGTCGCCGCACCGACCGGGGCAAACCGTATGGCATCGTGCCGGCGGCCATCCGCTACCATGACGACGCCATCGGCGGACATGGCGCCACCTGGTACGAGCCAGAAATGTTCTGGCCCTATTATGATTTTCACGGCGGACACCTCATGCTCCAGCAATTTTTGGCCGCGTATGACCTCACCGGGGAAGCCAAATACCTAGAACCGGTTGAAATTGCCATTCGCCTTCTCGCAAAGCACGGTACGCAAAATCTGGATGCAGAACAAGCCGGCCGTGAAGGTTGGGTTGCGAAAAAGCTGCGCTCGGCAAAATCGACCGGTGAGGTGTTCCATGTCTGGCGGACCTTGAGCGGCAATACTGGCTATGATCATCTGCTGCAGCAGTTTGGCTCCGAGTATAACAAATTTCTTCTCAGCCGTGATCCCTCCTTGCTGGAAACGACCAGCCGCAGTATGACGGAAGCGTTGACCTGCCAGGGCGAGCTGTTGACGCGGGAGGGTTATTTTACCGATCGCATTGAAATAGCCGATTTGCATTCAGGGCAACATTGGGACACCGCTCATCTGGAAGCCATCTATACCGGCGCGTCTCTCAATGAGGCGTTTTATCCGTTCTATGCCGTGACCTGGCAGCAGCTCGATCGCCGCTGTCTGCCGGTGGTATTGTCTGCGACATCGGAACAGGTGGACCTGTTAGTCTGGAACAGTTCGACGGAGCCGCAGATCGCCGAGATGCTGCTTTGGCGGATAGCACCGGGCCGGTACGAATGCCTGCAGGGCCCGGATAAAAACAACGACTGGCAAATGGACAGCACGACCACGACGCAGACCATCACCCTCAGTCATCGACCCGCTGCCTGCCGAATCGCTTTAGCAGCCCGCTCGGCTACGGTGGTGCAGGTGAAAAGGATCGAGGGCACCACCATGGTATTAAACTGGTCCAGACCGGATCTGGCCCTGGCCAGGGAAGAGATAAAAGCGACCCTTAACTCCAGCACCGGTGAGGTCGAGTGCACCATCCCGGTGCATAATATCGGCAACCGGGAAGCACGCGCCCTTTCAATCGCCATGGTGACCGGAAGCGGGCCACACCAACGCGTGCTTGCTCAAAAGGTGCTGCCGCTGCTGGAGCCGCCGTTGGATCTCGAGCCGCGTGTGGCGGTGGTGGTGCTGAAGGCGCCGGCCGTTCGTGTTATCGGCAATACCATTGCCATCGTCCTGGATGCGCATAACCGCATTGATGAATTAAACGAAGCCAACAACACCATCGTGATGACGCTGGCTGAATCAGGTAACTAGTCAGGAGACGAAGAGCTTATGGAGCCGGGACAAAAACGCACGCTTCCGCGCTTGCGCTGGTGGATCGCTGGTATGTTGTTTCTTTCTACGGTGATCAATTATATTGATAGACAGACGCTGTCGGTATTGGCACCTTTTTTAAAACGTGATTATAACTGGAGCAACGAAGATTTTGCCCTGATTATCATTTCGTTTCGTGCCGCCTATGCGATCGGGCAAACGGTATCCGGCCGTTTCCTCGACTGGATCGGCACCCGCAACGGCTTGTCGATTTCGGTGTTGTGGTATTCCCTGGCCGCCATGGCCACCTCTATGGCCACCGGCTTGCGCAGCTTTTGTGTTTTCCGTTTTATGCTCGGCGCCGGCGAATCAGCCAATTGGCCCGGCGCCACCAAGGCGGTGGCGGAATGGTTTCCTAAAAAGGAGCGCAGCTGGGCTGTGGCTCTGTTTGACAGCGGTTCTTCCATCGGCGGCGCCATTGCCCCGTTCCTGGTGTTGTGGCTGTATCAAACCTTCGGCGGCTGGCGTTATGCGTTTGTCATCACCGGTACGTTGGGCTTTCTCTGGCTCCTGGTGTGGCGGCTTCTCTATCATCCGCCGGAAACACATCCGCGCATCGATCCCAAAGAGTTGGAGCTGATCGAACGCGACAAGGCGGATGTAAGCAACGAGTTGAGCCAGCCGCGCGAAGGCTGGCTTCATCTGCTGAAGCATCCGCAAACCTGGGGCGTGATCATAGGCCGCGCTTTTACCGATCCAGTCTGGTTTTTCATTGCCGACTGGTTTGCCATCTACCTGGTCAGCAAAGGCATCAGGCTGGAAGAGGGGCTCATGGTGTTCTGGATACCATTTCTGGCGGCCGATCTGGGTAATTTTTTCGGCGGCGGCGTGTCCAGCTGGCTGATCCGTCGCGGCTGGCCGGTAGGCCGGGCCCGCAAAGCGGTGGTGGTTTTTGGCGGCATCGGTATGGCGTTGCTGGCGACGACGGCTTTTACCACCCATCCTCTGGCCCTGGCGGCGCTGTTTGGCTTTTCCACCTTTGCCTATGCCTCTTTTTCCACCATGGTGCTGGTGCTGCCGTCGGACCTGTTCCCCAGCCGCTCGGTGGCCACGGTCAGCGGCATCTCGGGCACAGCGGCAGGTATCGGTACCATCGTGTCGACCTTTGTCATCGGCTATGTAGCCGATCATTACTCTTTTGCTCCCATTTTAATCGGTGCCAGCCTTGTTCCGTTCGTCGGCATGTTGCTGGTGGTTTTCCTTATTCGCAACAACGAGGCGACCCGGCAGGGCTGGGTACGAAAAATATAACAAGGAGAGGTCATGCGATTATATCGTGGCGTTATACCGGTGTTGCTGTGGGCAACCATCCTGTCAGCGGCCAACGAGGACAGCCGGGTGTTCAATGTGCGCAAGTATGGGGCAAAAGGTGACGGCCGCACCCTGGATACCCGAGCCATTCAAAAGGCGGTCGATCGCTGCAGCCAATCCGGGGGCACGGTGCTGCTGCCGGCGGGCACTTATCTTTCCGGGACGATCCGGTTGAAAAGCAAGGTGACGTTGCACATTGGCGAGGGCGCCACGTTGCTTGGCAGTGCGGTCCTGTCGGACTATCCGGAGATTATCGGCAGCGGCGCGTCTTACAATGATATTTTTCTGCGTCACAGCCTGCTCTTTGCCGAAAATGAGCACGATATTGCCATTATCGGTCCCGGTACTATCGACGGCCAGGGCGGCCAATTCCCGGTCGTGAACGCGGAAAAGCCGCACCGTTATAAAAACAGACCCTATATTTTACGAATGATCGGCTGCAAGAATGTGCGTGTGGAACAGCTGAGGATGCAAAACTCGGCCATGTGGATGCAGCACTATCTCGGCTGTGAGAACCTGACTCTGCGCGGGCTGAACGTGTACAATCACTGCAACAGAAACAACGATATGGTCGATGTGGACGGTTGCCGAAATGTATTGATCAGCGATTGTATCGCCGATACCGACGACGACGCTATCACCCTCAAAAGCACCTCCGCGCTGGCATGCGAAAACATCGCCATCCAGAATTGCACCGTCAGCAGCCATTGCAATGCGGTGAAATGCGGCACCGAATCCATCGGCGGTTTTAAAAACATCGTTATTTCCAACATTGTGATCACGCCGTCGCGCCATGCCAAGAAAATCTACGGCGATTATGCAGGTCTCGGCGGCATTGTGTTGACTCTGGTGGATGGCGGCAGCCTGTCCGGCATCACCATTGCCAACGTGCGCATTGTGGGCACGCGTGTACCAATCTTTATTCGCCTTGGCGATCGCGGCCGTACGGTTCGCCCGGATATGCCCAAGGCGGCGACCGGGACCTGTGAGGACATCGCCATCAGCCATGTTTTGGCCACCGGCGCCGGTCCCATAGGATGTTCCATCACCGGCCTGCCCGGTCATATGGTGAAAAACATCCGCCTCAGCGACATCCGCATCCAATTTGCCGGCGGAGTGGTCAGCGCCGATTCGATATGGCAGGTGGAGGAAAAGCCGGAAGAGTATCCGGAATCCACCCTGTTTGGCACGCTGCCGAGTTACGGCCTTTTTTGCCGGCACGTGCAGGGGCTGTCCTTGCATGGAATCCATTTTGACCTGGTCGAGCCGGACGCGCGTCCGGCCCTCATCGCCGACGATGTCGTGGATCTCTCTCTGGATGCCGTCCGGGCGGCGTCCGGCCCTGCCACCCGCCATTTGTACGAGTTCAGAAATGTCCGGCAGGCGTTCCTCACCGGTCTTTATGTCACTGGACCGATACCGCTGCTGGCTAAATTAACCGGCCCGGCCAGTGCGGATATTCAGTGGGGAGTCGTCGGCCGTGCCCATATCGGCCAGATCTGGACCTTGGGCGAAGGCGCCGCAGCCACTGCCGTGTCATATGAAAATCATTGAGATGGTAACCAAACAAGGAGATGAAAGAGATGCGCAAGCTTGTTTGTGTCATAGCGTTATTGGTGATGGGTTCGACCGCTCTGGCTCAGGAGCAGAGTCTCGCTACCACCCCGCAGAGAATTATATTAAATCTTACCACCGAGCCGGCGACCGGCATGGCGGTGACATGGCGAACGAGCGTACAGGTGCAGAGCCCTCAGGTCCAGGTCGCTGAGGCCGGCGTATGGACCGCTTTTGCCAAAGCGGCGAAACAGATTCCCGCTCGCTCCGAAAAAACGGTTTTGGACGACGGCAAAACCGTGTTTTATTATTCGGCGGTTATGGGCGACCTGAAATCCAACACCCTCTATGCCTACCGCGTCGGTTGCGAAAAAGAGTGGAGCGAATGGAGCCAGTTCACCACCGCTCGTGAGGAGGCCGGCCCGTTGCAGCTGGTGTTCTTCGGCGATCCGCAGGACGATCTCAAGGAACACGTCTCGCGGATATTTCGCAAAGCGTATCAAATGGCCCCGGACGCCAATTTTTGGCTGTTCTCCGGCGATCTGACGTCCGAGCCGGCTGACCAGCTGTTCGAAGAGCTGTTTTATGCCGCCGGCTTTATTTTCAGAACGTGTCCCTCCATAATGGTGCCCGGCAATCACGACAACATGTTTAAAATGGAAAACGGCAAGGTCATTAAAGACAGCAAGGGCAAAAAGATCCGCACGAAACTGGTGCCGCCGCAGTGGCGAGCCCAGTTTACACTTCCGGAAAACGGCATTGCCGCCTATCCAGAAGCGTCGTACTGGCTTGATTACCAGGGCGTGCGCCTCATCATGATAAACAGCAATGACCGGCTGCAGGAGCAGGCGGCGTGGATGGACTCTGTTCTTGCCAACAATCCCAAGCAGTGGACTATTGTTTCGTTCCATCATCCGTTGTATTCGGCCGGCCGCGAACGCGATGACCGCAGCACGCGTGACGCCTTTATGGCCCTGTTCGACAAGCACCACGTCGATCTGGTGCTCACCGGCCACGATCATGCCTATGCGCGCAGTTACCCGCTGAAAAATGGCGCCCGCGCCGGTGCGGATGAAAAAGGCACGGTATATGTGGTTTCAGTGTCCGGACCTAAAGCCTATGTCGTCAATTCCGCTTATAACCATCTCATGGCCAAAACAGGCGGCAATGTGCAGCTGTTCCAGGTGATCACCATCGATTCCACAACGCTCTCCTATCGCTCCTACACGGTCACCGGCAAGCTGTTCGATTCCTTTCAGTTGTTAAAATAAAAGCAGACCATGAGAAAAAGAATTTTCGGCATGTTGTGCATTGTTTGCGGTCTGGGCAATGCCCTGGCGCAACGCCCCACCGTTCCGGCCGAACAGATAGTGGCCGCCATCCGGGATGGCGGCCACTATGCGGCAAAAGTGCTCCTCGACGAGCACGGCAAATCCAGATGTGATTACAGCCTTCTCGATGGCTCCTGGCACGATTACGAGCCCGCCTGGCATACCGGCCAGTTGATCCTGGGCCTGTTGCGGGCCTATGAAATCACCGGCGACAAGGATCTGCTGGCTGCCGCCAAAAGGGCAGGCGAATGGTGGATCAGCCTGGCCATCACCGATCATCCCAAGCTGGCCGGCATGCTCTCTGCCATCCATGGCGATGGTATCGATTATATCATCTTTTCCACGGTCAGCGATGGCTCGGCCGGGTTGTTCCGGCTCTATCGGACGACCGGCGATGAGCGCTTTGCTAGAGTGCCGACCCGGGCGGGTGAGTGGATGTACAAGCATATGTATGAACCGAACAGCCGCATGTTTTACGATGCCGTTGATCCCCGCTCCGGCGTTGTGATGAAAACGTGGAGCCCCTTCTGGCCTGACAAGGAAAAACAGGGCTTGAACGACGTCGCCCGTCCCAATAATGAGGGCTCTCTCTACAAAGATATGTATGAATACACCGGCGATGAGAGCTATAAAAAATTATTTGTCGAGTTGTGCGAGAGCTTGCTGGAAAAACAGGGTGAAGAAGGATTGTGGATGGCGTTCACGCCCAATGATCAGAGCAAAGGCACACTGCACCCCAGGTTTCATCTCTGGTACGCAGAATCCCTTCTGGAGGGTTACGCACTCACGCATGATAGCCGGTATGTAGAGGCAGCACTGAAAACAGGCCGTTTTTACACCAAAATCCAGCAACCCAACGGTGCGTTCTACTACAGCAATAATCTGGACGGCAGTGCCGATACCTACTCCATCAGCGGCTCCACCAGCGCATTCGCCGGCCTGTTTTGGCTAAGATTAAAATCATACGCGCAAACGGACGAATTCGATCTTGCTATCCAAAAATCGTTACGGTGGATACTGGACAATCGCTATGGCGCCGACCATGCGGACAAAAATCTGGCCGGCGGCTTTATGGAAATTCGCAGCAAAGCCCGCAAAGCCGGATTGAAAATACTGCAGCGCGATATCGCCACAGCGTTTGCCTTGCGTTTTCTCGCCGACTATTATCAGTCGATCCACTAATGTCGAGGGCCGGGATGGCCATATGAAACATTATTTTATCCTGTTGATTCTACTGGTTCTGGCCGTCGACCTGCCGGCGCAGACCGTTTCGCTGCCGCAGGAGTGCCTGCACACCCTGCACGAGTTTTGTGACGCCTTGCTGCAAAAGCAAATAACGGACAATAAGGACGCCGACTATGGTGCTCTTCGCTGCCCGACCTGCAATGTCCTGCATACCCGGGCCGCTGAAGCGGTATACCCCTTTAGCGTCTGTTATCGTCACGTCAAGGACCGCAGGTACCGCGAGGCTGCCATCCGGCTGGGCAACTGGCTTGTCAGACAACAGCAGGCGGATGGCTCCTGGAAGGAGACGCCGGAAGAGTGGACCGGCACCACCACCGATCAGCTGTTGATGATGGTGCTGGCGTATCAAATTCTGTACCCTGATCTTGCAAAAACAGAGCGAACGACCTGGGAGAGATCGATCCGCCAGGCTGCGGATTACCTGTGCCAGGCCATGAGTCCGCAATTTGCCAGCATTAACTATTGCACCACCACCACCGCTTCCCTGGCTCTGACCTATCGCTATTTCCCGGACGAACGCTACCTTGACAAAGCCCGCGAGCTGGCGCGACAGGTAATGGCAGCCATGGACGAGGACGGGTTCATACAGGCGGAAGGGGATCGCGCCTATGATGTCAAATACGGCGCCGATATCGGCTACGAGATCGACATGTCGCTGTGGGGACTGGAACTGTATGCCAGAACCACCGGCGACACCCTGATGAAGCGGCTGGTGCACGCTTCGGTGCTGAACCATCTGCCGTTCGTTTATCCCAACGGCGCCATCGACGGCTCCTGGGGCATCCGTTCCAACAAGTGGACCACCTATGGCAGCATGACGGCAGACGGCTGTCAGATTCTATTCTCTCTCTTTGCAGCAGAGGATGGCCGTTTTCGCACCGCCGCGTGGAAAAATCTGAACTATTTGCGCACCATGGTCAAGGATGGGCTGGTCGGTTATGGCCCCGATTACTGGCGCATTTTCGACACGCTGCCATGCATTTATCCGACCTTTTGCCGGGCTAAAAATCTGGCCTTGGCCGCCGAGTTCGGCGAGCAAACCCGCGGGACCTTGCCGCCGTTGCCGACCGATGAGACCGGCTGGCTGCGCCATTTCCCGACCGTGGATGTGGTGTTGGTGCGCAACAACGCCATGATGGCGACGATCTCCGCCTACCGGTATAAAGAGCTGCAAAAAAGGGCCCGAAGCAAATACATGCATCGCCCCAACGGCGGCAGCCTCTCAGCACTCTGGATCAGCGATTTCGGCTTTCTGCAGCTCTCCAGCCAGACCGAATACCATCGCTGGGAACCCATGAGCTTTCCGGAAATGGTCGAGACCTTGCCATTAACGCCACGCATCGAATTTCGGAATCAGAACGGTTATTTTACCAACTTGTATGAATATGATGGACGGCTCAGTTTTTCAAAAACCGAGAACTTTTGGGTGGCTACGGCCGGTGAGCTTTGCGACCGTAATTTGCTGCCCGGCGGGGTGGCCTATTGCTGGACCCATACGTTTTCCGATACTGCCCTGCGCAAAACCGTGGAGCTGCGCTACCGGGACGGCGAGCGGGAGGTGGCGATCGTCGAACCAATCGTCTGGTCGCCGGGTATGACCTTTACACAACGCGATGACAAAACAGTCCTGATCAAAACCGCCGGCCGGACGTTCACGTTCCGGCTTCTTTCCGGTCCGGCCGAGGTGGTGATCGGAGAAGAGAAGGAAAAGTACCTGTCCGTGTTTCCTGCTGTGCTGGCATTTCCCATCACCTTGCACGTTCATAAAGGGCCCGGCGCGTTCCGCGAAACGATCTGTTATGAGATTCGAATGTGATGGCGCAAGGGGTTGTGCAAGGGTGGACCGTGCTCGGTCTGTCCAATTATCTTACCGATAACCTATGGAGTATGTGATGTCTACAGCCGTTCCCGTTCGCAAGTTGCAAATCGATAACATGCTGGTACGCGTGTATCAGGATCGCCGGCAGATGGGCATGGCCGCCGCCATGTACATTGCCGAAAAAATGCGAGAGCTGATCGCTGAAAAGTCGAACATTCGCATGATCTTCGCAGCCGCACCTTCTCAGGACGAAACCCTGGCGGCCTTGATCGAGCAACCGAATGTGAATTGGTCGAAAGTAACGGCGTTCCATATGGATGAATATCTGGGTTTGCCGCCGGAAGCCCCGCAGCGGTTCGGCCGCTACCTGGCCGAACGGCTGTTTGCTAAAGTCCCTTTTGCCAAAGCGCACTATATTGATCCGGTGGCCGTGGATCCCCGGCAGGATTGCGATCGCTACAGCGCGCTGTTACACCAGTCGGTCATTGACATCGTCTGCATGGGCATTGGCGAGAACGGCCACATTGCCTTCAACGATCCCGGCGTGGCCGATGCAGAGGAGCCGCAGTGGGTCAAAACCGTGGCGCTGGATGATAAAAGCCGCTTGCAGCAGGTTAATGACGGCTGTTTCAGCTCCCTGGACGCTGTTCCGCGCCAGGCCATTACGTTGACGGTGCCGGCGTTGATGGCCGCCCACTATTTGTACTGTATGGTCCCTGGCCCCAGAAAAGCCGATGCGGTCACGCGGACCATCACCGGAACGGTTGACATAACCGCATGTCCGGCCACGGCCATGCGCCGGCATCCGAATGTCATGTTGTTTTTAGATCAAGACTCCAGCGCACGGCTCCCCTAGCTGTGCGGCCCGGCACGGGATCGCCGCTAGCGGCCCCAACGGGCGATAAAGAACAGCAGAAGAATCAGAACCACTACCAGCAGACACGCCCCGAGAAAACCGTGCAAATCGGCCCGGTACCGCGACCAGGAGAAGCGGTGCCGCAGCCGGCCGAGCTCGACGACAAGCAAACCGCGACCGCCATTTTGACCGAACCAGGCGCCGAGTCGGTCTTTCCAGCCCGAACCGGTTGCAGCGGATGTTTCCGATACCCCTTCCAGCATGATCTCCACACCCGCCTGCCGCAGCAGATGTTCTTCTCCCACCGGCGTATCCAGCAAGGTAAAGAATTTTTTCAGTTGCAGAGCCGGTTCCGGCCGTGTGCTTTTACTGATGACAATCAGGCTGGCGACGCCAAGCGACAGGTAGAGGGCGATTTGTTGTGGCAAGGGCCAGTGTAAAACGTGTTCCGCGTACATGGACACGCCTGCCATGACCACGGTGCTGCCGAAGGCGCCGTAACAATTGGCGCGCGGCCACACGATGCCGGCCCAGAAGCTGAGACCGAGAAACGAACAGACCTTGAGCAGGGCCAACAAGCCCTGAATGACGCTGGTGAACGAGAAGGCAAAATAGATGCCGCCGAGCACCACCACCACAGAGAACAGCCGGCCGATGCGCAATTTATTTTCCGCAGCGGCACGCGGATTGATATACTCCGAGTAGACGTTGTTGGTCAGTAGGGCCGCCGCGTGCACCATAAAACCGTCGCAGGTGGACATGCCGGCGGAAAGCAGCGCTGTCAGCATCACGCCGACCAGTCCGGCCGGCAGCAGGTTTTTAGCTGCGATGCCAAAAGCCATTTCACGATCAGAGTATTCCAGACCCGGAAACAAAAACGCGGCGAAGAGGCCGACAAACGCCCAGCCGATAGTGGCAAACCGCTTCAGGAAGGTGCCAAAGGTCCAACCCATGCGACAGGCCAGTTCCGTTTTGCCGGTGCCGTTCATAGCCATATGATGGGGATGCACCACGATGCCGACGAGGCCGTTGACCACGATCATGACGATGAAGAACAGGGTCATCTCGCTGCCGGCGACGAGGTCGAACATATGAGCCGGCAAGCCGGTGTGCAGGGAGGCCAGGCCGCCGGCTTTGAACAGGGCAAAGGGCAGGATCATAAAGGACATGGCCAGAGTCAATATGCCCTGGACGACATCCGTGAGCACGATCGCATGCAACCCGCCGACGAGGCCATAGAGGAGAAATAAAACGGTGATGATGAAAATCGACAGAACAGGCGAGATGGCGCCGTCCGTGATGCCTGCCACCGCGGTGCCGGCGCTTTTTAACACCAGGCCGATATTCATACAAAAATAGAGGAGGCCGATGGCGACGTAAAGCAGGGCCATGCCGCGGCCGTAGCGTTCGCGAAAAAAATCAGCTATGGTCACGTACCGTAAGCGGCGATAGACCGGCGCCAGCAGCCAGTAAAAGGGAGTGGAAAATATCCACATCCATTGGTACCAGATCCCGGAAATGCCTTCGGTGTAGGAAGCGCCGGCCACAGAAATCGGCTGGGCGGTGTGGGTACCTGATCCAAAGGTCTGCGCGATCATCATGATTTTGCCAAACGCGCGATTCCCCATAAAGAAATCAGCCATGGTATGTATTTTTCTATGCGACCATATACCCAGGCCGGCCATGAGGATCAGGTAGGCCAATACAATGGCAAGATCGAGCGTGGACAAGCCAAACACAGCGAGCCTCATTGAACGCTGTAACGATAAAGAGAATAGCTGAACCGGTCAGGTAGCGTAACGCTGAGACGACCATTGGGGTCGACGAGTCCGGAAAAATCCTTTCCCGCCCCAACGATAACACGACATCGTACTTTTTGACCGGGATCCAACAACGTATGAATCCAATGACGCTCATTTTCGCTGTTTTCTCTATAAATCAGCAAAAAACCATTCTGGCCGGCAATGGCTTGAAAGCCTGTCCATGAGCTTCCGGAAGGCTCATCACCGATGGGAAAAATCTGGCAGGCGTGCCATTCGCTTTGTATCGTGCGAAACGTTTTAATCAGGGGAGCGATGTCAAAAGCCTCTTCCGGTAAACCACTGGCTTCGAACCAGGCCAGCGGCTGCCCGACCATGGTGGTGGCAAATACGTAGGCAAACGAGATTCTTTGGGGTGCCAAGGGATCCGCTGCCGCATATTTTTGTTCGTTCCGCCATTTGTTGAGGAATTCAACCTGCAACGACTGCGGCGGCAGATATCGACTCAACATCCATACGTTGCGTAACGTCCAGTGCGGATAATAATTGGCCCAATCAGTATAACGGTTTTCCAGGAACAGATTGCCGTATTCTGTAAAATAGTGATAGCCGAACCGTCGGCCGGCGGTGACATCCAGATTAAAGACAGCCTCGTCCGCGGTAGCTTCCATTACCCGATCCAACATGTTGCGAAAGTTAGTTTCAGACTGCTTGTCCGGCACGAAAACGCCGTCAATTTTGAATGTGCGTATGCCATAGGCATTATAAAGGGCAATCATGGCATCGGCATCTGCCCGCCAGTTTTTATATTGGTCCTGGCTGCTGGGATTAAACCAGAGACAGATCTCGATACCCAGTTCTTTACCCTTTTTTATGACTGGCGTCAATCCGTTAGGAAATTTCTCAGGATGGACCTGCCAATAGTCCTTGTTAATCCAGTTATCTTGCCACGATCCTTCGCCATAGGCTGAATTTTTTGATATTCCGGTCTGCCATCCATCATCCAGTTGAAAGTGTGAGATGCCGAGCCTGTGGCCAGCCTGGAGCTCGCGAAGGGCAAATCCTTCTCCCAGCCGGGCATCACGGTTTCGGTCTCCCCAGGTATTCATCATGAGCATCAGATCCCGCTCCGGTTTTCGGATCCGGATACGATCCTGGTACGTCCTGAGCGCCTGCATCTGCGAGCGTTTATCTCCAGCGGCCACGCCGACAACCAGGCTGTAACAACGCAGCCACACCTCCTGTGAAAGCTCGGACGGGATTACACCCGGGCCGACGGCCAGGAACTCGCCGTTGCGGAAAAGAAAATCAGCACCCGGATAGGTGAGCTGCACATCCGAGCAAGGCGCTTCCTTTAGCATGAACAAGGCTTGATTGTTTAAACGATGTTGTGCAAAAAAGATATTACCGGCGGCTGCTTGCCATTTGAGGAAAGAGAGGAAGCTCTGTTCTTCAACGAGGTTGTTGTTTACATCTGTACGGTCGAAAAAGCGTACGGCGGAAGCCCGCCAGTGAGGTCCGCTGAACGCCAGCCGGTCAAGGACAGGGATACGCGGATGCTGGCTGAATTTGCTGAGGAATTCGATTGATTCAAGGGCGTCCGAGTTGGCCTTCGCATCAAACCAATCGGCTTGCACAATGCCCTTGAGATAGTAGTCGCAGCCAATGGCAGGACAGTCAGGGTAAATCCGAAAGATGCGTTTAACGCTAAAGGCGCCGAATTCGGCAATAACCGTAACCTGTAGACGGGCGGAAAGTCTGGGTGTAGCCGGCTCTACCGCCAGCTGCAAGGTTCCCTGTTCGGAAGAATCTGGCACACCAGGCCAAAAGCAATCAGGAGCCAGCGAGCCTGACCTCCATTTCGTCCTGTTCAGCCGATCCTGCAGCGATACGGTCATGAGATGGCCGTTATTCCAGACGAACGATCGTCTGATCCGGCTGTTCTGCATAACCAGGGTATCGTTCTGTATAAACGCGTTGCAATCCATGTAAGAGAGATGCTTCGATTCAGCTGCGGTGATCAGACTACACCACGGCATGAGGAGATACATGAGGCAGAGTCGCATGCGCATAGAGTCGTGAGCCCTATTGTCAATTGTGCATCCTCTTTGAGAGGGTTGGGCCGAGCGGTGCCCGAGCTGTTGCCAGCGGCTATAATATTGTGATGTGCGTGCCAATACCCTTGAACCGGGCGGTGCGGCCTCTCTCGCCGGGTATCAGCGATGGGCGCCGCATGACTTGCGAATGATGAGTTTCGGTTCCAGAATGGTTCTGATAACGCCGGTATGACCTTCGATTATGCGAGCCAGGTTGGCGAACGCCAGATTGCCGATTTCAAACGTTGATTGATGGATGGTGGTTAGCGGAACGGGGGCGTACGCGGACCTTTCGATGTTGTCAAAGCCGATCAGCGCGATATCATCAGGAAGGGAGAGACCGCTATCCAGGATCGCTTTTTGAAAGCCGAGAGCGGCCAGATCGCTGTAGACAAAGAATGCCGTCGGTCGTGGCTTTAATGCCAGGGCCTGTTGGGCGATTTCATACCCGGCGTCATAGTTGTTCCATTTCATGTAGAGTATCTGATCGTTAGAGACGCTCAGGTCATGTTCCGCCAAGGCTCGCTCATAGCCGTTTTGGCGCAATTGGGCGATCAGGTTGCCCTTTTCAGCGCTTATGTACCCGATACGACGATGGCCTTGGTTGATCAAATGGTCCGTCGCCAGATAGCCGCCCTGTTCGTGGTTGGTGCCCACATAATTGATGTCCGGATCGTCAATATAGGAAACCATGACAAAGGGGAACCGTTCCTTGGTCAACTTGCGCAAGATGGAGGTTGCCTGATACTGGTGTGTCATTGAGGCGATGATCAAACCGCCGACCCCCATCTCTAAAAATCGACGTACCTGACGTTCCTCTTTTTCAAGACGGCCGGAGGAGTTGGATAATAAAAGGCTGTAGCCGTGTTCCGAGGCGGAATTTTCTATGCTGGGGATCATTAAGGAAAAGAAGGGATTGCGCAAATCGCTCAATACCAGGCCGACGGTTTTGTACTTGGTAAAATCTACAGAACGGCTTCGACGCGCTACATACATGCCGCGGCCGACGCGACCGACGAGATACCCTTCATTGATCAGTACCGCCATGGCTTTGCGGGCCGTTATCAAGCTCACACCGAACTGTTTGGCCAGTTCCTGTTGCGAACCTATCAAATCACCCTCTTTTATTTTGCCGGAAGCAATTTTTTCTTTCATGCTCTCGACAATCTGCTTATAGAGTGGCGCCGGGTTGTTCAGGTCTATGGTCATTATGGGTGACTTGTTAAAATGGTTCTATGACCTTAATTATGCTTAATAGGTAAATCTAACTCTATTTATCGTTACTTTCAAGCGCAAAATGTTCAATTTCTGTTTTCATCTTGCGTGTCGATAACGATGTTGTTTCATGGCGTTACGCTGGCGTTGCCAGGCTGGCAGGTCTCCTCTTCGCCACCGTTAAAGCCGGTAGCCCCAGGAGAATACCAACATGGATACAGGACGTTCGTCGCCATCCACATTCATTTCAAGTTTTGGGATAGTGGTATAATAACCTGCATCCAGTTTTCGAATGCCTTCGTATCGCGGCGAAGCCAGATTCAGGTATTGAACGCCCAATCTGATTTTTTGGCGCCACTCCACCGCCAACCCTGCTTCAACGCCAAAATCCGGGGTAAAGAAAAAGCGGGTCTTTTCGACGGGACGCCCTGCTACAATGGCCTTCCGCGATGCCTGCCTGGTGATATTAACGCCCGCCTGTACGGAGCTTTCAAGTGCCCAGGATGAGGTTAGAGGAATCTTGTAGGCAAAGCCGGTAAACAGTGGGATGTTGATCCAGGCGCCGTTCTCAAAAGATACTGTGATCGAATCGCCAAGTTCATCCTGAAAAAATTCGCTAATCTCTGTCACATCGGTCGGATTGATCAACAGTCGACCGCTCAACAGCCAAGAGATCCTGTTGTTGCTGATTGGCTGATTGAATTCAATGCCGATACCTGCGCCTGTTGCAGCCAATCCCGCGTTTTTTCCAATTTGAAAGCCAGACCGGCGTGTGGTTTTGGCATCATCGCCGATGCGTTCAGAAAACCCGCCGACGGGATTGAGCGCGGCAATGGACACGGTGACAGACGCTTTCTCGTTCTGAGCCAGTCCGTTTGATAGAGTAAACAGAACCATGACAGCGATACATGTTGCCAAGAGGGGTTTCATTTGCAGCTCCTCCAGTCCCCAGTGTGCAGATAAGGAACAGAACGATCAACAGCACGGCGAACTATTAGTATGGGCTTTACGCAACCGAAAAGGTGCCGGAGCGGTGTTGGCATCTGTATTACAAAAGCAGCGTGATGCAACATGTATCGACCGCTCCGGCGTGAAAGAGTACGAGCTATTTGATCAACAACATTTTTCTGGTCAGGCGTACATTTTCTGATCGCAGTTGATAGTAATACACGCCTGACGCCATGGCCAGGCCGGTTTCAGAGTCACGACCGTTCCAGACCACGGCGTGCTGACCCGCTGCCTGCAATCTGTTCCGCACCAGGGTCGCAACAACCTGTCCAAGCGCATTGTGCACCGTGATGGTGATTTTTGCCGTGGTGGCCAGTGTATATCGAATGTCCGTGTTTGGATTGAACGGGTTGGGATAGTTCTGCTCCAGCACATACTCGATCGGTTTCGCTTCGGTCCCGTTTGCGACGCCGGTCGCCTGTTCTGCCAGCCATTGAGCCTTTTTCTCGGGAAACCAGTTGAGGTCGCCAAGAGGGAAGCCCTGGTCACCGGCCGTGTACGCCTTTGCTGTGGCGGGATAATCAAAGGTAAAGCGGTCGCTCTCCAGGCCGAACGAGGCGGGTTGATCGTTCAGGGTGCCAATGCCGTTCCGATCGGCCCTCGGGTCCGGATTGTTTTTGTTGTTAAAGTTGGAACTGAAGCGATACTTGACGTACGCGATAAAGGGTTCCGGCTTGGGCGCATCGGCGAAGGGCACCACTTCTTCAAAGTTATTATATTCGACGAAATTGGCGTTTTGGCCGTTAAAGAAGGCGCTTTTGCCATAGGGGCTGATGAACTCTGGGCCCTTGACGGTGTCGATCGTCGTCCAGAATGTTTTTAGCTCCTGGGTCCAACCATAAGCATTGTTGGCAACCAGCCATCTGCGTGATGTTTCCGGGAACTGTTCGCTCTTTATGGAATCAACGCTGATGATCGGAATGCGATCCGGCGGGGTCACCGTTTTCCGATGGCGCATGGCTTCAGCGGCCAGGTCAATAAAGATGTTGTTGGTGATGCTGGCATTTACTGTTTTGCCCAGTTCCAAAGGACCGCTCTGTTTTGTGCCAGACGAGGTGTTGGAGCCGAAGGCATTCTGATAAAAGGTTACATGATCGAGGACTAGATTTTTTAAAATAGCACCATCCATGCGCAGCATGCGCTGAGAATTTAAATAGAGCGTGCAGTTCTTCAGCACGAGCGAGTCACCCATTTGACCCCGCGCGTCGTAAAATCGGCCGTTGGAAGGCGTAGCCAGGTCGATCGAATTGCGGAATTCGCAATCATAAAAATAGAGTTTTTGTTCGGTGCCATAGGAGCGAATGTGCGACTGGCGCGATTGATCGATCTGCACCCCTTCCCAGATCACGCGGGTGCCGTTGCCATACACAGCCATGGTATAGCGGCACTGATTGCCGATCATGTCGATGCCGGAAATGTACAGATTTTTAAAGTGCGCCGGACCTTCCAGATAGGCAAAATCATCGTTGGCGCCCGATTCGTTTACCGCCATGATGATCAGGGGTTTGGCCCCCTCTCCTTGCGCGGCCCAGATGCGCAGCGGCGAGCCTTTAACGTTCACCAGATGGCCGTTTATCAGATAGACGCCGCCGCGTTCCAGACGATACACTCGATTCAATGACTTGGGCGCCCCTGTGGCCGTTGTATCGCCCTCAATGGCCAGGTTCAAGGTTTCATAGCCTTGCGGTACGTCGATATAGTCCCAGGCTTGAGCCCAGAGGACGGAGCAGAACAAGAGAATCGTGACCATTGACAGGTTGATTGTGGTAACCCTGATTTTCATGTGTTCCTCCTTTTTGGTTTAGTGAAGGCCGCCTTGAAAGGCGGCTGATGTTTGCGAACGGATGTCACAGTTTCAACGTCAAACCCATGTCGGAAGTAAAACCATAATACTCTCGCGATGTTGCGTAACGGGCGGTCTGCATAAACGATTCGTCGGGCTGGTTGGTCAAATTGTTCACGTTACAAAACAGACCGATCGTTCTGGTTACATCGTATTTCAATGAAAGATCCCAGCGAATATAGGTGTTGGTAAAGCCATCGAGCTCTTCCCGGACCCCGACATAGCTCAGCGTCTTGCCCTGCAGCAGCATCGAAATACGGCCCGAAAATTTTCCCAGGTCATACCCCAGGGACAGGTTGGCGATATCGGCGGCCTGGTCCGGCATATTGCCGGTGCGGAAGGTATCGATCACGGTGGTGCGCAGAAACGGAAAGGCCGCTAAACGTTCCTGTTTGACAAAGGAGCGGGGAAAGTTGGTTTCAGACCAAATGTGGGAATAATTGGCGTTGATGACAATACCGTCCAGCGGGCGCGGCAACCATTTGAGATTGGTTTGCCATTCCACTTCAAAACCTCGTACATCGGTTTGGTTAGGATTGTTTTCGGGCCGGGTGATGGTATATCCTTTGAGATTTTTTTCCACACCCTCCTTGTCCGGATCGATGATCATGTGGCCGCTGCGCACATAGATGAGATGATCGATTTTTTTGGCAAATCCGCCCAGGGTGATCAGACCAATGCGATTGCCATACCAGGAGAGATAGAGATCGTAATTGGTCGACAATTGCGGGTTTAAATAGGGATTACCATATTCGACGAGAAAGGAGGAGCCTTTAATTTTTTTTGACGGGATGATAAAATCCATGCGTGGATACGAAATGGATTTGGTGAACGCCAGGCGCACGTCAAACCATTTGGTCGGTAGAAAGCGCAGATGAATCATGGGAAACAGGTTCGAATATTTGACGACAGCGGTTGTGTCCTGTACGCGTTCATCGTCGATCAGTCCTTCATCCTCTACGTTGTTGACAATGCCTGATTTGCCCATGGCATCAATCACAGCGGATTCATAGCGGAAGCCGGGCATACATTTCACCTGTCGACCGATATTCAATTCGGTCATGAGATACGCGGCGCCGAGGCGGTCGGTGACGTTGTAATCGTCCATGTCCCGCTGCAGGGAGAAGCGGTAGACCTCGTCATAGAGATAGCTGTTGAGGAAATGATCCAGCTCAGTGGCATCGAGGCCGACGCCAAAATTGTAATCTCCACTTAAAAAGCGGCCGGCGTCGAATTTTGGATCCAGATAATATTTCATATAGGCATAGCCGGTGCCGGGCATGCGCTCGTAGGTAAAGCCCGGTGTGCCGTATTGAGAATGGTGCACGGCATATTTAGTATCAGTTTTATCCAGGCGGGATGAGGCATAATCTCGATCTCGCTCGCGCTTTTTCTCCCGGAATTTGACACCGCCTTTGATTTTTCCGGCCACGTTGGACATGAACGTGTACGGCATTTCGATGTTGACCTGTGCGGACAGATCTCTTTCAGAGGAACGTTCCGGTTCGAATTCGCCGTCATAAAGATATGCGTTTTCCACCCGGTTGAAGGCGTTGTTGATCAGGTCCTCGGGTGCTGCGATTGTTGGTATGGTTGCTGTGTTGAAGGCGTTGGCCTCTTCAAATTGGAAGCGGCTGTTGTAGGGGTAGCGCGTGATGGAAGAGGAGCGGGCGACCCGCCAGTCCATTTTTGCGCCGGCCCACTCGTGCTCGCCGGCCAGGGAGTTGGTCATGATGTCGATCTGACGTTGTCGGTTCCGCAGATAGTATTTCATTTTATTGCTGCCGGACATATCGAATCGGCGCGTGCGGACAAGCTCGTCGCGGTCAAGTCGGCTGAGAAAATTGTTAAGAAGAAGTTTGCCGCCCTGGATTTGATAGTCCAGCATGATGTTGAAACCGTACCGTTTGCGAATGTCGTTGGTATGCTCAAACGTCACCGCGGCGGTAGTGATGGGTGCATACGTTTCTTCCGGACGTTTCTCTCTGGCAAGCATGTAGCTGGCTTGAAATTGATCGGAGCCTCGTTGGGTCCTTTCCATATTGCCGGTGAGAAGGATACCCAATCGGTCATCCTGTAACCGGTTGCTGACAACGATGCGACCGCGATATTCACCGAATTCATGCCGTTGCTGGTTAAAGCCGTTCTGGACCCGACTGCTGAATTTAAAGCCTCCGCTGGGCGCGGTGGTCAATTGAAAGTCAACTGTGCCGCCGAGCGCGTCCGCGTCTTTGTCGGGTGTCAACGCTTTGGTAACTTCGATACCGGCGAGTATTTCAGGAGCGATCATGCTCAAGTCAACGCTGCGATCGTCCAAATCTGTTGCCGGAATTCGATCTCCCGCAATGGTTATGGCGTTGTAGGTGGGTGACAGGCCGCGAATCACCACCTTGTTCCCTTCGCCACCACTGCGTTGAATCGAAATGCCGGGCAAGCGACCGACTGATTCAGCCGCGTTGGCATCCGGCAGTTCCATGATTTTTTCAGCGGACACCACATTGGTGATGGTGCGTGAGGTTAATTGGCGGTTGATGGCGCCAGCCTGGCCAAGGGCCTGTGCTGTTACTACTACTGTGCCGCCTTCAATGGCGTCAAGCTGCAATGCTATGGGGACCTGAACGATTTGGCCATCGCGCGTTTCGACGGCGATGGTCTTGCTTTTGTAACCAATATAGGTAACCCTGAGCGAATGACGACCGGGTGGAACTTTGGCGATGGTATAGCTGCCTTTGAGATCGGTCGCTGCTCCGAGTGCCGTCCCCAGCAGCATCACATTGGCGCCTAGAAGCGGCTTTTTATCGACCGAATCGACTACAACGCCTTTAATGATCCCTTGGGCCAGTAGAAAACAGGGAAAAGTAATTAACAGAGAAGGAATGAGCAACCGTTTGAACATGGGCGTGTCCTTCACATTGGTGAAATAATTAAGAGATTGACACAGGCCACTTAATAGATATACCTATATACATATAAATATATTTAATGTCAATATTTTTTCAAAGAATTTTTAAAAGTAACCGAAAAAATTGCTCTTTTCTCAACAGGTTGACTATTGTGAAATAAATAAAATCAGCGTGCCTTAGATCCGGCAGCAAGAAGGGAAGGGACCGCAAAACCCGCTTATGCGACGGCTGTTTTGAATGTCAAGGCTTGAGACTGCTGCAACGTGAGGTTGGGAGTGGAGCTAGAGGTGTAAATTACGCTTTAAAAAAATATCAAGGCGCGCAGCTGAATTTCGGTGCCGCCGTTGTGATTGACCTGGCGAAAAGCCGCTTCCAGAGCGCCAAAACGGGTGCCATAACTCGCTTTGGCGCCGATCTTGGTCATGGCCTCGTCGCCATCGGCCTGATAATAGTAACTGCTGAATCCCAGGGCCAACGGGCCCAGCACCGTGTATTGTATCTCAAAAGGATCCATCAGCCACTGTCCGACGCCTTCCTGACCGAGCGGAACATAGCGCACCAGCAGCAGAGAGCCGGACCATTTGCCTTCCTGGCCGATGACAAACAGAGACGGTTGCAGATAATACTCATCGCTGGCCGCAGCCAGGTTGGCGATGGTATAGGCATGGATGTTTTTGTGGTTGAACGCATTGTAGCCGCCGCCAATGGCCAGCTCTTTATAGGAGGCGGGCGGAATGCGAATATGAACCGCGTTGATCATGACTCGGCCGTTGGCCAGATAACGGGAGTAGATAAAATTGCGGTAGGTCACCTCGCCCTGTTCGTTCCATTCCGCCGGCCGCAGATCGAGGACATTGTTTTGCGCCCAGGCGGCACCCACCAGGCCTAGCAGCAGCACTAAAGAACGCATAGAATCTCCTTTCAAGGCAATTTGTTTGCATGGTCCGACACAGGATCGACGCGGGCTAGCGGCTGAATTTTGCTTCGCCAGTTTGCAGCCAAGGTGCCGGCCGATCACGTTTTACGGATGACAAAAATAGCCACCTCGGTGAGCAGGTTAGAGCAAAGGCCGGCGACTCGGGACCGTTTTCGGCCTCTGATGTGGATACGATCGAGCACGGTGATTTTTTCCTGGCGGCAGAGCTGGAGAAAATCCTTGATCGTGGCCAGGTGAATATTGGGCGTGTCGTACCAGGGATTGGGCAGTGCTTTGGTCACCGGCATGCGACCCAGAAAGAACAGCTGACAGCGACTGGGCCAATAGCCGAAATTGGGGAAACTGAGAATGCCGGTGCGGCCGATGCGGACCATTTCGCGCAGCGTGATCAACGGCTTGTGCACTTCCTGCAGGGTCCGGCTGAGAATAACATAGTCGAACGAGTGATCCGGATAATCGTACAAGCCTTCATCCAGATTGCCGTGGATGACGGGTACGCCTTTGCTGATGCATTCATAAATGTGTTCGTTGTACAGCTCGATGCCGACGCCGTCCACCTGT
>CAZISM010000032.1:41854-48808 GCA_964541895.1 uncultured Cytophagia bacterium
GATGCATTCATAAATGTGTTCGTTGTACAGCTCGATGCCGACGCCGTCCACCTGTTTTTCATGGATCAATTTATTGAGCAGATCGCCGTCGCCGCAACCGAGGTCCAGCACACGGCTGGCCGTGGGCACCAGATCGGCGATGACCTGCAGATCGACCCGCATATGCAAGGGCTGGTTCATGCGCCGCCTTCCTCGTTGTACACATGGGCGATAAAGTCCGAGATCATTTTCATCATGTGCGGATTTTCGATGAGAAAAGCATCATGACCATAGGAAGAGGGAATCTCGCAAAAGGTGACATTTTTGCGGCTGGTTTTCAACGCGCACACGATCTCTTTGGCCTGCGCCGTCGTATAGAGCCAATCCGATGAAAATGAGATGACCAGGAATCTCGCTTTCACCTTGGCAAAAGCGTTTTCGAGAGAACCGAAATCCCGCTGCAGGTCAAAATAATCGATGGCTTTGGTTATGTAGAGATAGGTGTTGGCATCAAAGCGGCGGATAAAGCTTTCGCCCTGGTGTTTTAAATAGCTCTCCACCTCAAAATCGGTTTCAAAGTCAAAGCCATACTCTTCTTTTTGTCGCAGGCGACGGCCGAATTTCTGGTGCATCGACTCTTCGCTGAGGTAGGTGATGTGAGCCAGCATGCGCGCCACGGCCAGCCCTTTCACCGGCTGTTTGTTGTGCAGCAAATAATTACCTTCGCACCAGTCAGCGTCGGCATAGATCGCCTGGCGGCCCACTTCATCAAAGGCGATGCCCTGGGCGTTCTGCCTGGCTGTGGTGGCGATAGGAATGGCGCAGGCCACCCGGTCCGGATATTCGATGGCCCATTCCAGCACCTGCATGCCGCCCATGGAGCCGCCGACGACGCACAGAAGGCGCGCGATGCCGAGATGATCGACGAGATGGGTTTGCGCCCGGACCATGTCGCCCACGGTGATGACCGGAAAATCGAGGTTGTAGGGCTTGCCGGTTTTCGGGTCCAGCGAGGTGGGGCCGGAAGAGCCCTTGCAGCCGCCGATGACGTTGGAGCAGATGATGAAATATCTGTCCGTATCGAACGGCCGGCCAGGCCCCACCATATAGTCCCACCAGCCCGGCTTGCGATCGTCGGCGCCGGCATAACCGGCCACATGGGCATCGCCGGAGAGGGCGTGGGTGATCAAAATGGCGTTGGAACGGCTGTCGTTGAGACGGCCGTGGGTTTCGTAGGCCAGAGTGATGGGACCGAACCGTTCACCGCTGTCCAGCACCATCTCCTGGGGTGGTGCGGCAAAGGTGAAGGTCTGCAGCGGCACCAACCCTCTGGCTGGTTCGTTCATGGGTGTGGCAGTATGTGTCGAATTCATAGCTGCCAATATAGGGATAAATATAAAAATTTACAACCCTGTTGTAGTGTCAAACAGACCTTCGTACAGCACGCTGGACAGATAGCGTTCGCCGGAATCAGGCAGGATTACGACGATGGTTTTGTCGCTGAACTCGGGCTGGTGGGCCAGGCGGACCGCTGCGGCCGTAGCTGCGCCGCAGGAGATGCCGGCCAGAATCCCCTCTTCCCTGGCCAATCTCTGCGCGAATTCGATCGCCTCCTCATTGCTCACCTGTTCGACGCGGTCAACGATAGACAGATCCAGCGTCTCCGGAATAAAGCCGGCGCCGATGCCCTGAATCTTGTGCGGTCCGGGCTGCAGCGGCGCCCCGGCCAGCGTTTGCGTGAGCACCGGACTGGCGGTTGGCTCGACAGCGACCGAAAGGATCTTTTTCTTGCGTTTGAGGCAGCGGGAGATGCCGGTGATGGTGCCACCGGTACCGACACCGGCGACGAGCAGATCGACCGCTCCGGCCGTGTCTTCCCAGATTTCAGGGCCGGTGGTTAATTCATGGATGTGCGGATTGGCCGGATTTTTGAATTGCTGCAACAGCACATAGCGCTCGGGGTCGCTATGATAGAGCTCTTCCGCTTTTTCCACAGCGCCGCGCATGCCCTTGCCGCCTTCGGTCAGAATCAGCTGCGCGCCCAGGGCTTTCAAAATTTTGCGGCGCTCGATGCTCATGGTTTCCGGCATAGTCAGAATCAGTTTATAGCCGCGCGCTGCCGCCACAAACGCCAACGCGATGCCGGTGTTGCCGCTGGTCGGTTCCACCAGAGTTTTTTCCGCTGTCAGCACCTTCTTTTTTTCAGCATCCCACACCATGGCCGCACCGATGCGACATTTGACCGAATAGGCCGGATTACGGCCTTCGATTTTCGCCAACAGGGTGGCGCTGCTGCCGGCCGCGATACGGTTTAACTTGACCAGCGGCGTGCGGCCGATCGAATACGAATTGTCAGAATAGATATTTGCCATAGCACAACTCCAAACTCACTTGTACAACCTCATCCGGAAAATCCGGAACAAGAGAGGGCGACCAGGGTGGTCGCCCTGCGGTTAGACTCTCGGGCAAAAAAAATAACATGCAGGGCGCTATCACTGCGATTCCGTTCCTGCCCGAGGCTCGGCCCGGTCACGTCACAGCGCCTTTGTCTGCGGATCCTTAGCTGGCTTTGAGCGCCTGGTCAAGATCCCACAGTATGTCGTTGATGTTCTCCAGGCCGATGGAGAGCCGCACCAGCTCGGGGGTGATACCCCCTTGCAGCTGCTGCTCCGGGCTTAGCTGCGAATGGGTGGTGCTGACCGGATGGATCGCCAGGCTCTTGGCGTCGCCCACATTGGCCAGATGCGAGAACAGTTTTAAATGGTTGATGAATTTTTCTCCTGAAGCCGCGCCGCCCTTGATCCCAAAGACCACCATGGCGCCGCTGCCTTTGTTCAGATATTTTTTTGCCAGAGCGTTGGACGGATCAGAGGCCAGGCCCGGGTAGCGGACCCACTGAACGTTGGCATGTTTTTGCAGAAACCCGGCGACCGCCAGGGCGTTCTGGCAATGACGCTCCATGCGCAACGGCAACGTCTCCAGCCCCTGCAAAAAAATCCAGGCATTGTCCGGCGCAATGCAGGCGCCGAGATTGCGCAGCGGCACCAGGCGCATGCGCAGAATGAACGCCAGCGGATTCAAGTCGCCCAGATCGTGGGCATAGCGCAAGCCGTGATAACTGGCGTCCGGCTCATTAAAGAGTTTGAATTTTTTATCGGTCCAGTCGAACCGGCCTGAATCCACCACGATGCCGCCGATGCCGGTGCCATGGCCGCCTATCCATTTGGTCAGTGAATGAACGACGATATCGGCGCCGTGTTCAAGGGGGCGCAGCAGATACGGCGTGGTAAAGGTGGAGTCCACCACCAGCGGCAGATTATGCTTGCGGGCGATTTTGGCCACCGCTTCGAGGTCCGTGACACCAAGGGCCGGATTGCCGATGGATTCAACGAACAGCAAACGCGTTTTGTCCGTGATGGCTTTGGCAAAGTTTTCCGGATCAACCGGATCGACAAATTTGGTGGTGATGTTGAACTGCGGCAGGATGTTGTCGAACATGGTATAGGTGCCGCCATAGAGATTGTTGGCGGAAACGATTTCATCGCCCGCGGAACAGATGTTGATGACCGTGTAATAGATCGCCGAGGTGCCCGAGGCGACAGCCAGGGCGGCCGCACCACCCTCCAGCGCCGCGACCCGCTGCTCCAGAATATCTTGCGTGGGATTGCCGAGCCGGGTATAGATGTAACCCAGCTCTTTCAAGCCAAAGAGATTGGCGGCATGCTGGGCATCGCGAAAGACGTAGGAGCTGGTGCGGTGAACCGGTACGGCACGGGACAGCGTCGCAGGATCGGGGCTCTGGCCGGCATGCAACGCCAGAGTTTCAAACGAATAGGTATGGTCGGACATGATGATCTCCAGTTAAATTTGATAGTTCAAGGGTTCTCTCTGTTCTTTCATCTCCAGCACGCGTCGCATGATGTGGGCGAAGGTGACATCGTCCACGATCGCGGTGATCGCATCAGTCACTTTCACCCATACCTCCCTGAAAGCACATGTGGCTTCCTCGCCGCACGAGCCGTCGTGCTGCTGTTTGCCGCATACGATGGGCTCCACCGGTCCTTCAATCAGACGGACGACCTGGCCGACGGTGATCTCTTGCGGCGGCCTGCGCAGATAAAATCCACCACCTATGCCGCGCTTGCTGTCCACCAGCCCTGCTCCTTTGAGAACGAGCATGATCTGTTCCAGATACTTTTCCGGTATGTTTTGCCGTTTGGCAATATCCACCAGCGGAACAACCTGACCCGTTTCATGACGAAAGGAGAGGTCCAGGATCGCTTTCAGCGCATAGTCGCCTTTATAGGTGATCTTCATTACAGCTCCTGATATGTATTAAATATAATCATATTACTAATATTTAGGCAGAAATGCAAGTATTTTTTAAAAATATTGCAATCCTGATGCAAATAATGTAATTTATTTCTTAACTGAGCGGTTGGTGTGCCGAAGCATCTCGCTTCCGCGGCATTTGAGCATGAATCGCTCAACTCAGGTTGTACTGCACCTGCGCTCATCCTCCGGGAGGGATCCATGGCCATTGAATACATCACGCCGTTATCCAGGGCCTGGCAACGCATGTTGTCGGTTCTGTTTCGACCTTTTGATCTCGGGCTCTGGCTTACCTTGGGCTTTACGGCTTTTCTTTCTGAATTGCTCAACAGCTATGGTGGGTTTGATAATAAAATAAAGCAGGACAGGGTTGGTGACCTGGAAGAGGTGCTGCGGTTGCCTCTGGAGGCACGTGACTGGCTGCTGGAGCATCCGACCTGGTCAATGCTTATCGTGATCGCGGTCCTGATGGCGCTGGCGCTGATCATCCTTTTGCTGTGGTTGAGTTCGCGCGGCAAATTCATGTTTCTGGACAATGTGGTGCAACGCCGCGCCCTGATTCGGCAGCCGTGGCAGGAATTTCGCGAGTTGGCCTGGTCTCTGTGGCAGTGGCGCCTGGCCATCGGATTGGCGATCGTCGCCCTGGTGGGAATGCTGCTCTATCAGGCGTGGCAGGAATTGTATCATCACTATGCCGTCGATATGAGCGTATGGACCGTGCTGGCCATTGTGCTGAAAACCATTGTTCTGTTGGCGTCACTGGCGCTGATTGCCGCCTATGTGCTGCTGCTGCAGGATCACTTTATCATCCCCATTATGTACAAGCACCGCTGTCCGGCCGGTGAAGCCTGGCGCCGCTTTCTCACCTTGCACTGGGATCATCTGGGCTCGTTCATCCTGTACGGATTGTTTGTCCTCCTCCTGCAGGTGGTCGTCCTCGCCGTGGTCGTGTTCGTCGGCCTGATGACCTGCTGTCTCGGCTTCATTCTGCTGCTGATTCCCTATATCGGCTCTGTCATTCTGCTGCCGATCACCTACGCGTTTCGTGCGCTATCGGTGGAATTTCTCGCCCAGTTCGGCGCCGAGTTTGCCATTGAACTGGTAGAGCTCCCCCGGCCGCCGGGCCAGGTCGCGCACCCATGACCGCGGTTCGCTTTGGCATACATAAAGACATCGGCTAATAGGTGTCTGCCCACTCTTGCTGTTTCGCCAGGGAAGCGGTGTGCTGTTGGCCGAGGTGGCGCAGTTCGAAAAAGAGAAAGCCAGCGGTTAAAAGAGCAGAGAGAAAATCGGAAACAGGGGAAGCCATCCAGATCCCGTCCAGCTGAAAGTACATCGGCAACAACAGCACCGCCGGTATGAGAAAGATCAGCTGCCGCGACAGCGTCAGAAAGACGGCCTTGCCGGATTTGCCCACGGCCATGAAATAGTTGGCACTCACCACCTGAAATCCCACCACAGGCAGCACCAGAAAAAATATTCGAATTGAATGACTCCCCATTTCGATCAAGGCCGCGTCGCTGTGGTTAAAGAGCTGGATAAGCGCTCTGGGAAACAGCTGCGTAACCAGAAAGCCGAGCAGGACCACAGCGCTGGCCGCCAGGATGGCGATGGTCACGGTTTGTTTGACGCGATCGAATTTTTTAGCGCCGAAATTGTAGCCGATGATCGGTTGACTGCCCTGATTGATGCCGAAAATGGGCATGAGGATCAGCATGGCCAGGCTGTAGTTGATGCCCATAACGGAAAGGGCCAGATCGCCGCCGTAGCGCTGCAGCTGGTTGTTGAGAATGGCGTTGATCACGCTGGCCACCATGTGCATGCTGAACGGCGCCGATCCGATCAGGAGTATTTTTTTGGCGATCTCGCTATGCACACGCAGGTTGGCCCGTGACAGCTTGAGCAAGCTGTGGCGGGAGCGAAAATAGCTCAACACCCACACCATGGTGGCGGCCTGGGAGATGATCGTGGCCAGGGCCGCGCCGGCCACGCCCATATGAAAGACAAAAATAAACAGCGGATCCAGCACCGTGTTCAGCCCCGCGCCGATAAACATGGTTTTCATGGCCATTTTGGGATTGCCTTCGCCGCGGATAAAATTGTTCAGCCCGAATCCGACCGCCTGAAACACCGTGCCCAACAGTATGATGCGCAAATAGTCCACGGCATACGGCATGATCGCGCTGCTGGCGCCAAAGAGCTGCAACAGCGGCTTCATGAACAACAGGGAAGGGATGGTGATGGTGATCGAGGCGGCGACCAGCATCACCAGCGCGTTGCCGAGCACGCGTTCAGCTTCTGCCTTACGCTGTTGTCCGAGTTTGATGGACACCAGGGCGTTGCCGCCAAGCCCGATGAGCATACCAAAAGCCATTTGCACCAGCATGATGGGAAAGCCGACCGTGGCACCGGCGATGCCGAGCGGTCCGACGCCCTGTCCGATGAAAATGCGATCCACAATGTTATACAGCGCATTAACCAGCATACCGATGATGGCTGGTAAAGAAAATTTCAGCAACAGCGTCGTTATACGTGCATGCCCTAATTCAGCAGATCTATCCATTCTGTTCTCCCAAAGTCCTCTAATTTCGACATTTTTCATCGTTTTAGCAACACTCCTTTTTATCGAATCGACGATGGCCT